>JBBDTM010000031.1:0-45936 GCA_040904425.1 Alkalispirochaeta sp.
CCCCGGACACCGACGTTGCGTCATCAACCAAGGTGAAGTTGGCCGCTACGATCGTTGCGGAGTCCATCGCTTCGCTGAAGCTCGCGGTGATGGTGCTGTTTATCGCAACATCAGTGGCTGAGTCGGCAGGAACCGTCGAGGTCACCGTCGGTGCCGTCGTGTCGGTCGTCTCATCGTCGCTGGACCCGCCGGTTCCGGCGCTTGAACATGCTCCAATTACGAGTAATACTGCAATCGCTGCCAGCAAGAGTAAATACTTGTTGGCTTTACCTTTTCGTTTCATTTTTCTTTCTCCGTTTCTCGTTCCACGCAACGCTCTTGTGGCACTGCGTGCCGTTGCGCTAGAGAGTGCGCACTCACTTTCATAGGGTCCCTACAAACAAACATACGAAAGCTACCGAGCGTGGTCGGTGCGTTAGCGAACACATGGACGAATCCGTCTAAGACTGGAGAATGACCATTATTCCGCATGGGGGACGAGCTGGAGTCTCAGGGGGTATGCGAGCAGATTGAAGTTTCGGAGATGGGTGTTACGATGCCGGCCCTCGCCGATCCGCTGCGCCAGCAGCGATACCGCATCGGCGATCAGGTTGCGATTACCGGGTATTTCCGCCGGGGTAGTGTCCGGACAGACGAGGCCGCGAGCGAGCGAGTTCGGAGCGCGGCGCGCACCGTGGCCAAAGAACTACACGCCGTATAGTACCTTACTCCGCCGCCACCGACGTACAGGGAAAGCGAACGGAAACGGTGTTCCCCTCTTCCCTGGAAAATGTAACGGCCCCGTCGATCTGGTCCACGAGCGTCTGAATGAGCATGAGTCCCGTTCCGGCACATCGCCCTATGTCGAATTCTTCGGGGAATCCGGTACCGTAGTCGGTGACGGAGAGGATCCCCGCCGAGTCTCCCCCGTCAATGACCGGACGTAGTGTCACGCGAATGAGGCCCGTCTCGTGCCGTGAATAGGCGTGTTTCAGGACGTTGGTAAGCAGCTCATTCAGTATGAGTCCCACCGGAAACGCGTCATCAAGCGATCCCGAGAGCGGTGCCACGTCAACCTGCAATTCGATATCACGATTGTTGCTGGAGGCGTCCACCACGGAGCGGGCCAGGTCCTCAACGTATCTCGCCAGATCCACGGAATCGTCGGCGGCTTGTTGCATATTCTCGTACAACTGGCTGATTGAATCGATTCTGCCCCGTGCCTCCATGAGTGAATGCCGAGAGGATGCACTGGCTTCCTCGGCAGCGCTGATCGACAGCAACCCCGCCACCGACGAAAGGCTGTTCTTCACGCGGTGGTGCAGTTCCCTGAGGAGAAGCTCGTTGCGCTCGACCTGTTCCCGGAGCGCCTCCTCGTTCGCTTTCTGTTCGGTAATATCCCGACCGCCGGCGTAGAGATACCCGTCTGAAGCCAGCACGCTCCGCCACTCGAGCCAGCGGTACTCGCCGCTGCGGGTACGGTAGCGGTTCTCAAAATGGTTCCGGGCATCTCCCTCCCGGCGGCGATCGATTTCATCCAGCGTCGGTTGGACATCATCGGGATGCAGAAAATCGGTAATCGGTCGTGACATGAGTTCCGTCTTGGAGAAACCGAGCGTTCGCTCCCAGGCGTCGTTGAGCTTTACGAAGAACCCGTCTAAAGATACGACACACATCAGGTCGGGGACGAGGTCAAAGAAGCGATCGAATTCATACTGCGATTGCTTGACGACCTGTACCGCCACTTCCGACACCCCTTGCACCTCCGACGCCCGTTCGGCACGATCTCGGGGTGGACATCATCGGCATAATCGTTCCCGTTTTCTTCATTGCAATACTCGGATACCTCCTGACGTGGGTGGGGCTCTTTCGGACCCGTGATATTGAGGGACTCACCCGGTACGTGTTCTCGGTCGCACTTCCGGTAATGCTCTTTGATTCGATGGCCAAGATTGAACTTCCGGCAGAGTTCCACTGGGAACTCATGGCGGCCTACTACTTGCCGACCGTTGCGCTCTTCGGCGCTACCGCTCTGATCGGGCGCTTCGTCTTCCACCAGTCCCGGCAGGCGCGGGCGGTGTTTGCCATGGGCGCGTCCTATTCCAATACGGTTCTCATCGGGCTACCCATTATTTCCGCCGCCTGGGGCGACGCGGGGCTGCTGCCGCTGCTTATGATCGTCACTGTGCATGCGGCGATACTTTTTCTTCTTACCACTGCTCTGGCTGAGACCGACCCATCCGGCGCGGCAGAGGGCTCAGCTGTAGCAGGGGTGATCGTCCGTACGGTTCAGGGGATCGTTCGCAATCCGATTCTCATCGGTATTGCCGCCGGCGTTGTGGCCAATTTGCTCGCACTGCGCCTGCCCGAGCCGTTGGACAATACGGTGGGTTTGATCCGGGGATCGGCGCTTCCAGCAGCACTCTTCGTGACGGGGGCGTCATTGCGGGAGTTTCGCATCGCCGGTCATCTCAGTGAGGCGGGCGTCCTCATCGTGCTCAAGATGGTGGTGCATCCCACGCTGGTCTGGCTTTTGGCGGCGTTTGTCTTCCACTTGCAACCGCTGTGGATCGCGGTGGCGGTGGTAACCGCGGCGATGCCTACGGGAATCAACGCCTCCGTGTTTGCCCGGAAGTACTCCGGGGCGGTTGCCCCGGTTGCCACGGCGACGCTCCTTTCTACCGTACTCGCGGTGGTATCGACGAGCGTGTTACTGGCGGTATTCGGGGTGTAGGATTGTCCGAACCGGGCGATCGGTGGTATATGGCGGTATGGAGGGCCTATGAAACGCATCGCGCTCGTCGCCCATGACAATCGTAAGAAGGACCTGGTGGAATGGGTTGAGTGGAACTACGAGATCCTGATTAAGCACCATCTTATCTGTACCGGTACCACCGGAAAACTCCTAGATGAAGCGATCCGCAAGAAGCTGGATCTCAAGGATACTCGTAGCTACAAGATGACTAAGCTGAAGTCGGGCCCCCTCGGCGGCGATCAGCAGCTCGGAGCGATGATCGCCGAAGGGAAGGTGGATATTATGATCTTCCTCTGGGATCCGATGGAACCCCAACCGCATGACGTCGATGTGAAGGCTTTGCTACGGATCGCGGTGCTATACAATATTCCCATCGCCAACAACCGCGCCACGGCGGATTTCATCATTTCTTCATCCCTCTTCGCCACCACATACACCCCGGTGGTAAAGGACTACAGCGCCTACGTGAAACGATTTACCGGATAGACGGGGGACACCCGGATAGCCCCCCCGGATAGGCGATTCCTTGTGTTCGTGAGAATGGGCAGTTACACTTGAGGTATACATTGGAGGCGATATGAAATACCGAAATTATGGCAACACCGATCTTTCTGTATCCGAAATCTGTTATGGCACGATGCGCTACGCATCGAAGGACGGCACCTATGACGACCAGAGTCGTGCCGGTGCACGGGCCCTGGAAGAAGCGGTAGACAGCGGAATTAACTTCATCCACTCAAGTCATGAGTATCAAACCCGCTGGCTTACGGGAGAAGTGTTGGGAAAACACGCCAAGCGGCACGAGCTACACCATATCATCAAGCTTAATGTACCGGATTGGGGTGTTCCCACGTTTGACAAACAGACGTTTCGAAGCCAGGTGGAAGATGCGCTGCGGGACCTCAAAGTGGATCGCATCGCCGTTGTGCAACATTTGCACCGGGGCACCCTGGAGCGAGAACTGGGATACTGCGAAGAGGGCGAGCCGAAGCGCCTGTCCGAGTTCGACGAGGTCACAGAGCCGCTCCTGGAAGAGTTTGAAAAGCTTCGAGACGAAGGCAAGGTGGGCTATCTCGCCAGCTTCCCCTACACGGTGGGATACGGACGCCGCGTGGTCGAATCCGGGTCATTTTCCGGCCTCGTGGCGTATTTCAACGCTCTGGAGACGGAAATGCTGGACCTCTTTCCCGCTATGGAGGATCAGGGAATGGGCTTCATCGGTATCAGACCGGTGGCAGCAGGTTTACTCACGGACAAGCGCATCGACCGCGCAAAACTCCCCACCGATGATCGCATGGCCGATGAGCAGTTTGATCGGTGGTACGATCAAGTGGCGGAACTGCGCAACGAAATGTCCCGGGAGCCCCAATCCTGGACCAAGTTTGCGATCCAGTTCTCTCTGGCGGATCCGCGCATCACCAGCACGGTCGTAGGTATCAATACTCCGGAACAGCTCCACACGATCCTGGACGCGGTGGAAGGCCCCACCCCCAAACGGGAAGTGGTGGACGCCGCACACCAGATCTGTTCCGCCACTCGTGCCCGGTACGGGGTCAAAGCCAATACCGCCGGCGTACCGGTGTACTGAGGCACCGACGCCCGGGGTCGCGCTGATCGGTTCACACCGAGTCAGCGTTCGGGCGGCGGCCGCGACATATGAAATTTGCAGCTGCACGGATTAGGCGCTACACTAAAAACCACGGAGGATGCCGTGGAAACGAATAAAGTAGCTGTAGTTGCCGGTGGTTCCGGGGGTGTCGGCGAGGGCATCGTATGTGCCCTGATTTACCATGGGTACCGGGTGTACGTACCTACCCGATCAGGAGACCACTCCGAACGTCTTCGGGATTACGTTGAGGATGCTGATGAGCTGATACTGATCCCTGCCGATCTCTCGGACGAAGCGCAAGTCACGACGTTTCGCGACCAGATCGTTGCCGAAGAGGGCCACATCGACAGCGTGATCGTGTCGGTGGGGTCGTTCTATTACGGCTACAGCATGCACCGAATGCCCAGAACCGATTGGAACCGGACGATCCAAGACAACGTGCATACCCACTTCAACCTGCAACGGACGTTCATTGAACAGTTGCGCGCACAGAACAGCGGCTCCTATATCGTGTTGATCGGTCCCGAGGCCGACAGCATCCACCCGGATGAGCCGGTGGTGTCGATTATGGTGTCTGCTCAGAAGATGATGGCCCGGGTAATCGCCCAAGAGGCGTTCGATTCGCTGCTCCGGGTATATGCGATTACCGCGCAGACCACGATTCACACGCGCAGCCGTGAAGGACAGAACAATCCGGACTGGATTCCAGCGCGTGATCTGGGAACTTACATCGTAGAGCTCATCGGTGGCCACGTTCCCGGAGTGCACCATACTGAACACGAGATCCGCAACCGCGACCACCTGAACGCGCTTCTCCAACAGGTCACCTGAACAGCTTATCCCGATACCGTTTTCGGGGCATATGAGGTGTGCAGCAGGTGGTGTGACCGCTCACCCAGCGGCGCGCCCAGGAACCGCGCATAGATCTCTTGAATCGCCGGATTCTCGTGGCTGGTACGCAGTTCCTTGTCTTCATCCTCCCGGTGGATCGCAGCAATCCGCGCCTGCCGCACGTGGTCATCGGTGGTGCGCGGCTGACCACCACCACCGATACACCCACCGGGACAGCTCATAATTTCCACGAAGTGGTACTCGCCTTCGCCCCGGTTGATACGATCCAACAGCTTTGCAGTATTGCCGAGACCGTGCGCCACTGCTACGCGCGTGGTCACTCCCTCGAAAAATCGCCACTCTTCTACAGTGTCCGTGAACGTGACCTCCGCTTCCTTGACACCGCCGGTATTGGCAAAGATGTCCGCTGCGCCCGAGGAGAGTCCCAAAGGTGCGCCCATCGGACAGACCGCCGCACACTGATCGCACTGCACACAGGGAACTTCCGACAAATCGCCACCGAAGGCGGGGCCGATTGTGGTTTGGTATCCCCTCCCCAGCGGCCGCTCCCCCTCAAAGGGCAGTTCCCGCATACCCAGTTCATGCGCCAACGCCTTCAGTTCACGGTCGTCGCCGCGATCACCCACGCGACAATTACCGGTATGCTCGCTCAGCAGCAGCTCTACCACACTCCGTCGGCCCTGACGAACCCGGCGGGAGTTGGTGTGCACCGCCATTCCCTCGCGGACCGTGCTCTTTCCGTAATCACATCGCAGACACCGTTTCGCATGGCGCAGGATTGAGAGGACTGGATTAGGAGCGGTCTGGCCGAGACCGCAGAGTGCCGTATCGCGGATCTCTTCACCCAGCTGAATCAGGCGATCCAGGTCTTCCATCTCACCCCGGACGTAGCAGGCGGTCCCGAGACAGGTACGAACCGTATGCGCACTCCGGGGAACGGTAGGGCGAATGTCGGTGAGTCTACTATTTGAACCCTTGCACCGTAGACGGGAAACTCTGATACAATTCCCCATGGTTAAACACATCGTTATTTGGAAGCTGGTAGACAGCCACGAAGGCATGAATCAGGCGGAGATCGCCAAAGAGGTGCAACGCAGAATTATGGCGATGGAGGGGAAGGTTCCCTCACTTCGTCATGTGGAGTGCGGTATCGACTTTAATCGGTCGGAACGCGCCTGGGACGTGGCATTGTACTCCAGCTTCGATGATCGCGCCGCCCTGGAAGCGTATCAGGCTGATCCGGAGCACGCGAAGGTGAAAGCGTTTGTCGGGGCGGTTGCCGCCGAACAGGCTGTCGTGGACTACGAGGTGTAGAAAAGCATCCGGTAGATGCGGTCGCGCTGCGCCTCACGGATGTTGCCGTAGCGAACATGAAGAACCGCTCCCTTGCGAGATGTGCGAATAACCGTGGCCGGCACTTCCATTACCTCGCCCTCGAGCGGCTGGAACACAAGGCTGATGGTGTCGCCGGCGTCGAGGCGGGCGGAGGGATTATGGAGACTGGCCCCACCGCCGCCAACATCGATAAACTCGGACTGCTGCGCATCCTCTTCGGAAAGGTGTCGATATACGGACACCGGTAGCTGCAACGCGCGACGGTAGTGGCGGCGTTGCTGTCGCTTGTCGATCCGCTCAGAGTGCTGCAGATAGAGGTCGGCTTCCTCCCGAATCAGTACCACCGTATCGAAGGCAAACATTCCGGCTTCGTTCTGGTAGACGACGCGCAACTGCGTTCCTTCGGTTGGAAGTCGTTCGGACTCCTCGATGCGAATCCGCAGCGCGTTGGAAGCTGAAGCCTTCACGATACCCTGCAGCACGGAATCCGGCGCTCGCTCCACCGTCACAGCGGACTCCGCCGGTATATCCACGCTGGAGCGAGGCTGCAGACCGATGGGACGACCGGTAAACCCCAGTTTCACTCGAAGTCCCGAAATTTGCCCCGCCGTAACCAGCTCGCGAGTCAACATTTCCGCCGCCTGATTGAATGTGCCCTGGTTTTCGAGGAGCAGATACGTGTCGTGGGCACGCGCGAGGGCGCCGGCCAACTGCTCTACGAGACGCTCTTCAGAGGGTGTAAGATTGTGGAGATGGGCCAGCTCCCGGTAACGATCGGCAGCGATCTGCTCCCGAACTCGCTCGCGCCGGTACTGCGTGTGCAGTCCGTACAGAACGAAAAACAGGACTACTGCCGCTACTATCGCAACCACGGCGATGCTCTCGACAAGCGATGTCTCGAAGCCGGTCGCTACGGTATTCATGAGCGTTTCGTCACCGGGGGACTATGGATTGGGTCGGCAGAACCGGCCGGGTCTCGGCGTAGATGCAGCAGGCGACCTCATCATCCCGCGTCCTGCTCGAACGGCGTCTCCTGTGCGGCAGAGAAATACATAATGAGAGGAGTGACCGGGGATGAAACCACCGTGGGTGTGTCGACGTTGAATCCGGGGACCCATACGAACCTCAGTGCGTCCGGGAGTAGATCCACCAGAAACACCGGGTTGCTGTCGCTCATGGGAGCATCCAGCATAATCGCGCCGTCATACATCGTTTCCAGGTCCGTCGAAATCCGAGGCAGATACCGCACCCCGAACTCCTGGATTTCCTCGGTACGGAACACCCGCGGAATAAGGGCCTGCTTGTCCGTCCACTGAATACGCCCATCCTCAAAGACCCGCACCGTGCCGTAAGTAGCACTGCGGTAAAGCCCGGCGTGATCCGTGAGCAGCGCAGCAATGTCCGTCCGCCTCTGGTACTCCGACCACAGCTGCACCCAGCTTGCCTCATCCTGTGGGCGAAACACCATGAACCGAGGTCCATCTTCGCTCTCCAGTCTCACCCGGACTTCGTCCTCCGACCGAAGCGTCATCCGCACCTGGCCGTCGGCAAACTCCGCCACGTCGCCATCAATTACCGCGGAATCCAGCGCAACCCGACGCTCTTCGTCGTTCATCCGAATGACCACCGCGTCGTCGGTGAGGCGCATCGCCGTAAGCTCGAGTCCACCGGAGGCGAAGCGCTCGTCGGTGGCGGAAGAGATCCACACAGCCCCACCGATCGCCTCGGTGAGAACCGTCAATGGTGCAGTAGATTCATCCCCCGCTCCGGAAAGGCCGGCAGCTTCCGATGGAGTTCCGGCAAGGAGCGGACCAAACGCGTAACCGTGGTGCTGACCACCGGCGATCAGTTCATACCACACCCCGGTGCGTCCGTTGATCGTGGATGTTGTGTCGGTGGAGCTGACAAGCTGCACTTCTTCCCCGGCCCGCAGTCGATACACCACGTTGGAATCCAGCTGTGGCTCGGCGCGAACGCGAAGCGCATGTACCCGGGATGTGGCGGTTACGCCGAGAGCGTCTCCGGCGTCTTCCAGAAACTGGTCGGCGGCGGCGGCCGTCTCAAATACGCGCACCAGGCTCGGAAGCACCTGATAGCTGTTGCCACGTTCCGAATCCACCACCGTGTACGTCCCGGCCCGGGAGTCCAACGGTTCCACGTGAATCCGGGTTCCCGGTTCCAGCGGCGTGCCGGGAACCGCTCCGGTGATAACACCGAACTTGACGTCGTCGGCTGAACAACCGACCACTATACCCATCGTAACCAACACAAGGCCAAGAACTCGTCGGGAAGCTTTCATATTCGTGATGCACACTCTCGCAGAAAAACGTTACCGGGAACTTACCACTTCATTACAGATTGGTCATCCTCCGGCGACCACCGGAGATCGACCACCACCGGGAAATGGTCGGAGGACCAGACACCGCCCGGGCGACGGCGTACCGTCTGCGCAGCACCGGCGCTCCAGTGCTCACCGAACAGAACGTGGTCGATCGGATCGCCGGAAAGAGCCGCAGGCCGCGTTTGAAGTGATACGTGGGGCCGGTGCCGAGAGCGGTGGAGAGGTCCGCCGCCCGCGCAATAATCCGTACCGGCCGCATGAATCGGAACGCATTGAAGTCGCCCAACACGAGCAGCGGCTCACCGGAGCTCCCGGCCCGGGGGACCACGGAGCTCTCCGCCACGGCACAGGACGTGATCAGTACCTGCGCGAGCACAGTGAGCCCGACGAGGACGACCGTGCGACAATAACGTTTTGCCATCACGCGCCCTCCAACACCTCCCGGCGACGAAAGCAGCCGATCAAATGATCATTAACGAGTCCCGTGGCCTGCATGTGAGCGTAGACAATAGTGGGACCGACAAAGCTGAATCCCCGGGACTTCAGATCCTTGCTGATCGTCCGGGACAGTTCAGTCTCAGCCGGCACCTCTTCCATCGTACGAAATTCGTTTACGATAGGCGTGCCGTCAAAAAAGTTCCAGATGAAGTGATCGAAGCTCCCGAACTCTTCCTGCACTGACAGAAACGCCCGTGCATTTCCGATCGCGGCGCGGATTTTGCGATCGTTCCTGATAATACCGGTGTCGGTCTTGAGGCGCTGGACATCGTCTTCGCCAAAGCGAGCGACGAGCTCCGGATCGAAATCGGCAAAGCACCGGCGGTATCCTTCACGACGTTTTAAAATCGTGAGCCAACTGAGGCCCGCCTGGGCTCCCTCGAGCAAAATAAACTCGAAATGGCGGCGCTCATCGTGGACGGGCACGCCCCATTCGGTATCGTGATATCTAACGTAGGTAGGATCGTCACCGCACCACGGGCATCTCGTCGGTTCCATGGCGGGAGTATAGCACGTCACCTTCGATGGTGACGTGGGTCCCTTGGTCATGAACGTAATGAAGCGTGGCATCCATTTCTTCGATGAGTGAACGGACAATCGTCATTCCAATACCGTGGGACGTTTTGAGGTGCGCGTCATCACGGAGACGCCCGTTGTCGTGTATCTCCAGGTACCACCGGGACTGCCGGCGAGAGAATACAATTTTCAGACGCAAGACCCCATCTTCATCGATCGGCACGGCGTGCTTTACGGCATTGGTTATCAGTTCATGGATAATCAGACCGAATCGACGCGCAGCTTCAGCGGAAACGCGTAGTGAGTCAACGTTCGTGTCAATGCGCACGAGTGGAGAGGTACTCTCCGAACTTTCAATAGCGGTTTGGATGTGGGCCACCAAGCGCTCGCAGTAGCTGTCGAAGGGAATGTCCTCGAGAGAGTCATCGGCGTAGAGGAGCTCGTGAATCAGGGCGACCGATGCCACCCGACCGCGGGTTTCCGCGATCACGCGGAGGCTGTTCTCATCGTCGGTTCCGGTCGCACTGAGAGATAACATGCTATCGATGATCATCAGGTTGTTCTTGACCCGGTGATTTGTCTCCCGTACCAGCAATTCCCGCTCCTGCGTCTGCCACTCCTGCCGGCGTCGGCGGATCGTCTGCACGAGATATGCAGCAAGAGCGGCGTGGCCACCCAGGAAATAGGCGCCGATCCACGGAAGCTGCGCATACCATTGTTCGAGAACGACCTCCGGCCCTATCGCGATCCGAGCCGTCAGCGGATAATCGCGGAGCTGTACTGAGGCTACTACCCATCGGCCGATGGTATCTACCGTGAGTCGCTCCACACCCGACAGCGAATCCCCTGCGGCCGGCGTCACACCTCTGCCGGCGTCAGCGGGCCACGAAGCGAGTATCGTTCCCGAAGAGTCGCCCACGGAACCAATCATTCCACGAGCCAAACCGAATCTCAACTGCAGCGACAGGAACGCCGGGAGTATATTCGCCGCCACAATGCCCCCTTCCGGGATTCGATGGGTAATCCAAAGCGCACCGGGGCCATCGTCACGCGCCACGACGAAGTAGTCGGCTCCACTTCCCGCGGTGCGATGGCGAAGAAGAACATCGTTAGGCAGCTGTATCGGTGGGTCCATCCCAACCTGAGACATCACGTATTCCCGCTGTCCGTGGGAATCATACACTGCAGCGTTCCCCAATTGTTCCGCGAACAACAACCGGCGCCGTAGATCCGCACCCAGTTCATCGATACTCCCACCAGAGACTTCGGCGACAATGAGCTGCGCCTCCCGCAAAGTGCCGTCGGTAATCTCACGAATGAGCTGAACTCTCGCAAGAGCTAACTCCTCCATCTGCCGAAACGCATTGCGCCGACCGAGAACAAGATGAACGGCGAGAAATGCAGATGTCAGAGCGACTATTAACAAAAACAGCCCAACGGCGCCACGGCGATCATCAGCGATCATACAACGAGTCCACCAACTCCGGTGGGACGCCGAGTTCCGCCGCCATCGCACTCTGGCGTTTAATTAGTCTCTGCCGAGCAGCATCTACTTGCTGGGTGATAAGCTGTTCGATCCGGACGCCCTCGCGGATCACCGTTTCCCGGGCTTCCGTCTGTCCCCGAGCTGCAGCGGCTCGCTGTCGGGGAACCGTCTCGTGCCACACGTCGCGAAGGAGCCGACGGTCCTCCTCGGTGAGACGATCCCAGAACGTTCTGCGGATCATGGGGACGTATTGTGGATAGTACTGCGAGTCCTCGAGAACGTGAGAAATTCCGTAGCGCCACAGCGCGCCACTCCGAACCGTTTCATATGTCGTGAGGACTCCATCCACCTGACCGGTTGAGAGGTACGCCGGTAGGTCGTTCCACGCAACGGTGATCGGCTCGGCGCCGAGTGAGGCGATTCGCAGTTCATTTCCGCGTCCGCCGGCTACTCGGATCACTAGTCCGGAGATATCCTGATATCCCCGGACGCCGCCGTCTACAAAGAACAGATGCGCCGGTCCCAAATCGAACCACGGCCCCGGTATTACGACGCCCAATACCGATTCGATCTGTCCGGAAATCCTCGAACCCACTCGACCGTCGGACACACGGTGCACAAACTCCGATCCCCGCCCGTAGAATTCCGGAAGGAGGAATAGCGCCACCTCCGGTACGTATCGGCTGATATGCCACGTTCCGGGAACGGCCATCTCGATCCGTCCCCGCTGGAGCGCAGACATAACGTCCTGGTCACGATAGAGTTCCCCGGAGTGGTACAACTGGACCGTTATGCGCTCATTGCTTCGAGCTGACAGCTCTTGCGCGAACGCCCTGAGCGCGACCGTCTGCACGTGGTCTTCGGTGTTCTCCACGGAGATTCGGAGCAGAACCGGTTCCGCCACGATGAGCGTGGCAGAAACGGCGGTGTGTAAAACCACAAAGAGTGCGACGTTCAGAGCGTTTCTCACGGTAAACAGTGTAGTCGATCGCCTCGCTCACCGCCAGCGGGACGTCCGGGTTGGCACCATCTCTCTATCCGAGCTTTCGGTATACGTAGTGGTAGTGGTGCCCCTCGTACAGGTGCTGAACCGAGGCAAGCGCCTCCCCGGCGATTTCGCGCCGGGGTGATTGGAGGGCCTCATCGATCGCTTCCAGGGAGGGATAGTCGATCTCCTGCACCAGGAACACTTCCGGCGTGCCGTCGTCCTGCCGGACGGGCCGGTACAGACGAACCGCCTCCGCATGAAGCATTTGCTTCCACGCCGGGAGCAAACGCTCCTCCACGGCGGCGTAGAACTCCTCTTCCTTACCCGGCTTTATACGTCCGGCAAATATTGCACTTCTGGTGTACATCAGAATCCCCCGAAGTATTTCATCATCGCGGCGGAATCTTCCGGCCCGATTCCTGCGGCTACGAACAGCCGGTGCAGTTCCGTAACGGCCCCGGTCATCGGCAGGGGAAGGCGTTCACTCATGGCGAACGACTGCACCGCTTCCAGGTCCTTCAGCATGTTGTCGATGCGTCCGGTGGGGGTGTAGTCCCGCTTAGCCATCTTCGGTCCGAATTCCTGCAGAATGCTACTGTCCGCACGACCCCCGGAGAGCGCCGCTGAGATACGAGTAGCATCCACGCCGCCGGCCTCCGCCATGCGGACAGCTTCAGCCACCGCCTGAAATCCCAGCGCACACAAGACCTGATTCACCATTTTGGTCGTCTGTCCCGCCCCGGAGGGCCCCATGTGCGTGTAGTTAGCACAGAGCGAATCCATCACCTGCCGGGCGTCCTGTACGTCCTGTTCCGTTCCACCGGCCATCACGGTGAGAGAACCGATAAGTGCCTTCGGAGCCCCCCCGGAAAGCGGCGCATCAACCCACTTGATACCGGTCTTCTCCTTGAGTTCCGCCGACATATCCCGGGTTGCCACCGGATCGATAGAGGACATGTCGATGAGCATCTTCGGCGGAGATTTCGCTTCGGCAACTCCTTGTTCGCCAAAGACGGCGGACCGCACGATTGCCGCGGTGTTGAGGCTGGTAATCACGAAGTCGGGAACCTCCCCCGCCTCTCGAGCGGACGCAACCTTCGTCGCGCCCTTGTCGACCAAATTCTGCATCTTCGCCTCATCCAGGTCGAAGACGTGCACGGGGTGCCCCACCTCGATAAGGCGCGTGGCGATCGCTGTTCCCATGATTCCGTTACCTACGACGGAAACGCTCACTTTACCTGCCATAAACTCTCCTTCACGCGATGTTCCATTACTCCATTACTATAGCACAGTCATAGTTTTTGTGCTATTGTCATTACATAATTACGCTATCACATAGGAGGACGTATGGACAAGACAACGACAGCAGCAGAGGCGGCGGGAATCACCATCCCCACACCGCCCAAGACCGGGGCCTATCACGTCGCGGTTCGTCAGACGGGAAATCTGCTCTACCACTCCGGGCAGACACCTATCGTCAATGGTGAGAAAGTCTACTTGGGCCAACTCGGTCGTGATCTGACGATAGAGGAAGGACAGGAGGCGGCACGAATCGCCGCGATGAACATGATCGCCCAGATCAGCACCTTCCTTGAAGGTAAGCTGGACAGAGTCACCAAATGTGTCCGCGTCACCGGTTACGTGAACTCAGCACCCGATTTCTACGACCAGCCCACCGTGGTTCACGGCGCGTCGCAGGCCATTATCGGTGTGTTCGGTGAAGAGCGAGGACTCCACGCCCGCGCGGTCTTCGGCATGACGCCGATGCCCTTCAACGTGTCCGTAGTGATCGATGGTATCTGGGAAGTAACACCGGAATAGGAGCGCCTAAGAAGCCGTCGCCGGTACTTCCGGTGACGGCGCCGTTCGTGGCGTGGGGCCGGCATCACCATGCGCCGGCCACCATGCGCCGGCCACCTGGCCGGCCACCTGCGTGGACTCAGTCCACCGCGACTTTCACCACAATCTTGCCGATCTGTTCCCGAGAGCCCAGCAAACAGCGCGGTTTGTGGCCGTCCCGTGGAAAGAATACCGCGAAGTAGCCCGCGTGCAGCTGTAGCTCAGTGGCGGGAGCATCATGGTAGAACATGTTGTCGGTCTCAGGATCGTAATCTTCCTTCACAGTCAGCGTCTCGATCGGCGTCCACAGAATTGCTTCGTTTCCGGACTGCACGTACTGGATGTCGATATAGTTGCGGTGGGACTCGAACCGTTGTTCCGTCGGGTCGAGCGATTCGTACGCCTGGATTTGGGCGAAAACCCGATCGCCGTCAACGGTGATAACGTTCGGCGCCTGCAAATCGTCGATCTTCTCACCGGTCATCCAATCGAAAGCGGTGGCGATGTTCTTGCTGATCGGCCGATATAAACCGGCGTTCTGAAGGGTGTCAATGATCATGTTGGGTACTCCAAATCTGTTCGTTTAGTGCGTGAATGCGCTGAAGCTCGGCCACCGACGGGAGCGGCCCGTCCACCGCGCGCAACGCATCGTCCAATTGTTGTTCGTTATTGATACTCAAAGCTGTGGAAGCTACCAACGGATGCGCAAGCGAGGCAGCAATGGCATACCGCGTCCATGAGTCCGGGGCGGAATCCAGCGCGTCCCGAATCGCCGATAGCTGTTCATACTTGGCATCCCACTTGGAATCGGCCAAGCGATCTCCCGGCGGGAGCGTCTTCCGATCGATCCGCTTATCGGTGAGCATCCCGGCGCACAGGGGCCGAATCCCAACAACCCCCATTCCCCGGGCCTCGATCATGGGAAACAGATCAAGCCATTCCGTTTCCAAAATATTGAAATAGGTTACAACACCGTCATACACTCCGGAGCCAATCGCGCGTTCCGCAAAGCCCACCGTGTAGGGGAAACTGGCCAGTGCGGCGATCTTCCCCTCCTGTTTGAGTTTTTCGGTCTCTTCCCGAAGCTCGTCTTTGTCACGGTCGAACTCACGGATACGGATCGCATCGTCCTGGGCGGAGTACACGGTGGCCTTTTTCGCCGAACCGCGTTGCAGGTGCTGAACGATCGAGATCTGTTCTGAATGCAGCTCCTGGAGGGCGTTCTCGATCTGCCGTCGGAACCGCCCGCGGTCGAACCGCTCTTCTCCAAAATCGGGTTCGTTCACCTTAATGATGTGGTGCACTTCTGAGCGTCGTGGGTACTCCTTAAGCACCTCACCGGTGAGCCACCGCGTCCCATACTCGTGACTGGAATGTATACAGTTGATGCCGGCATCCAGACCGTTCCGAAGTGCTCGTCCTCCGGACTCGCTCTGTTCATCACGGATTCCCTCCGGCGAGGCGTAGCGCCACGTGCCGAAGCAAATCTCCGAGAGTCGAAGTCCGGTCGATCCAAACGTTCGATAGTTCATGCGGTCGCCTCCCTGAGTCGGCTCAGAACCAGGTCCGTTCGCGCAGCGCTCTCCCCCGTACTTGGACACGTCCCCTGTCCCAGGAGCTCATCCACCACGGTCTGGATCAACGGCTGTTGTACGTGCTCCGGTGGTTCAAACTGCAGGACCTCTTCACCGCGATCCGTTTCCAGCACTACCGGTGACGGGACATCGAGTACGGAAAACGTGATTCGACCGTGGGATCCGACTATCTCGATGGAATCCTCATCCTTAAAGGAGCTGAAGCACCATACTCCCGACCCATGCACGCCGGATTCAAATACCCACGCCCCGCACACCGTGTCCTCAACCGGAGCGACGTTTCCCAGATTACCCGCAAACCCGTCCACCGCCGCGATGGGCCCCAAATAGAAGTCCAGCAGATCAAGACCATGCGATCCGACGTCCATAATCAGACCACCACCGGATAGTTCGCGCCGCAATCTCCACGGAAGATTCGCATCACCCGAAGCAGAGCCTGATCCGGAGTCGGAAGCAACCATAGGGCGCTGATGAACCAGAACCCGAACAAACCGAACGTCTCCAATCGTGCCCTCGCGCAGCAGCTTCCGTACATGAACGTACTTTTCCATGGCTCGGCGATAGTACGCCACAAACACGGGAACCCCCGCATCACGACCAGCGGCAACGATCTCTTCACCTTGCAGCCGGTCAAACCCCATCGGTTTTTCGATATACACCGGTTTCCCGGCGGCGATCGTACGTAATGCATATTCCCGGTGACTATCGGGATGGGTCGCGATATACACCGCATCAACTTCACCGTCATTGATGAGCGAATCGGCATCGTCGTACCAGCGCGGTACACCGTGGCGTCGAGCATAGTCGGCGGCTTTCTCGCGGTTTCGCCGCATTACCGCCACCAATTCGGAACCACGGGCCTTCTGAAACCCGGGGCCACTCTTCTTCTCGGTAACGTCCCCGCACCCAATAATTCCCCACCTGATTCTATTCATCTGTAACTCCTTTCAGCTATTGCTCGGCGACCCTGGAACTTCATGGTGGGTTTCGATAACGAAGCGGCTCCGATCACCGCGATACCAGGCGGTGGAGAACTCGATCGGCCACCCTCGGGCCGAATAGAACTCCGTCTCCACATAGTGGACCGGCGCTCCGGGATCGATTTCCAGGAGTTCAGCGATCGAATCGGAAGACGCAATTGCCTCAAGAGCGCGAACACCGCGTTCCAGGTGGATGCCGTATGTATCTTTTAGCACGTCATGCAGCGCTTCTCGCTCAAAGTCGATCTTCTCGAACTCCGGCACTCGCTCGTACGGTACGAAGGACTCCACATACATCAGCGGATAGTGAGCGGCGAATCGGAGGCGCCGCAAGAATGCCACCTGCGATCCCATTTCGATTTCCAGCTTCTTGGCAACGATATCGTTAGCGTGGGTTAGAACGAGACCGAGGACTTTGGTCCGTGCGGAGATGCCTTTCTCGCGCATCTCCTGGTGAAAACTCTCCAGGCGAATCAGAAAATCGCGGCGTACCTTGGGCTCCGTAATGAACGTTCCCTTGCCCTTACTGCGATGGAGATACCCTTCGTTCACCAGTTCGTTGATCGCCTGCCGCACCGTGGGCCTGCTGATGTCGAACTGGTCGCACAGTTCCTTTTCGGTAGGTATCAACTCACCGGGCTGACTGGAACTGATATGGTCGCGAAGAATCTCCTTCAGTTGATAGTACAGAGGTATCGGCGTTTCCTTATCGATTCGTCGATCAGAGAGTGTCCCGTTCATAATTTTTCCAGCCTACCGTAATGTTGCCTTTTTGTCTTTACACCCATCTCACCTCAATCAAAGTGAAAACCTCCGTTTTGGTCGATCACTTCACCGGTAATAAATCCTGCCAGCGGGGAGACGAGGAAACTCACCACATGAGCGAACTCCTCAGGTTCACAGTAGCGCCCGACGGGGATCTTCTTGATCACCTCCGCTCGCTGCTCGTCGGTGAGCTCCTTATCAACCATCGGTGTACGCACATAGGCGGGGGCGATCGCGTTGACGGTGACTCCGGTCTTGGTCGTTTCCGCAGCGATGGAGAACGTCAGGCCGATCAGCGCCGCCTTAGAGACGGAGTACGCCGTTCCCGCAGTGATACCACCGGACTTGGCAGCGTACGACGAGGTATTGACGATTCGACCCCACTTGGCCTCGATCATCGCCGGCAGACACAATTGAGAGAGGTAAAACGCCCCGTCCAGATTGATCGACATGACCCGGCGCCATTCGTCCGGTGTGGTACCGGCCACCTTATTCTGAGCAAGGATCCCCGCATTGTTCACGAGAACCGCCGGGTCACCCACGTCTTTACGCACCGTTTCCATGGCACTGCGACACGCCTCGAAGTCACTTACGTCAAAAGCGATCGGGTACGTGTCATGACCCAGTTCCTGTGCCGTCCGCTTCACATCCTCTTCACGGACGTCGGCGGCGACAACGCGGTACCCATCGCGAATCAGCGCCTGGGCCACGGTGCCGCCCATCGTCCCGGCGGCTCCGGTTACGAGAGCAACCTTTCCCTTGCCGGTCTGTTCACTTGTATTGTTCACTGCAGTGTTCCTTTCTATTCGTCGCGGTCAACTTGACCTGTGTTGTTATTCGTTTACAGAGAACGAATCGCTTTCCAGACGTCGTCGTCGATGACTACGCCCTTGGCGAGGCTATCGGCGCGCGTGCGGAGTTCACGCTCACCGGGATATCTAATCTCGGTATTTTCATCGACCGGTTCAGACTGTTTAATGTCCGTCAGAGTCGCGTTGATCGCTTCATTCGCCCACTCGCGGTCACTGAGGCGACTCACATCCATCGCTATAAACACTTGCGATAAGCCGTATTCGTCTCCACCGAGCTTCCCCACCTCACGGACCGTATTGCCCCCGGAAAGCGTTGCCGCCAGCAAGTCCAGTACGATCGACAGACCGGATCCTTTCCAGTAGCCCATGGGCAGTACCCGCCACGTCTTCTGGATCGCCACCGGGTCACTGGTAAGGTTGCCTTGAGCGTCAAAGCCTCCAGGGTAGGGCAAAAGCTCGTTGGCCATCGCCGCCTGCTCGATCTTTCCGTACGAGTACTGGGCGACCGCCGCGTCGACTACGATACTGCCCGACTCACGGGGCACCGCGAAAACCACGGGATTGTTGCCGACCTTTCGTTCTTTTGAACCCCAAGGCGGCATATTCGGTTGCGTATTCGTCCAGCACATGCCGGCAAATCCCGCCTCGGCGGCCTGCCATCCGTACGCCCCACCGCGCATCCAATGGTTCGTATTCCGCAACGCTACCGCTCCAATACCCTGCTGCCGAGCCAGTTCGATCGCGCGGTCCATACAGAAATGGGCGTTGAGGTTGCCCATTCCCAGGTTTCCGTCCCACTGCTCGATCGCTCCCAGCGATTTCACCTGCACCGGTTCGGCATCGACGTCGATGTACCCCTTCTCGAGATATGACACAACGCGGGGGAAGCGATTGGCACCGTGGCTAGCGATGCCGTCGGCGCTGTTCCACACAAACATCTCAGCCGATGTTTCGGCGCGCTCTTCGGAGAATCCGTGATCAACCAGGACCCGCTTCATCTCCGCTTTTAGCTCATCAAATCTAACTCTCATCAGTCCTCCTCGTCCTGCGGGTTTGGGGGTGCAACCCTGCCAATAAGCGCCACCACGGACCTACCAATTAGGTTGAACGACTGCAGCGCGATGAGCAGACCACCCAGCGGCAACGCCAGACGGGGCCAATACACAATAAAGAAGCCACTGGGGCTATACTCATTGCGACCGAACTCCGCGAAGGCGTAGCCATAGCGAATCATGACATAGGAATAGCCGATAACCAGCGACAACGCCAAAATCTTCATAACGTGAACCGCGACACGATGCGCCTGACCGTCCGCACCGCCAAGTTTTTTCGGTATAAGGTTTACTTGCATGTGCGCCGAGTGGCGGATACACGTGCTGCTTCCGAATAGTCCCACCATCGCCATCATGTACCCTGCACCTTCCGCAAGCCAAAAGAACGGCTGCAGAATCACATAGCGACTCAGGACATTGAGCAACAGCAGCCCAAACATGATGAACATGGCCGTGGCGATGACGATCTTCACGACGTAATCGATCCGCCCGGTCCAAGTGTCGAGCTTGGTAAAGAATCGTACGACCGCTGTCATCCTAAACCTCCTAAGTTGAGTAGCCGCGGCAGCGTTTCGGTAATCGCCGGAATCAAAATGATCATGAACGTCACCGCTGAATCAACGATTATGAACGGCCAGATATTCCGCGTGATATCCAGCACGTCGACCTTTCCAACCAGCGCGGTGGTGAGCAGCGTACCTCCTACGGGGGGCGTCATATGCCCGATACCAAGGACGGTAATCAGGATAAATCCGGTCTGCACCGGACTGTAGCCCAAGGTACCCACCATGACCGGCACCAGAATCGGTCCAAACATGAGGACGTTCGCAGTACGTCCGATGAACATTCCCGCAATGAACAGCGCGAGAAAGATCAACACTATGATCAAGAAGGGGTTGTCAGTGACCGAAAGTAGCCCCCGCGCCACGATCTGTGGGATGTTTCGGCGGGCCACAACATAGGAGAAGGAGATCGCCACGCCGGCAACGATAAGAATTCCGGCGGAGGTGATCGCCGCATCGCGGAGCGCCTCATACAACGAGCGGAGATTCACCGTCTTGTACACCACGATCGTGAGAAACAGTGAATACGCCACGGCAATCGCCGATGCCTCGGTGGCCGTGACGATACCCCCGACGATTCCTCCTAGGATCAAAATCGGCAGACCCAACGGGAGCAACGCCGTCTTAAAAGCCGAAATGATCTGCCGCAGGGTTGCCCGGTCGTACTTGGGAATGCCTAGTTTTCTGCAGACAAAGTAGGTGACCGTCATATAGAGCGCCGCCAACAGGATTCCGACCGTGAGGCCCGCCGCAAACATCGCGGCAATAGGAACTCCGAAGAGCGCGCCGTAGACGATCATGATCACGCCCGGAGGAATTACCGGTGAGAGCGTCGCCGATGACGCGGTGATCGCGCCGGCCAGCCCTGCGGGGTATCCTTCTTTCTTCATCGCCGGGATGAACACCGACCCCATCGCGGCAACATCGGCCTGACCCGATCCGGAAATGGTTGCAAAGAAGGCACTGGACAAGACGTTAACCTGCGCCAGGCCTCCGGTGAAGTGGCCGACGAAGGCCCGTGCCAAGCCAATGAGGCGATCGGTAATACCTCCGCGGCTCATGAGTTCTCCTGTGAGGAGAAACATCGGTACCGCCAGAAACGTAAACCCGGTGAGCCCGGACATTGTCTGTTGGTTGAATATCAACAGGACTGACTCTCGTCCTTCGTCCATCCAGTGAACAAGAGTCGATAGTCCCATCGCCCCGAAGACGGGAACGCTCAGGATGATCGTCCCGAACAGGACAAGTAGCATGAAAACGATGACCATTCTGAATTACTCCTTACATGAACGGACTCATGCCAAAATGCGCGCAACGCCGCGGCACCGTTTCGGCACCGCGGCGTCCCACTACAATTCCATACACCTCGGTCTGTGAGTGTACCGAATCAGTTACTGAGCAGCGTGAATCCGCTCAACTACGTCCAACGTGAGCTCGTAGAACTCATCCGAGACAACTTCCCGCAGAAACTCTTCACCGGTCGCCACGGCCTGCTCCTGCCAGATCGCCAGTTCATCCGCCGTCGGCTGATACACCCAGACGCCTGCTTCTTTGGCCTCTTCGATCGAGGCAGCCTCGTCGTCAAAGGCAGCCTGGTTATGCGCGTCCACGGCAGCGGCGATTCCTTCATCTACCACCTGCTGATACTCAGCCGGGAGAGAGCTATAGAACTCGGAGTTGGCCATGTAGTGCATGTAATCATACACGTGCCCGGTGAGCGTGGCGTTACCGAGAACCGCCAGGTTCCCACCACCCCACGCGCCGCCGAAGCTACCTTCGATCGCATCGAGTGTACCTGACTGCACAGCGGCGTTCCGTTCACTACCGGACATCGCAACGACCTCACCGGCTCCAAGACCACTCCATACAGCTTGCATAATCGGCGCTTCCTGCACACGAATCATGAGTCCTTCCATATCGGCGGGCACACGAACCTTGACGTTCGTATACAGGTTACGAACGGAGTTTTCAGCAGCCCCGAGATAGCGAATCGTGCCGTTAGAGGCCTCGTCAATCGCGTCGCGAATGAAACCGACATACTCTTCATCCTGCATCACTTCCCAGAACGCCTGGCGGTCGGTGAAGAGGAACGGCATGTTAACCATCTGCAGATCGGGCCAGACACCTACCAGGCCGACGGTCCCGGGCGAATGGAATTCCATCTCACCAAGACGCACCTGGTCGGTAACTTCACGGACACTTCCCAGCGCATCGTAGCTGATCGGATTGATCGTGAATCGACCGTCCGTGGCGGATTCAACATATTCTTTGAACGCCTGAGCACCGGCAGTACCACCGGGATTCGGTGAGTGCGCGATTTGCGCTTCAATCTGAGGGAGTTCACTCCCAGATGCTTCGCCACCAGCGGCTTCGGCTTCGCCTTGACCGGATGCAAACACCACAGCGCCGAATTGCAGCGCGAGAACCGCTACAAGAGCGAACACTAATACACGTTTCATAAAAACCTCCTGGATTGATAGAGCGGGCCACCGTATCCACGGCGCGCCGTCTCAATCATCTTTATGTAATGACATTAGTACGACAATACTTATCTGTCAACGAAAAGTTTTCTGGAAATGATCAGTATGTGGCTCGGTCCGGATCGTTTCGGACCGCTTCCGCCTCGTCGCGAGCCAGCATCTGGCACGCCAGCGCCACCCATCCACCGATCATGAAGTCAAACCATCGCTGTACGCCACTGCCTGCTACCGTTAGTCCATACCACTGGAAGGAACTCCACGCCTCGGCGTCACCGGCCTGCAGTGAAGCCGGGGATATTTCGTGGTGAAAGATGTTGGGCATACCGCGGCCGTCCCGCCATGACTGGCGCGCCTTTGACCGGGCGATCTGGGCATAGTCCTTGTCCCAATCCTCTTTCCGAAAGGGGTGCTCGTACAATACCGCTGCGTCAAACTCGGCATTCCAGGGGTAAATCGTCGGATCGAGGACTACCACGTGAAAACACGCGCGCTTCGCCCGCGTTTCAAACAGTTTTACGACCGCCGGCTCCACGAGCTCCACCGCCTCCCTCGCGAGATCCGGGGTCAACAATACACTTGCCATATTTTTCTACTCCTCCTTGTGTAAGGATATCATGACATTTAAAGATGTATACGTGTAAAGGCGATCGGGATACAATGTACGGCAGCATGGCATACACAGTGACCTTTGGCGAAATAATGACGCGGCATCGGATGCCGGGATACAGGCGCGTCCGGCAGGCACTTCCCGGACCTATCGATGTCACGTTCAGCGGAGCTGAGTCCAATGTCGCCGCACTTCTGTCAATGCTGGGCACCGAGGTGCGGTTTGTCACCGCTCTTCCCCAGAACCCGATGGCGGATGCCTGTATCGCCTTTCTCAAGGGTTTCGATCTCGACGTCTCAGAAATCGTTCGAACTCGGGAGGGACGCCTCGGCGCGTACTACATCGAGATGGGAGCCAGTCAGCGGCCCTGCCGTGTATTCTATGACCGCCAGGGATCGGCGATGGCGATCTCTGAACCGGAAGCCTACGACTGGGACCGAATTTTCGACGGAGCTGAGCGTCTGCACCTTACCGGAATCACACCGGCGCTCTCCGCCCCGGCGGCACGCTCCGCGATTACTGCAGTGACGCGGGCGCGAGCGGCGGGGCTCACCGTCTCCTGCGATATCAATTTCCGCAAAACGCTCTGGAAATGGGACCCGGCAACGGATCCAAGAGAACTCGCCCGCAGGACGATGTCGAAAATTCTTCCGCACGTCCATCTGCTGATCGCCAATGAGGAGGACGCTGATGACGTGCTGGGCATTCGCGCCGGTTCCACCCGCGTCGATCACGGTGTGCTGGAAATCGGGCATTACCCCGCGGTGGCGAAGCAGATCGCCGAGCAGTTCCCCAACATCAACGAAATCGCTATTACGCTGCGGGAGAGTATCTCCGCCTCCCATAATCGGTGGGGCGCCATGCACTACGACCCCCGGTCCGAAGAAGTGACCTTTGCTCCCATGGAGGACGGAGTTTATCGACCGTACGAGATTACCCACATCGTCGACCGCGTGGGTGCCGGCGACGCTTTCGGGGCGGCGTTGATTTTCGCCACGGACGATTCACAGTTGCAGACATCCACCGCTTCGCGCATGGCGTTCGCCACCGCCGCCAGCGCCTTGTGCCATACCATCGACGGTGATTTCGATCTCATAACCCGGGACGAGGTGCAAGAGCTGATGAACGGTTCCGGAGCAGGTCGCGTCCAGCGGTAAGGCAGGTCCAACGATAGGACGATAAAGCTACCACCCAACCGGCAGCCCCGACGGTGCCATGCCCGATTATTGGTGACCGTTTATAGAAACGTTCTCCGGGAACGTGATCTCCGGCGGCTCACGGCTGTCGTATCCACCCGCGCTAATCTCGCCATGGCTCACGAGGAGCACAGTCTTCCACGACCCCGACGGTGGGGCGCGGTATTCGTAGGTACCGAAGGAGACCACCGCCCCGTTATAGATCACCTCCTCCGCCACGACAACACTCTCGGTAGACGGCACGAGCTGTTCTCTCAATTTGGGCACCCGCTTCCTCAGGACGGCAGCCTCCTCCGTTGCCCGGGATAGCTCTTCCGTGAGTTGAGACTGCGCGGTAAGGATCTTCGCATCCCGGCGACCGTCGTGAATTGCACTCGCTACACGGTTGAGCTTATCACCGAGGAGATCGATCTGTTCGTCCAGATGGTAGAGGCGCCGGCGACCATTGCGGTACTCCTCGTACAATTCCGGTGGCGTTCCGATGGAAACGAAGGTGGGTGCATCATAGATGTTTCCCAGCTTGCGACACCAGAAGCTGCCGCCCACCAGCGCTTCCCCCGCAATGAATTCCGCCCGGCGACCGTTCAATATGCAGTGGTTCCACACGGACACGAAGGAGTGCATGATCGCTTCCTCCACGAAAATGTTCCCCCGACAGCGCACGGTACAGCTCTCCAGGTAGCGCGCGAAGAGATTTCCGCCACATTCGAGGACACCTTCGTCGTTTCCGTTCATTCCGGTGGTGAGGAGAATATTCTCCCCCGCCCGAAGCGTCGCCCGGCCGACTCCCTTTCCGATTTGGATATTACCTCCGGCCTCCACCACAAATCCGTCGGCAACGTGACCTGCAACTACCACCGAACCGTCAAAATAGATATTTCCTGTGGAATAGTCGACGTTCTCCACCTCAACGACCGGTTCCACGATGATGCGCCCATCCCGTAGTCTCACGTTACCGTCGATGGCGGCGTACAGTTCCGACTGGTCTGCGCTGAAGCGAGTATTCTCCCCGGCGGGTATCTGAACGACGGTGTCATCGCGGGATGCAGGAATGATCTTGCCGGTGACGGTACTGCCATCCTTCGCCTCCACCGGAGGAAGCAGAATCGCCAGCAGGTCGCCGGTCTTCCGGTTATCGATAAAGCTCAGCTCTTTCAGATTGATCCGGCCGAAGGGCATCTCCAGATACGGCTTGCCCCGGGTAGTTTTGAAACGATACTCGACGCGCCGACTGCGGCCGTATACCGGTTCCCGTCCCCAGGCAACGGTGATCTGCTCGTCGTAGCGTCTATCCATGAGCACACGACTCACTGCCGCGCGGTCGACGCCGAACGTGACGCCCGCTGTCGAAAGCTCAGCTATCACGTCATCCACAAGGGGTGGTGCAGCGCCACGACTGGGGGTGGAAAGGACGGCGGCGGCGGACATCGCGTCCTCCGCCACCACCACGGTAATTCGAGAAGCCAGGCGCTCACCTTCCGGCCATTCCACCACCGACGCCGGTCCCTCTTCCGCGGCGGCAATCGCTTCCCGCAGCCGGGAAGTGGAGACTCGCGGCATGCCGAGGAGGCGCATGCGGTTCTTGATCTCTTCCGGATACACTACGGGGCGCTGCCCCTCCTCGGTATCGATCGTGAGGTACACCCGGCCGTGGCGATAGAACACCTGGAAGGCGGGTTTTCTGCGGGAACGTTCCATCGCTGACACCGGTAACTGGACCTTTCTCGGAATGTTGGGCTCCGCAAAATGTATAGCTCCGCGCTCCAAATCTCAACCGGTCGGACGCCGGTGTACCCCGGCACAGGTGGGCTCTCTACCACGGCGCGCCTCTATCGGCGACTGTGTTCGACAAACACCTCCCGAAGCTCCTGGGGAGACCGTAATCCCACCTGCTCATCCACGAGATCTCCGTCACCGTCAAGAAACAGCAACGTCACCCGTCGATTGGAAGTATGCTGCCGTGCAAAGGTAAGCCCCTCGTCGGTGGCGATGTCGGCAACTCGGATTACGAGCTCATCGTCAGAAAACTCACCTTCGATCGACTCCACGTTTGCTCGGAGCTCAGTACAGACCGGACAGGTGATATCATGAACCTGCACCACCGCCGGTACACCGGTTCCAACCAATGACAGATCTCGGGCCCGCCGATCCTCCCCATTTGCCACGGCTATCACCGTAGCCACAGCGCCAACTCCGAGAAGCGCCACCACCACTCCCACCATCGTCCGACGACGGCGGCGTGCGCGGGTCCGTTGCTTCTTCTCTCCCCGCTGCCTTTGCCGCTCGATCGGTGATCCGGGAGTGTATTTTCCGCCGGAGGAACTCTTCTTTCCCATGAGTCTATCCTTAGTAAAACTGTATGGTATGTTAAGGATACTGGTATTCCCGTCATTCGCCAACGGACCGGCACCGCGGGGTGCGTCACAGGCGGGTGCAGGTGGGCACCGACGCCGGGTACGGGCTGCGCTCCGGGTGCCGGCGAGCATTGGTCGGGCCACCGCGCGGGGTACTGCGCTCTGGACGCGTTACTTACGAAACGTTACGATAACCGTAAGAGGTGATAATCAATGTTCAAGATGAAATCAGATGCCCGGTATGCCCTGGTGGTACCGACCAGCATGGGTGTGCGCATCACCCCGGTGAACGGTCAGCCAACCCATTCATCCACGATGTTCGAAATGCAGGCCACCAGTGCCGAAACAAACGTGGCCAGTGTGACCTCTTATCTGGGTCTGCCCACCAAGGTACTCACGGCTTTCGTCGAAGCCAGTCCGATAGCTCGATTTATCAAGGATAACCTGGCGGCGCGGCACATGGACTATGAGGGGCCGGAGCGTCCTCAAGGGGGACCGTGGGGATACCGCCACCAGTTCAACATCGCCGACAGCGGCTACGGCAGCCGCGGGCCCCGCGTACACAACGATCGCGCCGGTGAGGTAGGACGAACGCTCACCACAGACGATTTCGACTTGAAACGGCTCTTTGAGACGGACGGCGTCCAGGTTCTCCACCTTTCCGGTCTGGTCGCCGCCCTTTCCACGGAAACGGGCCGGTTCTGTCTCGAGCTGGCCCGGCAGGCGCGCGCCTCCGGGACGGTGGTCTCCTTTGACCTGAACTACCGCGCATCGTTCTGGGTGAATCGGGAGGAAGAACTGCGTCACGTGTTTCACGAAATCGCTTCCATCTCTGATATCCTTGTAGGTAACGAGGAGGATTTTCAGCTGAGCCTTGGTCTGGACGGCCCTCCCCCCGGCGGATCCGGTTTGGAAGGCAAAATGGAAAGTTTTAAGGGAATGATTAAGACGGTCCGCGCCGCGTACCCCGGCGTGAAAATCTGCGCCACCACGCTGCGCGAGGTCGTTAGCACCAACCATCATCTGTGGGGCGCGATTCTCTCGGTGGAGGATCAGTGGTATACTGCGGCCCCCCGGGACATTACCGTTCTGGATCGAATCGGTGGCGGCGATGGCTTTGTAGGCGGTATGCTGTACGCGATCCTCCGCGGGTGGAAGCCGGAAACGTGGGTGCAGTTCGGATGGGCCACCGGGGCGATGGCTACGACCTTCACGACGGACTATGCACAGCCGCTGGATGAGGGGCAGGTCTGGGCGATGTGGCACGGAAACGCCCGGGTTGCACGGTAACCCGAGTCGCCGGATAAGGATTTAGTATGGATTGGACACTTGCTTGGGGCGGACCCGAGGCACAGATCGACGACGACACCATTCGCGAGGCGCTCACCGAATATCTCCAGCGGATCGATGCGCGCCGAATCCTGGTGATACCTCCCGATTTCTCCCGGTACTTCTCGTATGCCGGTCGCGTCACGGAGATTCTCTACGAACTCGCCAGGGATCGAATTCGGGCGATTCTCCCCGCCCTGGGAACACATCGTCCGATGACCGACCTCGAATTGCAGCGAATGTATGGTTCCGTGCCGCGCCGTCTCTTTCGGGATCATGATTGGCGCAACGACGTGACCACGCTGGGGACCGTTCCCCGGGAGTTCGTACGAGAGATTTCCGACGGCCTGGTAGACTATGAGTGGCCCGCCCAGGTAAATCGACTGCTCATATCCGCGGAGGAGAAGTTTGATGCAATTATCTCGGTGGGGCAGGTTGTACCGCATGAGGTGATCGGCCTTGCGAACCACGCGAAAAATATCTTCGTCGGCACCGGCGGATCGGTAGGCATTAACCGCAGCCACTTTCTTGGCGCGGTCTACGGCATGGAGCGGATCATGGGACGCGCGGACAATCCGGTGCGGGCAATGATTAACTACGCCGCGGAACATTTCCTGGCCGATCTTCCGGTCTCTTATCTGCTCACCGTCATGGAGCCGATCGCCCGCCACGACAAACCGGTGATGCGCGGGCTCTTCGCCGGCGTGGGCCAGGAGTGCTTCTACCGCGCTTCGGAACTCACGGTGGCGACAAATCTCACATTTCTGGATGAGGCGCCGGCCCACGTGGTAGCCTATCTCGACCCCGATGAGTTTCACTCGACATGGCTGGGCAACAAGGCGATCTACCGCTCCCGCATGGCCATCGCCGACGGCGGTACGCTGACGATCATCGCCCCCGGGGTGGAGGGATTCGGCGAGGATCAACAAATAGACCGGCTCATCCGGCGGCACGGGTATTTCGGCCGCGATGCCACCCTCGCCGCGGTTGATTCGGACGGGGAACTCGCGGAAGACTTGAGCGCCGCCGCCCATTTGATCCATGGATCCTCCGAGGGGCGCTTCGCGATAGAGTACGCCGCCGGCGGTCTGTCACCGGATGAGATTAACGGCGTCGGCTACACGTGGAAGGATGTCGAAGAGGTACTCCAGCGTTATCCGATCCGCGAAATGGAAACCGGCTGGAACACCCAGCCGGACGGCGAACGGATCTACGTCATTAAGCAACCGGCGCTTGGCCTCTGGACTGAGCGATCAAAATTTGAATAACGGCGCACCAGCGCCCGGGAGAGCACACATGCAAGCAGATATCGGACTGGTCGGTCTCGCAGTTATGGGACAGAACCTGGTCATGAACATGAACGATCACGGTTACGCCGTGGCGGTATACAACCGAACCGCCGCCAAGACGGAGGAATTCATAAAGGGAACCGCCGCCGGCCGGGAGACGATCATCCCCACCTACTCCGTGGAGGAACTGGTGTCGTCACTCAAACGACCCCGCCGCGTCATGCTGATGGTTAAGGCGGGAGAGGTGGTAGACCGCTTCATAGAGCAACTCCTGCCGCACCTGGAGAAGGGTGACATTATTATTGATGGCGGCAACAGCCACTACCCCGACTCGGTGCGGCGAACCCGTGATCTCGGGGAAAAGGGAATCCTCTTCATCGGGACCGGCGTCTCCGGCGGTGAAGAGGGAGCACGCAACGGTCCGTCTCTCATGCCCGGCGGTAATCCGGACGCGTGGGAACCGGTACGCCCCATATTCCAGGCGATCGCCGCGAGAACGCCGGAGGGCGATGCCTGCGCCGATTGGGTGGGCGCCGACGGAGCCGGCCACTACGTAAAGATGGTCCACAACGGCATCGAGTACGGAGATATGCAGCTCATCGCCGAGGCGTATCACCTGATGAAGGACGGCCTGGGCATGAGCAACGAGGAAATGCACCAGGTGTTTACATCGTGGAACAACACGGAGCTGGACAGCTTCCTGATCGAAATTACCGCGGAGATTCTTACCGCCACCTACGATGACGGCAGCCCGGTCCTGGACTCGATTCTCGATGCCGCCGGCCAGAAGGGCACCGGGAAATGGACCGGCATCAATGCGCTGGAAGAGGGAATCCCGGTAACGCTCATCGTAGAAGCGGTCTTTTCTCGAGCTCTGAGTGCGCTCAAGGACCAACGCGTTGCTGCGTCCGGCGTACTTTCCGGTCCAGATCCGAAGATGTCAGGAGATCGGGCGGAGATCATCGAAGACATTCGGCAGGCGCTACTCGCATCGAAACTTATTTCGTACGCGCAAGGGTTTATGCTGATCAAAGCCGCCGATCATGCGTATGGCTGGAACATCAACTACGGCAACGTGGCGATGCTGTGGCGTGCGGGGTGCATTATTCGCAGCGTCTTTCTGGGTGAGATCAAGCAAGCCTTCGATCGCAATCCGGACCTGGAAAACCTGCTGCTCGACGATTACTTCCACGGCCTCATTGATAAGACTCAGGGAGCGTGGCGGCGAGTGGTGGCACGGGCGGTGGAAGCGGGAATTCCCGTACCGGCCTTATCAACTGCCCTGGCGTTCTACGACGGGTATCGCGCGGAGCGCCTGCCGGCAAATATGATTCAAGCCCAGCGTGATTACTTCGGGGCCCACACCTTCGAGAAGGTCGGCGAGCCGCGAGGAGAGTTTCACCATTTTGACTGGATCGGTAGCGGCGGCTCCGCAGTGAGCGGCACGTACAACGCGTGAGGTAATTGTCCCCGGGGGGGGTATGCCCCCCCGGGTCAGCTCTCAAATCGAGTTCACCAGGTATCCACCGTCCACCGGAAGGGTGACGCCGGTAATAAAACCCGCCGCCTTGCGGGAGCAGAGAAACACCGTGGCGCCGGTCATATCAGCAGCTTCCCCGAATCGTGCAAACGGCGTACGATCGATAATCGCCTGGCCGCGTTCGGTCAACTCTCCAGTAGAATCATCCTTGATAAGCAGGCTCCGGTTCTGGTGTCCCACGAAAAACCCCGGAGCGATGCCGTTTACCCGTATTCCATAGGGCGCGAACTCCCGCGCAGCTCCCTCGGTAAGGTTCTTCACCGCCGACTTGGCCGCGTTGTACGCCCACACCCCCGACAACGGTACGAAGCTGGTCATCGACCCCATGTTTATCACCGACCCGGGAATTTCTTTCTCGATCCACCGCCGGGCGCACACCTTCAGCGGAATCACCAAGCCCGCGAGCAAATTCATATTGACCACATCGGCAAACGTTTCGGTATCAATGTCAACAAAGGGGCTCTTTCCCCGGTTCCCCCCGACACCGTTGACCAGAATCGTCGGTTCCCCCAGACCATCGGCGGTAGTCTGCAACGCGGAGACCACCGCGTCTTCGTCCCCCGTGTCTACGGTCACCCCGAGAAGGCGCGAAGCGGGTACCCCGGTCTGAGAAATGAGGTCGTCCACCGCCTCCTGAACGGGATGAGACGTTCCCCGGCCCCAGACGGCCACCGACGCGCCGGCCTGCAGGAGCGTTACCGCCATCGCTTTCGGGATTACCCCGGCACCACCGGTGACAATTGCGATTTCACCATCGAGACTGAAGAGCTCTTGAATCATACGTACCTTCCTTGCGTGTCATGAATTGTGTTGCGGAATCAGGACTTCGGCGACGATCACGTCCAAGCCATGCGCCCGAAACTGCGCTACCGTTTCACGGTCGGTAGCGGAATCTGTGATGAGAATGTCGATATCCGACATCGTAGAAAACTCGGAGAACGCGTTGCGTCCGAACTTGGTGGCATCCGCCAGAATCACCGACGTGGAAGCCGATGCGATGACCCGACGCTTCAGTTGCGCTTCGATGGAGTTCTGCGAGGAGAATCTTCCGTCCTCCGCAACGCCGGTAGCTCCCACAAAGGCGTGATCGAAGTGCATGCGGCCCACCACCTCTTCCGCGTCGGGACCGATGAAGCTCCCGGCGTGGTGCCGGAACGCTCCACCGGTGGCGTGAAGAGCGATCCCAGGGCGATCCGCCAACAGCACCAACACATCCAGCGCGTTACTCACTACCCGGAGTTCCATATCCACGATCAACCGCGCCAGCTCAGCGCAGGTGGAACCGGAGTCGACGAAGATCGTCTCTCCGTGGTTCAGCAGGGTTCGTGCGGCGCGGGCGATGCTTTGTTTCGCCTCGGAAGCGGTTCGCTTACGGGTAGAGAGAAGGCCCCCCACATCGGTCTGGTCGGCCAGGACCGCACCACCGTGGGTACGCTCCAACACTCCCATCTCTTCCAGGGTTGCCAAATCCTTGCGGAGAGTCACCTCGCTGACCCCAAGACGTTCCGACATCTCCGTTACGCGCAGCGAACCGCGCTTCTTGAGAATCGTCGTAATCGTCTGTCGCCGCTCCCGTCCTGTCACTTGCGTTTTCCTTCTGAAATCACACTATATCGAAAGCGACCATGATTGACAATGAGCCGGGAGATCCCGCTAGGTTGAGCCTTATGCGAGAGCCGGCAGCGATCATTTTCGACATGGACGGCGTTATCGTGAACAGCGAGCCGATTCATAGGCGCGTAGAGAGAGCGATCTTTGAAGAACTCCGCCTGCCGGTACCCGACGAGGAGCACGAAAGTTATCTCGGTACCAGCAGTCCCGACATGTTCGCAGCGGTCGCCGCGGCACATCCGATCGAATGGAACGCCCTGAACCGTTCGGTGTCTCAGGTGGTGGAACTGGAGCGAAGACGGTATCGGGAGGCCCTTCGCCATGGTGACGTCCCGCTGGTGTCCGGTTCCGTCCAGGCGATGCACGCCGCGGCGGACCGGGGCTTCGCCGTGGGGATCGCCTCCTCCGCACCCCGAGAGCAAATCGCGGATGTGATCAGACTCACCGACACGGACGGAATCATCCAGTGCGTAAAGAGTGCCGACGACGTCGCGCACAGCAAGCCCGACCCGGAGATCTACCTCGCCACCGCCGCCTGTCTGGGGGTCCCGCCGGACCGTTGCTGGGTCGTGGAGGACTCCAGCCACGGAGTCGCCGCCGCAATCACCGCGGGAATGCGGTGTATCGCGTATCGAAATCCTAATTCCGGCGCTCCGGACCTGTCCGCTGCTGAGATCGTCCTCGATTCTATGGAAGAGGTGATTTCCGCGATTAGCTCAACATACAGATAGTGACTGCGCCCGGTGTAGGGATCGCGCAACAGAAAACAATTCGATCGTGACAAGTGGTGAACGTCCGTTATTTGGCAACGGCCCCCTGCCCGTTCGGTCCCGCTTGTTATTCTCCGGGGCGTGTGGTGTACTATGCCCGCGTTATGGGTATCATCATCGCCGCCATCGGCACGGTTCTGGTGTGGCTTCCGCGGATAGACCAATCGGATACACCGGTGTGGCCGACGATCCTTGCCACGGTGGGATTCTGGGTCCTGGGAGGAATGCTCATGTGGCTCAAAAAACGATAAGGACCGACTGTGACTGCATTTCCACTTGTCTTATACGTGGTGGGGCCTCTTCTGATCGTGACGATAATCCGCCGCGTCCCGGCCCTTTCCGGTATCAATCCAATCATTCCCGCGTATGTCCTGGGGTTGCTCCTATCTTCGGTAGGTCCCCATTCTGAAGATCTCGCGGCAACCCAGGAAGCGATCTCCAGCGTCATGGTGGCGCTCTCGATTCCGCTGATGCTCTTCTCCGTAGACTTGAAGAAATGGCCCATGGCGGGGCGGCGCGCTCTGCTCTCCCTGGGACTCGCAGTAGCCTCGATCGTGATAGCGGTAACGGTAGGCCACCTCCTGTTTCGGAACACGTTCACGGAAAGCGCCGATATGGCGGGACTCCTGGTAGGGGTTTACAGCGGCGGCACGCCCAACCTGGCGGCGATCCGCACCGCCCTCGACATCGACACGTCGTTGTATCTCACAGTTCATACCGTGGATATTCTGGTGAGCGCCGTGTACATCCTGTTTATCGTCACGATCGGAGATAAGATCTTCCGACGACTGCTGCCGCGAAAGGCGCTGGCAGGACCCGAGGAGCGTCGGGAGACGCGCCGGGAGCAGCTGGACTTTCGAGATATCATTCGTCGGGGACGGCTGAAACAGAGCGGGATGGCGCTCACCCTGGCGATCGGTATCGTGGTACTGGCCCTGGCGATTTCGGTCTCCTTTCGTCCGGAGCTCCAGACGGTGACGGTGATTCTCGCGATTACCACCCTGGGACTGGCCGCAACTCTACTCCCGGGCGTGAACGACCTGGAGCCAAGCTTCAAGATGGGAGAGCTCCTGATTCTGGTCTTCGCGGTAGTTGTGGGGTCCATGGCGGACCCCGGGGAAATCCTGGCGACCTCTCCGTCGGTGATCGGCTACGTCAGCATCGCGGTGTTCGGGAGCTTGTCACTCCACCTGGCCCTGGCACGGCTCTTCCGAGTGGATCCGGAAACGGTTATGGTCACCAGTGTGGCTGCGATCTGTTCTCCTCCGTTCGTCGGCATGGTGGCTCCCTCGGTGAGGAATCCCCAGATAATCGCCGCCGGTATCACCACGGGCATCGTAGGATATGCGATCGGCAACTATCTGGGAGTCGCCACAAGCTGGATGCTGCGGGCATTTCTATAACACCTTTTTCCGATGGGGAGGATCCGGTCTTCTCCTGGGCCCGTCTTCCCCGTCCGATTACCGCACTGGCTCCGATGGAAGATGTCACCGATACGGTCTTCCGGCAGCTCATTCGTCGATGGACCGGCGCCGCCACCGGCGGAGAATGCGCGGGGCCTCAGGTGATGTTCACCGAGTTTACCCGGGTGGACGGCGCCATACGCACGTTGCAGGAACGGGCCCGCGGCCGGCCGGGAAACGGTCGCCTGCGCTTCACGGAAGGGGAACGCCCGCTTATCGCGCAAATCTGGGGGACCCGACCGGAAGAGTTTCTCCCGGCGGTGACGGCGATCGAACAGCTCGGATTCGACGGAATCGATCTCAACATGGGGTGTCCGGTCAAGAAGATTCGCAAGGTCGGCGCCTGCTCCGCCCTGATCGGTAATCCATCCCTGGCCGCAGAAATCATCTCCGCCTGTCGCGAAGGCTCAGCATTACCGTTGAGCGTGAAGACGCGAATCGGGCTCGATAAGCCGCGGACGGAGGAGTGGTGCGGATTTCTGCTGGAACAGCATCCGGACGCCCTCACGGTACATCCGAGAACCGCCGACCAGATGTCGGAGGGGGCTGCAGACTGGAACGAGATCAGGCGGGTGGTGGCGCTGAGAAATGCCGATTCTGCCACCATAATCCTGGGCAACGGCGACGTCACTGACCTCGCCCATGGACGGCGCCTGGTGGCCGAAAGTGGCGCCGACGGTTTCATGGTGGGCCGGGGAATCTTCGCTGATCCTCTGCTGTTCGTTGAACCCGACCTCCGTTCCGCCCCATGGGGAGAATCTGCTGAGCAAGAACGGGAGCGCCGGTTGACATATCTGGCGGAACACATCGTCGAGTTCACGCGATTCTGGGGCGAGAACCGCAACTACGAGATCCTCAAGAAGTTCTTTCGCAACTACGCCCGCCAGGATGAGGCCCTCCTGGAACGGCTCTACGCTACCGCTTCGGCTTCGCAAGCGCTGGAGGTGCTCGCCCGGGCCGGCGCATCTACCCAACCCGTAACGAGCGCAGAAACCACCGCCCACCGCTCTACGGACGCATAACGCGCCGGATCAGGCTCAGCGCGTTTTTGTAAGGCGGATACTTGAGCGGCACGTCGAATCGGGAGCTCCGCCGCATGATAGAGGTTTCGTGACTGAACGCCCGAAAGCCGGCGAACCCATGGTAGTTTCCCATACCACTCGGACCGCACCCGCCAAAGGGCAGTTCCGGGTTCACCAGGTGAACCACCGTATCATTCACCGTGGCCCCGCCGAAGGAGATGGATTGCTCAAACCGGTCGGTATCGCTTCGACGCTCGGTGAAGAGGTACGCCGCCAGCGGAGTGGGTCGGTCCGCGATCCGATCGAAGACGTGCTCCAGCGAGTCGTAGGGAATGATCGGCAGGAGGGGACCGAAGAGTTCATCCTCCATGACCGGATCATCCCATCCCACCGGATGGTATACGGTGGGACTGATGTATCGCGTTGTCGGATCGCGGTCGCCCCCTAGTACCGGCTTCCCGAGTGCTCCCTGTCGATCCATGAGGTCGGCGAGACGACTGTAGTGGGAACTGTTAATGATCCGGCCGTAGTCCGAGGAGGTCTGCGGACCGTCCGGAAAGAACTCCCCCTGCGCCCTGGACAACGCCGCAAGCAGCTCTTCCACGACTGAGCGGTGCGCCACCACGTAGTCCGGCGCCACGCAGGTCTGCCCGGCGTTCAGCATTTTGCCCCAGAGAATCCGCCGTGCGGTCACCCCAATTCGAGCTGACTCCGTGACGATCGCCGGCGATTTTCCACCAAGCTCCAGCGTTACCGGTACGAGACGCTCCGCGGCGGCCTTCATTACCGTTCTGCCAACCCGGGTGCTTCCGGTAAAGAAGATATGGTCCACCGGCGCGGAGGTGAGTTCCGCGGCTACCGTACCGTCACCCGTTACGCATGCCACGTGGGCGGGATCAAAATAGCCGCTGATCATTTTCTCGATAACCGCCGCGGTAGCGGGAGCAAACTCCGAGGGCTTCACCACAGCGGTGTTGCCTGCGGCAATGGCGGCGATCAGCGGGGCGATCGCCAACTGAAACGGATAGTTCCACGGACTGAGAACCACCGATACCCCCAACGGCCGATGTACCGTATAGCTGGAGGCGGGGGCGTGAAGCAGCGGAGTGGATACGCGATGCCGTCGCATCCACGCGTTCAGGTGGCGCCGGGCGTGGCGGATTTCGCCGTAGAGCAGCGCCACCTCCGCCGTGTAGGTTTCGAACTCACCCTTGTGTAAGTCGTGCCACAGTGCGGAATACAGATCCGGCTCTGTGGCCTGCACAGCTCGGCGAAGGACTTCCAACTGTTCCAGCCGGAACGATCGCGGCCGCGTTGCACCGGAGCGAAAGAACGCCTGCTGTCGTCGTACGATCTCGGAAATTGAGTCCATCGGCACTTTATTTCGCCTGATCAGCGGCCGGCAAACTCGGCCGGATCCAGTTCGCTAAAGGAGGTTATTCGAATATGGGCGTTCTCCAGTCCCTCACTGGGCCCGAACCCCACCGCCACCATACCGCCGGCAAGAGCCGCTTCGACACCGCTGGAGGCATCTTCAAACACGGCGCACTGCGCCGGCGGTACCCCCAGCTTTTCGGCACCCATGAGGAATATCTGCGGATCCGGTTTGGATCGGGTAATATCGTGGCCGGTGACAACTGCGTCGAAGAGTTTCGCGATTCCCAGCCTGTCTATCACCATCTGGGCGTTACGGCTACTGCTGCCGAGACCGATCAGCAGGCCCTGCTCCCGAAGCGCTCGAATGAACTCGATTGATCCGCTCACCACGGCGCTATCATCGATCGACTCCAGCAGCTTCTTGTAGTACTCGTTCTTCTCAGTGGCGAGCCGCTCTTTCTCGCGTTCCTCAAGACTGATGCCGTTATGGTCGAGAATCACCTGGAGTGATGCCATGCGTGAGACGCCGCGCAACTGGTCGTTCAGCGATTCGTCAAAGCTCCAGTCTTGCTCGTCGGCGAGCTTCTTCCACGCCTGATAGTGATACTTGTCAGTATATACTACTACTCCGTCCAAATCGAAAATTGCCGCTTTCATAAGGAGTAGTGTAGCGGGGTGCACCGTCCCCGCGCAACAGCGCGCAGCCCCCTGCGAGCGGCCCCGTCACCGGCTGTTATCTCCGGGGTACCGGTCCCGCCTCCAGCGCGTCCTGGTAGGTTCGTACAAAGCGATTCGCCACGTTCCGTCCGTCGAACCGTTCGATCATGGGCCCGGTCGCCGCCACGCACGCCCGTCGGAGCGTCTCGTCTCGGCCGAGCCTGAGCATCGCCTGGGCAAGACTCTCTACGTTGTGTGGATCAAAACGGAGACCGTTATCCTCAACCAACTCCGTAATACCGGGGACGTCCGGCACGATCGTCGGCACACCGCAGCAGATCGCCTCGATAACCGTCATGGGCTGATTCTCGGTGGTACTGGCGGTGACGAACGCCACAGAATGGTGAATCAGCCCGCTTGCGATTAATTCCTCGTAGGGTACGCGTCCGAGCATGAATACGTGACCCGTGAGGTCCCGGTGGTGGATTCGAGCCTGGTAACGGCGACGAGCAGGACCGTCACCCACGATGAACAACCTCGCCTCCCGGTCTTGCTCTGCCACCAGCACCATCGCATCAATGAGCTCGTCGACGGCCTTTTCCTGCCCGAGACGACCAACGAAGATAAAGGTATGATCGTTGTGGTGCGGGTACTGCGACCGAAGCTCCTCCAATGGGGCATACGTCTTAAACCGGTCAACATCAACGCCGTTGGAAATAAATCGCACATCGGCATCGGGAAAGTGGGCGCGCAGCTGATTACAGGCCATCATGCTGGGCGCCGTGTTGACCCGGGCGCGTCGGACGTAGAGTCCGTAATACGGCCACACGATCGCCTGGATCACCGGAATCATCAGTGACGTGCGAAACATGTACATGATGTAACTGGGTTCGTGGAGCATCGTGTGAAACGTATGTACCACGGGAATACCCAGATTGCGGGCGGCGCGCATCGTGGCCCAGGTCAGCAGCCACGGACCGGTGATATGCACGACATCGACCCCCTCTCGACGAAGTGCCACCTCCAGGGAGCGGTTCCACGGAAGCACAGTCCGCATTCCGGGATACCCCCAGTTGTACCAGCTCTTAAAGTACCTCACTGGAATGCGCCCGTTTACCAGCGGCTCGTTATACGCCTTCCAGGCCGGAGCAAAAAACACCACCTCATGCCCCTGATCCATCAGGTTTTCCGCCAGGTTTACTGAGGAGGTAATGACACCGTTCACGGCGGGATAGAAAATTTCGAAGACGATCGCAATTTTCATGCGTTAGAAACCGATTGTCGCGGATACCACCCACTGGAGATCAAAGGCCCAGTCCGATTCCAGATTCAGTCTGTTCCGCGTCCACTGCGCCGAGAGTTCTGAACCGAGGCGCAGGGTACGCGTGGTATCGCTGCCGTTATAGTTTTCGAAGAACCACGGCCAGATCTCACCGTAGACACTGGCGGCGGTCCGCCACTGCGTTTCGCCCTCGGAGCCGTCACCGGCATCATACCCCGAGGATGGCGCGGTCATCGTGGCTTCCTCTTCGGTGGGCGAGTCTCGAAGTCCACTGGTCACCTTACTCTGCAGGAGCGCATTGATCGGAACCGATCCATCTCCCTCGTAGTAGCTGTTGAAGCCGTACCGGTAGCGCCCTACTTCGCCGTACGAGACATCCATCCAGATCAACGCGAAATCATTGCCGCCGTAGTGACCCAGCGGCCGATCGATCCAAATTTGCGTCCGTTCGTTTCCGTGCTGCGCCATTACGAAGCGCCGGTTGGTTATACTCGTTAAGGGACTGTTGTGGATGTGCATCCACGGCGTGGCGTAGACCCCTTCCAGGACGCCCTTCACGTATCCCGAACCGAGAGGCCGACGGTAATCCAGGCCTGCCAGATACGCAACGGCGTTGGGCTCATCTGTGACACCGGTCCCCGGTTCGAGAGGGCTCGTCCACTGGTCGGGACTGAGAATCCCGTACAATGAGAGCCCCGGAGTCACGGCAAAATCAAACTCGAAACTGCGGTGCGCGTTTCCGGTATACTGTGTGTTGGTGTACAGATTGTGATAGTGGTACAGTGGATTGAGATGGCGCAACTCCACCTGTTCCCGGCCAAAGATAATCCCCTCGGTGTACGTGAGTCCCAACCGGTCCCATAACCGCAACTCGAACCGCTGAGCGATCAGGTTCTTGTGTTCCACGTCGGGTTGAGCCACCGCGAAGGGACCAACGTTTTCCGTATCAGTATCAAGATTCTCGCCGACGACCGCAGGATCCACCGTCGTATCGATGACCCCATCGCCATTGGTATCCCATCCCACCTGGTAGATCTCGAACTCCCGCTCGCTGCTGGTGAGTTTTCCGTCCAGACTCACCCAGATCCAGGAGAACTTGAACCGCTCCCAGAAGGTGGACAGCTGCAGCGCGTCGTGCCAGTCCGCGTAGTCCGAGATATACAAGTTGCCGGTGCGGCCGTTGCCCCAGTCGATGACGTCTCGACCAACCTGCGCGTTCCACCGCTCTCCACCAACGGACAGAAACGCCCGGTGGGGAAACTGCACATCCAGAGTATTCACGTTGGTGGGCAGGTTGGACCAGGGATCTTCCTCCTCGGTGGAGAATCCAAAGTCGCCGTCTGCGTCGAACTGGTACTGATTACCGGCACCGTATGTCGGGTAGAGGCTGAAATCGGGGATGTTTTTCATGAAGGCCAGATCGAAAACTCCGTAGGCGTGGTCCGAAACCCACGCCTCCAGAGGAAACCGGGCGAAGGGACGGCGATCCTCCCAGCGGTGTTCCCAGATCGGGTTATCCGAATCGGTATGGGCGTACCCCTCGAAGGTGAACTCCGGCGTCACCTCAAACTGAAAGCGGCCGTTCTCTTCCTGGTAGTCCGGCCGCCCACGGAGCCGCTCCTGGAGCCAGTCATAGGTTGTTCGGCCCGCCTGGGACAACTCGCCGTAATCCACCCGATCCATGGACGCCCGGATCTCCGCCTCCGGAAACGGCCCCGAACTAAACGGCAGCGCGCTTCCCTGCTCGATGTATAGCGCACGCAGCGCCTCGTACTCGGGAGACCGAAGCGGGTAGGTTTTCTGATAGTTCTCCTGCGCCGCCACCACCGTGACGACGGTCACATATACCGCGATAGCCACCATTAGGCGAGACCGAATAGTGCGTACTTCAACCATGGCCGGATCTTACCATGGCAGCCCCACCCCCGCAACAAATCTGGCGGGAAACCGACTTGGCAAGCTGCAGTACACACCGTAGTCTGACGCAATGATAGCACGGTTGCGCGCCCGAACGAAGCGGATCATCCGCCGGTACATCTCGATTAATGGGCCGCTACTGGCGAAGGGCCTCAGTTTCTCGGTGCTCTTCGCCACGGTACCGCTTCTGTTTTTGCTTAGTGTCGCCGGTAGTATCGCGCTCACGCCGGAGGTGCAACAACTTTTGCAGGATCAGTTCTTTGGGGTACTGCCCAATTCGGCGCAAGCATCGATCAATACCAGCATGTCCCGACTGGCAGACAGTCCGGGATCTCTGTCGATTCTTAGTTTGGGAGTGTTTCTGTGGTCGGTGCACCAGCTGTTCTTTGATGTGCACCGCGTGGTTCGCGCCGGATTCGGCATGGCCGTGTCTCCCGGCACGGGTCGCGCCCGGGCGATCGCCCTAAGCGGTCTGTTTCTATTGCTCATCTACGCCACGGCACTGCTCAACCTCACGGCCCGGGTGATGACGCCATACCTACCGGTGTCGGGACTCATGCTGCAGGTAATCGCCCTCTCCAGCTCCACAGTGATACTCACCGTCGTCCTCTGGAGTCTCATACGCCTCGGTTCCGGGGTCCAGGTACGGGTTCGCGAGACGATTATCCCGGCACTGATGGGAGCGATCGTATGGCAGGGAGCATCCTGGTTGGCAGGGCTGGCCGTGCTCAGTGCCGGGCGCCGTCTGATCGTCTATGGTGTTTTGGCGTCGGCCGTTCTCTTTCTCATGCTCATGCGGGTGTACGCGGAGATCCTGATCTACACGTCACTGTGGATCAGGGAACTCCACGGTCACCCGGTGGGAGCCGAGGAGTAGCGCACCGCACCGCCCCTGTACGTCCGAGAGGCAGCGTAGTCGTACGAGCGCACCGCCCGGGGCTTCCATCATCAGGAGCGCGCCAGCTCAGCACGAACGGCCCGGGTCCGTTCCAACTGATCGCGAAGATCCGCCGCTTTGGCGCGCTCCGCCTCCACAACGTCCGGTTTGGCCTTGGCGATAAACCCTTCGTTGGAGAGTTTCCGCTCCGCCTGACTCAGACCTTTTTCGATCTTGGCGATGCTCTTGTCCAACCGTTTAAGCTGTTCCTCCACGTCAATAAGCTCCCGAACGTAGAGATACGCCTCGAATCCGCTTCCAACTACCGCCACGGATCCCGCCCGTCGCCCGTCATCCTCGCCGATATCCAGTGAGGAAAGGTGTGCCAACAGCCGAGTGTACGCTCCGTTTCGCCGGAAAAACTCCGCCAACTCCGGGCGAGCATCGGCGACGCGCACATACACGTCGAACGTCTTTGTGGGGGGAATCGTAAACTCGCTGCGAATCGTCCGGACGCCTCGCACCAGTTCCTGCACTGCGGAAAATCCGTCGGCGGCGCTCTTCGCCGGCTCATCTTCCCGACCCGGGTGTACCTGTGGATACCGGCCCACGATAACCGCGTCCGGACGACCGGTACCGTCGGCAGGCTCGATCTCCTTCGGCAGTTTCTGCCAGATCTCTTCCGAGATAAAACTCATGAAGGGGTGCATCAGCCGCAGCGCCTCCTCCAGGACGTAGAGTACCATTGACGCCCCGCGATCCTTTTCCGCCTCGTCCTCGGAATAGAGCCCCAGCTTTGAGACTTCGATGTACCAGTCACAAAACTCGTTCCAGAAGAACTCGTACACCGCCCGAGAGGCCTCATCCATGCGGTAATTCTCCATCCCGGAGTTGACCGTTTTTACCGCCTGGTTGAGCCGATAGTAGATCCAGCGATCCACATCCCGCAACTCGATTCGGTCGAACGGAATCAACGTGCGTCCGTCCAGATTCATCAGAAGGAAGCGGGTAGCGTTCCAGATCTTATTGGCGAACTTACTGCCCAACTGAAAACTGTCGGGGGCGATCGGTACATCGGACCCTTGGACGCTGAGATACGCCAGGGTGAACTTGTGGCTGTCGGCGCCATACTCATCCACCACATCCAGCGGGTCGATCCCGTTGCCGAGGCTCTTGGACATCTTGCGTCCCTGGATATCTCGAACCAGTCCGGTAATGTAGATGTCGCGGAACGGCACCTCCCCCATGAACTCCAGCCCCGCCATGATCATTCGCGCTACCCAGAAGAAGATAATGTCGTAGGCGGTAACCAGGCTGGTGGTGGGATAGAAACGCTCCAGGTCGGCGGTCTGTTCCGGCCATCCCAGTGTACTGAACGGCCACAGCCAGCTCGAAAACCACGTATCGAGAACGTCCGGATCCTGCCGGAGTGTGCGCCCGGCGTTGGCGGGGTCCTCGGTGGGATCGGTGCGACTCACGATCATCTCCCCGGTGTCGTCGTCGTACCATACGGGGATACGGTGGCCCCACCACAACTGGCGACTGATACACCAATCACGAATGTTCTCGAGCCAGTGAGAATAGGTATTCTCCCAGTGCTTGGGATAAAACCGAATTTCTCCCTTCCGCCAGGCGGCAAGCGCCTTATCGGCGAGGGGCTTCATTCGGACGAACCACTGCGTACTCACCCACGGCTCCACCACCGTATTGCAGCGGTAACAGTGGCCCACCTGGTGGTGGTGATCTGCGATACGAACGAGATAGCCCTGTTCTTCCAGGTCCGCCACCACCGCTTTTCGGCCGGCTTTGACATCAAGGCCGCGGAACGCCTCGGGGACGTTATCATTGAGCGTCGCCTCAGCAGTGAGGATGTTAATTCGCTCCAGATCGTGACGTTCGCCGATTTCCCAGTCGTTCTGGTCGTGGGCGGGGGTAATCTTCACCGCGCCGCTGCCGAACTCCCGGTCCACATAGGAATCGGTCACGATTGGCACGACGCGACCGGTGAGCGGTAGCTTCACGTGAGCCCCCACCAGGTCGGTATAGCGTTCATCCTCCGGGTGTACGGCTACCGCGGTATCCCCGAGCATCGTCTCCGGTCGCGTGGTGGCTACCTCTATCCAGCCCTCTCGTTCAACCAGCGGATAGCGCAGGTGCCATATGTGACCCTGGGCCTCACTATGCTCCACCTCATCGTCTGATAGGGCGGTTCCGCAACTGGGACACCAGTTGATGAGGTATTCACCGCGGTAGATCAGATCGCGCTCGTACAGTGATACGAATACTTCCTTCACCGCGTCGTTGAGGCCTGCGTCCAACGTGAACCGTTCGTGCTTCCAGTCGCAGCTGGCACCGATTTTCTCCAACTGCCGGGTGATCGTGGCGTGGTGATCTTCCTTGACCTGCCAGGTGCGCTCGACAAACTTCTCCCGCCCCAGTTCCTCCCGGCTCGTGCCCTCGGCAAGAAGCTTGCGCTCCACCACGTTCTGCGTGGCGATGCCGGCGTGATCTGTACCGGGAACCCATAGCGTCGGACGTCCTTGCATTCGCCGGTAGCGGATCAGGATATCTTGAAGGCTGTTGTTGAGGCCGTGGCCCATATGGAGCACTCCGGTAACGTTTGGAGGAGGAATGACGATCACGAACGGATCCTTGTCGTCATCACCGCGGGGCTCGAAGTGGCCCCGATCCTTCCACATCGTGTAGATCCGGTCCTCGAAGTCCTTTGCGTCAAATACTTTGTTGAGCTCAACTGCCTTCATGTCGTCTCCTCATCATCAGGCGCCGTCATCGGGCGCCAAAATTATGCGTGGTGTTTTCTTCATTCCGGTCGGTCGCCGGTGGTGGTGCCTGAGAAAGGGCGGAGATCTGCTCCCGCTCTTCCTCCGTGAGGTCGATTTCCACCGACTTCAGCGCTTTTTCCAGTTGCGCCGGTGAACGCGCACCGATGAGCGGCGCAGTTATCGCCGGATGCGCGCCGACCCAGGCCACCGCCAGTGACACGGGATGGAATCCCCACTCCGCAGCGAGATCCCGAAACTGATCCGCCACCTCATACACGCGTTCATCACCGTAGCGCGCCTGGTACATCTTGTTCTCCATAAGCCGCCCCGTGGAGGGCCGCTCCGCAGTACCGTATTTGCCGGAGAGCAGCCCACCCCCGAGAGGACTGTAAGGAATCACCGCCAGATTGTTGGCCTGCGCCATGGGCAGCAGTTCCACTTCCGCCTGACGCTTCACCAGGTTGTACATCGGCTGGATCGCCACCGGCGCCACCAGTCCCCGCCGCGCCGCACTTCCGAGGTACTTCTCCACCTGCCACGCGGCGAAGTTGCTTACCGCCGGATAGAGGATCTTTCCGTCCCGCACCAGAATATCGAGAGTAGTCAGCACATCTTCAACGGCGGTATAGTCGTCGAAGCGGTGAACATAATACACGTCGATGCGGTCCGTTCCCAGACGGCGAAGGGAGCCCTCCACCGACCGCATTATGTGATACCGGGAGGCCCCCCGATCATTGGGCCCGTGGCCGGTGGGGAAATACGCCTTGCTGGTGATGACCACTTCATCGCGACAGTCGTGAATCAGTTTCCCCAGGATCTCCTCGGATCGCCCCTTCTGGTATACGTCGGCACAGTCGAACAGGTTTACCCCTGCCTCCCGACACTGCTGAAAGAGCTGCATTGAGGTCTGTTCATCCGCTTCACCCCCAAAGGACATCGTGCCGAATCCCACCTGGGAAACGCGCAGTCCCGTGGAGCCTAAAAATCGATACTTCATGGGCGCGAGTGTAGACCGAAGCCGTTCAGCAACGCAATTCGCTATCGGACTCGGTGAGGATGGTGCCCACCAGGCGGTTGGCTCCGCCGTCAACTGTGGTGGCAACTCGGCTCAGCCCTGGGTTCTTCTTCAGGAATTTTCGAAGTTCCGAAAGCTCGTCCGCCCGGGATCACATCTCGTCCGTTGTCCGTTATACTTGGCCCATGCGGGTTGTCTACGACTACGGCATGGGCACTACAACCAACCGGCCTACCACCCCGACGGAGACCGGTGCGCCGCGAAATCTCCCCGCCGCCGAAGGTGCCGGATCGGTCCGTCGCCGGGAGTCGGTAATCGTCATTTCTCTCACCGCGGAGGAGAGCAGTTCGCACCCGAACGCTCCGGACTCGGCGGACTCGCCGGACTATGAGGTGGCGCTCT
>JBBDTM010000032.1:0-8659 GCA_040904425.1 Alkalispirochaeta sp.
GCCGCCCCCGCGAGCTCATGTGACTGCGGATTTGCCGGAGAGAGCACACGCGCGCCGTCAGCAGCTGCGGGAGGCCAGACCCCACCGCCCGGACGAAGACTACAGCCCCCTCGGCGCCCTAACTACGTGGAATCGCTCAGTTCAGGTGTAAGTCGGTGCTGCCGGGCTTGGTATCGGCTATACTTCTCTTGGGAGCATCGTTGTATACTATTGGCAGATGCCGACGGTGCTTAGGGTGGATGGATTCAGATTCTTCTTCTATTCGGGTGATCGGAGTGAGCCGGTTCATGTCCACGTCGAGAAGGGTACGGCTGTCGCGAAAGTTTGGGTGGAGCAGTGGAATGAGTTCTTCAATGATTGAAATCCAGGTCGCCGACGCCGTCGAGGTACACGCTACCGATGACAGGCTCGTAGTGGAGTTGGAAGACGGTAGGTCGATATCGTTACCTCTCAGCTGGTATCCTCGACTGCTTCACGGTACATCCGAAGAGCGAACCAACTATCAGCTCATTGGTGGGGGTAGTGGAATACACTGGCCCGACTTGGATGAAGACTTGAGCGTGGAGGACCTCTTGGCTGGATACCGATCTCAGGAGAGCCAGAGGTCGCTTCAAAAATGGTTGGAAGGGCACAACCGAAAGAAGTAGATCTGCATTCGTGATGCAGCTATGAGCGAAACAAATAGACAGAACCTTATAGGCCAAGATTCGACGCCAAACCCCGTAGACTGGTGACGACGTGCGCCGGATCGTAAACGTCCTTAGACGGTACCACCTATAAACGGTCGGCTAACCGGGACATCTGTCTCAGACGGTGTTCGCGCCCACCAGGACTCGAACCTGGGACCCCAGGCTTAGAAAGCGTGCTTTCTAAGTATATTGGACATTTGGCGTCCGTATGAGGTAGAAAATGGGGCCGAAAGCAATAATCGACCGAAAAATGTATAGTTTTTTCGGTCATGGGGAATTATACTAAGAACATGCAAAGTATTACTCAAAAGATACTTAGCAGGATATACGGAAGCGGGAGGGGTTGGTGCTTCTCCCAGGTCGACTTCACCGATCTTGCATCCCGTTCTGCCGTAGATTCCGCCCTCAAGCGTCTCGCCTCGACGGGCACGATTCGCCGTATTCTCCGCGGCCTGTATGACTACCCGACCTACAGTGATTTTCTCGGAGAGCACCTCGCGCCGGATATGCAACAGGTAGTATCGGCACTGTGCAGAAAACACGGCTGGCACGTTGTCCCCGATGGATCCACGGCGCTCCATCTATTGGGTCTGGATACCCAAGTCCCGGCGCGATTTCGGTATCTCTCAAGCGGGCCCAACCGTGAGTACGTAATCGGTAATACGCAACTGCGGTTCTCTCACCAGAAGACGCAGCACACCACAATCGACGACCGATTCGCGGCGACGGTTGTACAGGCGATTCTCGCCCTCGGACAGAAATCGATAACCGACGTCCATCGCCGTCAGATCGCCTCCTTGGTGGGGGAACACGATGTTCGCCGTGTGGTCAAGAAGACTCGCCGCGTTACCTCGTGGGTACACGACGAGATCCTCCGAATCGCCGAGATGACGGCGCACCAGCAATGATTACCGAGTACATGGCTCTTGCAGCCGAACGGAAGACACAGCTTCTGAGCCAAACCGCGGCTCGCATGGGAGTAGATCCAATCATCGTAGAGAAAGACCTCTGGGTCAGTGCCATTCTCGGAATCCTCTTCACTCACCCGAAAACGAAGGATCGATTCATCTTCAAGGGTGGGACGAGCCTTTCCAAGGTCTACGGCGCTATTCAACGTTTCTCGGAGGATATCGATCTCATCATGGATTGGCGCATTTTGGGCATTGGCGGACCGGACAGTGACCCTTGGGATGCGGAACGTTCACGCACCAAGCAAGACAGGTTCAACAAAGCCCTTGGAACCAAGACGGAGGAGTATCTCCGCGCCACGTTTGTTCCGTTTCTTCGCGCGGAGCTGCCCGATGCCGTAACGGTATCCGTCTCGGACAGTGTCGATCAGGGTGTTGTCATCGGGTACCCCGCAGTGTACACGAGCGACTACGTTCCAGACGGCGTGCTTCTCGAGATTGGTCCCCTGGCGTCGTGGGTTCCGTCGGTATGGAAGACGATCGTACCTGACGTCTCGCGGTACTACCCTCAGGTACTTGGTGATGAGACGATTCCGGTAAAGGTGACCACCGCCGAGAGAACGTTTTGGGAGAAGGTGACGATCGCCCACCAGATCGCTTATAGCAACAAAGAGATCCCCCCACGATACGCGCGGCACTACTACGATATCGTGATGCTGTGCCACTCAGGTGTGGCCGCTGCGGCGCTCCAGGACGTTGGATTACTTCGGTCCGTTGCGGAATTCAAAGAACGGTTCTATCCGAGTCGTGCCGCCGGTTACAACCTCGCCCGTCCCGGGACGATCCGGATCCTGCCCGGTGAAGATCGACTCAAGGAACTGGCCCGGGATTACCGTAACATGACAACGATGTTTTACGGCACGCCGCCGGATTGGCATGCGCTTGTTGAGGAACTACGCCGTTTGGAGCAGTCGATCAACACCACCAAAAGGGAGTAGTAAATGTTATCCAACAGACTCGGGCGTGAACGAAAAGTTGCTGGCACAGGGTCCGACTTTATCGGGAATGGATATTGAGCAGACCGGTTTCAAAAACGCCGATATCCAGCTGACCGATGACCAGTTGCTTACCAGGGAAACGGCTTCCACCGACGCGATCTGGATGGGTGCATCGTGAAGAATCCGTATCGAGTCGGTCAGCGCCGAACGGTGTACCGACTGGAGCATCCCGGAACGAAGTCCGATTATCCCGATACCCGATTCGATGCTGAGAAGCTGCGCGGGGGGTAGGCCCCTCTTCTTCATCTATTAGACGATGAAGCGGGGTCTTCAGTTCTTCCCACGTTTCGGCGATTGACTCAACAAGAGGGTGCATTTGGTCCCAATCCAGTTGGTACGCATAGGAATTACGAAAGAAGTGTCGGAACGATAAGCACCCGATTAAGGAGGCGTATTGCTGGTCGCTGATGATAGCATTCCGGCTCTCGTGCGCTTGTAAGATCAAGAAGCGGTTGGAATGATTCCAGTAGCTGGTCAATCTGCTGAATCTCATGCTGCAATTTCTGTCGAACTGAATCACGCAATACGTTGAACCTCTCCTATGGTGAGCTCACTGTGCATTACCCCAACGGCCTGGAGCGACCGGCTCTGCGCCAAAATCTGTTGCACCCCGTCGGCCAACGGAATCTCTGAGCCGTGGAACGTGAGAGTCCCGGCAGCGCTGTGCTCGGCGCTGAGTCCAAGCCAGACCGGCAGTCCGGTCGCCAAGGCAGCATCAAGACAAAGGCGCGTCTCCGTCACATCCCGCATCATCTCAAGTATGATCACGTCAACACCAACGTCGGCGATAATTTCCGCCTGCGCCCGATACCCTTCTCCGGGAGTCGGCACCGTGTTAATCACGGTCTCATCGAGGCCGGGAGAGAACGTGGTGGTAGACATGGAGCCCGCAACCCAGATAGCGCGGTCGGCTGTCTTCTTTTGGAATTCTGTGCGCGCTTCGTGTGCCAGCTCCAATGCGCGCTGATTTGCACTCTCAAACTCGTGGCTCAACCCCGCGGCGGCCATCACGTGGTAGTTTGCCGGGTAGGTATTGGCGATGATGATCTCAGCTCCGGCGGAGAGAAACGCATTATGCACGGCGCGGACGATGTCCGGTTCCGTGAGGGTAGCCCGTGCGCTCCACACCTCGGGATGCATGGTGGCGCCCATGCGCTCAATTTCCGCTCCCGTTCCACCGTCAATGAGAATTGGCGGGCTATCGGCAAGCCGTTCTTTGAGAGTCATTTCTGCGTTCGCTGAGTTCATACGCGCACCTTACTGAGCCAAATTCCATTTTCGCACATCGCGTCGATTGCTGATGATCAGGCTAATGTGCGAGGTGGACAACGCTCCTTGACTCGTCGGGGTCAAAGTTCATTGTGCTAACTGCGTATCGGGATAGGTGTAAAAGAAATGACACCCTGGACATCCCCAATATGTCGGCCGCAACACCGGATGAGATCTTTCCCATATCATACAGCTTGGCCGCCATAGCCATCTTTGCTTCAGCCTCAAACTCACGCGTCGTGAGTTGCAACAAATCGGGCAACGCCTCCGGGTAGTCGATCTGCAAATGGTTCATGACTCACCATCCCTACAGGGAACAATTTATTCTTGGACAGGCCAGGACAACCGACTAACGCCTGGTTCGCCCCGCGTGACCGAAAGCCTTCATCGACTTACATCAAACTTACATCAATTTTTCGCACGGGGCCGTCAGGATTGATGTCGAGAAAGAAGTTGAGAAGGGTCCGATCATTGACACAGAGAATGCTGGTGATTCGGCAATCTCTATAAGGTTTGCAATGCATGGGCCGAGAATACCCTCTGCCGGGTCCTCGGTCTGGATAGCGTTCTTCGTTCGGCTGAGCCGCTTCTGTAGCTTCAGGGGTTGAGAGAACCGGAAATCGAGACGGTAGAAGAACAGAAAGTGCGAACGGCGATCTTCTTTGTCGGCGATGGCGACGACGGCGGTACACATCGACCGCCGGAGTTCTCGACGCCGACCTGCGCATGATCGATGCACAGCCACGAGCGGGTGCCGGGGGTGCCGAGATCGCGTTTGTTCATCTCAAGAAGTACAGGATGGGTGTTGCTGGAGTTCTGCAAGCGGTCACCGTGACGGGAGCATGCGCGGGCTGCACAGGATTTCGTCGAATACGGGCAGGTAGGCGTCCGCCAGAGCGAGCAGTGTGGCGGCGTTGATTAGGTAGAGGTTGTACCGGTCCATCATCCCAAGCGCCTGCAGTTGCCCGAACTCGAGTCCCGATTCCGAGCGATACGAGTACCATGCCGCGTGAACATCTACAAAGCTGGAAAGGGTGAAACGTTCTACCGCGCGGAGCTCAAACTCTGCAAGTTCCTGTTGAAGAGTGGCAACAGATGCAGTACAGAAATCTTGAAACCGCTGTGAGTCCCCCCCCATCCATGTAAAATATGACCGGTTCACCACGGTTGATACTGAACGTGGGGCTGTGTTCGTCGTGTTCCGGATGGGCAGGGGCGTAAAACCGGACGTGGTTCTCCGCTACTCCAAAGACAGACCACGATGCCGGCACCAGTGCGGATACGCGTGCACCTTCGTGGGCAAAACTTGCGAGATACTCCCGATCGTTCATGAGAAAGCTCCAGCCACCGGCAGAAGGATAAACCGGACAGAATCCGCCGCGTGGTCAAAGGCCGGGAGATAGTCAGTCCTCCGGCTTGCCGGGACAAGGCAGATAATGGAAAACGCCACGTTGCCTAACTGAGCAACCGTCTCATGGCAGATCACATCGATCTCCGCCTCGTCCTCGCGATAGGTCGGAATCTGCCTGACCGCCGGAGAGCCATCAATGGCGCATTCCCGCTGCTGTTCCACGCTGCGGGAGCTGATCTGCGCAGATGCCGCGGCGAGAGAACGATAGGCATCGGATGATTCCACAGGCACCGCAGTCATTTTGGTCATGACGCGAGCTCCCGGCTCGTCCTCATCATCAAGATCATCCGCGTAGACCGCGCTGTTAGTGTCAGGGTCTTCCTGCTGCTCTTCAAAACCGACAGGTAACTCGATCGAAACGCGTGTCGCCCAGCTGAACAAATGGAAAAAATGGATGTACGGGCTCGCTTCCATGGCCTGAAAGAATAGGGGCCTGAAAGAATAGGCCGGTGCCGATGCGGGTGCAAGCGACACCGAAAGGCCGGATTTTACCGGATGAAATCGTGAGGCTTTTTGTAGATCTGCGTCTCGTACTCCCGCTGTGAGCACGGCCTGAAGACCTCAATATGTTGAAGCGTCTCACCCTGAGCAGAAAAAGCGATGCCCTGTTCCAGTTGTACTGCCTCACCGAGGGCATTTTGCGCCTCCGCACGGCTGAGACCAAGGAAAGACCTGGCGGTCTCTATTAGTGATTTCATAGCGATTATACCTGCCGTTCCTGTAGAGTAGAGACCCGTGCGAGGAGGGGAAAATCTCTGTCGTCGTGAAGGATTATCAGGTCATGTCGAAGCGCCGTCGCTGCGATCAGGCAGTCCACGGAAGAACGGACGGTGACACCCTGTCGCCTGGCAAGACGATAGAGCTGAGCTGCCTCTTCGTACAGACTGAGTTCCATTGGGTTTTCCACAAATTGAGCTGCTTTCAGGGCGTGCTGTATCTGCCGATAAGTACGTTCTTCCCGAATTCCCTGGAGTAACTCCTGATAGACCGGAAGACACAGAACTCGGTCGTCAGTGGTACAAATCGTCCGCAAGTCAAACGTATCCGAACGTGAGAAATGCCGTATCCACGCGGAGGTATCAACGAGTAACACTGTTGGGTGTGTCCTCGCGCATCGCTGACAGATCACCCTCCCATACGTCGGTACCGGCAAAGGTGTCGATTTGTGCAAAGGTATGTCGCCGGATGTACTCTTCCAGGGCGATATTCACCGTCTCCGAGTACGTGCGACTGCCCGAGACGGTCTTGGCCTGGTCAAGTTTTTCCTCATCTAACACAAGATTTGTACGTTTCATATGTATAGTATAGCATTGGTCCCGGCAGTACGCCAGATCACACCGGTACTGATAGATTGCCTGCAGAAACCGGATAGACAAAGGCAGCATACAGGCCGACCTGGGCTACACCAGGCGGTTTAGAGGACAATAGCGGCTTTGAAAGACGTTATAAGTTGCTACTGGAAAGTTATTAACAGTAATTACATTACAATTGACAATTGTTGTTCTGTATGCATCGATTATAGATCGAACTAGAGCCAGTCGAATACAGGAATTGCTGCGTTGCTTCCCCGCCGTCGCCGTTGTCGGCGCACGACACACCAGCAAGGCCACCCTTGTCCGGTCCCAGATTCCGGATTACACGTACGTGTCTCTCGACGTGCCCAGCGAGGCAAAGGCGGCGGAGAACGGTCCGGCCAGTTTTTTTGCCCGTCATCCGGAACCGGTAATCATCGACGAAGTACAGTACGCACCCAATCTTTTCCGACATCTCAAAGTACGAATAGATCTGGATCGCCACGGGATGGGCCGATTTGTTCTGGCGGGAAGCCAGGAGTTCGACCTCATGAAGTCCCTCTCCGAAAATCTTGCTGGCCGGGTAGCATTTGTCAGTCTCATGATAGGAAAAGTTATCTTCGAGCGCCGGCCCGAGACGGCAATCGAGGGCGAGATTTGATGAAAACGCGGCGACGACCGCGGTTGGCAGGCCGATAACGGGGTCTTCGGCAGCCATTTGACGGAATAGACGCACCAATAGGACAAATCCGGGCTGTTGCGGAGATGTTTGTACCAGGAGACAGAGACACGTCTCCCGTGGAGCGTGGGGCACACCGTGGTCGGCTGAACTGGGATAATTATCCCGGTGAAAACCGGCAATCGGCACATTCTTCTCCAAGGCCCCTCGTCTTCCGGATCCTACTCTTTTGCAAGCTTTATCGTCTGCCGTTCCAACTGTTCGCAGATTCCATTCTTGCGGACGGGCTGGTACAACCGACGACCATTTCGCTCAATGAATCGACGGGTCAGCTACTGTATAACCCATTCGCTTATAGCTCTTCCTGCGTCGCCGAAATGAGGCGGCAAGCATCGGTACCTGCACGTCGGCGTAGTCGTAGACACGCACCTCTTCTTTGCCGGAATGACGGCGGTGCAATCGTCCAACGTATTGTTGTACGATTCCTTTCCAGCTCACGGGAAATGTCAGAAAAAGTGTGTCGAGTCTGGGATGATCGAACCCTTCTCCGATGAGTTTACCGGTAGCAAGGAGGACGGACCGCCGGGACCCATCGAAGGACTCCAACGCCCTGATGGTACGCTTTTTCCCCATCCCTCCAACCAGAAGCGCGCAGTTGTCGACGTGCGGTTCCAGCCGATCTTTCAGTAGCTCAAGATGGCGCTTCCGCTCCGAAAGAACGAGCGGTACTCGCCCCTCCTGGACCGCTTCCAAGACGTCACGTGCGATAAGGTCGTTCCGCTCATCGTCATCTACCAGAACGGCATAAACCTCGTAAATCGCTTTGTTCTGAGCGTTTTCGATAACAAGCGATGATTCCGATGCACAAGAATCAGGGTGTTCCGCCTCCGGGCGGCGATGATGGCCGCGGCGGCGACATTTGTTCCGAATCCGGTGGGTGAACGGTAATACGCCGCATTCGTACACAAGCAAGGAGGCAACAGCTTTGGATTGCTCGTGCGAGAGCTCCCCGACAAACGACGCGGAAATCTCATTCCCCGGGTTCCGGCAGTCTTCGGGGGCCACATCGGCGCCGACATCGCGAAGCAGCTGGGTTGCGTCATCTTCGCAGCCACGACGGTAATCCCTTCTTTTCGATGTAGAACAGATTTGCACGTACGGTCTTTACCGGTTTATCAGCAATCAGAAGCGGCTCGAGTTCTCCCGCGACACCACCGGAGGGCGATTGATTCCACGGAAGGACCTGCGAACCGAAGTATGTGGACATGCCCTGAATCGCTTCTGATCCGCAAAGCCTCCCTTGGGAAGCGTGTCCTGGTTTGGAAAGAGGCGATCAAACGAATCAAAAGCGAT
>JBBDTM010000033.1:0-8428 GCA_040904425.1 Alkalispirochaeta sp.
CCCACAGAGTCCGGCGTTCTCCCAGGTGCATTCGTGCGGTGTAGAGCGGGTCGTCGTGTTCAAGGAGCTCAAGCGTGGGCCGGGTCGGGAAACCCTCAACCACAAAAATCGTCCCTGACGAGCACTTCCACCGGAATCACGATAGTCACCACAAGCGTGTTCGGTGTGGGACAGGTAGCGGTGACGGACCAGCCGTGGCCGTCTATAATCGACTTTACCGCCGCCAGGCCCAGCCCAAACCCGTCACCTCGCCTGGCGCCGTCGACACGGTAGAAAGGATCAAAGAGTCGATCCAGCGCCTCCGGATCGATGTGTTCTCGGGTCGTGTTGCTGACTCGTATTGTAGACACCGCACTCCGGCCGGAATCCGGTTCGGCTGGAGAAAAATCTACGGCGATGTGTACCGGCGTTCCCTCCTTTCCGTGTTGAAACGCGTTGTTCACCAGATTTTCCAGCGCCCGCGTTACGAGGTCACTATCGAAGGGGATCACGATCGATCCGGGTAGCATCCACGGGTGCGTATCGACCCGTAAATCTCGACCGGTGAGGGACGCTTCTTCCTGGTAGCGATCCACCAGATCTCCAAGAAACTCCCTGAGATTCTGTGGTTTCCGGGTTTCTTGAAACTCACCATTGGCAAGGCGGATGTACTGCATGAGCTGGGTGATACGCCGTTCCAGGACGCGCGCTTTGTCCCGGATTATCGCGGCGTATCGCGCCTGTTGCTGCGGGTCTTGTGTGACGTGGTCCAGGAGTGCCTCGCTGTATCCGGTGATCGAGGCGAGGGGGGTCTTCAGGTCATGGGACACTCCCATAAAAAACCGTGTCTGCCGGTCATACTCCTCCCGGATTCGGTCTCGCATGGCCATGAGCGACTGTGCCAACGGATGAAACGAGTCCTTCTCCGGGATCGCGACCGCAATATCAAGATTACCTTCAGCGATGCGACGGGTGGCAGCGTCAAGTTCCCCCAGGGAACGGCGCACCGAGCGAACGGTAGATACCGCTACGATCGACGTGAACAACAACGTGATGACCATGACGATCGCGGCGACCCATGGGCCGCCTTGAAAGGGCGCGGGGAAAGCGATCAGCAGGGTGTGAACTCGCCCCGCGCGGTCTGCCACCGGTACCACCGCAAGTTCATACCCGGTCGGTGAGTTTATACCACCCAGTCGGGCCTGTAGGTTATCAGCCTGTTCCACGACCTGAGCGTTTTCATCGAGAACCGCAAACGATACATCCGCGGAACTCTCCCGCAATGCCGGAAGGATCTCCTCCAGCGTGGGGGAGGAGACACCACCGCTGGTCAAAAGGCCGCTGGTCAACAGGCGATGTACTTCCCGAATCTCCGTCACGGAAACCTGATCTTCACCAATGTCCAAAACGCCGAAGGTGAGTACGAGAAACGCCACCGTTGCGATCGGTGCCAGTACTGAACCTGCGACGAGGAGCGAGAAGCGGCGCTGCAGATTCATCGGAGAGCCTCCCGGGAGAATCGGTATCCTTTGCCGTGGACGGTAATGATAATCTCCGGTCGGCGGTAGTCGCGTTCAATCTTTTTCCGGAGCCGCTGAATGTAGACGGGGATCGCCGTCGTATCACCGTATTCCTGCTCCCACACCGACCGATAGAGCTCATCCGTTGAAAAAACGACGCCCGCGTTGCGCACAAGAAATCGTAGCAGCTCAAATTCGCGGGTGGATATTCGGACCAGTTCACCGTTCTCCCGGAGGTTGTAGCCGGCGGTATCGAGCTCAAAATTTCCAAAGCGTATCACTTCGCGTTCTGGAGTGCTGCTCATCCGTTGCCGCCGCAGCAGTGACCGTACCCGTGCAACCAGCACCCGTGGCGAAAAAGGTTTGGTCACAAACTCGTCGGCGCCGATGCCGAGGCCCATAACAATGTCCTCGTCCGCTTCCCGGGCGGAGACAATAATTACCGGAAGGTTGTGGGAGCGGCGAATCGTCTGGAGAAATTCGAACCCGTCCATACCGGGAAGGTTGATATCGAGAACGATCAGGTCGAATCGCGTCTCGTCCATCGCGGCAAGAGCTTCCTCAGCGGTGTATGCCGGTACCGCTTGCAACCCGTTGTTTTCCAGGTAAACGTGTATCAGTTCTGCCAGTTCTTGTTCGTCTTCAACAATCAGTACGGTGCCGGTCATTTCAAAACTTCATCCCTCCTGCGGATACGGTAAGGGTAATGCCCCAATTTGCACCCCGGGGTGCATACTCGGTACCGTCTTGTCCCCACATGAAGGGTACTCCCAACGAGACGATGATGGAATCTCCTGCGTTGATCTGGACCGTCGGCTGCACGCTGCCGGACTGGTCTGAAAGATTTGCTACCGCCAGGACCGACGCTCCGGGGTCGACGGATCCCAATCGGTCCCAGGCGTAGGCTGCGCGTCCCGCAATATAATGGCGTACGGTGGTCATGATGTCATTCCTACCAAGTTGATCGCCGGCGAGCAGCATCTGGACGGAGGGGTTGGTTATATTTACCAGCTCACTGTCCTCGTACCCCTCGCCGTTGGAATAGTACTGACCGGTAACATTCAGTGAGTGGCGTTGGTCGTCGGATGCGGTATTCCACAGGCCACCCACGGTGAATTGTGGGTACCACGTGTCGTCATCGGTGTATACCGACATACCCGCGCCGTCGTCCGATACGAACCGACGGTCAGAACCCCATGATGCCATTCCCTCAGTGAAGAGTGAAAGATCGCCAAAATTGCCCGTTGCGGTAACCATTGCAGCCGGGGCCTGATCCGCTTGCCCGTATACACCTGTGGACACTTCCGTCCCGCCGACCAGCCACTGAACCATCGCAGCCCCGGCGATATCCTCCGGTGTGGTTGCGTCGTCCGGAAGAATACCGTACGCATAGATATTGCTTGTGCCTACCGGAACATTGACGCGTATCGCTGCGGGACCTTCCTGGTCCGCGTTGGGGTCCTCCGGATCAATTTCACTCCGGTTGAGCACATCCGCCGGGGAGAAAAAATATCCGACCCCCCAATTCATCGTCTGTTTTCCGGCGCGAACAAAGGCGGAGCCGACCGTAAAATCGCTAAAGAGCTCATCAACGTAAAAAACATCCGAGAAGGTGCGCTCCCCGCTCTGTGCCGAGAATGGATAGGTAATCCATATCTCTGAGTAGAAACGCGTGTTCGCGTCCGGTCGAGCGTTGAGCGTCAGCCGCCCCTGTAGATCGGTGGTGAGCCCTGTATTTGCGGCGGCTTCCGTTGGTGGGTCTCCGGCGTCCCAGCGCCAATCCGCGGAGGTATCAAAGTGATAGGAACCACCGATCGTGACCGTCCGGTCATCGGTAAGTAGAATCTCATCGATCTGAAGGTTGGTCTCCTTTACTTCCTGGAACAGCGCAGTGTTCGTCGCGTCGGTGACGGCATCAGCGTCACCCGCGTCCGCGGCAGCACGTCCATCACCGCCCCCAAAGAGCGCGTCCTCATCGACGCCGCCGGTCTGTGCCGGAAGGAGAATGGGTATTCCAAGCAAAACAAGCACTGCGAGTGCCCACATTTTTTTCTTTCGCATCGGTTTCCTCTCAATTGTTCACGCGTTCGACGTAGGATTTGGTGAATATCGTGTCCGGTAGATCTTGCACGGAGATATCGGTGAGGGTGATCTCCGTACGCTTTCCTTCGACCAGCGCATCCACAAAGAGCATTCTCGTCGGCACGTACGCGTCGTCTTGGATCCGCGTGTAGCTGGGATAGTAGCTCGTTCGCATCAATCGTCCGCCGGCACTGTAGTCCTCCGACTTGAGGATCACCGGCGTGTCACGGTTAATCCACAGGCGTTGCGTAGGGTAGGGAACTTCATTGCTCGTCGCTTTCAAATTCAGAATCCAGACGGAAAACCGGCCCAGTGTTCCCTCATCCACCGTGGTGACGCGATAGTCGTCCTCAAGGTTTGACCGCTGAAAGTCGGAATTGTTTGCGTCGGAACCGTTGAACCGGTCGTTCATCGACGTGTGGGCGAACTGCCGACTCTCAGGGTCGTAGAACCACAGACTTTCGTCGATCCGGAGATATCCCTGCCCACGCTGGATCACCGGTTCCTGGATCAACATGAGAAATGCGTCGTCGGTGTCACGCCGGAACTGTTGCACGACGCTTCGATCGGTGCCCTCCTGAGGATCCTCGGTAACCATAGTCATTACCGCCGAGAAGTCGGAACCCTCGATATTGCTCTGGGTGTCCAGGTTAGCCAGAAGCTCTTGCGCGTCATCGATGGTGAGCGCCGGGGCAGTAACGGCGACACCGATCATAAAAATAGCGATTAGTATGTTTTTCATAGTTTTCATATCCTCAAGGTAGCGGAGGGGACCCCGCCGCTCCATAGATTATTTTTGAAAGTGAATAACGCTCTGTTATCGGAGCGCTTCCGCGGGTGCGAGACGGGCGGCTCGGCGCGCCGGCATCCAGGCGGCGAGGACGACCGCCCCGATGAGGATTACCACCACTCCGATGGCGAAGACCGGCTGAAAGGGGAGTGCGATGCGTCCATTCCTGAGCATCATGGAGAGGTCGCCGTCGGCGGAGATCGGTAACAACGGAATGCCAAGCCCGAGGACAAACGCCGCGGAGAGACCAAAGAGGGCCCCCCGCAGGCTGAGGAAGATCGCTTCCCACAGGAATAGCCGACTGATGTCGCCCCGCTGCAAGCCGATTGCACGCATCGTTCCGATCTCACCGGTCCGCTCCAGCAGGATCATCCGGAAGGTATTGAGCAGTCCCACCATGATGATCGTCAGAAGCACCACAAAGACACCCAAACCAATCGCATCCAGAATCAGTACCATCTGGGTCAACGGACCGAGGTAGTCGTCCAGCGTGGCGACCGAAAACCGGGTTCCCTTCCACGGTTCCTCTTCGGCGGCGACGCCAAAGAAACGTCCCGGACCGATGGCGACACCTGGACCGAAGCCGCTACCATCGTCCTCCGCCCGGAACTTGACGGGGGCCTGATCCGCAAGCGCCGTTTCCAGCTGCGTCGCCACGGTCTCCATTGTCCCCACGTCGGTAAGAGATATACTGAGACTCTGGTATTCGTTGGATCGAAGACCAATAACCGGATTGAGTGTGTCGCGGGAGACGTAGGCAACTGCGGACATGTCGGTCGCGTCATTGTCGTCGATTACCGCAAGGACCCGAAATTCCGCAACGTTTTCCTGTCCGGTAACGGTGGAAAAATGTGCGATGACCCGTTCGTTTACTACCAGACCCAGCGACTCCATCGTTGACCGCGACATAACGAGACCGTCGGACGCCGTTACGGCCGCATCGAGGGACCCTTCGACCACCTCCGCGTCCCGCAGGAGTGCTGTCTCCTCGTCCCAGATCACACCGTAGAGGGTGACAGTCTCTCGACGTGACCCAAATATCATCGTCGCCTGGGTGCTGGACCGGCGCAGAATCGTGTCGATGTACGGCTCTATAGCGGGAAGCGCCTCTTCGACGGACTGTATATCTTCGATTCGCGAGACCGTACGCCCGCTTTCGGAGAGAAGCGAGCCGGTCAGGAAGACGTGCCCGCCCATGAGCGACGACAAACTTTCCTGCGCCGACTCAACGATCCCCGCTGTGAAACTGTTCATTAGCAGGATCACCATCAGTCCAAATCCCATCGCTCCGGCGAGCAGGTTGCTGCGCCGCGCCTGTCGTTGCACGTTGCGCCGTGCGATACGTATAACTCTCATATTTGCACTCCCTGTAATAGCCGGCTACGGCCGGTTCATAGCGGCAAGCGGAGAGATCCGTAGTGCCACCGCCGTCGGATACAACGCCGCCACGACACCAACCAGCGCCGTTACCGATAACGCCGAGACCACCGACGAGAGGGTCAGAGCTGGACGAAACACTCCCGTTCCCAGCAGGATCTGGACGAACTGGTTTGACGGCTCGATCCCGATCGCCCCCAGAATTGCCAGTACCGCCCAGCCCGCGGCGATACCGATGAGACCGAAGACACCGGTAATCATGAGCGTTTCCTGCACGATCATGGAGCGGACAAATCCCTTGCGCGCACCGATCGCCCGCATCGTCCCGATCTCCCCGAATCGCTCAGTTACGGAAATCACCAAGGTGTTCATGATGATAATGACCGCCACCACCGCAACGATCGCGAGGATGATGTTGAACGCGAGTTGGAGCGTCCGTGCCAGAGTCGCCGACATTCCCGCCCCGTCCGTCCACGCCCAGGCGCGCACCTCTATCTCGGCCTCTGCGAACACGTCATTCATTTCTCGGACGGTGCGGTTGATGGATACACCGTCCTCCAGTTTCACAAGCAGATAGCTCCACGCGTCCGGGTTGGTCTCCCTCAGTTGGTTTCGCTGCGAGAGGTCTCCCAGAATGCCCAGCCACCGGTCAGTATCGGTCGCGGAACCATTCACCGCGGAAGTGATGCCCGCCTCCACGATAGTCGGCTCACTGAACAGCGCGTCTTCCGCAAACATCGTGTCGTCAGTCTCCGTCTGGATGGTGACGCCGGTTGTGGTTGCATCGCCCACCGCGACGTTGCCTACGGTCATGCCGTTCATGATCCGGAGGTTTTCCGCATCGATGAAGGACACGAGGGATAGGTCGAAGGAGGCATCCCCATAGTCGTGGATGCCTCGTACCGTCAATTCGCGAATCTTGACGCCCGAGGTGTTGTTCATCGCGGTGAGAAGGACCGTGTCGCCGGGTGTGATCTCTTCTCTTGCGCCGGCGCTGACCATCTCGGCGACGGTTGCCGAAAGGACCACACCTTCCTCACCAGGTTCGAGAAATGACCCTGCCAGAAGATTGATTCCCTCAGGGAACATCTCTTGGTAAGATTCGGGGTCCACACCGAGAAACATGGACATACCCTCGCCCAATTCTCCCCACGAAATGGCGGCGACACCGTTGATCTGTCCGGTGGTGGTTGTCACGCCGAGATTGCCCCTCACGATTTCGCGGACGCGGGGATAATCTGCTATCAGCGTTCCGGGATCCCGCATTAGCTCCGGTGAGAGCGTGAGCGACGGTTCTTCGATCTCTGCCGGAGCGATAAAGAGATGTCCCGTATAGTTGTTGACGTAGCTTTCCTCGATTCCGGCGGAGATCGTATCCATGACGCCGTTCCCCAAAACCAGGACCATGATCCCCAGGGCTATCATCACCCCGATGATCAGGGTCTTGCTCGTGTGCTGCCGTAGGTTACGGTACGCGATACGGGCGATCACGGGATTCATACCGAAATCTCCTCCCGCGCTATCCGCTCGTTGGTGGTTACCTCACCGTCGCGGAGGCGAATGACATGGTCGGCGATGGAGACGATGGAGGAGTCGTGGGTTGAGAATATGAAGGTGGTGCCCACATCGTGGTTCATTGACTTCATGAGCTCGATGATCGCCTCACCGGTCTTGCTGTCCAGGTTTGCCGTGGGTTCGTCCGCAAGAACGATCTGGGGGCGGGTTGCCAGTGCCCGAGCGATCGCCACCCGCTGTCGCTGACCCCCGGAGAGCTCGCTGGGACGGTGGGTTCGCCATTCCGTCAGCCCGACCCGCTCCGTGAGATGCTCGATCCACTCTTGCCGTTGCCCACGCGATCCCATCGTCTCTTTATCCAGGAGCAGCGGAAACTCGATATTCTCGTAGACGTTGAGCACCGGCACGAGGTTGAAGCTCTGGAAGATAAACCCTACGGTCCGATGACGAAGGGTCGTAATCTCACGGTCGTCAAGCCCCGCGGTATCAACACCGTCGATCCGTACCGTCCCGGCGGTGGGCACGTCGATACAGCCGATCATGTTGAGAATAGTGGACTTCCCCGAACCCGACGGCCCGGCAATAGAAATGAAGTCACCGGCGGTGATCTCGAAGGAAACTCCGTTCACCGCGTGTACTTCGGTGCGGCCGAGGGGATAGATTTTGTATACGTCGTTCAGTTCTACGATAGCCATTGTTCTCTCCTTACATGGGAGAGAATGGCGATGACAGCCCGATAACTCCATGAACCGGCTATGAAACGGAATAACAGTGTGTTATGCGGTAGCGTTGCAGTTTGGGCTTTCCAGTGTATTGAGAATGGGACATGCTTCCGATGAGTTCCCCGTCAATACGTTCTCTATCCGAGTCTTTTGCGCTGCCGTGGTTCTGAGTCGGTCATCTCGTTCCGGATAGTCGAGGCGAACACCCATTCACCTCGCTAACGCCACCATCGCCGCCGATTGATTGACCGCGTAGAGGGATGCCTCCGGAAAGACCTTTCGCGCCTCCAACAGGGCGACACCGGTTCCCGTGTACAGGTCTATGATGTTCCCGGATGGATTTGAATCCCCATAATCCGCACACCGTTCTGTGAATAGAGTGAGAGGTGAGCCGGTTCGGTAATCATTACGTCGCCCTCTCTGATCGGTTTCGTCTCGTCGTT
>JBBDTM010000034.1:0-45154 GCA_040904425.1 Alkalispirochaeta sp.
GGAAAGAACGTGTCCTGTATCAGAGATACACCAGTCGGTTCTTCAGCCGCGGAGAACGAAAGCACGTCGGTAGACTCGTCTTTTTCGCGATACCGGGAGTTCAACTCCTGCATTCTGCCGTCGTCCGTGAGAAGTATTGAGAGCTCCCAATGCGTAATGGACAGTTCCCGGAGTACCGCCTCGGCGTACTCTCGCAAACTGCCCGTCCACGATGGAGGCTCGAGGTTTTCGCTACTGACATCGACGTGGTTGGAACTACTGTCGCTGGTCATCGTAGGCCTGAACAATGCGTTGTACCAGTGCGCTGCGCACGACATCCTCGTGGTTGAGATAGGAGATGCGGATATCCTCAACACCATAAAGAATCTTTATGGCGTGAATGAGACCGGAGGCGCTCTGCCGAGGAAGATCGATCTGACTGATGTCGCCCGTCACGACGGCTTGCGTGTTCTCGCCGAGCCGCGTAAGAAACATCTTCATCTGTTCTCGTGTGGTGTTCTGAGCTTCGTCGAGAATCACGTAACTATCGCGGAGACTCCGTCCACGCATATATGCCAACGGAGCTATCTCAATCACGTTCTGCTCTTCGAGGCGCCGAATGATCTCAAAGGGGACCAGTGCTTCAATCGCATCGTACAATGGACGCAGATAGGGACTGATCTTTTGTGTGAGATCCCCCGGCAAGAACCCGAGACTCTCTCCAGCCTCTACTACCGGTCGGGTGAGCACCAGCTTTCGCTTACGTTTGGCCAGTACTTCCCGGAGGGCGTGAGCAACCGCAAGAAAGGTCTTACCCGTACCCGCAGGACCGACGAAAAAATTTAGCGTTATCGCATCGAGCGCCTCTAGAATGCGCGCCTGCCGTGTACTTCGCGGAAACACTTTGGTTCCAGCGGAGGGAATCTCGATGGGGTTACGCCGGAGATCGTCAGCACTCCGTCCGTCGTCCACCGTCAGGTCTTGGTGCAACGCCCTGATCAATCCCTTACTGAGGACCTGACCGTTAAGACTGTGCTGCTCCAGCTCGCTCATGAGAGTCACAAATAGGTGCTGTTGCTGAAGACTGTCACTATCGAGATGCAGTTCATTACCACGAACCAGCACGGGGGCCTGAAACAGCTCCTCAAGAATCCTAAGATTCTGATCGTTAACACCGCATATCTGCTGCAGCGTTTCTCCGTCGGACAGAACTAGCGCTGTACTATCTGACATTACACTCCTTGATAGCAGTATAGAGAGACGATTCCTGCCGGGTCAAGTGTCATGGGTAGTCCGGGACCGTCATTGGCCAAACTCCACGTTACCATCATCCACTTCGATGGATCGACGAAGCTCCGAAATGGGTCGCCAGCGTAGAAGAATCGACAACACACTTCGCCAGCGATACGTTGGAGGCTGAGCGTCCCGGTCCAGCTGCGGTCCGCCCGTATAGTTCACTTGCAATTCCCAATCCTCCAGATCATGCACCGCAGAGAAGTTTAGAGAATCGAGTTTGAAAAGCGCTGATTCCCGTCGGTCTCGGTCGAAAAGGCGGAGACTGTCGGCGAGATCGGCTGCGAAGGATCGATGCGGTCGACCGACCTCTTCCGCCAGTGACGGTACGTATTGATAGATAAGGTCGTTTCGCGTGCGGGCGGACAGCTCTAATTCCAGAAAGCGGTAGATGTCAACCGAAAATCCATAGGTGAGGAGAAGCGAGCTGTTTGTAAAACGCTGGAGATCTATCTCGAGATCCGCGTCACCGGTGAGGGCCAGGTCTACACGCCGTTTCCAGGTGTATAGCTCCTCATCGATTCCGATTCCCACCGCTGCGTTGGTCCACTGGAACGACTCTGCGTCGTTCTCTTCCCATCCGCTTCCCGGTTGAAACGTGTATTCCTGGGTGTGGCGCCCCGTGATTGCAGCTTCAACTCCGTAGCCTGAGACGGAGCTTCGCGCCTGCTCCAGCCGAATCGCTTCGGTATCGTATTCCAGGCGCTGACCAAGATTCAGTCGTCCGTCGAAGAGCGCAACCCGATGATTCTGAACGATGTTGTCTCGTTTCCAACCTTCGTCGGTTTCTCGGTATCCGGCGGAAAGCTCGCTCACCACCGGTCCAGTTTCGAGTGACACCTCTCCAAGATACGTGCGATCGCGCGGTGGAAGGTCCGAAGTAGCGATGAAGCGCTGAACTGCCGCTCCCGGAGACCAGATGAATCGCGCTTGAGTGCGGTGGGAGGAAATGTCCTCGCGCGTCCACTCTCCCCACCGCGTATCGTAGCGAGGGCTCCCATCTGCCGTCAGCTCGGTAAACTCGCGCAGATACGCCAAGGAGTTTAACTGGTATTGCAGGGAGGATTGATCCATCGGCTCAACCTGACGTAGCGGATACGCCGTGAGAGAGGTGCGTTGCGCCAGCGAGCTTCCCCGATACTGAAACGCGCTGCGTCGCAGACGTTCCCGTTCCGCGTTTTCTGCTTTGGTGGTGATCGTCACGTCCTGATATCGATGATCCAGGGCGAGGAAGTTATTGAAGACAAAAAACGAGTTGGAGTCAGTGGCGGAGGTGTTCAGTTCAGCTCGACTCCGTGTTTGAAACGTGCTGTACCACCAATCGAATCCGACCTCCGAACCTGAGGTCCAGTCTCGATTGTCCGTGAAGCGATCGAAACGGATATTCGGAGTAACAACGTACCGTACCGCGAACGCTCCTTCCTCCTGGGAAGGAATTCCCGGCGCGTCCGGCGCGAACTCTGGAAGACGATACTGTCCGTTACGGTCTTCCTCCGGTTCCTGATCGCCATTCCACGGTGGTCTCAGGTCCGGACCACCACGTTCGGTCGTTTCCTCGTCTTCGCTTCCGGAATCGGGACTGTCACCGCGGGGAAACTGGAGCAGGGTTCCCCGCAGTTCGACCGACAGATCAGGCAGTACGATCGACTCCGGGTACAAAAAGCGTTGCTCCGGACTGTTGTCACTATCGGAACGGGTCAGCGGGTCCAGCAGATTCTCCTCGCTTCGTGTGCGCCAGTTCACCCGCGCCCGGAGCGATCGTACGGAGAACGAGGATATCCACGGTCGAATATCGGAGGGTACCGCGGGACGCCAACTCAGTGAGGCGTCCCAGGTAGTGGCCGATACGGTGGATGCGCGGTCGTCGCTGCTTTCGTGGTCGCCGGAGTTTAAAAACACGCCCCAATCGATCGCCTCGCTGCGGCTACCGAAGTCTCGGCGGAACTCAGGGTCCGACAGCATCAGCGCGCTCAGAGAGAGCGACAACGCTCCCAATTGGGAGGTCGCGTCTAATTCCGCTTCATATCGGAACGGAAGCTGCGATCCCAGAAACCAGCCGGTATTCCAGTACTGCTGTGCGTGTCCCTGGGAATCGATGTACCACGATGTGTAGGTCCCGCTTCGGAAAAAAACGTTTCGACTCGCACCTAATCCCAGTCGCCAATCGAGGCGATCCAGCGGCCCGAGATCGGGCAGAGATGCATCGACTCCGGCAAAGGCGCCGAGAGTGGTATACGCATCGAGCATTACCTTGAGGTTCCATCCGGCTGGTTCTGGTGACGGGTGCTCATCCGGGACACGAAGAAAAAGCCCTTCTATCGCGCGCTCTTCCCCCTCACCATCATCGGCGAGCCGCATAATCGAAATCGGCGGATCTCGCTCATCGCTTTCGCCAAGGATATAGGTGGTAGTCTGAATGAATTGGCCTTCTCGCGTGCGCGTCCCGAGAGCTGGATGAAAAAACAGGCGGTCCCCTGGAAGAAAGAACGCCGGCAGGTAGAACATCGGTACGCGACCCACGTAGAGCACCGCATTGCGTAGGCCCCATTCACCGGGAGCAAGGATCCAAATCCGTTCAGCGCGAATTCGATAGTTGGGGGGATCCGCCTGTGACGAGGTAATCGTCCCGCCGTCCACAACGATGATCTCCTCCGCCGAGCGACTGATTCGTTCGCCCTGAACGGAAAAATCTACCTCGCCCGCTTCCTCGGGGTCACGGGCCTCCGTTATCCCGTGAATAAATACGCCTTCCCACGAATCTATCCGGAAAACGATTCGTTCGCCGCGAAATTCCTCGGTACCACCTTCCTTCTCGGTTCTGTACTCCACGCCCCCGGTGGCGGAAAGCAGACTCTCGGAGAGATTAATCACGATCTCCCGCGCTTCTATTCGATGTACGGTGGTTCCGTCATCGAGGGTGAGAACCACGCCGCCGGTGAGACGAAGATACTCTTCTCCGGTATCTTCAACGGAAAAGAACTCACTCCCCCTCGCCTCTTCAATCCGAAGCAGGGACGGCTCTTGCGCGGCCTCGGAATCTGACCCTCGTGGAGCGGTATCCTTTTTGTCTGCGAGGTTTGCCAGTGTCGCTCGGTCCAGTCCGTAATATTCCAGAATTCTGTCTTCTACAGCCCGCCGACTGCCCCGGGTGGTGAGCCCCAGACTTCGCGCCCAATTCAGCAGTTCCGTGGTGGGGGCAGTATCGAGATCTGAAAGCAGAGTTCGCTCGAAAAGTGACGAATCGTTTGCGGCTTGTTCCACCGTTTCCGGGGAAGACTCCCGCGCGCCATCGGCGGAACGATCCGATTCGGGAGCGGACCCCTCGATTTCACTGGTGGGCGTCTCGCCGGTGGTAGTCTCACCGTCTTGGGGCAACGTCGCGGATAGAGGAATCAGCAGGAATAGACTCGTCAGAAGGAGTACAAACCGTGGCCGCATCAGCCACAGTATGCACGACTCGACGACTGCGAGGAAACCCAGCGAAAATCAGTCTGCTTTAACCCCTGCGCGCCGTCGGAACGTTTCCGCGACAAACCTTCCGGTGTGGGAGTTGTCTTGAACCGCTATATATTCGGGCGTGCCTGATGCCACCAGTTCGCCTCCACGGTCGCCCCCTTCCGGTCCGAGATCGATCACGTGGTCGGCCTGGAGGATCACGTCGAGGTTATGCTCGATCAGAATCACCGTGTTTCCGCGATCCACCAGGAGCTGTACTACTTCCATAAGCTTGTGGACGTCCGCGAAGTGGAGTCCGGTGGTAGGCTCGTCCAGAATGTACAACGTTTTTCCGGTGCTCCGTTTGCTCAGCTCCAAGGATAGTTTCACCCGCTGGGCTTCGCCGCCGGACAAAGTCAGTGCGCTCTGACCGAGACGGATATAGTCAAGTCCCACGTCACCGAGCGTATCGAGACGTCGTTTGATTTGCGGAATCGCGGAGAAAAACTCCCGCGCCTCTTCCACCGACAATTCCAGCACTTCGTGGATATTTTTCCCCTTGTAGTGGATATCCAGCGTTTCCTGCGTAAATCGGCGGCCGTGACACACATCACACGTGACGTACACGTCGGGGAGAAAATGCATTTCGATCTTGATCGTTCCCGCTCCCTGGCAATGCTCGCAGCGTCCTCCCTTTACATTGAACGAGAAACGTCCCGGTTTGTATCCGCGGGCCTTTGCTTCAGGACGTCCCGCAAACAGTTCTCGAATCGGCGTGAAGAGGCCCACGTAGGTGGCGGGGTTGGACCGTGGGGTGCGACCGATCGGGCTCTGATCGATGTTGATAATCTTGTCAATTTCTTCGTGCCCCTCCAGCCGATCGTAGTCAGCTTCAGGTAGGTGCGATCTCCCGCGGCCGACGCGATTGGTAAGCGCCGGAAACAGAACATCCGACAGGAGTGTGCTCTTGCCCGATCCGGAGACACCGGTGATCACATTCATGGCGCCCAGTTGAAAGTCGGCGGTGATGTTTTTCAGGTTATGCTCCCGGGCGCCTACCACGCGTAGGACGTTGCCATTTCCCGGGCGGCGCTCGGAGGGAATGGGTAGCGCCTTTCTTCCCGCCAGCCACGGTCCTGTGACGCTCTGCGGGTCATCAATGATTTGTTGTGGCGTACCGGCGGATACTACCGAACCCCCGTGAACGCCCGCCCCCGGTCCCAGGTCGACCACATGGTCGGCAGCGAGGAGCGTCTGCTCATCATGCTCCACCACCAACAGGGTGTTTCCCAAGTCGCGGAGATGGAGCAGCGTCTTCAAAAGCCGCTCATTGTCCCGTTGGTGCAGCCCGATCGTCGGTTCATCCAGAACGTAGAGTACTCCAACGAGCTGTGATCCGATCTGAGTGGCCAGCCGGATGCGTTGCGCCTCACCCCCTGATAGCGTGGCGGCGGAACGGTCAAGTGTGAGATAGTCCAGGCCGACGCTCTGCATAAATCCCAGACGGGAGCGAATTTCCTTAAGGATCTCTGCGGAGATCTTCGTCTCATTCTCCGTGAGCGGGAGTTGGGCGAAGAACGCCAGCGCATCGGTGACGGACATCGAAGAGATGTCGTAGATGCTCTGGTCGCCGACCAGCACCGCCAGGGATTCCGGTCGAAGCCGTTTGCCGCCACACGCGTGGCACACCTTTTCCGTCATGAACGATTCGAACCATTCCTGCATCTGGGCGGAGCCGGTTTCCCGGTATCGACGCTCCAGATCCGGGATGACCCCGGGAAAGTGCCGGTGGTACTCTACTCGACCTTCGCCGTCGGGTTTCTCGTAGACGAAGTGCACTTGATCATGACTGCCGTAGAGAATCTGATCCATTACGTAGCTGGGAATCGAATCCAGCGACTGATCCAGGTCAAAACCCAGCTGTTCTGCGAGCGCTGCGAAACGCGTGCGGTACCAGCGGGCGCCGGGGTTGTACGGTCGGATCCCGTGATCGTTAAAGGATAGTGACCGGTCCGGCATGATCAGATCGGGATCGAATTCTTTGGTCACTCCCAGTCCGGAGCACGCTTCACACGCGCCGAAGGGGCTGTTGAAGGAGAAGAGGCGCGGCTCGAGCTCGGGGAAGGTGACGTTGCTGTCGGGGTACGCATAGTGCTGGGAAAACGAGCGCTCCTCGAACGTTCCGCCATCTCCCTCAATAAGTACCAATACCGTACCACCGGACGTTTCGAGCGCGCCTTCAATCGCCTCAACGATCCGCTTTCGGGCGGACGAACTTACCCGGACGCGGTCCACCACGATTTCGATAGAGTGCTTACGGTTCTTATCGAGTTGAATGTCCTCATCCAACGACATCACATCGCCATCCACTCGAACGCGCACGTATCCCGCTTTCCGGGCGTCATCCAGAACGCGCTGGTGAATCCCCTTGCGTCCCCTAACTACCGGCGAGAGCACCATCAATTTAGCACCTTCCGGGTACTGAAGTATCCGTTCGATAATTTCATCAACGGTCTGCTTTTCGATACGTTTCCCGCTTTTCGGATCGTGAGGAACGCCCATTCGGGCGAACAATAACCGATAGTAATCCCAGATTTCGGTAACGGTTCCTACCGTAGAACGGGGATTGCGGTTGGTGGTCTTTTGCTCGATCGAAATCGCCGGGGAGAGACCCTCAATATAGTCAACATCGGGCTTGTCCATGCGGCCCAGGAACTGCCTGGCGTAGGCTGAGAGAGATTCGACGTATCGCCGCTGCCCCTCGGCAAAGATCGTATCAAACGCCAGGGAAGACTTTCCGGAACCGCTCATTCCGGAGACAACAATGAAGCTGTCTCGCGGAAGCTCTATATCAATATTCTTGAGATTGTGTTCCCGCGCACCTTTGACATAAATTCTGTTCATGAGTTGCCGAGAAACTACGCAATTATCGCTGGAGTGACAATGTGGCTTCCACGTCGTTCCGAATCTCGGCGGCAGCTCGCTGAGCACCTTCCTCGGGAACGTCGTCTAGGGCAGTGGCGAGTTTCAGAAGCAGTTCTACGAACCCCATCTCCTGTAAATACCGCCGGACTTCGGGATAGCGCTGAGCGGTAAGGATCAGATCGGCGACGGTCGTGAACTGGTAGTCGAACTCATGGTCGATAATCGCGTTCACCGCTCGCCCCGCGATCTCGACAACGCTAAAAAGCAGATGCTCCACGGCCTGCTCCCGGCGCCGGGGATCGGATTCCTGGAGCAGATAGTCCGCCAGTTCCCGGTGTGCCTCCAGAGACTGCGGAAAATCCAGACGGTAGAGGATCAGCACTCGATTCAGGCCGCTTTCAAAAAGGCGCTCCCTCATCGCGCGACGCTGCGTACTCTCACTGTCTGCATTGAACACGGGGTCTTCATTGACGATGCGCTGCAGGGCGTTGCGATACTCCCGGTCTGCGCCCTCCTGTTCCAGCAGGCGGGCCAGTTCAAGCCGGAGTTCAAACTCTTCATCGGGGATTTCCAGTGAGCCGCTCTGTTCCAACGCCCGCTGGTAGTAGCGTCGCGCCAGCGCGATATCACCCTCAGCGACATACACCCGAGCCATTCCGATATACGCTTCCGGATACACCGGCTGCGCAGAGAGTGCGCGGGAAAAGAGCCGCAGCGCCTCCGCGTAGTCCCGTTCGGGTCCGGGGCGGGCTGCTTCCTGGGCCCGCTCGAAATGGATCCACGCCGGTCGGTCACCGGTATCGCGCGACTGGGAGTCGGATTGTGCGAAGACGCCGCCCACATTTGTGAGGAAGATAATTCCCATCACGACCCAACGGAATGCTGGACTATGGTGTCGGCGCTTCATGTTAGCATTATCGAGCGTTCCATCGGAGAAGTTGATGGAATTCAAAGCGGCCGGTTCCTCACCATGAGAAACCGGCCCTTTCCCGACGGTACGCGCGGGCACGTTCCGCTCCGGCCGTTAGCCGACGACACCCAGGAGAAAGACCATGACAAACAGAGCCACCGTCTCTACCAGTCCCAACACCAGCAGGTAGTTACCAAAGCCTTTCCCGGTTTCAGCCAGAGCGTCGCACGCTACCGCGCCGGCCTTGCCCTGAAACCACGAGGACATGCCCATCGCCATTCCACCGAAGACGCCGGCGCCGATGATCAGCCACGCCTGTTCCACGTTCTGAGCAGCCTCTGCCAGAGCGTTCATCAAGATGAGACCATAGATCGTCTGGGTCAGCGGGGCACCGACGAACGCCACCAAGAGGAAGGGGGCAGGTTTGTTTTGTACGAAGGCCTTTTTCCAGGCTCCCACCGCAGCCATTCCGGCAGTACCTGAGCCAAGGGCTGAGCCCATGGCCGCAAACGCCAGAGCCGAACCGACTCCAAGAAGTCCGATATTCATGCGCTACATCTCCTTATTGATAATTCGTTTACGCATTCTTTCGCGTTTTGAACGGAGCGTATTCCACCCCGGTCCATTCCATTCCAAGATGCCCGGAAAACTCGAGCATGTTCAGCCGAACGCCGTGGACGATCACCGACAGCGCTCCCATCGCAAGATTGAGACTATGTCCCAAGAAAAGTATCAACGCCGCCACTATTGCACCCCCGGCGCCTCCTATGGACTCGGCAATTCCGCCGGCCATATCGTTAAACGCCTGGGCGATTGCCAGCGATGCAAGCCCCACCGCAAAGAGTCTGATATATGAGATGATGTCCGAAAACGCGCTGATTCCATCCAGAGCTGTGGTGATGATATTCGCCACGCCCTTGGCCATTCCCACAAAGAAGTTTTGCCCCGACTTCTGTCGGCCAAACGCCAATACGAAAACCAGTCCTCCCACGATCATACTCATCCACCAGTCCGGTCGCGGGACGATCGAGACCGCCACCGTTCCCAGGACTAATTCGAGCACGAGATAGTAGAGGCCCAACACCATTGATAACCATCCCAGCTGTTCCAGGGCGGCGATCCTGGGCGACTGACGCAAACCACGGAAAAAGTTCCACACGTGAGCGATAGACAGGTGAATCGTTCCGATGACAAACGTCAAGTACTGGATCGTCTGGGTGCTTGCCTCGTTCTCCGCGGATATCGACGGAATCACGAAGTCTTTCAGGACCGGAAGCTCCGCGAAGGGAGCATATCCGAACCAGTTTCCCGTGATTGCTCCCCACGCTATCGTTGCGGTACTTAACACCACCATCAGCGCGGTTCCCGGTCCAGACTTCTTGCCTTTTCGGGCCCCGCGGATAGCCGCCACCACCGTGCCCAGAAGTAGAAGTACGCCGTAGCCACCATCACTGATAATCATGGCGAAAAATACCACAAAGAACAGTAGGAAAAAGAACGAAATATCCATTTCTCGGTATCCAGGAACCGTTCCAAGCAGATTGAAAACCGGTTTGATGATTCGCACCGGTTTGGGGTTGCGCACTTCCGTGGGTACCTGTTCGTCGGGCTCCGGGTCTCGCACGACGACGCCCCATCCGTGCTCTTCAGCTGCGGCCTTCACATCGTCAACTCGATCGTACGGCAGAAATCCGGTAACCCAGGCAAGCTCTTTCTGAGAATCCATCCCCGACTGAACGCGAACATACTCGAAGTCGGAAGCTAATTCTTCCTGAGCGGCCAGAAGTATCGGTCGTTGTGGCGTGAGAGAGGAAAGAGCCTCGGATATCTGCTCCCGGCGCGTTTCCTGATCCTTTCGATTCTGCCGAAGTTCTTTGACCGACGCCTCCGGCAGCGCCACCGGTTCGAACTCCGAGGGAAGCGCTTCTCCGGGAGGCGCTATTCCCACCACTCGTACCACCGACTTTTCTCGTTGCAAAACCACTGAATGTGGTACGTTCGCAATCAGTTCATCGGCGTGCTCCGGAAGTTGTTCATACAGAGCCAGATCCACACCGGCATCGCGGAGCGTCTCGATGCGATGCACATCAATATCACCCCAAGGGGATAGCCGTTCGAGCTCCCGGTCGATCCTGAGCAGCGTATCGTCTACCTGAGCGGCTTCTTCCGCGAGCTTCTGGCTTTCTTCCGCGATCTTGAGCGCTTCGTCAACGGCGGCGCCACCCTGCACCGACGCGTGCTCTACCGACTCCTCATCGCCCACCGGTATAGCCGCAAGGGCACGTTCCACTGCGGCCCACTCTTCTCGCAGACGTTCTCCTCGAGCGGTATCAGCGCGGTCGGTAAAAACGTGAAGTACCCCCAGGTTGCGGAGCGCCGAAAGCGTCTGTTCCTGGAATGTCTGCAGTGTCACGACGGACACTTTTTTCATGGTAACGATCATTACTCCGCCTTTACCAGATTCCGCTTGGCGATCTTACCCCGGACGACGGCAGCAGTTTGCTGATCACCAAGATAGATCCGGATCATTCGGATATTCTCTTTCGTCTCGGGAATCTTCACCTTCTCGAATAGGTTTACGCGCTGCGTCGTAATCCGAAGCTCATCTTCCAGCCGACGCAGTTGTTCGCGAAGGATCTTGAGCTGGGCATCAAGTTTCAGCACGGAGCGAAGCGCCTCGACACCGCCATCAACCCATGGAGGCATGCTCACCAGATCCCAGCGCCGATCAACAAATTGAAGGTCTTCGAAGACGGGAATGTCGATGCCCGCAATATTCCCGGTAGAAGAGGTGATCTTCTCCACCTCCGCGTAGGGAGTCAGATCGATTCCGTCATGAAAGACCCCGATCCACTGCATCAGATCCTTTCGCAATTGGTCTTTTTCACGAACCAGATTATCGTGTTCCTGCTCCACCTGTCGGATTACCATTTGTAGCTGCTGTTTTTTTAGCTGGAGTGTCGGCAGGTAACGTTGAAACCGTTTCAACGCATCTTTCTGCTTCTTCAGCTCGTTCTTGGTGAGCTTTACCATCAGGCAGAGGCCTCCTCCGCCTTATCCTTGGGCCAGAACTGGTTGATCAGTTCCGACTTCAGCCCACTTTCCTGGGGTTCGAAACACTCAGCCATAATTTTCCAGCCGCGATCGAGCGCCTCTTCCAGCGGGATGTTGACCGAAAGATCCATCATCTGGCTTTCGAAAAGGCCACCATATTTGAGCAGCTTGTCATCCCAATCGCTCATTCGAAATCCCATCGATTTCTTTTCCTGGCTTTCCTTGTAGGCGGCATACAGTTTGATCATACCGTCCATGACGGCGCGGTGATCATCACGGGTTTTGTCGTTGACCTGCTGCTTGAGGCGGGACAGTGAACCGAACGGCTCGATGCGCCCATTGCGTAAATAGTACTGACCCTCGGTGATATAGCCTGTGTTGTCCGGTACCGGATGGGTCACGTCGTCACCGGGCATCGTGGTGACCCCGAGGATCGTGATTGACCCGGCACCCTCAAAGTCCACCGCCTTTTCGTACCGGGAGGCAAGCTGACTGTACAGGTCACCGGGATACCCGCGGTTAGAAGGCACCTGTTCCTGGGTGATGGCAATTTCCTTCATCGCATCGGCGAAGTTGGTCATATCTGAGAGGAGTACGAGGACGCGCTGTCCCTGCAGGGCGAACTTTTCCGCCACGGCAAGACTGATGTCGGGAACGAGAAGCGCCTCAACCACCGGGTCACTGGCGGTGTGGACGAACATGATCGTCCGGCTCAACGCTCCCCCGTTTTCCAGAGTGTCTTTGAAAAACAGATAGTCATCATGCTTGAGTCCGATGCCCCCGAGGATAATCACGTCAACCTCCGCCTGCATCGCGATCCGCGCCAGCAGCGGGTTGTACGGTTCACCACTGACACTAAAAATCGGAAGCTTCTGGCTCTCCACGAGGGTATTGAAGAGGTCGATCATCGGAATACCGGTGCGGATCATGTTGCGCGGGATAATTCGCTTCGCCGGATTTACCGAGGGCCCCCCGATCTCGATCAGGTTTTCCGTCAGCTGCGGGCCATTGTCCCGCGCCTCACCGGATCCGTTGAAAATGCGCCCCATCAGATTCTCTGAAAACGATACCTGCATCGGGTGTCCGGTGAACCGCACTTCATCTCCGGTCGAGATACCGCGGCCACCGTTATATACCTGGAGACTTACCTCTTCTCCACGCATCCGGATCACTTCAGCCAGGCTGTCTCCGTACCGGGTAGATACAATTGCAAGTTCCCCGTAGCGAACTCCTTCGGCATTGACGCTGATCACATTACCGGCGATCGATTCGATTCGGCTATAAACCTTACGCATTACTTCCTCGCTTGCTGTACACCTCTTCCGCAGCGGGTTGCATCCCGTCGGAGACTTCATCGAGCATGGCCAGTATTTCTTTTTCCAGGGAATTAAAATCGTCGCTTTGCCACTCGACGCCATTATAGTCGATGAACTTCTGTCGAAGCTGAGAGAACAGGCTACGCGCATGCTCTTTGCTCTCCACGTTCAGCTTGCTTCCGATAATTCGAAAGAGCACGTCGAAGACATGGCGCTGGCGCTCTACTCCCACAGCGGCGTCTACCGGGTCGAAGGCGTTCTGTTGCAGGTAAACTGCGTCGAGAAACTCACCCTTCTGGTGGAGCACGAAATCCTCCAGGGCGGTTCCCTCTTCTCCGACAACTTTCATCATCTGTCCCACCTCATCACCCTGTTCCAGGACGTTCCGGCTGTATTCCACCATGCCGTAATCCACGAGGCTGGGATACTTGCTCCAGCTGTCCATGGGATCGATGGAGGGGTATTTGCGGGCGTCGGACCGTGCCCGGGAAAGGCCGTGAAAGGCCCCGACCACTTTGAGCGTCGCCTGGGTAACCGGTTCTTCGAAGTTACCTCCGGCGGGACTTACGGTGCCTCCGATCGTGACTGAGCCGGTCTCACCGTTCTTCAGTCTGACCACACCGGCGCGCTCGTAAAAGGCGGCGATTACGGACTCTAGATACGCGGGAAACGCCTCTTCACCGGGGATTTCCTCCAGGCGGCCACTCATTTCGCGCATCGCCTGCGCCCACCGGCTGGTGGAGTCCGCCAGAAGAAGAATATTGAGCCCCATTTGCCGGTAGTATTCGGCGATCGTCACTGCGGTATAGACCGATGCTTCCCGGGCGGCCACCGGCATGGAACTGGTGTTACAAATAATCACCGTTCGTTCCATGAGCGATTTTCCCGTTTTCGGGTCGGTCAGTTCCGGGAACTCCCGGAGCGTTTCCACCACCTCTCCGGCGCGTTCACCGCAGGCGGCGATAATCACCACGTCTACATCGGCGTTACGGCTGGTGATCTGCTGCAGGACGGTCTTTCCCGCACCGAAAGGACCAGGAATGCAGTATGTACCGCCTCGAGCCACCGGCAGGAAGGTATCGATGATTCGTACCTTCGTAACCATCGGCTCTTCCGGGCGAAGCCGTTCGGCGTAGTTCTCAATTGCCCGTTTTACCGGCCACTCGAAAACCATCGTCATCGTACGGGAGTTGCCCTCTTCATCGGTGAATTCCGCGACGGTCTCGTCCAGGGTGTAATCCCCTGCTTCCTTCACCGAAGCCACGGTGAAGACTCCCCGCCAGCCGAAGGGAACCATAATTTGGTGCCGGAAGATTCCCTCGGGAACGGATCCGATCTCGTCGCCGGCCGTAACGCTATCCCCCACGGCCACCGTCGGAGTGAACGTCCATTTTTTCGATCGGTCCAGCGCCTTGAGATACAGACCGCGCTGCAGAAAAAACCCTGACTGCTCCGCAAGTTCCGGGAGCGGATTTTGAAGTCCGTCACAGATCGTCGAGAGGAGGCCCGGGCCCAGCTCAACCGCCAGCAGTTCTCCGCTGAACTTCACCGTATCTCCCACGGCGATTCCCTGCGTGTCCTCAAACACTTGCAGCTCGGCCTGGTTCCCGCGAATACGGATTACCTCGGCCTTAAGCTGTTTATCGTCGAGTTTGATATAACCGACTTCATTCATCGACACGTCGCCCTGGACGGTAACACTCACCATGTTTCCGTTAATGGCAACCACATTTCCTGTTGTCATGTAGCAATCTCCATCAGTGACTCTGCGACCTCGTTGTACTGCCGATCGAACTCCTCATTTCCAGCGTCACTGTCGGTAATGCGGGTTCGTCGCAACGCGATCTGCAGTTTGAGGTGATATAGAAATAGTTTCTCCCGATCAAAGTGGTGTCCGGTTTCCAGCGTGTCCGCCACAGCCCATAACCACCTCAGGATACCAAGCTCTCGTCTTAAAGGATTTTCGTCATTGAGAATTTGTCTCAGCTGTTCAGGAATCGCCGCGTCCTGCACGTCCGGTCGGGGCAGCCGCTCCGCTTCCCAGCCAAGGTTTTGCGCCCGGATAATTGCGGCCTGCTGTTGGAACTCCCGGAGCGTCCGAATCCACTCGGACGCGATGCCGACAGGATCCGAGGAGGATACACCGACGATCGATGCTTCTTCACCTTCCATGCGAATCAGCGCCGATCCTACGTACTCCATGTCTTTGGCATCCATCTCCACGGCACAGGCTTCCAGAAAATCGTTTTGCGAGAGGAACGGTTGCTCTTCGAGCTTCAGCGCCGGGAGAGACGCCACCGTGTAGTAGTACTGCTTCACCGTGGAATCCCTATTCCTTGGTGGCGCTCTTCATGAGCTCTGCAAGACGCGGATTCAAAAAGGCAGAAAGAAGTTCAGCCAGAGTTTCATCGGTGAAGTCGTAGTACGCCGATCCATCCTGAGTTCCTACCCGAAAACCGGCGGTGATGCCGCGAACCGGTCGAACATCGACACCCTTCTTGAGCTTCTCCGCCAGAGCGGAACGGAGTGCTGTTTCCAGCCCTTCCCGGTCTTGTTCATTCACCAACACTTCGAACTGGTCGGAACCGGACGTGCTCCACGCCTGAACCATGTCAGCGATGATCGATGCCATACGCTCGGGAGTCAGGGCGTCCCCCACCGCCTGTTCCTGCACGGTCTCGAAGAGGCTGGTCAGTTGCTTCCGTACCGAGAGAAGCAGATCGCGTGAGGCTTGCTTTAAAGCCGCCTCGCCGGCGGCCGTGTGCTTGGCCGCCTCTTCTTTCGCTTCCTTGATGATCTCATCCGCCTCGCTACGTGCGTGATCTACCTTTTCCCGGGCCTGCTTCTCGGCGGACTCCACGATCTTTCGCGCGCGCTGCTCCGCCTCCTTGACGCCTTCATCGTGAATTTTATCTATTATATCTTGAAGTTGGGTTTCCATGCGCGGTCCTTTGTATACCTCTGTGTATTTTGGCCTGTTAGGCGCCTCATGATACTGTCAAGCAAAACCTCATGCAAGGCCGAGGTCTCGCTCATAGGGAGAGATCACCCGTAACCTTGTAGAGATCTCCATCCCGAACGACGTCCAGATCACGATCCGGAAAGTACTGGGAAAGAAGTTCAGTCACGCGCCGGGCGACGTAACTGCGAATTCTTTCTCGAGTATCGCCATCCACGGTGGTGAGTGTCACCATCCGCGTCTCGATCACGTATCCTCGGCCGTACTCGCTTCCGTAGCCGGTGGAAAAACTGGCTCCCACGTTGAACAGGCCGTCCGTTTCCGGGTTGGAACTCCGGCCCTGCCGGGGACGAGCGGGATGAAGGGGGTAGTTGCCGCCCCAGCGATCTTCCAGTTCCGCATCGATCTCATCAAAGAGACGTCTCAGCTTTGTCTCAAACTCCTGAACTTCGCGTCCTCGCACTACGGCACCTCCCACTGTCCTTCGATTACCGAGTGATCCTCGTGCAGGACCAGTGGACCCATGGGTACCGTCCAGGTGGCCGTACCGTCGCCGGAACCGCGCTGCCAGGAGGCGTCAGGGATATCGGGACCGGAGGTGCGTAGTGTTCCGGGAACTACCAGCGTCACGGCGAATTGTTGGTCCCGAAACACTTCCAGGATAAGTTCTCTCTGTTCTCGATCAACGTCGGCCACGTTTCCATTCACCGGTATCCGTACCGACCCGGCCTCCAGGTCCAGCTCGAGACGGTTGTCACCTGCCCATCCCCAGAGTCCCGCAAGACTCTCGGCGGAGCCCACGGAATACTCCATCTCCACCGTGATCGCATCCGAATCCTCCCGGACGGTGTGGCCGGTGAGCGTCACGTCTTCATAGAGATCGGCCGCCTCCTGGGCGTCTCGCTCCGATACGGGAATCGCTCGTTCCGGCGAGGCCGAATCGAAGACGCCCAGCTCCCACACAGCTCGGGGAATGGTGTAAGTCAATTGTAATTGTATATCTCCTTCGTGGCGGAGATCGATCGTAACGTCGGTAGACAGGCATGAGCTCAACGTGACTACCACGGCCACCACGAAGAGCGACCTGAGAAGGGCCCTGTGTTTCACGGTGCGATCCTAACGTGCGGCGCCACTTCTACTCAAGCAAGAAATACGAGAGTTTTGCCGAACCCTCCATCTTCCGCCGCGGCAAACTCGTACCGATCCACCTCCGGCCGGGATTCGAGATAGTCGCGGACTCCCTTCTGCAACACCCCCGTGCCCATACCATGGATGACGGAGAAGCTGGTGAGGTCGTTCAGGACCGCCGCATCTACCTGCCGTTCAAGTTCCTCGATTGCGGTATGAAGCCGTTTTCCCCGCAGGTCCAGTTCGAAGACGGACCGCATCTGCGGAGTTGACGGCCGTGATCGGGGTGGCTCCGGTGGCGAATCGGGCGAGTTGCCTCGGGATCCGTCGGAGGCGGAACGCCGTTCCAGATCCTCCAGGGGTACGGTCATCCGCACGCCTCCGAATTGGACTTCAGCGCCACCGTTTCGGATGCTGCGAACGGTACCGTCTCGGTTGGTACGGCGATGTCGTATCGTGTCTCCCTCACGGATCGGTTCGGTCTCTGCGGGAGCAGTTTCTCTATCCCGATAGCGATCGACCAGCTCCTGCTGCGCATCACGGCTCGACTCGATATCCTGGAGCTGGTCCTGCGCAGCCTTGATCTCCGCTCGTGAAATGTCACTACCGCGTTCGCGGAGGCGTCGGACTTCCCCTTCGACCTGCCGTCGGGCATCACGAAGCAGGCGGTCCAGCTCCACCAAACCGTTCCGGCGAAGTTCGGTGGCGCGTGCGTCAACCGCTTCTTCTCGCCGGGTGAGTTCGGCAAGGCGGCGGTCCAACGTCTCCCGATCCCGACGGAGCATTTCCCGTTCTTCAGCCATCTCTTCTTCAAGTTCGCTGAGACGGGTAATGATCACCGCCACGCTACTCTCCCGGTCGCTCAGGTATTCACGAGCGCGACGGAGAATATCGCGATTCAGACCTTGCCGTTCGGCGGTGTCCAGGGCGTGGCTTGCTCCGGGGCGTCCCGGCACGACTCGGTACGTGGGTTCATGAGTCTCTTCGTCGAACGCCATGGAGGCGTTGGCGGCGCCCTCTCGGGTATACCCGTAGTGCTTTAAAACGGTCTGGTGCGTAGTGACCAGGACGGTACTTCCCTGATCGATGAGGTGGTCTACGATCGCCATGGAAAGTGCGGCCCCTTCATCGGGATCGGTGCCGCTCCCCAACTCATCCAGGAGAATCAGACTTCCCGCCCCGGCGTGGTCGCAGACTTCAGCCAGATTTCTCAGGTGCCCGGAGAACGTTGAGAGCGCCTCATCCAGAGACTGGGCGTCGCCGATGTCCACTCCCCAATAGTCGAAATGGGGGATCACTGAGTCCTCGGCGACGGGTATCGGAATCGCGGACTGGTTCATCATTGAAAGCAACCCCACCGCTTTCAGAAGGACCGTCTTTCCTCCGGTGTTGGGACCACTGATAATCATAATCCTCGTATCCTCGCCGTAGACGATATCCAGCGGGACGGCGCCGGATCCCAGAAGCGGATGTCGTGCACCGTGCAGCATGATGCGATTCCCGGCGGGAATGATCCGTCCGCCGCCGGCGCCGGCGTATTTGGCCCGGGCCACTAGCTGGTCCGCCGCTACCACGATGCCATGGAGTTCACGCATCGTGGGAAGCGCGTTACGGACGTGTTCGCTGAGCTCGCGAAGGATCCGTCGAATTTCTCGGAGAATGCCGTTCTGCGCTTGTACCAGGTTGTTGTTGAGATCCACCAGCTCCCGCGGTTCTACGTAGACCGTTTCGCCGCTTCCCGACGACTCGTGCACGATGCCGTCGATGCGTCCCCGAAAATTAGCCGCCAGCGGTACCACCGTGCGGCCATCCCGGATCGTCGGCTGGTCTCCCTGGAACATGTGGCGGTCCCGCCGGATCATTTGCTCGGCGGTCTCCAGGAGCCCCTGGTTCAGGCGGCGGATTTCCTTTCGTAGCCGGGCAAGTTCGGGAATCGCTGCTTCGTTGATCGTACCCTCGGGAAGGACGATCTCCCGAAGTCGTCGGAGGAGTTCCTCGGGAAGGTCAGCACCGGCGGTTACCGCTGTCACTGCAGGCGGTGGCGACTCTTCCCGGCGGGGTTTAAAGAACTGCACCACCTCGCGAGCAAACTCAAGAAACAGTCGCAGGTCTCGTAAATCCTCGAGCTCAAGGATCGATCCCTCCCGCTCCACCGCGGCCAGGATCGGTTGGATCGGAGGTACGGCACCACCGGGTAAGGTATCTCCTTCCTGCAGACGACGCTGGAGCCAGCTCACCACTGCCTGCTGTCCACCGAGAACGTCGCGATCGGTGAGCGGAACCAGAGCCCGAAGTTCGGAAGCTCCCTCCTCGCTTACCGCCTGTTCCGCCACCGCGGTGCGGATTCGGTCGAATTCCAGAGCCCGCACTGAGTTCACCGGTGAGATCCTTCCACCGTTTGGATAATGCGGCGATACGAGTCGTACCGGCGCGCAGTGATCGCGCCGTGTTCTACGGCGGCCTGCACGGCACACTCCGGCTCATGGGTATGGCTACAATCGGGCATTCGACACTGTCCCTCATAAAGCTGAAACTCCCGAAATCCATGGCCGATCTGGGGGATGGTGTATCCGAAAAGGTCATACTCCCGGACACCGGGGGTGTCGATGTATACCGTCAGTCCGCGATCACCGAAGACCAATACTTGCCGGGCGAGAGTAGTCGTGTGACGGCCTCGGTGGTATCGATGGGAAACGTCACCGGTGGTCAGGTTGAGCCCCGGTACGAGTCGGTTGATCAGGGAGGATTTACCCACCCCGGATTGGCCAAAGAACACCGTGGAAATGCCGGATAGTCTGCCTTGTAGTGTCTCGATTCCCCGATCCTGAGGGTCGGTTGCGGCGGTGGCGTGGATTTCGTACCCGATATTCCGGAGGATCGTTACATGTTCCTCCGCGTCGCGGGTGAGCGGCAAGTCTGTCTTGTTGAGAACGATCACCGCTGAGAGTCCTTGCAGTTCCGTCATTACCAGTACCCGGTCTACAAAGGCAGGGCGGTACTCGGGAGTACCGCGGCTCGTGACGATTGCCAGGAGGTCGGTGTTGGCGGCGATCGCCTGCATCCTCCGCCGGGTGCGGTTCCAGCGAACTACGGTGTTGCGACGTTCCTCCCGCTCTACGATGCGCGGGGTGCCTCCCGTTTCGTCCACAACCACCCGATCACCGGGAGCAAGCGGATTGTGTTCACCTTCCGTATCAGCCAGAGTCTTGCCCTTGAGGCGGAGGTGCTCGTGGATGAACCCGGATTCATCCCGAACGCTGTAGATGTTGTTAGCGCCCCAAACGATAACCCCCCTCACGACGTGAGCTCCGGCGCCTGCGTCCATTGCTGTACAGCATGGTCGCAGAGCACGGCGGAATCGTTTCCGGTACGCATCAAGAGCGACGCTCCCACGGATGTGGCATCGTCGGCGAAATCGGGAAGCACCTGGAGGAGCCGCCGTATTACCCCGTCCAGGGAATCTACAACCCGGACCCCGCTTCCGAGAACACCGCGAAAGTGGTCTCGGAAACGCACAAAATGGGTGCAGGCCAGCACGACCGTATCGACATCCGGGTCCAGGCGGGGGGCAACTTCTTCCGAGATGACGCGCTGGATCTCATTATCATCACCTGAACAGTGATAGCGCTCGGCAGCGCGTACCAAGCCCGGGAGCCCGAGACGACTGACACGGACGATCCGGGCAAACTGTCGTACCAGGTCGTCGGTATAGGGGTCGTACGCTGTCCGATTGGTGGCAAGGACCGCGATGTGGCCGGTTCCGGTCATCGCTGCTGCCGGCTTTACCGCGGGCACCGTGCCCACTACCGGGACCGCCACCGCCTGCCGGAGTGCGTCCAGTGCCACAACCGAAGCGGTGTTGCACGCCACTACGATCGCCTGGACCGGATATTTCTCCACGATGGCCGTAATCACGCGGACTACCCGGCGCCGGACGATTTCCGGTGCCTTGTCTCCGTAAGGGAACATCGCATCGTCGGCAAGGTAGAGACAGGACCTCGACGGACTTCGCCGTTGAAACTCCTCCATGTAGATCATTCCCCCAACGCCGGAATCAAAAAAAAGAATCATTGGTCGAGCTTAGGAGAAGAGGGAGTCGAAATCGTTTCGAGCCTTGGACCGCTTAGTGCCGGCATCGTTCTGAGGTCGAGGATCTTGCGCGAGTCTGAAGTAGTCACAAAAATTGCTACGTTCCTTTTCAAATACCGGATCCGGAATCGTCTCACGACAATCCCAGTGTGCTCCGGGTTCGTAGAAGAGGCAGTTCCGACAGCATCGCACCGGTGCACTGCACTGGGGACACTCCAGGGACCGCGTTACCACCATATCCCGGGAGAAGGTATAGCCACATTTGTAGCACACAGCCATGGGCGAATTGTATCGTCGCCATATTGCTTGTGCAAGTTTATCCCGGCCCCTACACTACAAGTATGTTTGTCCGTTCGTGCAGTGCAGAAGAGTTGAATCAACTTCTGGAATCCGGAGATTCCGTCCTGGAGTACCTGGACTGTCGTGGCATCAGAATTGATGGGCTCGACTTTGCCGGCAGACATCTGCGTTGGGTCCGTTTTTCTCAGGCGGAGCTCCGGAAGTGCTCCTTTCGTGAGGCCACGCTGGAATGTGTGTTCGCTGATCTCGCCACAATCACGGAGTGCCGCTTTGACGACGCTCTTGTTTTTGAGTCGGTCTTCGCGGGAAGCCACATGCAGGACACCGCATTCATTGGTGCAACTGCCGATCAATGCAACTTCAATGGAATCGAAGCACAAAACTCCGATTTCAGCGATGCATCACTACGACAGAGCCGTTTTCTCAACGCCCGACTCACGGCGGTCTCCTTTATTAACTGTGATCTCAAGAACACGCTGTTTCAGTTCAGTAGCCGTGACCAGGTAAGTTTCAAACACTCCAATCATGAGGAGGCGTATTTCTGATGGCGCTCCCCGAACCAAACCTCCATGTGATTCCCTATTTCTCCCCGGAGAGCGAAACGACTACGTACATCGTTTCCCGTCGCGGCGGCTCCGCGGCGATGCTCATCGATCCGGTTCATGTGAATCGGGATTTTTTGCACATCCTGTTGCAGCACGATCTTACCGTTTGCACCGTCTGTATCACGCATCCCGAGTCATACATGCGTCACGCCCTGCGTACGCTGCAGAAGATCTTCGATTTTCGCGTGATAGCCGGGACTTCGGAACTGCCGGTGTCGGCTCCCGTCTACGAGCTCGACGGGGAGGAGACGGTCGAACGTTGTGATGTCAGTCTTCGAGCGATTCCGGTTCTTCCGCACTCGCGAAGTTCGTACATATACCATGTGGAGTCACTGGTGTTCACCGGATCGATCATTCACGCAGGAACGCTGGGAGACACGGAGAATGCCTTCTCCGAGGCGCTCCTGGTGGCCACGGTCAAGGATTATCTTTTCACTCTTCCCGAGGGCACTTTGATGCTACCCTCCGTGGGTCCCCCGACTACGCTCAAGGCCGAGCAGACGCTGAGCCCCTATTACCGGGAGGAATCGTGACCGGCTCACGCGACGACAGTTGAGCTAGTACACGTCGAAACCGCTCCGGAACGGCGGCAGCAAACGTCTCCTCCGCAACGCCCAGCCGGGGAACGACGGTAAGCCGCCGCGCGTGGAGCATGAGCCGCTCTTCGGCAAACCTTCGATCGGCGCGCGCGTACAGCGGATCACCGAGTATCGGGTGTCCGAGATACTGCATGTGCACCCGGAGCTGGTGAGTTCGGCCGGTGAAGGGAAACAGTCTTATCAGGGCGTACGCGTCGCCGTAACTCGCGATCACTTCATACCGAGTTCGGGCACTCCGAGCACCGTCCGGGATGGATGGCTCCTTGGTGGAGTTCACGCGCATCTCACCTGCCACCGCAAACCGGATGCGATTGCGCGGATCTCGGGACAGAGCGGCACTGAGATCCGCCGCGGCCGGCGTGGGGACACCTTTCACTATCGCCACATACTCCTTCCGGACCGCGCGGGATTTGAACTGATCTACCAGCCAGATGTGGTTCTTCGGGGTTCGAGCGACGATCATTACGCCACTGGTTTCCTTGTCCAACCGATGCACAATGCCCGGTCGATTCGTCTCGGGCACATCGTCGGAATTCAGTTCGAAATATGGATCCTCTCGATACCGTCCAGCCAGAGCGTGTACGAGAGTTCCGTTGGAGTTGCCTGCGCCGGGATGAACTACCATACCCTGTGGCTTGTGAAGAACCACGTAGTCGGGATGCTCCGCTATAATATCCAGTGGAATATTCTCCGCCGTGGTGGACATCGGTTCCGGCAATTGCAGAGACACGCGGATTACCTCTCCACTATGAACCCGGGAAGAAAGTTTCACCGCAACACCATCACGAATCAGTTGGACGGCGTGCGCTTTCAGGTTACTTCGGTGAAGATCCGGCACGTGGCGAACGATACATTGATCAAGGCGTAGCCCCTCGTCTTCTTCCGTGCACTCCACGGTAAAAGTGTTGTTCATCGGGTGTCGCCCTCCTCGATGCGACCCAGCAGAAAGTCCGCCACGGCAACCCCCACGCTTATCAGCGCCCCGGAAACGATCAGCCCCACGCTCTCCGAGTTGGTGTACCGCGGTCCGGTCTGGGGAGAAAAAAAGCCTGGGGCGTACTCCGGTTGTACCTGTCCGGCGTCAATACTCTGGTAGGCAAAACGGCCTAATTGGTATCCGATTCCGCTGACGATCATTGCCACGGGAAACGCTCCCAGGGCGATAATCTCGCCGCGGCGGAGGTCCCGCGCCCATTTTGGGAATTCCTCCGGGTTGTAGGGGGCCGGTTCGTCGAGCCAATCCGCCGGGGCGGTTGCAGTGTCCTGATCCTCCTGGGCGGATACCGGCGCCATTCCGCCACCGACGGACAGAATGAGGACCAGAACGATCGACAGCTGACGATTCACGCGGAATCTCATGTTTCCCGTGTACCGAACAAAGCGGTCCCCACTCGAACGGTAGTGGCGCCTTCCAGAATGGCGTATTGGTAGTCGTTGCTCATACCCATGGAAAGCTCGCGGAGCGTCAGTTCCGGAAAAACCGTCTTCAATCGCTCAAGAAACTCGCGAAGCGAGGCGAACGCCCGGCGAAGCTCTTGTTCGTCGGTACTGATCGGACCGATCGTCATCAAACCGTGGATAGTCAGGGATGTCAGGGTAAGCACCTCCTCGGTGAGCTGTTTCAACTGGTCGTAGGTTCGAACGCCGTGCTTACTCTCTTCCCCGGAGGTGTTCACTTCCAGCAACACAGGAAGTTGCCGGTGCCGTTCCCGAAGACGATCGTCCAGAGCCCGGGCGGTACGCCCGGCATCGATGGAATCCACCGCGGAGTACAGTCTTGCCGCATCGCGAGCCTTGTTTCGTTGCAAGTGCCCGATGAGGTGCAACTCAGTATCCTCGGGAAAGAGATCGAGGTGCGCATCCGTTTCCTGCACGCGGTTTTCCCCAAACAGACGAAGCCCTTCGGAGACCGCTTCCCGAATGCGATCAGCAGGTTGCCGTTTACTTACAGCCATGAGCCGGACTTCCGCGGGGGAACGTCCCGCCCGACGGCACGCGGTCTCGATGAGTTCATTGATGTGGGCAAGGTTGTCGGAGACGTGTGACATACAATCATAATAACACCCCTCCCGGGGCGTTGACGATAGTTAAGGAGGGGGGTAAGTTCTAATTAACTATGAACGAATCACTATGGTCCGCGCGCCAGACAGCAACGTGGCGTAATAAGCTTGGACTCGCAGAGATGTTGAAGGGCGGCGTCATTATGGACGTCACCACACCGGAACAAGCGCGAATCGCCGCTGACGCCGGGGCTCAGGCGGTGATGGCCCTTGAGCGTGTTCCGGCTGATATCCGGGCGCAAGGCGGAGTCGCGCGGATGAGCGATCCCGCCATGATCGAAGCAATTCAAAAGGCGGTTTCGATTCCCGTTATGGCCAAGTGTCGGATTGGGCACATATCGGAGGCTCGTATCCTTGAAGCGATGGGAGTGGACTTCATCGACGAAAGCGAAGTCCTGACACCGGCGGACGATCAGTTCCATGTCGACAAGCACGGCTACAAAGCTCCCTTCGTCTGCGGATGCCGCAATCTGGGCGAGGCGCTTCGGCGAATCGGCGAAGGGGCCGCTCTGATCCGAACCAAGGGCGAGGCGGGAACAGGCGATATCGTGGAGGCGGTTCGCCATTTGCGAACGGTGAACCAGGAAATTCGATCTCTGCGAAGTCTCCCTTCGGATGAGATCATGACCCGGGCAAAAGAATTAGGAGCCCCCTATGATCTAGTCGCGGAAGTGGCTCAAACTGGTAGGCTCCCGGTGCCGAATTTTTCCGCCGGTGGCGTAGCGACCCCCGCCGATGCGGCGCTGATGATGCAACTCGGTGCGGAAGCGGTTTTTGTGGGATCCGGAGTCTTCAAATCAAACAATCCGGAGCGACGCGCACGGGCGATCGTGGACGCCGTGGCATACTGGGATGATCCGAAGAAACTGGTGGAGATCTCTCGGGAGATTGGCGAAGCGATGACGGGTATCAACGTTTCAGGAATGGCTGTAGAAGACCGTCTCGCCGGCCGCGGCTGGTAAGAGCAGCGGCACACGGTGCCGGCCGATCGTCCGTTACCGTCGGAAACTCTACGACTATGCTCACGGTGGGGGTGATCGCCTTTCAGGGCGATTACAGTAAGCACATATCCGTATTTCGTGAACTCGGAGCTGAGCCGCGGACGGTTCGCCGTCCGGAGGAGTTAACAGATCTCGACGGACTGGTGATTCCAGGCGGCGAGAGCACCACGATCGGCATGCTCATGGATCGGTTCGGCATGCTTGAAGCGGTACACGCAGCGCGCGAGAACCGAGAACTCCCGATCATGGGAACGTGTGCCGGCGCGATCCTGCTCGCCCAGCGAATCACCGGGAGTGATCAGGTGCGGCTCGGCTTCATGGATATTGCCATTGAACGCAACGCGTACGGGCGGCAGGTGGACAGCTTCGAGGCGTCGCTATCAGTTCCGGCTATCGGCTCTGAACCGGTGACGGGGGTATTCATTCGCGCACCACGAATCACCACGGTCGGGTCCGACGTGACCGTCCTGGCCCGTTTCGAAGGAAGTCCCGTCCTCGTTCAACAGGGGTCGCTCCTGGCGCTCAGTTTTCATCCGGAACTTACCGGCGACTACCGAATTCACACCCATTTTCTAAGGATGATTCGCGGAGAGTAGTGAAATACTCTCAAACCGTACGATTTAGATTGTACTCCAGTAGCTCTTCCAGCGCTCGGGTTCCATCCACGGAGAGCGCCAATGCAGCGATCTCAGTTCTGGCCGCTCGTTCATCCTCGGCAATGCACATATCCACCTCAGCTTGGATCCCATAATCTTCCAAAGCTTCTCGAACCGCCGCTATCTCAACGCTGGTGAGAGACTCCGCCCCGAAGGCATGGCGGATCGGTGAATCCGGTGGGAGCTGCCTCATGAGGGCGTTGCGGAAGGGCGTTTTCTTGTCCTCCCGAATGTCACTACCCTCTGGTTTGCCTATATCATCTCCCGCACCGAATAATCCCAGCTGGTCATCGCGAATCTGAAAGATTCTTCCTGCCTGCTCTCCGAAGCGGGACAGTCTCTCCACCGAGGATTCGTCGGCTCCCGCCAGGAGCGCTCCAATCATCAGTGGAAGGCTGAACGTGTAGCGGCCCGTCTTGTACGTATAGACGTTCAGGATCTCCGTATCTTCCGCCTCACTCACGTAGCCATGGTGAACGTCCTGCATTTGTGCAAGTCCCACGAGGCTGATCTCCCGTGCCACCAGTGCGACGATCTGATTCCGCGTGGCCTCATCCGCATCCATAGTGGCCAGCCGTTCCATCGCCAAGAACGCAGAAATGTCCCCGGTGCACACCCCCATTGAAAGTCCATACTGGGCAGCAGTCTTACCGTGAGGAGCTGCGGCCGCATACTGACTATGGATCGCCGGACCGCCGCGGCGCCGTTCATCCTGATCCATGATGTCGTCGTGGATGAGCAGGAACGATTGCAGTAGTTCCATCGCGACCCCCGCTTCTACACAGGCGGTCGGCACGCTTCCACCCGTATGGAACAGGCGATAGGCGAATCCCACCAGGGCTCCGCGGATCATCTTTCCCCGAAGTGAGTACTCCTGCAGTCGAGAGGCAACATCATCGCCCCAGGGGCCGAAGGTGAGCGTCTTGCGTCGTGCCCGAGAGATATAGTCGGTAAGGTGTTCGGAGACGAGGCTTCGCGCCTCGGTAAGGTATGTATTCATGCGTTCCTTTCGTTCAGCACGTGAGTGCGTTCAAGAGCCCGGTCATAACGATCCGACTTTGTCGAGGTTTCACCTTTCGTCGATAAACGACGAAGGGGTCCTGATCTATTATGTGGCCCGTCCATTTGTACATGTCTCCCGCCGTCTTTGTGGGAATGCGGTACCGTCGAGGTATCAAATCATATCCGGACTCCGCTTCAGACTGCCACTGCAGATAGCGATCCAATTGAGCGTGAATGAAGCGGCTGAACTCGGCAGGATCAGCTTCGGCCTGTTTTCGGGACAGGTCGGACAGCGACGTTTCAGAAATCGGCAGATAGATACGTCCGAAGGTGTTGTCTTCCGCGATATCCCGAATGAAGTTGATGTATTGCATCGCCCGTCCCAGCATTCGCGCCGCATCCGATGCTTCATGGGAAAGCCCCATAATGCGACCCATGAACAGACCGATTACTTCGGCGGAACCGTACATGTACTCGATCGATTCTTCCAGGGTGGCGTGAACCGGCTTATAGAGATCCATGCGCATCGACTTGAAAAACGCCTCGATCCAACGGTCGTCAAATTCGTAACGCAGTGAAAGGTCGACGAAACCATCGATGATCGGATCGTTGGCGGGTGTGCCGGCGGCTGCGGCATAATACGTACCAACCATCCGTTCGAAGCCAAGATGATCCTGGGGGACGGCATCCACATAGTTGTCAACGGTTCGAACAAAGCCGTACAAGAGGAACACATCGGTCCGGACGGGCTCTGGGAAAAAACGGGTTGAATTGAAGTATGTCCGGCTTCCCATCCGAAAAGTCTCACGGTGTACCGCGGCCGTTTCCATTGGTCACTCCCTTCCTCGCATAATGCGTGCAAAATACTAAAGAATTGCAAAACGGACAAAGCCCGGCTGCACCAAATACTATCGTCTGTAGATGGAGCAAAAATTGGAATGTCGGCTGGCTTGAGGAGCGATTTGCCTTTTGCGCCGTATAATTTAACGTATGAATTTCAGAATACTACTTCAACTTGCATGAAATTCACTAAGAAAATCGCATTGGTTCTCGCAAACATGATTGACTTTGCCATCTCGGCGTGAAAATATGTAACCAGATTATTACTAAGGAGTAACTGTATGTATGATAAGACCGGTGCCGAGATCATCGTTGACATGATCCATCACCACGGTGTCGAATACATTTTCGGCTATCCCGGGGGAGCCGCGATCCCCATTTTCGACGCAATTGTCGACTCACCGGTTCAGTTCGTACTAACCCGACACGAACAGGGCGCGACCCACATGGCTGATGGGTATGCCCGAGCTACCGGTAAACCCGCGGTGGTACTGGTGACATCCGGTCCCGGGGCAACCAATACGATCACCGGGATTCTCACCGCCCACATGGACTCCGTTCCGATGATCATTATCACCGGTCAGCAGACCACATGGAATCTTGGAATGGATGCGTTTCAGGAGGCGGACGTCTCCGGAATTTCCTATCCGGTGGTGAAGCATTCCTATCTTGTGAAGGATGCCGCGGATCTGCCGCGCATTATGAAAGAGGCGTTTCATATTTGCCAGACGGGACGCCCCGGTCCAGTACTCATTGATGTTCCCAAGGATGTCTCCAGTGCCAAGGTGCAGACCGACTATACTGAAACGTTTGAGCTTCCCGGGTATCACGTGCCCGGCGAGGGTGATCCGGAGTTGGTGGAGCGCGCCGCCCGCAGACTGGGCCGTGCCCGAAAGCCGGTGCTGTTGGTGGGGCATGGTGCGGTAATTTCCGGTGCCGAAAAAGCGATCGCGTATCTTGTGGAGAAGATGCAAATTCCGGTTGTAAACACGTTGCTGGGAAAAGGCGGTTTTCCGGAATCGCACTCTCTGTCCCTGGGGATGCTTGGCATGCACGGGACGGCGTACGCCAATCGCGCGGTGGAACACTGTGACCTCATTATGTCCATCGGATCCCGCTGGGATGACCGCATTGTGGGTGACCCTGATCGTTTCTGTCCGCATGCGGAGAAGATCCACATCGATGTGGATACCTCGGAGTTTGAGAAAGTACTCCCCATGGATTTGGCAATTGAAGGCGATGCTGCACTGGTGGTCGATCAGATTGCCGCGGTGTGCGAACCTGGAGACACTGCGGATTGGCTGGCACAGATCGAGGTGTGGCGGCGGGAGTATCCGCTGAAATTCAAGAAGAGTGGCAAGCTTAAAGCTGAACACGTGCTGGACGAGATATATCGGCAGACCGAGGGGCGTGCCTACGTAGCAACCGATGTCGGACAGCATCAGATGTGGGCGGCCCAATACTACCTCATCGATCACCGGTTCCAGTGGATCTCCAGCGGCGGTGCAGGAACGATGGGCTTTGGTCTCCCGGCGGCCATCGGCGCTCAGTTTGCTCACCCCAACGAAATGGTGGTGGCGATCCTCGGAGACGGTGGCTTCCAGATGACGATGTACGAGCTCGCCACGGCGGTGATTAACAAATTGCCGTTAAAGGTGGTGATCATTAATAATGCGTACTTGGGCATGGTTCGCCAGTGGCAGGAGCTCTTTTTTGAAAACCGCCTCTCCGGCGTAGATCTGCACGGTAATCCGGATTTTGTGAAGCTTGCGGAGAGCTTCGGTGTGAAGGGATTCCGGCTGCGTCGCAGTGCCGACGTGAAGCGAGTGATCTCCTCTGCCCTCGCATACAACGACGGCCCCTGTCTAATCGACGTGGAAGTGGCGAAAGAAGATAACGTGTATCCGATGATTCCCTCGGGAGCATCGTATTCCGATATGTTGACGGAAGCACCTAAGATGAAGCTGGCAAAGCCGGTGGGGAGTACGTAATGAACAACATGAGTATGGCCCATGTGGTCGAACAGGAAACGGGATATCGAAAGCACACGATCAGCCTGCTGGTAGCCAACCGTCCCGGTGTGCTTATTCGAATCTCCCTCGTATTCGCTCGGCGCGGATACAACATCGACAGCCTCGTCGTATCACCTGCGAGTGACCCCAACTTTTCGATGATGAATATCGCGGCATCCGGGGATGAAAGGACTCTAGACCAGATTCTGAAGCAGCTGAACAAGCTGATCGATGTGGTACACGCGTCCGATCGGACGGGAGAAAATATCATTCAGCGAGAGCTGGCGCTAATCAAGTTGTCCTGTGCAGACGAACAGCGCAGCGAACTACTACAACTTGCACACGCTCTCAAATGCGAGACGATCGATATCGATGAAACGAGTCTTACGATCCAGGTGAGCGGGTCCAGCGAGAAGCTGGACAGCGTGATTAATGTGTTCCAGGGATATACGGTTCTGGAACTGGTACGAACCGGAAAAGTTTTGATGGCCCGCGGTAGTGAGAAAACCGCGTAATGGAGAGCAAGGGATGAAACGAAACTTATTTAACACCGTGTGGGACATGCACAAAGTTACGACTTTGGAGACGGGACAGGATCAGTTACTGATCGGTCTCCACCTGATCCATGAAGTGACCTCGCCGCAGGCGTTCCAGATGTTGGAGGAGCGCGGCCTGAAAGTCCACCGTCCTGATCGTACGTTTGCCACTGTGGACCATATCGTTCCCACGGCGAATCAGGAGCGCCCCTTCAAAGATCGCCTCGCGGAGCAGATGATGCAGGCGATTGAGCGCAACACGAAGAAACACGGGATCGAGTTCTTTGGGTTGCATACCGACCACCAGGGAATCGTGCACATCATCGGACCGGAACTCGGCCTCACCCAACCGGGAATGACGATCGCCTGTGGTGACAGCCATACCTCCACCCACGGGGCGTTCGGAGCGATCGGTTTGGGCATCGGTACGTCGCAGATTCGGGACGTCCTGGCAACACAGACAATGGCGCTGAGTCGTCCGAAGGTACGAAAAATAAACGTCACCGGCCGGTTGCAACCGGGTGTCTACGCGAAGGATATCATCCTTAAGATTATTGCGGATCTCGGGGTAAACGGCGGAATCGGATACGCCTACGAGTATAACGGCGAGGCGATCCATGCCCTCAGCATGGAAGAACGCATGACGATCTGTAATATGAGTATCGAGGGTGGCGCTCGCGTGGGATACGTCAATCCCGACCAGACTACCTTCGACTACGTGGAAGGCCGCCGGTACGCCCCGAAAGGTGAGGCGTTTGATGAGGCGGTGGAGTTCTGGAGGAGCCTTGCCAGTGGCCCTGACGCGGAGTATGACGATGTCTACGAACTGGATGCCAATACGCTGCGGCCAATGGTCACGTGGGGTATCACGCCGGGACAGGCGATTTCCCTGGATGATCGCATTCCTTCCATTCGTGATTTGGACGAGGAACAGCGAGAGACCGCGAAAAAGGCGCTGAAGCATATGGGTTTCTCCGAACGGGAGCCGATTAAAGGCAAGAAGATCGATGTTGCCTTTCTTGGCAGCTGTACTAACGGTCGTATTAGCGATCTCCGGGAAGCTGCGCGAATTCTCAAGGGACACAAGGTGGCAAAGGGCGTCCGAGCGTTTGTGGTCCCTGGTTCACAACAAGTTGCTGCCCAGGCGGAGCGCGAGGGACTTCCTGATATCTTTCGGGATGCCGGATTTGATTGGCGGGGCGCCGGCTGTTCTATGTGCCTTGGCATGAATCCTGACCAGTTGCATGACCGCGAGATGTCCGCGTCCAGTTCCAACAGGAACTTCATTGGTCGTCAGGGTTCTCCGTCCGGACGGACGTTACTTATGAGTCCAGCCATGGTGATGGCAGCGGCGATTACCGGTGAGGTATCGGATGTGAGTGAAATAGTTCCCTCCCCGGAACCGGTACGTTGATCCCAGAGAAACAGGAGAAAGACCCATGCAGGAAATAAAACAGGCAATCAGTCACGTAGAGGGGACCGCTATCGTGGTTCCCGGCAACGATATTGATACGGATCAGATCATTCCAGCGCGGTTCATGAAGGTCGTCACCTTCGACGGCTTGGGTGAATACGCCTTTTATGATTTACGGTTCACCGCGGACGGCCAACAAAAGCCGCACCCCTTCAACGAAGAGCGGTTCTCCGGAGCCTCGGTTCTGGTGGTCAACCGTAACTTCGGCTGCGGTTCCTCTCGCGAGCATGCACCACAGGCGCTGATGCGGGCGGGAATCAAAGCGATGGTGGGTGAATCGTTCGCGGAGATCTTCGCCGGCAACTGCACCGCAATGGGGGTGCCGGCGATTACCCTGCCCCACGGGTCGGTACAGAAGGTTATGCAGGAGATAGAGGACGATCCCTTAATTCACATCACGATCGACCTTCCCTCTTCCGTCATCACCGTGGGAGACGCGTCGTACACGTTCGATATGCCCGCGGCGTATCGAAGTGCGCTGATCGCAGGGAATTGGGATTCCACCTCCGTGCTGCTCTCCCACCTGGATATGATTGACAACCGGGCGTCGAAGATTCCGTACATTAGCGGATTCGCCGTTTGACCGGGAATTTGGAGGAACTATGGCGGAAGAACTGAACAGAAAATCCTGGGTTATGACGCAAGGAGTGTCCCGGACGGCCAATCGCGCGATGCTGCGGGCGGTGGGGTTTGGTGATGCAGATTTTACGAAACCGATTGTGGGTATCGCCAGTGCCGGGAGTGATGTGAGTCCCTGCAACGTCCATCACGATCAGCTGGCGGAGATCTCCAAGAAGCGCCTCAAGGAGCTGGGCACGATGCCCATGAGTTTCCATACCTTCGTGGTTACCGACGGCGAAGCGATGGGCCACGAAGGTATGAAGGCATCGCTCGTCTCCCGTGACACAATCGCCGACGTGATCGAACTTGACGCTCATGGACACCAGATGGATGCGCTCCTGGGTATCGGAGGGTGTGATAAGACGATTCCCGGGACGGTCATGGGGATGGCTCGTATGAACGTTCCCTCGGTCTTTGTGTATGGCGGATCTATCGCCCCAGGAAAGTACAAAGGTCGAGATATCGATATCGTCAGCGCCTTCGAGGCGGTGGGAGCGTATTCCGCAGGAAAAATCACAGAAGAGGAACGCCACGGTATTGAGGCGGCGGCCTGCCCCGGCGCCGGGGCGTGCGGCGGTATGTACACCGCCAACACGATGGCTTCAGCCATGGAGGCGATCGGTATCGGGATACCGGGAAACGCCTCGGTTCCCGCTACGCATTCCTTGCGTACCTGGGTGCAAGAGGCCAGCGCGGATGCGCTCATGTACTGCATTCGGGAACACATCACTCCCCGGGACATAATGACCAAGAACGCGTTTGAGAACGCGATTCGAGTGATGATGGCCCTGGGAGGGAGCACCAATGCCGTGCTCCATCTCCTCGCCCTTGCCCACGAAGTTAACGTCGATCTTGAGATTGACGAGTTCAACACGTTCTACGATACCACCCCGATCCTTACCGACATGAAACCGGCCGGGCGGTACGTCATGCAAGACCTCTTTGAGGTGGGTGGCGTGCAAATGGTGATGAAGATGCTTCTCGACCAGGGACTCCTTCACGGGGATTGTCTCACAGTTACCGGGAAGACGGTTGCTCAGAATCTGGCGGACGTCCAGGTCAATCTGGAAGGTCAGGACGTGGTGCATCCTTTTGATGAGCCGGAACAGGCTCGCGGTCCGGTGGCCATTCTCCACGGCAATCTTGCGGAAGAAGGGGCTGTGGTAAAAACCTGCGGACTGAATGAGTTCGAACACACCGGTCCGGCAAGGGTTTTCAACGAAGAAGAGGAAGCGCTCACCGCCATTCTTAATGACGAGATCAAGAAAGGCGACGTCATTGTAATCCGCTATGAAGGACCCAAGGGCGGGCCCGGTATGCGAGAAATGCTCGGTCCTACCGCCGCGATTGCCGGCGCAGGGCTCAGCAAGGATGTAGCGCTTATCACAGACGGGCGCTTCTCCGGTGGTTCCCACGGGATGGTCGTCGGACACGTGGCTCCGGAGGCGCAGGTAGGAGGCACAATCGCCCTGGTTCGCGACGGCGATGTGATCACGGTATCCACCAAACGGAAGACGCTCTCCGTAGAACTCTCCCACGCGGAACTGGAGCGACGGCGAGCCGATTGGGCACCGAAAGAGACCAAATATCCCCGGGGTGCACTCTGGAAATTCGGGCAGCTTTGTAGCTCTGCCAGTAAAGGTGCGGTTACCAGCTAGGTGAGACCTGGGAGTAGCGCCGTCCGTGGGGCCGTGTCCGGCGCATTAGCGCCGGATGCTCAACGGATCTGCGAGTTCTGTGAAGAGCTCGCGCCACGTGTCCCTGACCGGCGGCGGATACGGATGAGTATGCAAGGATGACCGAGCTCCGCCCTCGCCTGCGCCGGTGAGCCAGGCGAGATGCGCCGCGATGCTTCGGATCTCCCCGCTCAAGGGACGATCAGTTTCGAGATACGGAGACACTTCGCGAATCCACTCACGGACCTCTTCGCCTCCCGTGGTGTGCGTAAGGTCGCAGGCCTGCACCGCCACCAGCAGATGAATGGCTGTAAGTTCCCGGAGCCGCGGCAGACTCTCATAGAGAGCAACCCCCGCGAGCGTTCCCATGCTCACCACATCCTGATTCGCTCCGTTCGTTGAACGGCTCTCAAGGATATACCGTCGTTGCGCCGAGGCAGAGAGCTCCGCAGCAAGCGCCGTAGCACTCACCTGAGCGCCCATAAACCCCGAATGCGCTCCGGCCGAGGCGCCGGTGAGAAAAGGAGGCAGGTCATGATTGAGCAAGGGGTCCGTGATTCGAGCGATCTGGCGGTCCATGAGAACGGCAAGATTTGCCGCGCCAAGACTCAAGCTGTCGCATACGTGCGCAACGATCTGACCATGAAAATTGCCCCCGTGAAATACTTCATCCGGTAGATCGAAAACGGGATTGTCGGTGACTGCATTAATCTCTCGGTCGAGGGTGGTTCCGGTGTGCCACAGCATTTCAAGTGTGGGACCAAGGATCTGGGGGATACACCGGAAGCTATAGGCAGACTGCAACGTTTCTTCGTGTGTAAGGTGTTCGCTTTGCACAGTACTGGACCGGGTAACATTGGTACGACCGGTAGAGATGCTCTGCAGGGCATGGCGTAGCGCGGTGGCCGCGGAGATCTGCCCCGGATGCCCGCGGTAGCGATGGAGTTTCTCGTCGTAGGCACCCCGCGCGAGGTTCTGAGCTCCCACCATCAACGCCATCGAATGCACGATCACCGGCAACAGGGCGGCGATATCCCACCATGCGATTACGGCCAGCGCGTTAGTGACACTCGTTCCGTTTACCAGAGCCAATGCATCCCGGCGCGTGAAAACGAACGGTTCCAACCCGGGCTCACGCCCGTCCAGGTACCCACCTTCCCCCATCATCACCGAGGCCAGGTGAGCCAACGGCGTCAAATCCCCGCTCGCTCCAACGGAACCGTACCGCGGGATTCGAGGAACGGCGTCTGTGGCAAGCATCCGGGACAAGTAATGGAGTAATTCCATTCCCGCAGCGCTGTGACCTTTGCTGAGTGTTACCAGCCTGTCAAAGGTAAGTGCGCGGCCGACCCTGGCATCGAAGGGCGGGCCGGTTCCTGTGGCCAGATGAGCGACCAGCTGAGCCTGGTGGTGAGTGCTCTCGGTATCACCAGGAAACGAGGCCAGTGCTCCGTAGCCGGTGCTATGACCGTAGATGGTGGCACCCCGGGCGAGCGCCTCGTCCAATACCCCGGTAGATTCCTCCGGGGTGATGATTTTACTCTTGGTAGCCCCCAGCGCAACATGGAGCATCTCCGGGCGCCCGATCCATGTATCGGGCCCAAGAACCAGAGAGGTATCCTTCACGAATCACCCGTTTTCCCGACGATTGCGCACGACTCGTGCCCAGCTGTCTTTGAGGGTGACCGCACGGTTGAAGACCGGCATTTCTGCACTGGAGACGACAGAGTCGTAGCAGAAATAACCCAACCGCAAGAACTGCACCGGCTCTTTAGGAAGGGCCTCTGCAACCGCCGGTTGAAGGAATCCCCGGCGTATTGTCAGCGATTCGGAGTTGAGAAAGTCGGTGAAATCTTCATCCTCGGCCACATCGTCCGGATCCTCCTTGGTAAACAACGGTTCATACAGCCGGAATTCCGCGGGCGCTCCGTGTGCGCGCGAGACCCAGTGCAGCGTTCCCTTCACCTTCCGGCCGTCCGGACTATCACCACCGCGTGTGTCCGGATCATAGGTACAGAGAATCTCCGTGACCTCTCCGTGCTCGTCCCGAATTACCTCCGTGCAGGTTACAAAATATGCGTGTTTGAGACGAACCTCACGGCCGATTCCCAATCGGAACCATTTGCGGGGCGGATCATCCATGTAGTCATCACGCTCTACGTATAGTTCGCCGGTAAAGGGAACGCTGTGTTGTCCTGCCGCCGGATCTTCCGGATTGTTTTCGGCGGTGAACCAGTCCACGAAATCTGCCGGCCAATTGGTAATTGTTAGCTTCACGGGGTCCGTTACCGCCATGTACCGATTCGCCTTGGGATTGAGGTCTTCTCTAAGGCTGAACTCGAGTAATGCCAAGTCCACTGTACTATTCGTTTTTGAGACACCGATACGTCGGCAGAAGCTGCGGACCGCGTCGGGAGTGAATCCTCGACGCCGGAGTCCGCTGATCGTCGGCATGCGAGGATCGTTCCACCCATCCACGAACTTTTCCTGTACCAGGCGAAGCAGCTTGCGTTTGCTCATGACGGTGTACGTCAGGTTGAGTCGGGCAAACTCGATCTGCCGTGGTGTGAACGGCACCGGAAGCTTCTCGATGAGCCAGTCGTAGAGCGGCCGATGGTTTTCAAATTCCAGCGTGCAGATCGAATGCGTGATCCCTTCAATTGCGTCCGACTGTCCGTGTGCGAAGTCGTACGTGGGATAGATGCACCACGCACTACCGGTCCGATGGTGCGAGAAATGCCGAATCCGATACAGCGCCGGATCTCTGAGGTTGATATTGGGATGAGCCATATCGATCTTCGCCCGGAGTATCAGAGCGCCGTCGGCGAATTCCCCAGCTCTCATCCGCCGAAAGAGATCAAGACTCTCCTCCGCCGGTCGATCGCGCCAAGGGCTGTTCTTTCCGGGCTCCGTAGGCGTGCCTCGGTATTCGCGAATCTCGTCCGCACTCAGTTCATCCACATAGGCCAGGCCGTTTGAGATGAGGTATTCCGCCCATTCGTAGAGTTGTTCGAAATAGTCGGAGGCGTAGAACACATGATCGCCCCAGTCGAATCCCAGCCATCGAATGTCATCCTTGATTGAGTCGACGTACTCAACCTCTTCCCGGGTTGGGTTCGTATCATCGAATCGCAGGTTGCACGTGCCGTTGAACTCTTCAGCGATACCGAAGTTAAGTACGATCGACTTTGCGTGGCCGATATGCAAGTATCCGTTGGGTTCCGGAGGAAACCGCGTATGCACTCTACCGCCGTTCTTTCCCGCCGCCCGGTCTTGAGCAACCGTGCTGCGGACGAAATCGAGCCCGGTGCTGTCCGTGTGATCCACATTCTCTGAGGCCATTTGGTTGTTCTCCTATCTCGTGACGACGATCGCTTACATACTCGAGAGGTCGCACACTACGGTGGCACGAATTGTCAGCAGGGGCAACTTATGCTTCCCCGCCGGCCAGTCCCAGATCCGCGGCTACCGATTGCATCCCGGTCAGCGTTTCAGCTATCACATCATCCAGGGGTTCGCCCAGCATTTCAGCACCGGCGGTGATCAGCTCGCGATTCGCACCGGCAGCGAAACTCTTCTCTTTCCACTTCTTCTTGACCGATTTCGGCTTCATATCGAGGATGCTTTTCGAAGGTCGTACCAGGGCCGTGGCTGTGATTAGTCCGGTAAGCTCATCAATCGTATAGAGCACCTTCTCCATCCGGTGTTCCGGCTTATCATCGGTGAATATTCCCCAGGCGTGACTCCGGATCGCCCGAATGTACTCCTCGGGCCACTCCTGTTGTCGAAGGATCTCGGTTGTCTTGGTACAGTGCTCTTCCGGATACATCTCCCAGTCAAGGTCATGCACCAACCCGATGACTCCCCACTTGTCCGGGTCCTCGTCATAGCGACGGGCAAAATGCCGCATCACCGCCTCCACCGCCTTAGCGTGGGCCCGAAGGTTCTCGGTCTTGGTGTACTGCTCGAGCAAGCTCAAAGCTTCTGTGCGATCAGGTGTTTCCATAAACGTAGAATAGCGCAAAGCCCCATCGTTGAAAACCGCGATTATCGGTCTAGGCCGATCGCTTCCGGTGGAATGGTGAGTTCTTTTCTGATCCACCGGGCGAAATCGCAGACAGCGGCAAACGCCGGATCAGAACGATAGGCGCCGGAAATCTGAAGGGCGTATCGAATCTGATCGCCGGCAATTTCTGCAGTGGCTACCCGAGGACGATCCTGATACCGAATCAGTCCGTCCAGGCTCTTGAGAACCAGTTTGCGCACCATGAAGTAGAGCGGTGCATGCCGTTCCGCCAAACCGAAGTTACCCTGGTGCATGAGGAATTTGTAGAACAGTTGCACAAATTCCGGGTCGTAGTCGTACGCCCACGCTACCACCGTACGAATGACCTGGGAATTTCTCCTTCGCAGTGCCGGGCGCGATCGAACGCGATAGTACGCCAGCCCAAGAGCTCGAAACCGATACAACGCCGCCAGTAGTGCCGGGCGCGCACCCAACTCCCTCGACAGACCCAGATCCTCCAAAACCTGATTCCGATCGACGCCGGCAGCGATCTCTGACCGCGCCTGGGCCACCGACCACTCAGTCCGAAAACGAGTGAATCGCTCACGAACATACAGAAAGAGAGCCCCATCATCCCCCGTTCGGTCGGGATGAACAGCCTTGAGTAGCAGACGATAGACGCGATTGATCTCTTGCAGGTCTTGCGGAGGCTCTCGCCGTAGGCCGTCTATCACGCTATCTACGGTGGAGCGGTCTACACCGGGAGAGAACGTTTCAGACATCGTCCAACGAGCGGTAGACGACGACGGTTTCGAGATCTGCCAACGGTGGAAGATCGATGACACGGATGGCGGGATTCTCATCCACAATGGTCAGGTTCGGTGAGGTCGGATCTAGTTGCACGTACGTCGCGGGGGTACAGTACTGGTGAATACCGCGCCACTGCTGGACGTTTTCACAATGATAGTGTCCGCAGAACAGGAAGAGATCCAGATCTCCGCTGTACCGTTCGAGAATGATCTGCAGGTCATGAGCGTTGCGCAGCGGATACTCCGCATCCATATAGCGGTGGAAGCCGGTAATCACGGGGTGGTGCGTCCAGATCAACAGGCGCCGCGGGCGTTCGCCCCGACGGGCGGCACCGGCCTCTTCGGCAAGTGACGAGTCGACCCATTGCAGTTGTTGCGCCTGAAACAGACCATCGGCGGAGTCCAGCAGAATCATCGCGGTCCCCCCGACTTCGGCGCGGCGGTCCAGCCACGGATAATCGGGCGTAGTCCGGTAGCGGCGCCCAAAGGCCTGCGTGAAGAGCATACGCTCGTCATGATTACCGGGTATGAGCAGATAGTCGCAGGGGAGCTGATCAAGTAGCTCCCGAAGCTCGAAGTAGGTCTCAGCAGTCCCGAGATGAAGTCCTAAATCACCGGTAAGCACCACCAGGTCGGGATCAATACCCGCGGCCGCGTTGCATGCCCAGCGAGCGCGATCCCACGTGTCTATCCCACCGGGAGTACGTTCACGTGAATCGAGGTGTACGTCGGTGATCTGAACCATTTTCACTATCTCTATTATCGACCATTTCACGGCATATGTGTATCCGTGTATACTCCCGGGGATGAGCCGATTGGTCTATCTCGACAGCGAATTACTGGTAATCGACAAGTCATCCGGTGAGGCCGTCGACGGCCGACGGGCGGAGCAGAAATCTCTGGTACACTATTGGCGGAGCTTCCTCAAGGAGCCGCGCCTTCAGCCGGTGCACCGAATTGATCAGCCGGTGGCCGGACTGGTCCTCTGGGCGCGTCGTCCCGAAATCTTTTCCCTGCTCCATGACCACCTTCAGAACGGGCGCATGACGCGGGAGTACATCGCTGTGGTTGACACCCCACCCTCCCCGGAGTCAGGAACGCTTTCCGATCGGGTTCTGGTGGACGGCACGGGCAATCGCAGTCGAATCGATCCGACGGGCAAACTCGCTGAGCTTACCTACGAAACGATCGGAAAAACGCAACACCACACAATTCTCCGCGTCCGGCTCAACACCGGCCGTCACCACCAGATAAGACTTCAACTGGCCCACCGCGGATGGCACGTCGTGGGTGATGTGAAGTATGGGGCCCGCAGGCCCCTGCGCGACGGGGGTATCGCGTTGCTGGCATATACCCTGACGTTTCCGCATCCGGTGCAGCCGGTCGACATACCCTGTCGGGCGCGCTTTCCCGAGACGCCCTTCTGGCACGCGGTGTCGTCAGCGGTGATCGGTGATGTGGATCTCAATCGCCTTGAGGAGTGAGTGCATCAGATTGACGTCGGTTCGGCCGGCGGCGCCGATTCGCTCCAGCATTCTGTGATACAGCGCGCGACCCGGATCGAAGCCGAGCTGTGGAAGAATTGCTTGTGCCCTGTCTACAAGAGCATGGACACTGGCCGGATCGGCGGTGTGGGTCTGTGGACGTGCCGTGCTGAGTTGCAACGGCGAGAGAGCAAAAGTGTAGACCATCACCGCCTGTCCCAGGTTAAGTGAGGGATAGGCTCCTTGCATCGGAATAAGACTCACGAGCTGGCACTGCGCGAGCTCGTCATTGCTGAGACCGCTCTCTTCCCGCCCGAAAACGATGGCAATGACGGCTCCCCTCTGCTCGTCGTCAAGCATCTCCCGTAGGCGGCTAGGAGTGTAGAAATCGCTCCGTTTTCCCCGACGACGGCCGGTAGTTGCCACCGCAAGGTCGGCGTCCGACAGAGCCTGATCCAGCGACGAGAAGTGGCGGACCTCGTCCAGAATATCAGTTGAACCGTGGGCAAAGGCGCGCGCCTCCGGTTCCTCGTCGATACCGGGGGCGTTCACGACTCGTAAATCGCGAAACCCCATCGTCTTCATCGCCCGGGCGGCAGCCCCGACATTTCCCGGGCGCGCCGGTTCTACAAGCACGATCGAGAGCTGCATGCTATCTGCTCTTAGGGGTATCGTAGAAAACCAGCGTACCGTTGGGGCTTTCCACGATCACCTCTTCGAAGGCGATGCGAACAACGCCCAGGGTCGGAACGTTCTCCAAACGTGCCCCGCAGAGCTGCTCCACCATCTCGGTGAGGCCGGGATTATGCGCCACCAGCCACACCTCATCATCTTCCATGAGCGCCGACGCGGCGAAGTCCCATAACACTTCCGCCTCCGCCAGGTAGAGTGCATCATGGTGCTCGGTAACCTGGGAAACGGTGACCGCGCCCCCGGCGGCGATACCTGTCAACGTTTCTCGCACGCGCTGGGCGGGACTTGCCAGGACGATATCGGGCTGCAGAAACAACGAGGACAACCGCGAGCCCATGGTCGGGGCATCTTTGCGACCGCGCTCATTCAGCGGACGATCGCGGTCCGCCGTTCCAGGAACGGTGTGGTCCGATTTAGCGTGACGAATCAGGGTCAAGTATTTCATCATTGTTCCTCACGAGAAGTGCACGAAGCACCCGAATCATGTAATCCACATCTACCGTCGAAGCCAGTTCCCGAGCTGAGTGCATTGCCAGCATCGGAATTCCCACGTCCAGGCCGCGAAGCCCCAGACGTGCGGCCACCGCGGGGCCGATCGTAGACCCGGCACGAATATCAGACCGATTCTGCAAATACTGCACCGGCACGCCGGTCTCCCGACAGACCGTTGCGAACCACCCCGCCGCGGACAGATCGCCCACATAGCGCCAGATAGCGCTCTTCTTGATCACCGGGCCCCCGCCCAGTACCGGGGCATAGCCGGCATCGTGTTTGTCGGCATAATTGGGGTGCCTGGCGTGGGCGGCGTCGTTAGACACGACAACTGATCGCGCCAGCACCTGGTCAAAGGTAACGCCGTCTCCGGTGAGGGCGGCAACAGCTCGGCGCAAAACGGATTCGAGCAGTGCTCCGGAAGCGCCGACGTTGGTGGCGCTTCCGATCTCTTCGTGGTTGAAGAATACGGCGCCCTGAGTGTGGGGCGCTTTGAGCGATTCGTCGGAGATCGCCTGCAGCACGGAGAACGTTCCCGCCAGGTTGTCGATACGGGGGCTCGCCACCAACCCTCCATTCCCCAGCCGATTGGCCGGTTCGGTGGGAACCAGGAAAAGCTCCGTGTCCAGGATAGAATCAGGTTCCACCCCAGCCAGTTCTGCGATACAACGATAGATCCACGCCTGAGCGTTGTCTTCGGGACTATCCGGTTCTCCTGGTCCGAACAGTGCCTTCAAATGGTCCTGCCGATTGTACGCCGCGCCTTCGTTGATCTCCCGGTTCAGATGAATTGCAAGATTCGGAATAACCGCCATGGGGCGCTTGCCGGCGACCAGCACTGTTTGCAGACGGCCGTCTCCCTGGTCCACTACGATCCGTCCCGCCGGGGTAAGGTCCCGATCCAGCCAGGACGCAAGAATCGGACCGCCGTAGACCTCCACCGGCACCTGCACCAGGCCGTCGGAGAACGCGGCGGAATGCGGCTTCAACTGTAAGCAGGGACTATCGGTGTGGGCCGCCAGTAGCACGATACCGTGCGACTCTACGGGGGCGGAACCGGCCCGCAGTGCCACTACCGACCCGCCCTGCTCCACATATACTGAATCTCCCGGAGCGATGTCCCAAGGGGCCCCCAGGCCCAGCCGCCGAAACCCAACCTCCCGTAAACGCGATGCGATCGATCGTGCAACGTGATAACTACTTACACCGTTGTCCAGAAATCGGACAAGATCATTCGTGGCCATATGTTCCTCCTGAGATCAGGGCATCCCGCATAGGGGCTACCTGATCGGTGAAGATCCCGTCTACACCGATGCGCGCGAGATGCAGCGCAATCTGGGGACTATTTACCGTCCATATGTCAACCGCCATGTTCCGACCGTGGAGAAACTTCACAAACCCTTTGGTGGCCAGCGGGAACAGTCGGTATCGCAGCGGCATTTGCACGCGGGTTGCCGGAATATCGACCGGTTCCCGAAGAAAGCGCGACTTCACCAGTGCCCGGAGCTCAATAGGGTCTGCAGATGTGGCAACTTCCGGGGCAATAGAGCGAAACAACTGCAATGCCGACGGAATAAAACTGGCGACAGTGGTTCGATCCACCGCATCGTACCTGCGAACTATGTCCGCCACGGCTCGGGCGAGCCCGATTTCCGCTGTCTTCAGGTCTATATTGACTGGCACCGATCCCACCAGCTCGAAGAGTTCTTCCAGAACGGGAATCCGCGCGTCCCCATGCGGTGTCCCTGCGCTATCGACCAACGCGTATCGTCTCAACTCCGCCGCACCGAGCTGCTCCACCCAACCGGTGCCCCGCGTCACCCGGTCGATGACCGGATCGTGAACTACCATCACCCGGTTGTCGCGACTGAGACGAACATCCAGCTCGATTCCGTCTGCCCCCGCCTGGAGACCGTGCTGAAACGCTTGAATCGAGTTCTCGGGATACATGCCCCCAGCCCCGCCGCGGTGGCCGAGAATATGAACGGGGATAGCTTCACCCATACCAGCGCGTAGTGTATCCGAAGTCTCCGATCGCGTGTCAACGAACACGGATTCCACTGTGGCAGCAACTTGGAGACAACCGTAAAAAAACCCGCGGAACCGAATGATTCCGCGGGTACGTGGGCGAAGAGGGATTTGAACCCCCGACATCCTCCTTGTAAGGGAGGCGCTCTCCCAGCTGAGCTATTCGCCCGAAGTAGCGAGAAGATAGCAGGAGCCCAGATCCGTGTCAATGGTGCCGTGTCCAAAAGCGTCGGTGGACTGTCCAGGGAGGTGTCACGGAGAGCACCGGTGTGGTATGCTCCGGCTCGAAAACTATGGCAGAGAAGACACGCAATATAGGAATCATGGCCCATATCGACGCGGGCAAGACGACCACCACTGAGCGGATTCTGTTCTATACCGGCAAGTCTCACCGTATCGGAGAGGTGGATGACGGCGCTGCAACGATGGACTGGATGGAGCAGGAACAGAATCGGGGAATCACCATCACCTCGGCGGCCACCACCACATTCTGGCGCGATCACAAGATCAACATTATCGACACGCCGGGGCACGTGGACTTCACCGCGGAGGTAGAGCGAAGTCTACGTGTCCTGGACGGTGCGGTAGCCGTCTTTTGTGCAGTGGGTGGCGTAGAACCGCAATCGGAAACCGTCTGGCGACAGGCGGACGAATACGATGTACCGCGCATCGGATTCGTAAACAAGATGGATCGCATCGGAGCGGACTATTTTGAAGTTCTCCGGGAGATCAAAGAGAAACTTGCCGCAGAACCGGTGGCGCTTTCATTGCCGATCGGGCGAGAGAATCAGTTCGAGGGCGTCATAGACCTGTTTACGATGGAAGAACGGCGCTGGCACGAGGATGACCACGGTCGATCCTTTGAGATGCACCCCATCCGGGAATCTCTGAGGGATCTCGCGCAGGAATGGCGTGAGAAATTGCTGGACGCCGTTTCCACTCACTCCGATGAAATTACTGAATTGGTCTTGGAGGAACGAGACGTTTCGGCGGAGCTGATTAAGAAGGTTCTCCGCGAACAGACGTTGAACCGTACGCTTTTCCCCGTCCATGTTGGGGCCAGTCTCCGTAACATCGGGGTCCAGCCATTAATGGATGCGATCGTCGATTTTCTTCCCGCTCCAGAGGAGTTACCTCCCATTCAGGGGCAGCACCCCAAGACCGGCAACCTC
>JBBDTM010000035.1:0-45083 GCA_040904425.1 Alkalispirochaeta sp.
CCGTCAGCGGGAAACATACCGCGAGGATACTACCGCCGTGGGGTGGTGTCTATCGGTATACCTCTTTCCTGTTTCCAATGGTAACAACGAGCACCAACAGTTTACTGTCGTTGATCTTGTAGCTCATTCAGAAAACAATGACACGTAGAGTCGGCGAGTCTAACCGGCGGAAGGGCTTGGTGCTGGAAAGTTTTGAGCCAGTAAGAGGATTCGGCGCTGAGCGCTATCAAGGACGATGAAGTCCTACGCTTGACTGCTCCCGCCCTTCGCTGCCGCTCCAATTGGTCGCCGTCAAGTGCGGCTCATCGCCGACGTTACAAAAGAATCCACCGGGGCGCTTACACCATCGGGGACGTTATAACCTGAACTCGGGAGGTCTTATTCGGCTGTTGACAACCGCGTTCCGTCGTTGAATACGATCCCGAATAAGCTGCACGGTGTACGGGCCGTTGGAATCTATCATTTTGTAGAAGCCACCGCTTCAGTTGTTGAGAAAATGACATAACTAATATACAATCCGATGCTGTTGTGGGGTGCGATTCGTTCTATTTTCCCACCCACCCGCGACATATTTTGTCGCAGGGTCCGGTCTATGCTGAAAGCGTGAGGAGATACACGTAAAGATGGCCGCAGGACTACCCGCCGCTCCCGAAACTCACTTGGATACAATCCTCACCCTTCAGATCGCGGTTGCTCGTCTGGGCGAAAAGCCGATGCGGTTTTGGTGGAACAGCGATATTGCCGACGCCGACGGCGGAGCGGATTTGCTGCAGCGGTTGGTTGGTGTGGAGATGGCGCCGCTATCGGTAATGGAGGGATTGCTCCTCAGTGCGGCCCGCACGGAAGAGCGGCTTCTTGCTCATATCCCGGCGCCACCGGCGTATTCTCTTTTCTGTCCGGAACCGGAACTACGGATCGCGCTGCGGCGACGGTTTCGTCATTTCAAGAGGTATCCCGATGAATTTCCGGACGCTATCAGTACGCTCGTGGACGACGGGATGCCCCCCGACGGTAAGACCGCTGAGGATCTTTTCGGAGTGGTGGAGTCCGTAGCTCAAGGTGCTGCCGTCCCGGTTTCAGAGGAGCAGACGAGCTTCGGTACTGAGCTAAAGCTCGACGCAGCTGCGGGTGTCGTAACGTCGTGGGAAGACCGGGCAATTACCCTCGCTGCCGCCCTCGCCCGTGTGGCGATCCGCTCGCCCCGTGGTGAATATACGCTTCCGTACTACCGGGAGGCGCCGCGTGGCTGACTGTTATCATGATGAGCACCACTCGGGGTTGCACCGTGTCGGGGCGCGTCCGGGAGATGCGCTCGAGTTTCTCCGTTCGGTGGATGTCGGCCGGTCGATCGCTGACAATGCGGTCGCCTCTTTTCAACAGCGCTGGTATGGCGATGTCAAACAGAAGTACGCGGTCGAACTGACCCGGCACTTTGGTACACGGTTCCGCTTCGGTCGTGGTTCGCACACCTTTGGCTCCTTGCGACGCTTCGTTCTGGTTTCCGATCCTACGGCGTTTCCCTTGGTGAACCACTTTTTCATGCTGATGGTGGACCCGTATTACCGGTGGGCGGCTGCGGAGTTTGTGCCCGCCCGGTACGCCCAGGGACGCCCCGAAATCACCAACGCCGCCTTTGTGCCGGAACTCCAAAAGCACCTGCCGGGCACGATTGGAACACGCACGGCGATCCGCTACGGGCAGAGCGTTCTGACCTCCCTGCGGGACAACGGAGTGCTTGCAGGCAAAGTGAAGAAGACGGTAACGCCGCCGGAGCTTTCGGTGGAGCTCCTCGGATTCTTTTTGTATTGGCACGCCGAATGCGGGATCGGGGCGGGGGAATTTCAACGGACGCCGCTCTTTTCCTCGCTCCTGCGTGCTCCCGAGGCGTATGTGCCGCTCTTTCACGAGGGCGAGCGCCGTGGGTACTGGGAGTTTGTGGGGGACGCGTCCCGGCTGTCGGCGCACCTCGCGTTTCGGGGCGTGGATGTGTGGGTGGTGGCGGAAACAGGAGGTGCGGCATGAGTCTGGAATCCCGGTTGGCGGGACTCAAGATTGATCTGCTCGACAGCAATGGACCGGCGATCAGCACTAATCGCGCGTATCCCTTTGCGATTTTCTGGTACCCGCCGGACGAAGAATACGCGGCGAGGGAGAAGATCGTGGAGTTGGGAGACGATCTGCGCCGCGAAGGGTGGAACGTCCATTCCATCGATCTGATGGGCCTGCTTCTTGCCTACCTTTCCGACGTGGACGAGGGCGGATTGGTCGAGTATCTGGAGGGCGAGGAGGAGACGCTCTATCGCGCTCACCGCGGCAATCTCGAGCCGCAGATCGCCATGCTCGCCAACGAATTGGGGCCTCATTTTGACGCTGCCGACGGATTTCCCGCCCGCGTTCTGACGGAGATCAAAACATGCACCGCTGAGGACGACCCCAATCGCGCGGTGGTCTTCCTCTCGCGGATCGGTGGCTTGTACCCCTTTTACCGGACCTCGGCGCTTCTGCGCTTTCTGGACCAGGGGGTGCGGGTACCCACGATCGTGATGTACCCCGGGATTCATACGGACCAGAGTGCCCTCTCCTTTATGGGAGAGATGGACGCCGATCGGGACTACCGCCCGCGGATCTATTAGGTGATGCGGATAGGTGATACGGACACAGGAGTGACGATGAGCACGATAAAAGAGATCTTTGCCCGCAACATAGAAGACGATATCGCCCCGGTTATCTACTTTCACCAGTTAGAGCCGGAGACGGCGGCGCTGGAGGTAGGGGAGTACGTGTTCACCACGCGCCCTACCACCCAGGTCAACCAGGTGGGCGGTATCCACGAGCAGATGGTGGATCTCCTCGTGGCGATCAACGAGGCGATCACCAAGGGATTCAAGCTTCCTGCTTCGTGGATCTCCGGGTACTTCGGCTCCGGTAAATCACTGTTTGCCAAACTGCTGGGCCTGGCCCTGGACGGGATGATGCTCCCCGACGGGAGGTCGATGGTGGACGCCCTTGTGGCCCGGGACGACACCGCCAACGCTGCGGCGTTGCGCCACGCTTTTGACCAGCTTTTGGCGATCGTTGCTCCCATGGCGGTGATCTTCGATATCGGGTCTACCGCCCGCAACAACGAGCACGTCTCCCACACCGTCTACCGACAGGTGCTGCAGCGCCTGGGCTACTCGTCCAAAGACGGGGTAGCCAATTTTGAACTGGGTCTGGAGACGGAAGGGCGCTACGAAGAGTTTCTTTCGCAGGTTGAGGCGCAAACCGGCAAGCCCTGGAGTGAGTTCCGCGACGGGTATCGGGCGGTCCAGGTCTTCCGTACCGCCTACAAGGCGCTCTACCCCGAGGAAGGTGATCTTCTGGAGGTCTCCACGTTCTCCCTCAACGGTCTCTCCGTGAAGGAACTCGTTTCCAACCTGGTGACGGCGATGGAACGCCGCGCCGCGGGTAAGACGATCTTTGTAGTGGTAGACGAGGTGTCCCAGTACATCGTGCGGGATGAGACCAAGATGCTTGCGCTCCAGTCCTTTGTTGCCGAGGTGGGTGGGCGCGCGAAGCCGGGCAGAAGCCCACTCTGGCTTCTGGTTACCGGGCAGGAAAAGTTGGAAGAGGAACAGCGTGATTCGGTGCTCTTCAAGCTGCAGGACCGCTTTCCCGCGGACCTTCGCGTTCACCTGGATCGCGCCAACGTCCGCGAGGTGGTGGGACGACGTCTGCTCAAGAAGAAGCCGGGGAGCGTCCTTGAATCATACCTCACCGACGCCCATATCGATGCGCTCAAGCTCTACGGCTATGATGCGGCCTCCCTGACCCGTGATGCCCTCATAGACCACTATCCGCTGCTCCCGGCGCACATTCCCCTCTTTATGGAGATCACTCAGAGCATTCGCAACACCTCTACGCGTACGCAGAGCGACGCCGGCGGGGTGCGCTCGGTGCTCAACAACATCTGGAGTCTTTTCAACGACGAGCCGGTGCAGCTCAAGGATCGGCCCTTGGGGACCCTCCTGACACTGGACATGCTCTACGACATCATCGGCTCCAGCGTCAACAGCGATGTGCAGCTTACCCTCCATCGTATCTTTGAGAAGTACCCGCCGGAGAGCTACGAGTCCCGCGTGGCCAAGGCGATCGCCCTGTTGGAGATGAACGCCGATCAGATGCCGGTGACCAAAGAGCTCCTGGCGCAGCTTCTCTATCCCGCCCTCGGCGCGCTCTCACCGCTGGAGGACATAACCGCCGCACTGGAACAGCTTGCCGCGGACAACTGGATTCAGTACCGCGATACTCACGGCTACGCGATCCAGAACAACGCCGCCCAGGACTGGAACCGCCGCAAGCGGGAGATCACCGTCTCCGGTCAGGAGCTCGATGGAAAGCTCCAGGAGTTTCAGGAACGCCTGGTGGAAGGCGTTGCCCAGCCGACATACCTGAATGTGCGCTTTCCCCTCTCCTGCTGGTGGGGCGAGGACGTGCGCCTCACCGGAAAGAGCGATCCCACCCAGGTGCAGATGACGTTCCACTGGCCTACCACCGCTCAGGCGCGTACCGATCGCGACCGCTGGATCGAGGAAAGCCGCCGGAAGCCGCTGGTGCTCCATTGGGTCGCCGGTGATACCAACCTGGTTACGTCCCTCGTTCGGGATCATCTCAAGTCGCGCAAGATGGCGGAGATGAAGCAGCGCAGCGGGCAGCTTCCGCCGACGCAGCAGCAGCTGCTCTACCAGGAGATGGCCGAGGCGGAGCGGCTGGCCGGGGAGGTGACGCGGGAGCTGCGGCGCACGTGGATGGGGGGAATGATCGTCTTCAACGGGCTGGTGGAAGATCCTGACGGAACGGCCTTTGATACCGCGCTCAAATCCACCGCGGAGACGCACCTGCCGCAGATCTTTCACAAGTTTGGCCAGGGCAACGTCCGCATCACCGATTCCGATTTTGCCCATCTGCTGAAAAACGACACCGCCGGGCTACCTCTTGTCTTTCTGGACGGCCCCGATCGCCTCGGTATCGCCTGGAACGACGGCGGTAAAGTGCTCTTTCGTGCGAAGGGGGTTGTACCCCAGGAGATTATGGAGCGGATCGCGAGCAAACCCTATTTCACCGGGGAGCAGCTCGTCGCCCATTTTGGCGCGCCGCCCTACGGGTACCCCAGAATGGTGATCAAGGCGGCGGTGGTGGGGCTGCTCCGTGAGGAGCGCGTCCGCCTCACCGGTCCCAACAGTACGATTATCACCTCGGTGATCGACCCCGGCGGGCATGATATCTTTCTCCAGGAGCGGCAGTTCAGCTCTGCGGAGATCGAGGCCAAGCAGGACGGGGAGGGGATCGACGGAAAAGACCGCAACCGCATCCGCCGGTTTTTTGAAGAGGTGGTGGGCGTTTCCAACCCGGATAACACCAGCGACGCCCTGGCGGACCTCACCTTCCAGCACTTTGCCGGCTACAAGGACCACGTTGCCGAGGTGGAGCGGGCGTTTGCCAGGATCGGCGGCGAATCTCCTGCGTATCTGCAGACGTTGTCACAACTGCTGACCGAATGCATCAGCGACCGCCAGGTGGAAACGGTGCTCCGCCGCGTCAAACAGGTGCTCCCGGAGATCACCGAAAGCATCACCCGCCTCGCCGAGGCGCGCTCCGCCCTCACCGCGACTACTATTTCCGAACTACGCGACTTTGCCCAGCTCCTGCAGTACCCGGTGGTGCAATTGCGGGAGATCGGTGAGGATGACACCGTAGCCGGGGAAATCCAGGCGATACAGGACCAGCTCTCCGGTGACCAGCCGTGGCGCGCCTACGCCGATACCAAACCGGCGGCGGATGCGGTGCGCGCCCACTACCACGCGGTACGCGAGCGCCTCCTGACGGCGCAGGACCAAGAGGTGGAGACGGCGACGGATCAGCTCAAGATCCGGCCCGACTTCTCCGCTCTCACCGAGGAGGAGCAGTTTGAGGTGCTCCAGATTGCGCGCCGCGCAGCGGTGGAGACAACCGCCGACGCGCAGCAGCCGAGTCTTATGATGATAGAGCAAGCGCCGGCTCGCATCCGCGAGGCGGCGGTGCGCGCCCAGGCGCGGGTGGACGAGCTTCGCGCGCACGCCGATTCGGGCGAGCGCATCCACACGGTGCGGCTGGGGTTGCGCAACGCGATCATCACGACTCCCGCGGAACTTGACGACGCCCTGGACCGCGTAAGAAAAAAGTGCGTCAAGGAGCTTGAGACGGGAGCCAAGGTGAGGTTGGAAGATTGACCGCCCTTAGTGATCGTGCCAAAGGTAGGCTCCGGAGCACCGTCCAGTCGGTGCGCACCCGTCTGCTGGAGGATCTCAGGAGGGCAACGGAGCAGCGCTTTGCCCTCGGGGCGTTAAAGCGGGAGGCGATCCGCCTCTTCCCGGACGATCAGCTTGCCTGGGAGATAGTGAACCAATGGCTGGCCGACCCGGCCCGCACCCACGCCGTGCGGGAGGATAACCTGGCGGCGCTTATCAAGGAGCGCGCCTACACCCTGGTCAATCGGCTGGTGCTGCTGATGCAGATGGAGGTTCGGGGGCTGCGCACGGTGCGCCTCGTCGCCGACGGGGTGGAGAACTCCGCCTTCCGAACCTACCGTGAGTTTTTCAGCGACCTCGCCGCAGCGGACGACGGCGGGTTTGGCTACCTGCTTCAACAGGTGTGGGACGAGCTGGCGCGGGAGCTTCCGGCGCTCTTTGCGTACAACGAGGTGCACGAGGCGATTCCTGTTCCCGGTCCGACACTGCTGTGGCTCATCGATACCCTGGCTGACGCTGAACTTCGTGACGCCTGGCGGGACGATACCACCCTGGGGTGGCTCTACCAGTACTGGAACGATCCGGATCGCAAGGCGATTGATGACAAGATCCGCGACGGCGGCAAGGTTGAGTCCCACGAGCTGGCGCAGAAGACGCAGCTCTTTACCGAGCGTTACATGGTGGAGTGGCTGGTGCAAAACTCCGTCGGCGCGCAGTGGTTGGCGATCTGCCGCAAGAACGGGTGGCAACCCACCGCCACCGCGACGCTCGGTCGCCTGCAGGAGAAGCGGGAGTCCTGGGACCGTCCGGATGAGGCGATCCCCATTGAGGGTGATGAGGAGTGGTGGAAGTTCTACGTGGAGCAGGAGCTCACGGAGGAGACGGTTGCCACCGCGCCGGATCGGCTGGATGAGGTGCGTATCCTGGACCCGGCGATGGGAAGCGGCCACTTTCTGGTCTACCTCTTTGACTATTTCTACCACCTCTACGGGGAGGAGGCGCAGCATACCGGTGAGGCGTTTTCCCCGCAGGGGACGATCGATGCCATCCTGACGCACAACCTCCACGGGGTGGATCTGGACAACCGGGCGGTGCAGATCGCCGCGGCCTCCCTCTACATCAAGACGCAGGAGCACCTGCCGGGCTACCGGCTGCGCGCCCTCAACGTTGTCGCCACCGACCTGGGGCTGGCGCACATCGGCAAGAACGATCCGGCGGTGCGGGAGTTTGCCGCCACCCTGGAGCGGGAAGCGGGGCTCAAGAGCCAGGTGAGTCTGCAGATCATCGAGGCGCTCAAGGGAGCGGACTATCTGGGATCGCTGTTGCGAATCGATGAGGAGATCCGGAAGATCGGTGAGGTCTACGGCGAACGCGGCGGTACGCAGCAGATGGTGGCTTCAATTATGGAGGCGCTGGGGGCATTCATCCGCCGCCACGACCGCGGCGAGGACCTCGGGCTGCGCTCCCTCGCGGATCAGTTGGGCAAGGGCCTGCGGCTGATAGAGATCTTGGGGCGGAAGTACGATGTGGTGGTGGCGAATCCGCCGTACGCGGCAATCGCAAAAATGGACGAGAAACTGGGAGAATCTCTGAGCCGTGAAGATGTCCTCGGCGACGGCGATATCTTCGCGTTGTTCTTTCTCTTGTATGAGCGTCGTCTTCGCAGGTATGGAACGTGGGCGACCATAGCACAGCACAACTGGATGTTCCTCGGCAGCTATCGGGAGTTTCGGGAGCACATCCTTTCGGAAAACGGCGTTGCTGCAGTGGCTCACCTGGGAAGTGGGGCGTTTCAAGAAATTGGGGGTGTGGTTGTCGGTTCAGCTATGGTCGTAGCGGTTAAAGGGACAGCAAAGTGCGAAGGTGCGTATCAGCGTTCCGTGGCTCCGATTGGCGCGCCTGCGAAGCGTATTCACCTACTGAACGGTTCCAAAGTTTCCCGGTTCCCCCAATCCCGTTTCGCCGAGATCGAGGGCTCGCCCATGATCTACTGGTGGCCGGAGGAATTTCGGACTGCGTACGTGAAGGCGAAGAAGTTAAGGGATGTGGCAGAAGTCCGGCAGGGGTTGGCTACTTCGAACGATGCGAGATTTTTGCGAACCGTTCGAGAGGTACGAATGTCGAAAATTGGTTTAGCGCAAGGTGCGGCGAACACTGCGCGTGGAAAGACGTGGTTCCCGTTCGTCAAGGGTGCTGCAGGGCGTCGGTGGGTTGATGATGTCGAGTACCTAATAACCTGGAAAGACAATGGGAAAGAGGTTAAGAGTTACGCATCTTACCTTTACCGGTCCGCCACACGGACAATAAAAAATCAATCGTATTATTTTCGGCAAGGGCTCGCGTTCAATGGCACTGGCACAAACGACTTCATTTCTCGTCTGAGGAAGTATCAGTCAATATTTGGCCACCAAGGATCTACGATATTCGCGAGCGATTATGAGTCTTTGCAGGTGATATTGAGCACCAGTTTTTCCGGCTACGTTGCTCAGTCAATTAACCCTACTATTGTGAACGAAGTCGGCGACATCGCGAAGCTCCCCGTGCTGGACTACCTCACCGACTACCGCCCCTACCTGGAGCGCGCCCGCTCCCTTTATGACCGGCTCTTTGCCTCGAGCGAGTCCAACATCGAGTACCGCTACGAGCACCTGCCGCCGGAGGAGTTTGAGGTGGAGGAGGCGCGCATCCGGGACGACATCGATCGGGAGATCTTTGCCCACTTCTCACCGGAGACGGTCACCGCCATCCGTGAGGAGATCGGGCTCTCACCCTTTGACTATCCCCCCTGGGATGGTGAGACGATCCCCGACGGCTTCGCCGACGCCTATCAACAAGCCGAAGGCATCCTGGAACTCGCTCACCGCTACCGCATCCACCCCGACGGCATCCTGGCGATCGCCGCGCGAGCGGGGAAAGTGCACGAAAACCGCCGCCAGGCTGAGGCGTTTACGCACCTCTCCTGGGCGATCGGCGTACTCCTGGGGCGTTTCGACCCGCAGACCGGCGGTCTTGTGGACCTGGCACCGGAGCCGGATACCAGCCGCATGCACCCCCACGGCCTGGTGTATCTGAGCAGTCTTGATGAGATTGACGGCTTCCCTCGACCCTCGGGGTTCAACATAGGAACGGCTGCCATAACCCACCTGCTGGAGACGCTGCGTGAGCGGTGGGGAGCGGAGCGCACGGCGGAGATTTGCGAAGAGATTGCAGACGCCCTGGTGCGGGGGGAGGGGCAGGCGAGCGTGGCCGCGTGGATCAGGCTGAAGGCGTTTGACCGGCACAAGGATATCTACCAGAAGCGACCGATCTACTTCCCCCTGGTATCGGCGAAGAAGAACTTCTTCGTGTGGATCAACATCCACCGCTGGAACGAGGGCACCCTCACCGCGGTGCTCGCCAACTACCTCAAGGAGGACCAGCGACAGATCGACAGTCGCCTGCGGCGGCTGCGGGAGGATATCCAGCGCACAAACGACAAGCGCACGCGCAACACCCTGGAGACGGAGGTGGCGGAGCTGGCAAAACTGCAGGAGGAGCTGGACGCCTTTGTGGCGCGGGTGGCGACGGTGGCGGAGAAGGGCCCGAACCCCGGGGCGCAAGAGGTGGAGGCGCCCTACGTGATGGATTTGGACGACGGCGTGATGGTCAACTCCGCGGCGCTCTGGGATCTCGTGAATCCGCTGTGGAAGGACCCCAAGAAGTGGTGGGCGAGCCTGGCGACTCCGAAGGGGAAAAAGGACTTTGACTGGTCCCATTTGGCGATGCGCTACTGGCCGGAGCGGGTGTTTGCCAAGTGCAAAAAGGACCCGAGCCTGGCGGTGGCGCACTCGGATTATGGACAGTATGCGGGGAGGGACCTCTTTGAAGAGCTGCATCCCGAGGCGGCGAAGAAATGGCGGGAGCAGGGGAGTGGGAGTGGTGCTGGCAGCGGGAGTGCCGGTGAGGAGCCGTTTCTGGGAGATGAGTTGGATTTTGGGGAGTGAGAAAGATGATACAGGAGGGCTACAAATCTTGGATAACAACGAACTGACAACAAAAACGATCAATGAAATTAACGTCGCTGATAATCGGTTCTTCATACCTGATTATCAGCGGGGGTATCGGTGGAAAGAACCGGAGATTCACGCGCTCCTCAACGATATTCTGGCGCATCTCGATCGGCGACCCGCAGCTGAGCGAAATTACTGTCTTCAGCCAGTTGTCGCAGCCGCCCGAGATGATGGGTCGTGGGAGGTGATCGACGGTCAGCAGAGACTGACAACGATCTACATAATCCTGCGTTATCTGAATCCTGCGGAAACGGCGTTTTCGATACGGCTTTCTACACGCAAAGATAGTCAGGAGTTTCTTTCCAATCTATCGTCGGCCGATCCGGATGTTGAAGAAGACATCGATTCTTTTCATATCGCTGAAGCGTGGCGCACGACGGCCAATTGGTTCGAGGAACAATCGAGGGGTCGCAACTCCTTGAAGCAGAAGTTCTTCATTGGCCTGAGCGAGCAGGTGGAAGTGATTTGGTATGAGGTTCGGGACGGGTCGAACCACATGGACATATTCACGCGCCTTAATATCGGTAAAATTCCCCTCACGAATGCTGAATTAACTAAGGCATTGCTCATTACGTCCATCGGCACAGGTGGTAGTCCAGGGGCGCAGGTGCGAATGGAAGCATCTCGAGATAAACTGGCCATGCAATGGGACGCGATCGAGTCAGCGCTTCGAGATAACCGGCTGTGGCTGTACCTAAATAGTACAGAAAAAGACGAGTCGAATCGAATCGACTTGCTTTTTCGATTCCATTATCAGGTTTACGCGAAAAAGAGTGCAGCCCCGCGGGAGCTCGACGTGTTTCACTATTTTGAAGAGTACGTAGGTGACGGCGAAGGTGTGTCTGAGCGGGCGAAGAACCTCTGGGACGAGATCCGTGAGCTGTTTCTACGTCTATCGGAATGGTTCGATAACCGTGAAATCTATCACTTGACCGGGTATTTGATCGCGACTGGTCATCCATTGGTGGATCTCTACCAAGTTGCTGACGGTGTTCCGAAAAGTCGGTTTATCCAGAACCTCAAGGATAAGATCACACGCGCTATCCAGCGTGATCTTAAGGGCCGATCGATCTTTGATCTCAATTACTATGATGACTCGAAGTTGATCAGCAATATCCTCCTGCTTTTTAACATGATTACCCAGCAACAGAGTGCTGATCCCGACCAACGTTTTTCTTTTGCGCAGTATAAAAAGTATCGATGGAGTCTCGAACACATACATGCTCAGTCGGCCGAACTGCTTTCAACGGACCGCGAGCGGCGTCGCTGGTTGGAAGACCACAAAGAAATGCTCCAGACGTTGCAGAATAACGCAGATGTCGGTGCCGACGGTGAGGAAATCACAGCTTTGATGACGCTGATCGAGGAACTTCTTTCCGGTCGTATCGAGGACGAACGTTTTGCGGAGATCCAAGATAGGGTCTTCACGCTCATGTCCCTTGAGAACGAGAGTGAAGAGATTCATAGCATCGAAAACCTGGCTCTTCTCGATCGGGACACAAATAGTCATCTGAAAAACGCCGTATTTGCGGTCAAGAGGAATCGCATCATCGATCGCGATCGGTCGGGTCATTTTATTCCACCCACCACCCGGGGCGTTTTTCTGAAATATTATTCTCCTACCGTGGATCACACCTATTATTGGAGCCAAAGCGATAGAGAACAATACGCTCGTGCCATTGAGAACAGCCTGAAGAGCTACTTTGGCCACGCCATCTTTGGAGGAAACGAATGATAACCACATTATGGGCAATCCTATCTGATCGGACCGTTGAGATTCCGTTGATTCAACGTGATTATGCCCAAGGTAGAACAGATCAGAACACGACGTACATCCGCCGGAACATCATTACCGCGATTCGGAATGCGTTGGAGCATAACGATCCCCTAAATTTTGACTTTGTTTATGGTCATGAGGAAAAACATGAGGATTCGTTGCGATTTATACCGATCGATGGTCAGCAAAGGCTGACAACTTTTTTTCTCGTACATTGGTACCTTGCCGTCCGCGACAATGCGCTTCATGAAGCTCGACCAGTACTGCAACGGTTTGTGTATCGAACGCGTGTTAGCTCGACTGACTTCTTTGAAAAACTCTTACAGCAATCAATCGTACTCCCAGATAGCTCTGATGAGTCAACTCCGCTATCAGCTACTATACAAGACCAGCCTTGGTTTGTGGCTTCATGGACCAAAGATCCAACCGTTGCGGGAATCCTTGTCATGTTGGATGAAATCCATCGCCAACTGAACGGTATTGAGACGACGTTCGCTGATCTGACGCAGAATAAACTTCTGACATTTCATGTGACCAACACCGAGGGCCTTGATCTCGATGAGAACACATACATTCGTATGAATGCACGGGGAAAACTACTTACAGAATATGAGCATTTTAAGGCTCAGTTCGAAAAATTCCTTGCGGACAGCGGATATCGTGGTGTCAATGATCTCGCGCATAAAATGGACGTGCAGTGGAGCCGTGTCCTGTGGCCGTATCGAAACGAAGACAACCTCATCGATTCAGCGTTTATGGCACTGTTCTCGTTTGTTTCCGAGATCAATTTCTATCTAAATGAAAATCTTTCGAAGGCTGGGACGTTCGACGAATTTGTCGAAGAGAGGGGACGTGATTATTGGAAGGAGGTCTACTCCCGGGAGACAGCTGTAGAACGTTTTACTGCCTACTTTGACGTACTGGTCACTTGGAAACGCCCCGCCGATTTTTTCCGAGAGATCAACAATCCTACTTCATATAACCAGCCTGATATCTCCGTCTTCGAAGGAGATCCGGATCTGATCAACCGGTGCATCCAGGGAAAGCGGTTTGACGTTGCTGAAAAGGTCATGTTGTTTCTGGTTCTTGAGTACCATCGAGAACAAGATGCGGTAGATGACTTGACGGAACTATCTGAACGCGTTCGGGTAATGCGAAATCTACTTCGGCGAGTATCGCAGGATGACAAATATCGGTTTGGGTTCAGGTCAGATCTACGATCAATGGATATGTCAAGGTACCTGCAGTCAGCGCTCACGGTACTGAGTGTTGAAAAACCGATCTGCGAAGCCTTGCCCGCTGGCCTCACCCTACCTGGGCTGAAGAATGCGCTCCCTCACGAACAAGAAAAGGCCGCCTTAGCTGCGTCCGGTGAGATCGACAAGGTCTTTCTGTTCCGCATGGAAGATGATCCCCGATTTCGAGGTACTATTTGGGCCTTGATTCGTGGGCTCGAGACCAAACAGATTTCTGAATTCTATGAAGCGTTTCGATCGGTCATGGATGTAGATGATCAGGGGCTTGTGCTCAGAGCATTACTGACTCGATGTGATGGTGAAGACTATCTGTTTCACGGTGACTACTATGGATGGAGCAGCGCTATCGGTAATCGCTGGTACTTTGGTCACGGTGATCGGTGGCACGGACTGCTTGCGCATCCTGGTAAAGAGGGCGATGAGTCCGGTTTGTTTCGCACGCTCCGAAACCTGCTGTCTGCGGTAATTAAGGGGCACGCCGAAGGTATCGATGCTAAGGATGTGCTAATTCAATTGATTGATGATTGGTTGCAGGAGAATCATGACTTCGACGGCTGGCGATACTACTTTGTTAAGTACCCGAGTATCCTGGATTCTTCCAAGAATCTGTTTGCATGGTGGGACGAAGCAGATAACGATTTTGAAGTTCGCACCATGTCCTCCTTCCATGCTCGTGGTCGTCACATTAACACATACGGTCGAGCCGTCCAAAAGCTGATCCGAGATGAAGATATCATTTGGCATGATGAATCGCGCACATACGGCGGCGAAAAGGGACCACTGGTCTTGAAATACAACATCAAACTCTATTGCGAAAAAGATGGGTGGCGGATAAGCGACCCCAACCAGAAAGCCCGTAAAATCACCGATCCAAAGATCGAGAAGCACCCAGAGAAACGTGGTCAATTCTGGCTGCGTCACACGGACAGCGAGGATCGTATTGAAATCGCGCTGCGGTTCGTTCACGCGCTATATTCATAGCATTGCCGTCATCACCGAGAACCGGATATGGAGCTGACGTCGTACTATGGTGGGAAGCTGATCAAACAGAGGAAGAGACTCGCGATTCGGCGATATCAGGGACGCAAACGGTACGTCGACGCCGTCCGCAAGGAAATGAAGGAGCACTCCAGTGAGCAAGCGATATTCCTCCATCTCAGAGGTTGTCAATGATTTTATCGATGACCAATCGTTCCGTGAACGGTTCGAGCAGGAGATTGGCGACAAGCGCGTTGCAAAGACGCTGTTCGCAATCCGAGCTCGTTCCGGCAAGTCGCAGCAAGAGATGGCCGGACTGCTCGGGTGCACGCCGGACGCAATTTCACGGCTTGAGAACTCTCGGAATGATGAGGTTACAGTGCGTGACCTGGTTTCGTTCGCTCATGCGAACGAGCTTAGCCTGACTATAGCGTTCTACGCACAACCGTCCGCCAGGGGTTATGACGAGGTGAAATGAAGCACCAATCGGGCGTTCTCAACCTACCCATCTCAATAGACGATGTCCTCCGGGGCAAGGCGGTGGAATGGGAACGTCTGGAGTACAAGTCCGGTTGGAATCCCGAAGCGGTGTTGCGTACGATGTGCGCTTTTGCCAACGATTTTCAGAACCTGGGCGGTGGATACATCGTCATCGGCGTAGCCGAGAAAGACGGCCGCCCGGTCCTGCCGCCGGTTGGACTGCCACCGGAGTCGCTTGATGCGATCCAGAAGGAGTTGCTCAACCTCGGATTTGCCGCGATGGAGCCCCCCTACCACCCTGTAGCCGAACCGTGTCTGGTAGACGGCAAGACGATCCTCGTGATCTGGGCGCCCGGCGGCGAAACCCGACCGTATAAGGCGCGGGTGAGCCTCTCGGACGGCAACATAGAACGCGCCTATTATATTCGTAAGCAGTCGAGCACCGTCCGTGCCCGTGGCGCCGATGAGCGGGAGCTGATCGGTCTTGCCGCAACGGTGCCCTTTGATGATCGCTACAATCAGCAGGCAACGGTGGATGATCTCTCGCTCGACCGCGTTCGGGAATATCTACGGGAGGTGGGTAGTGACTTGGCCGAAGAGGTCAACTCACTTGAACCGGAAGCACTGGGGCGCCGAATGAACATCGTCGGCGGGCCGCGCGAGCGGGCGTTTCCCAAGAACGTTGGCCTTCTGTTCTTTAACCACGACCCCCGGCAGTTCTTTCCGGTTACGCAGATCGACGTTGTGTGGTTTCCCGACGGTGCTGGTGGTGACCGTTTTGAGGAGAAGATCTTTACCGGACCGCTGGCGCGGATGACCCGCGAGGCCCTTGATTACATCCGGCGTAACTACCTGGCCGAGACCGTGGTCAAACTCCCGGACCGGGCGGAGGCGGAGCGCTTCTGGAACTTCCCGTACCCGGCAATCGAAGAGGTGGTGATCAACGCCGTATACCACCGATCGTACCAGATTCGCGAACCCGTTGAGGTCAGGATCGGTCCGGAGGATTTCTTTGTGTTGAGCTTCCCGGGACCGGATCGTTCAATCAACATGGACGACCTTCGCGCCGGCCGTGCCGTTTCCCGCCGCTATCGCAACCGCAGAATCGGAGAATTTCTCAAGGAGCTGGACCTCACGGAAGGTCGCTCCACCGGTATCCCGAAGATACTCCGGGCGATGCAGACAAACGGCTCACCACCACCGGAGTTCGAAACTGACGACGACAGGACATACTACCTCGTACGGTTGCCGGTACATGCCGACACTGGACAGCCAGAGGCGACCCAGTTACCGACCCAGTTACCGACCCAGTCGGTCGACTCAGTTGAGAAGCTCCTTCTCATTCTCAGAAACGGCGAACTGTCGCCAAAAGAGCTCAGGCTGCGGCTTGGATTGGCTCATCGGCCGACGTTTCGAGAAAACTACGTCCGCCCGGCGATCAACGCGGGCTTCATAGAGATGACCATTCCCGACACGCCTACGAGCCGCAACCAGAAGTACCGTCTCACCGAAACGGGCCGGGCTGTACTGGGCAGGCATCGACTCGGGGAACCGAAGGAGAAACCAGATGATTAAGCGGCACGCGTTCGCAGCGGTGTGAGAGGGGCAGATACGATAGGCGCTGATGAGTATGGTATAGCGTGGAGGATAGATATGAAATTTCCGGAAAGAATAGTTCTCGATCCTGAAGTCATGGGCGGGAGACCCTGCGTGCGGGGAACGAGAGTCACTGTTGGACTCATTGTAGGCATGATTGCTTCAGGACACGAACGACACGAGGTGTTGAAGCTCTATCCCTACCTCGCAATGGAAGACATTGATGCTGCATTATCATACGCGGCATGGCGAGCTGATGAACAAGAGGTGATGGCGGCCGGCGGATGAAGCTACTCCTGGATATGAATATCTCACCGGACTGGTGCGAACTGTTTTCTTCCGAGGGAATTGAATCGGTCCATTGGAATACTGTGGGTAGTCCCGACGCTCCGGATCGCCAATTACTTGCGTGGGCACGTGACCATGGATATGTTGTGTTTACTCACGACTTGGACTTTGGGGCGATATTGGCCAGTACAGGTTTTGAGTCCCCCAGTGTCATCCAAATCAGGATTCAGGATATCCATCCCCGTACGGTGGGGCACTTCGTACTCGATAATATTCACAGATTCGCTGAGGAACTGGGTGCTGGCGCGTTGATATCTATCGATCGTGAGCGTACGCGCGCCAGGATTCTGCCGATATCATAGCTGACTGTCCACTCGAAGGAGCATACGTGACCGGCATCGTGTCCGAACACCTGACAAAGACGCTTTCTGAGGACATTCGCACGAAGGGGCTTCTGGTATGGCTTGATGGCGACGGCGTGTATACGGAGTACGTGGATACGCTGCGGGAAGGGGCAGCTACCGGCGTATTTCCCTATCCCGTCTTCGCCTTTCGCGGATCATTTGTGCGCCTCATGCGGGAGAGCTATCCTACCTTGGCGGGGGCCGGTGTGCCACGGTGTGTGATTCACCTTCCCGGGTTCTCCGAGGATTCGATCAAAGCAACTCCTCTCTATGAGGCGTACAAGGCGGGACGCCGGTGGCGAATCGCTCTGGAAACAGTAGTCCGCGAAGCCGGGCAGGGGCATCTGACGCCACCGCAGGTCGATACGCTTATAGACCGGGAAGATCTCACCCTGGAGACCGCGGATCAATTTCTTGCCGAACACGTCGAGGTTACCCCGGAGCTGCGCGCTCTTCTTACCCACTATGGTGAAGATGGACTCATCATCACGCTCTTGACCGATCCCCATGCACTCGTTTCCGCCTTTGCGGGGACTGAATCCGCGTTGGTAGCGGCGCTGCTCCGTCGTCTCGAACGACAGATCGGCATGGAAGCGCAGTGGATCCAGGATTGGGGAGAATCCGTTGAGACCATTGGAGACCTTGTCGATGCCACCTGGGCGTTTCTCCTCTGTCGGGAATACGCCGTGGACATGCTCGATCAGCCTTCCTCGGACCGGTTGGTACGGCTGCGGGAGCTTTCTAGGGAGTATCATCGAGCGGGATCGGGTATCCTCGGTGCGATCCGCCGCGATCATGCTGATGCGTATGTGACCTGCTCCGACCAGGTTGCCGCAGCGTTACAGGGTGCAGAAGTTGACGTACCGCCCGCGATGCTCGGCAAGATCGATACCTTTCGATTTGAGGCGGAAATATTCCTGGCCGAGGCGTTTCGACTGCTGGACACCGGCCGGTGGGCAGATGCGGGGAAACTCGCCGATATCCGCCTGACCGGAGGGCGGTCCGGTTCGCATACCTTTTGGGTGAGTCGGGATCCTACCCTTTCCCGAGCGTGGAAATGGGTAGCTGCCGCCGCGGCTTTGGGAGATGCCCTCGCCGCCGTTGAAAACACCACGCCATCTGGAGTTCTTTCACGTCAAGCACACGCGTACCGCGACGAAACCTGGCATATTGATCAACTGCACCGGCAATTTGCTGTGCAGTCGATCAATCTTGGTTCCAACGGAATAGACGCCCAGATGGCCGCTTTTTCCCGGGTTCGTTCCGGGCTTATGGGGTCGTACCGGGAATGGATCGATCGGACGATCCGCGCCTGGAACACCGCGTGTGAAGAGCACGGTTTTCTTCCTCCCGCGGATGAACGACAGCGGTCATTTTACCGGAGTCACGTGGCACCGGCGCTGCAAGACGGAACCAAGACGGCGGTAATTCTGGCGGATGCGCTGCGGTACGAACTTGGCCGAGAACTCGAAGAGCATATCCGGGGAGAGCGGATTGGCGAAACGAGATTCTCGATGATGCTTGCGGAACTTCCCACGGTCACCGCGGTGGGTATGAGCGCCTTGACTCCCACCGTCGACGGTGAGGAGTTGGTTCCCACCTTCTCCGCGGATCGAAGCAAGATCACCGGGTTTCGCGGCGGTAGTCGGGACGTGACGAAAACATCAACCCGGCACAAGACGTTTTCCGATGTTTCCGGCGTTTCCTGTGAATGGCAGGATATGAACGCGTTTCTCGATCTGAGCGTCAAAGAAGCGTCGCGCGCCGCCGAACATCAGCTTTTGATTATCGCGACGGGTACCGTTGACAGCGAGGGGGAGGGAGACGCCCTTGCCTCCGGGATCGACTACTTTGAGTCCGCAATGACCCGCATCATCATCGCAGTTCGACGGTTAGTGAAACTCGGTTACCGGCGCATCGTAATCACTGCCGACCATGGCTTCATCATCGGCGATGACACCGTCCAAACCGCACGCGCGCCCAAACTACCCGCTGTGGACCGCCGTCACGCCGTAGGGGAACCGCGGTTTGGTGACGAGCTTGTGTCGGTACGCTTGCCGCAGCTGCAGTATCGCGCCGACTCAGCGCCTGAGGCGATCATTTTCCACCGCGAATCTCACATCCTGAGTTCGCGTCCGGCAGGAAGCTTCTACCACGGCGGGAATTCGCCTCAGGAGCGGATAGTCCCGGTTATCACGATCAACGCAGGAACGGGTGGAACCCGCGAGCCCGGAACCTACCGGTTGAGTTATGAGGCACTTCCCGATGCTCTGAACACTCACCGTATCAAGGTGATCGCTACGGAAAAAAGCAGCCCGGCCCTCTTTGAAAAAGAGCCCGTGGAAGTGCGTATAATGGCCACCGACGCCGATACGGTGACGGTCGCCGATGTTGTCAACGGGGAAGCGGTGGGTGATCTCGTTACCCTCACCTCCGGGATGCCGTGCGAAATATACTTTCGATTGCGTGGTGGGAATCCTCGGTCCCGCCTGCGTTTTAAATCGGCGCGGCCGAACAATGTCATTGAAAATGACGAGTCGCCGGAGTACTTCGATGTAGATATTAGCGGGTCAAATACTGGTAGCAACGAGCCGCAGGCGCCAGCTCCCAACGGTGCGGCAGGACAGGATTCTTCTTGGCAACACGTGGTAGATGAGGCGTATCACGTCGCTATTCGGCATCTTGAGAGCCACGGAGCGATGTCTATTCGTTTTCTGGAAAACTCTCTGGGCGGTGGGTCGGTCGGAGCGCGGAAAGCGCGTCGGTTTGCGATAAGACTGGACGAGTGGCAGCCGTTTCTCCCGTTTCGGGTAACCGTTCACGACACGGCGGAGGGCAAGGAGTATCGAAAATCATGACAGAAACTGAACATATCCTCGAGCGTCTGCGCAGCGGAACCGTCCCGGAGCGGGGGCTGGACAAGTTTGCGGTAGGAATCGATCGACAACTCACCGAAATCAGACGGCAGTTGGGTATTGCCCAATCCGGGGAAGGGGCATTCAAGTTTCTTCGTGGCGGCTATGGATGCGGGAAGACCTTCATGAGTCAGTATACCCTCCTGGATGCATTGGAACGCAACTTCGCCGTTTCCTTTGTGGTGGTCTCTCCCAACGATACGCAGTTTCATAAATTCGACGACGTCTACCACAAGATCGTCTCCGGCCTCCGCACTCCCACCGCTACCGGCGGAGCCCTTGAGGACTCAGTGGACCGCTGGATCGCAAAGATAGAAGATCGCCTGACGGAGGAGATCGGAGAGGACGATCCCGGCTTTGACGATGCCGTGAAGTCGCGTTTTGAATCTGAGCTGAGTGAGCTTGCCCAAAACGACACCGGCGTTGAGTTTATCAACGTTCTGAAGGCGTTTTTTGACGCCAAAGCGGACGGAGATTACGTCACCGCTTCATCGTTGGTCGGATGGATCAGCGGGTCAAAGAATATCGCCGCGTCTGCCAAGCGCAAAGCGGGCATCAAGGGCGAAATCTCCAGCGCCTCGGCACTTCTGTATCTCAAAGGCGTATTGAACATTATCCGCAAAGCGGGCTATGCGGGACTCGTCGTGGTGATCGATGAGCTGGAGACGATTCTGCGAACCCGCAGCGACGTGCGGGCGAAGTCTCTCAACGGCCTCCGGCAGATCATCGATGCCGCAAAAGACTTTCCCGGTTTGTTGTGGATCTTCACCGGGACGGAAGTGTTCTTTGACAGCCGTAAGGGCGTGGCCGGGCTGGAACCGCTCCACGACCGCATCCGTTTCGTAGAATCCAGCGGGTTCGTGAGTCCCAAACAGGCCCAATTACAGCTGAAACCGTTTGATACTGAGCGCCTTCTTGGCGTCGCCCTCAAGCTGCGAGAGGTGTACCCCTCGCGTGCTCCTGAGCGCCTGCGGCAACTGGTGGACGACGATTTTCTACACCGTTTGGTGAAAGAAGTCACCACCGGGTTGCGGGGCGACGTAGGGGTTGTACCCAGGCAGTTTCTCAGGGAGCTGATCACCGTCATGGACCTCGTTGAGGAAAACGACGGCTCCGATGGCGGGCCGGTGTATGTTCCTAAACAGGTATATCAGTTTGAAGGGCCTACGTTCCCGGCACCCGATCCCGCACCGAGCGAAGATTCCGACGACGAATCGGATGCCGGCGCCGCCATAGCATTCTGATATGAGCGCGTTCGGACGGCTCGACCCGCTTCTCCAGGACAAGATCGTCTCCAACCTCGGTTGGACCTCATTGCGGCCGGTTCAGGAGCTGGCAACCGATGCGATCCTCGATGGTGCCAACTGCGTGGTCCTTGCGCCGACCGCCGGGGGCAAGACCGAGGCGGCGTTTTTCCCGGTGATCTCCGGTATCCTCGCTGATCAACACGAGGGCCTTCGAGCGCTCTACATCTCACCCACCCGGGCGCTCATCAACAACCTGGAAGAACGCCTCAGCCGCTACACAGAGATGGTGGGTCTGGGAGCGTTTAAGTGGCACGGGGACGTGACCCCGGCACGGAAACAGCAGTTTCTCCGGGAGCCCGCGGAACTCCTCCTCACCACGCCTGAGTCTCTGGAGGTGATGCTGGTGTCGCAACGCGTGCCGACGGCACGGCTCTTCCGCCATCTTCGGTACGTCGTCGTTGATGAGATCCACGCCCTGGCAGCCTCTGATCGAGGGAGTCATCTGTTGGGTGTCCTGGAGCGCCTCCGGCCCTACTGCGGCGGTACCGATCTGCAGCGCATCGGGCTTTCGGCAACGGTGGGCAATCCGGAGCACATCCTCCAATGGCTGCAGGGTAGCTCCACCAACCCATCCCGACTGGTTGATCCACCAAAAGCGGTCAGCAAGAAACACATCAGCGTGAATCTCACCATGGAAGCCGGAGAGATCGTCGCCGGGGTACGCTCCGCGGCGACGGGGCGGAAGAGCTTGCTCTTCTGCGAGAGCCGGAGCCTTGCGGAGAAACTCTCGGGGACGTTACGGCGGAGCGGCGGGGCCGTCTTCGCGGATACGGTGTTTGCCCACCACTCCTCACTCAGCCGGGAGGAGCGGGAGAACGCGGAAGAGGAGTTTGCCCGCGGTCGCGAGGCGTGTATCGTCTGCACCTCCACGATGGAGCTGGGTATCGACGTTGGCGATCTGGACGCCGTTCTCCAGGTAAACGCTCCCGCTACCGTTTCGAGCTTTCTCCAGCGGCTGGGACGTACCGGCCGTCGGGAGGGAAGTGTCGCCAATACGACGTTTTTCATCGAGAAGCCGGAGGCGTTCTTGCAGGCGATCGCGATCGTGGAACTTGCCCGCGACGGCTGGGTGGAGCCGGTGCGTACCAATAGTCGTGCCTGGCACATCTTCCTGCACCAGACGATGGCCCTCTGCCTGGAACGGGGTGCGATCTCCCGGGATACGCCGTACGAAATTCTCCGGGGCGCCCAATGTTTCGCGGATATCACCGCTGATGAGGTCTCGGAGTTTTTGGATTTTCTGGTTGAGCAGGACCTGCTGCATGACGATGGTGGTTCCTACTCCATGGGCCTGGCTGCCGAAAAGGCGTTTGGCCGCAAGAATTTCATGGAGCTCTACTCCGTGTTTTCGTCACCGGAAGAGTTTGCGGTAATCGGCCTTTCCGGCGAGGTGATTGGCACGGTCCAGTGGGACTTCCTTGAGAAACTCCTTGAGAAAGATGCGATCTTCTACCTGTCCGGGAAACCCTGGCACGTCGAACGAATCGAGTGGAAGAAGAAGACGGTCCACGTTGCTCGAGCTACCGGAGGAACCGTCCCCAAGTGGGGCGGGATTTCGCCCTCGTTTCTCGGGTATGAGCTGTGCCGTACCGAGCGTTCCATCCTGGTATCGGATACGGAGATTCCATACCTGCAGGCGGACGGTACCGCGCATCTTGATGCCCTCCGGGACGATCGCGGATCACTCCTGGGCAGTGCGTTTGCCCCCGCCGAATCCGACGAGCAAGGCATTACGTGGTGGACCTACGCCGGTGGCCGGGTAAACAACACGCTGCGCTACGCGTTCCGGGTAGAATGTGGCGAGCGGGCGGAGATCCAGGCCACGAACGAGAAGGTTCGGGTTGTCAGTGAGACGGTTAGCGAGGCCGAGTTCTGGCAGATCATCGATCGAATGAGCAGCGCGGCCTACTGGAAACAGCCGGCGCTGCTCGATCAGATCATGACGATGCTGCCGGATTACCGCCTCAGCAAGTTTCAGCAGCATCTCCCGCAGCCGTTTGCGCGGGAACTGGTCGCCGCCACCGTTCTGGATATTCCCGAAACGATGCAATTCTTGCGCGAAGAAGACGGCGCTCCCAGTCGACCCAGTTAACGACCCGGTAACCGACCCAGTTAGGCTTCACCGTCGGTTAACGTTGCTTCCCTTTATCATGAGCACTTGCGCGCGGCAGCGCGGACAACTCAGCTTCTATTTCGGCGCGGCAGCCGACCACGTCAATGGACTCTTCACATCCTGGTGCACAGGTAGCGTTGAGGAGTGCGATGGCCGCGCGAGACTGCGCCCCGGTGCACCGCGCCGTCCGGGACAGTTTGCTCAGTGATTGGACGACCAGCGCGTATCGCAAGACTATGTCGTCTGCAAAAACGCCTCGCGCGACGAGGGTATCGTAACGATCGATGAATAGGTCCAGGACCCCACCGGGCCCGTTCGCGTGTTCTCTCGCGGCTGCAAAGGCTGGGGGTACCTGAGCGCTCCCGTAGGTGACGGTGACAAACTCCTGGAGTTGGATGTCTACGGCGCGGAGAAGGCGTTGTGGTGATACATAGTCTATCGAAGTCATGGAAGTTTCCTTTCAGTACATTACTGCCGTTGTTCAATCTGCGTCTTTGGCAGAAAGCGACCCTCTTATACTCGGTATGGCATGCCGTGATACCATTCGAGGTGGATGGATAACCGCACCTTCAACTACTACGTGCACCACGCCTCACCGCGAGCGGATCTGTGGGAGTCCGTCGAGAGTCCCTTGGGATCCCTCCTGCCGATGCTGTTCCAGAAAGGCGATACCGTCCTGTACGTGGGATCCGGATCCGGCCGGGATTGTGCGACGCTCCTGCGCCTGGGGGTAGATGCCCATGGGATAGAACCGGTGCCGGCGCTGCGTGATGAGGCGATCGCACGCCATCCTGAACTGACCGATCGCATCACCACCATCACCGTTGGAGAATATGCCCCTGCGCACCGCGCTCGCTACGACGGAGTGCTCTTGTCCGCCGTGCTTATGCATATCCCCGACAGTGAATTGTTCAACTTCATCTTGGCGATCCGGGACCTCGTCAAACCTGGAGGCCGACTCGTTGTTTCAGTCCCCCTGCAACGGGACGATGTGGACCCGGACACGCAGCGCGATGCCGGTGGTCGGCTCTTTGTCCTCCGGAGTGAGGCGGAGATCTCTCTCTTTTTTGAACGTCTCGGCTTTGCCGTGGAGAGCCGGTTCAGTTCCAGAGATGCGCTCGGTCGTGATGCCGTGTGGGCGACGATCGTGTTTACCTATAGCGGCGATAGTCCGCGGCCGATCGATCGTGTGGAGGCAATCATCAACCGGGACCGCAAGACCTCCACCTATAAGTTTGCCCTCTTGCGCGCCCTCAGCGAGATAGCCACCAACACACCCTCCATGGCCACCCCGATTGGTGATGGGATGGTGCGGATCCCCCTGGATGAAGTAGCGCTCCTCTGGGCGATGTACTACTGGCCACTGCTGGAAGGGGACTCGCCGATTCGCCAAAACCGAAACGGCCGTGGCCCGGTACGCTTCCACGAACCGCTTCGGGCACTGATCACGGCATATGAATCGCTCAACGGGCTATCCGCATATCTTGTCCAGGCCCGTTCCGGCCGCGTCCCGGAGTCGTTTTACGCGCAACATAGGGAGGCGATGAGGGAGATCAAGACCGCCCTCAAGACCGGTCCAATCACGTACGCTGGAGACCATGAGTTCAGTCACCACGATAACTATCTGGTGGTGCACGAGGACCTCTGGCGCGAGTTTGTGCTCATGGGACACTGGATTACCGATTCGATCATCATCCGCTGGGCGGAACTCTCCACCCGGATCGACGAGGCGTTTGATGTTCCCGCCGTACTCGAACGACTCCTTCGAACCGCGGAAGCGCAACGTCAGGACCTGGGTGTTGGGGATTCTTACCGCCACGAGGCCCGGAAATCACGCCTCGAGTGCGCCTGGACAGGCCGGAACCTCACCGGGGAGTTCGACGTGGACCACATTATCCCCTTTGCTCTGCGTCGCGACAGTTCCATCTGGAACCTCGTCCCGGCAGCGTCCACCGTCAACCGCAGCAAGGGTGACAAGCTTCCCCTGATCGATACGATTCGGGCTCATCGCCTGATGAGTCCATGCGAACCCGCCGAGCCAATCTAATCAAACTCGACGTATTCTCCCAGGATTTCCAGCGCCTCAGCGTAGGAGCGCGCCGAGGTGACTGCGGGGAGCACCTCCCGCACTTCTTGCGTCTTGCCGGCGGTCTTAAGCGCTCGGCGGACAAGTGCGACAAGACTGAAGATGTTGCCGTTCTCTCCGGTGAATGTGACGTGGGGTTTTTCCGTAGGGTCCATGAACTCAGCCTTCCCTGGTGCCGTGTTAGCTATCAAGTTTTCTTTGTAGCGTAGCGGCCCCAAGCTCCCGCAGGCGGTACTTCTCCAATGTCTGCACGAGATTGGGCAGAACGTAGCCCCCGATTCCCGTAGGAAATCCGTCTGCGTATCCGGGTCCATAGGTTGACCGGTACCGCGAGACTCCGGTGGGCCAATCCCCGGCGAGGAAGGGGGCGCAATGGTGCAGAATCTCCGGATACCGTCTGAACTCTCGTGGGGGAACGGTGTCGGGATTGGTAGTTTTGAGGTGCTCCACGAGGTCTTGGATTGATCGCAGGTACGGCTCGTAGCCCTCGTCGGTGAGAAGTAGATAGTCGTCTGCAAACGGGATGCAGTAGGCGAAACTCTCTCGGTACTGCAGGGCCTCTTCGCGCTCAACCATCAGATGCGGGTGGTCCATGTTCCGCTGCCACTCCTCCCGGCCCAGGCCCACGATGTGCGCCAGGGTGTCGTCCCAGGAGTCGCAGACTGCCTGCACCCCGCCTGCTCGCCGGAGGGCGCGCTTCTTCTCGCCGAAGATCTCGCTGAACTGCTCGGCCACCGCCGGGGGATATGTTTTCATGAACTGGTACTTCGCCTCGTCGTCGTCGGCTTCCGGCCAGCCGATCTCCGCCACAATCCGCCAAAACTCGTTTTCAGTCATCATGAACCCGATGGTAGCGGGGGAGGGGTGACACGGATTGTCGTTGGGTTGCGATGGCGCAATCGAGCCTTTGACTGAATGAAGGACGTCTTTTAGGATTTTGAATACATATGGTACCGATGACTGCGTTACAAACCGCCCGATATGTCGAATCGGATCTTCACGAAAACCATCCACCGAAACTTCGCAGTGAGCACAAGCGAGTGGTATATGAAGCGGCCTTGGCTACGCGGCCCCCTTCGGATATCGCGATCAAGGCGCTCCGGTGGGCGCCCGCCGGTGTCCCGCAGACGTTTGCTTCTGATGGTTCCGGCGACCTGACATTTGAGGTTGTTCCCGGGGTGTTTGCGGGAGGCGCTCATTACCGACGGGTATTCTACCGCTGTCGAGGACACTAAAGAGGGACCGACGCCGTTTACGATAACGGGAGTGCCGCGGCGGGTGGCGGTCGACACAACCACGGGGTGTTTCACGCCTTCGATGACGCCGGGGTCACCGTGGCGAAGGAGGCCTACAACCGGTACCGGCACCTCCGCGCCACCGCGGAAACTCCAGTTGATCTCCTTCCCGCCGTGAACCGGGCGGGATTTCAGTGGGGAGAGTCGGATGGGACGTGATGTGGCGGGTCATACGCTATCGGCGCACCGCGATAGCTCATGGATATAGTTTCATTTGGTAAATCGTTCTTCCATTTCTTTCATATCTCTATCCTACTGTGCCCCGCATTCTGGTGCGGTTGAAAGTTCCACGAAACTGTCGAATAATGACAGTTACGAGGTAAAATGCAGAGACTGACAGAGATTCTTGTTACCACTCATCCGCGTGATTGTATTACAGCGGAAGATCTTGCGCATTACATGCCGGGGTCGGATGATGCGCGGTATGGCCTGGTGAAGCGGGCGATAGCTGCCGGGGAACTCGTGCGATTGCGACGTGGATTATACTGCCTGGCTCCGGCATACCGGAGGGCACCGCTGAACCTCTTCGCTCTGGCGCAGTATATTTATGGGCCGTCGTATATCAGTTTGGAAAGCGCCCTCAGCCATCATGATTGGATTCCCGAGGGGGTGTATTCCGTGACGAGTGTGTGTACTGGAGAATCGAAAATGTTTCAGACTCCTGTTGCGACGTTCAGGTATTCCCGAGTCCCCCAGAACATCTTCTACGCTGCGGTGGCCCGAGAAACCGCTTCCGACGCCGGTGATGCTATGCTGATTGCGCGGCCGGTAAAGGCGCTGGCGGACTACGTGTATGTTAACCGCAAGGACTGGGGTACACCTGGACCGGCGTTACAAAGCCTGCGGATCGATCCGGAAGACCTTGCAGGCATTTCGGCGGATGATATGAATGAGACGATGGAGAGTTATCGTAGCAAACGGGTGCTCCGTTTTCTCTCGGGACTTCGAAAGGAATACGGTGTATGAGTATTCGGATGATCCAGGAGCGATTACGGTCCTATTCGTGTGGATCTGAGCAGGAAGAGGAACACGCACTTCGGGAGATCACACAGGAAGTAATTCTCGTGGCACTGAGCAGGAACGGTTTTTTCGGGCATACATTGTTTCAAGGGGGAACGTGTCTGCGAATATTTCACGGTCTTAACCGCTTTTCCGAGGATCTCGATTTTATCCTTGATGAGCCAAATCATGATTTCAAACTGACGCCCTTTCTGAACGGCATCGGCACCGAGCTGGAAGCGTATGGGTATCGCGTGGAGATTAACGATCGCTCCTCGTCGGATAGCACGGTGAAAAAGGCGTTTATCAAGGACGACTCCCTCGGAAACGTTCTTCAGCTTTCCTTTGCCGGTCGTCGGGGGCCGATAAAAAAAATCCGGGTCAAATTGGAGGTAGACGCGAATCCGCCTGCCGGAAGCGGGTCGGAATTACGTTACCACGACTTTCCGTTTGTCGCTTCCGTTGTGGTCCAGGATCGTCCGAGCCTCTTCGCCGGGAAGCTTCATGCTTTGCTTTGTCGGGAGTACGTCAAGGGAAGAGACTGGTACGATTTTCTGTGGTATACGGCCCAACGGCCTGAGGTAAACTACGCGTTTCTTTCATCGGCGCTTGGACAGACCGGCCCCTGGCGCGGTGAAGATCTTCGAGTGAACACCGAATGGCTGCGCGAAGAGCTGGCAACCGTCATCAACACAATCAACTGGCCCGGCACAGCCGACGACGTCCGGGCCTTTGTTCCGGAGTCGGAACAACCATCACTGGATCTGTGGAGCGCGGATCTTTTTCTGGGCCAGCTCGCAAAGATACGATAACGGCCGAAACACTTAACTCGGAGAGAGCCTCCCCTGCGCGCGGGCGGCGTGGAGGATCTCCATCGAGTCGGTCGGTGCCGAACGGTAAACCGACGGGAGCATCCCGGAACGAAGTTCGATTATCCCAATACCCGATTCGATGCTGAGAATCGGGGCTGCGTATCGTTGACTGGTCTACATAACGTGACAAAAAGTGTCACTTAGTGTATACTTATAGGGTATGCAGCCGCTTGCGAGACTACGAGACGGGCTTGGCCGTCTTACCGATGCCGAGCACTACCTCTTTTCGGCAACGGATCTTCGTCCGTTGATGCCGGAGCAGTCTGATCAGGCGTTTCGCCGTCTGTTGAGTCGCGCGGTTCGATCAGGAGTTCTTGAGCGGATATGTCGTGGCATCTACCTGTATCCCTACGTAGACTATCAGCGCGGATACGAACTGTGCCACGCCGCCGCCCGGTTGCGGGCCGGCACCCTCACGTATATCAGCCTGGAGAGCGCCCTGAGCAACGCGGGAATAATTTCTCAGGTTCCGGTTGGTCATCTTACTCTCATGACAACCGGGCGGAGTTCTACCATTTCCTGCGGGCGCTACGGCGTCATCGAGTGTATCCATACGAAGCGCTCAATCGATCGGTTCTCCGGTGACCTGATCTACGATCCCGCGTGTCGACTCTGGCGCGCCTCGCCGGCCCTTGCTGTGCGCGACCTGAAGGCGGTTGGCCGATCCCTCGACCTGGTAGATTGGGAGGCGTTTTATGACTCGCTTTGACGAAGTTGTTCAGGAAGCGCTGCGCGAACGCGCGGACCTGGCGGTGCTGCGACCGGTTGTGGAGAAGGAATTGCTTCATCACGATATTCTCCGTGAAATGGGAAACGCGGGACTCCGGCACGGGACACCCGGCCGATTCTTCCGCGCAATCCCTCACCGCGTGGAGATGGGTACCTCAGGGTTGATTATCGTTGCGTCATCGCTTTCCGAGATTCTGGCGGATAAACTTATCGCTGTCGCGCTTCGGGAACATCGGATCAAGTGGCGTGATGTGTGGGATATCGCTTGGCTGACCCAGCGGGATGTTGTTGTCGAACGTTCGCTCATCAGCCGGAAGGCCGCTGATCGCCATCTGACCCTCAATACGATTGAAGAGCGCATCAACGAACGGATTTCGGAAGCCGCACCACTTCATCACGAGTTTGTCGGAGAGATGAACCGCTTTTTGCCTCCGGGTGATCTGCGAACAATAGTGAACGATCCGCGCTACTGGGAGTATCTGATGCGCCTGGTACCAACGCTTGTACCTGCCGGATGAGTTCGGTGACACGCAGGACGTCATATACCCCGACGGATTCGGTGATGTGCGTTGGGGTGGGGAGGGTGCTTTCCAGAACGTCAGTTCTATTGATTTTCAACCGTACCGCCCCGCCTCGCCGTCGAACCTGACGGCAATATCTACCTCACCTTCATTGACGACACGCCGAAGGACGGGTCGATGTAGGTTTCCACGGAGAACCCGTCGGGGCGGGTGAAGGACTCCTGGCGAAGGCGGGCCTGTTTGATCCGGAAGAGGGCGTAAATACGCACTTCCTCGTGGTGGTGGGACCAGCAGAGGAGGTACCACTCACCGCGGTGGCCCACCAGATGGAGGGGATCGATGATGCGGATCGCCGGGTCGTCGTGGCTGGGGGCCTGGTAATGGATCGCGATGGTGCGCTGTTTGTAGAGTCCCTCCCGGACCACCGACCACACCTCCTTGTCGATGCGGGTTACCGGGTCTGAGATCACTGAGACGTGGGCGACGAGGTCTTCGGAGCTGACGGTGACGTTGTCGGGGAGCAGGGTGGTGAGGCGCTCAAAGACGGAGCGGAGTTCGTCAAACCAGGGGCTGTTGCGGTAGCCCTCCAGCGCACGGTCTCCCACCATGAGTGCCATCAGATCGCCCTCGGTGAGATCGAGCGCCGGCAGCTGCTGCTGTCAGGTCATGTCGGTATAGTAGTAGCCGTGGTGGCGCGGTAGCTCATGGATATAGTGTCAAATATCTACTGAAAGAACACGTCAACCGTTGTTCTTCCCCTTGAGATGCCAATGAAAAAGGCTCCATCACGATTCATCGGCCACCAACATCATACCGTATTGACCAATTCTCGAAGTCACTATGTTTCCATTTGACCACCCGCAGCGGTATAATTATTATACTACGATGGACTTCGAGTTCGACCCGCAAAAGAGCGCAATCAACGCGGGGAAACACGGCATCGATTTTGATGCTGCTCAGTTGCTGTGGACCGATCCGAACAGGGTTGAGTTCATTGCTCGCTTCGAGGATGAAGAACGGCATGGCCTGGTCGCTAATCACGATCGTCGGATTTGGTGCGCAATCTTCACGCTTCGGGGTGAAAAGGTTCGGATCATTTCGGTGCGGAGGGCGAGAACTTATGAAGAAGAACTCTACAATGACAGCCAGACAATTTGATGAACGTTTTGATCGCGGCGAAGACATTTCCGCGTTCGTGGACACCTCCACGATCAAGCGTCCCGGTCTTGAGGCTCGTCGCGTCAATGTTGATTTTCCTGAATGGGTGATCCACAGCCTGGATAAAGAGTCAAAACTGATCGGTGTGAGTCGCCAGGCACTTATCAAGCTTTGGATATCGGAACGACTTCAGGAAGAGCGGCAAGCGAGGGCTTGATATTGAAGAACGGGACCAGGCCATTCAGGGCGCAAAAGGTCAAGCTGACCCGATAGATGACCTTTTACATGACCCGTTACGGGGCATGCTCCGGGAGGAGAGTTCTTCACGCCTCGACAAACGCCTGAAAGTCTTGGAGTTTCATGCTTGTATGGGGAGGGAGCGGGAAGTCTGCTGGTGTCAGCGCGTGGCTGCCGTTATTCAATCACGCTTCAACGGCTTGCATCGTATTTGGTCTTCATCAAAATGAATATAGCCTGGTTGACGACGACGATATCGATCCAGTTCTCCGCGATCATCGTGTCATTTCTGGTTCAAATATCTGGTATTCCAGCAGAGGAATGAAGCGATAGTGTTTTTCGTTTGCTGTGCACAGCGTGCCTCCGACGCGAATCGCCGTAGCGGCAATCAAGGCGTCAGCCATCATCATCGTATGACTCAGACTGTACTCTTGCACGTAGAACATCGCCCGGGCGGAAATCTCTGGATCGATATGGATTATCTCCGTTTTCCATGTCCGCATCTGTTTCTGAAAGCTCCGGAACTCATTCTTGTTTTTCATTCCCTGGACAAGTTCCATGTATGTAACAGCAGAAATTGAAAACGGAACGTTTCCTTCCACTGAGATCCGAGCTGATTGGTCTCCGCGGAGATACCAGATCAGAACATCGGTATCGAAAATCAAAATGCGCGGCCTTGTCGCAGCCGCCGCACCGTTTCCTCTACGGAGGACGTATTGTCATGATCAGCCCACATCCCGAAGATTTCCTCCCCAGATTCGCCGGCGCTCTCCTGCTCGAAAGGAACTATTCTCGCAAGACGCTTGCCGCGATATGTCACGGTCACATCATCTCCGTTCAGAACTTGGTCAAGAATTCTTCCGGGATGAATGCGTAGCTCCTTAGTCGTAATTTCCATTGGATGCTCCTATGTGTACACTTTAAAGTGTACACTAAAACTGTCGGGAACACCAAGGACTTCCGAGCATCGATGGTGAACCTTTTGCCCGGCCTCTGGGTTTCAGAACCCAATCTCCCGCGTCCGATCCCGGCTGCGGGCGTTGGCAAGGATCTCCTCGACGACTGGTGCCGCTCCGGTTTCATCGGCGTAGCCCGACGTCTCTTCCGTCTTCTCGATCTCCAGCCCATCAATCTCCAACATTTCCGCGGCGGTGGCGAGGTCGCTCATCATCAGGGGCGGGCCCTGCCTGAGGGCGGCGATGTCGGCGTCGGTAAATGTGACCTCGGGGAAGATGTGAGCCAATGCCGGACGCAGGAGGTCGTCGCTGATCGCACCAAAGGTGACGTGTTTGTGAAAGCGGCGGCGGAGGGCGGGGTCTACGGCGTCGACGCGGTTGGTACAGGCGATGAGAAACCCGGAGTACTCCTGGATTTGCTGGAGGAACTCGGCGATCTGGGAGTGCTCCCAGGAGCGTTGGGCGGTGGAGCGGTCGTAGAGGAGGGCATCCGCCTCATCTATGACGAGGACCGATCCCGGCTGTGCTGCGGCGCGGAACGCGGCGGCGATTTGCTGTTCCGATTCTCCCACGTACTTGGAAAGGAGATCCGAGGGGCGCTTGAGCACGACGTCGCGGCCGAGGCGCTTGGCGAGCCACAGGGCGTACTGCGTTTTGCCCCCTCCGGGAGGCCCACCGAACAGCAGGCGCAATCCAGAACCCGCCTGCGCGCGGTGCAACGCCTGGCGTTCGACCTTATCCAGAGATTCCGATGGAGAACAGAAGCGCGGGTCGAAGGAGGGGGCTACGGTTGGCAGGCGGCGCACATCGTGGGCGAGGGCTCCGGTGGAGATCTGGTCGATGTAGCCGGCGACGCGATCGCGGACGTCAGCAGGCTCGATCTCCTCGGCGTCGAGTTCGGCGAAAACTATCTTGACACCTAAGGGACCCGTTGCAACGGAACCGAAGAGGTATATTTCCCGGCATCCTTCTTCTTGGAGAATCCGCCCGATCGCGCAATCTCGTCTATCTCGCTGAGAAGATCGTCTCGGAAGGAAATATTCACTGTGCTCGTTTTCGGTACCACCGTTACAGTATAGCATACAAAGTTTGTATATCATGCACCTCCAGTTACAGATACCGCCGCGCCGCGTCCCGGGGCCGGAACGTACGATCAGGAGGAGATCGTGGCCGCAATGGTCTCCGCCTATACCGGATTCGCCGCCACCGGGGCGCATATTCCTGCACCGAGGACGACCATTCACACCGGCTTCTGGGAATACGGCGCGTTTGGCGGCAACCGCACGCTGATGACGATGATCCAGGCAGCGGCGGCTGAAGCGGCCGGCGTGCACGTGGTGTTTTACGCCTTCGATGACGCCGGGGTCACCGTGGCGAAGGAACCCTACAACCGGTACCGGCACCTCCGCGCCACCGCGGAAACTCCAGTTGATCTTCTTTCCGCCGTGAATCGCCTGGGACGTGATGTGGACGACGACATTCACTCCGTGCCGGGCGAACAGCCGGCACGCTCATTGTCCATGAAACTACCTCCCTCACCCCCGTTGTGTTACCGGTTTGATTATCGTGCGCCGGGATATCAGTCTTTGCAGGTGGGTAAGAATTACTGCTTACGGTGATAGAACCGTCATGAGCCGGACGTTGATGTAGATCTTCTCCCTACCAACCTTCTGACTCTCGAGAAGACCGAGTTCTTCAAGCGATCGGAGGTATCGGGATGCGGCTTTACGTTCTACGCCCAGCGCATTCACCAAGAACTCGATTTTCGAGTATGGGTGTACGAAAAGCGTCTCAACGAGCTCCTTGGTGTAGATGCGAGGAAGTGTCGCTCTCACTTCGTCTACGGTTCGGTCAAGCTCGTTGCGTATCTCACGGACTCGCTCGATCGTGTCCACAGACGTAGCCCGGATGGCATCCAGCATGAACAAGATCCATTGCTCCCATTCGCCTGTGGCGGTTACCGCCCTCAGAAAGCGGTAGTAGTTGTCTTTGTGCTCGATGATATAGGAGCTTGGGTACAGAATCGGGATATCGAGGTATCCTTTCAATATCAGGTACAGCATGTTGAAGATACGACCAGCTCGGCCATTGCCGTCCAGAAACGGATGAATAGTCTCAAACTGGTAATGAAGGGCAGCCATATCGGCGAGACTCGTCGCCTCACGGGTGTAGAAGTCGGCGAAGTTCGAGAGCAACTGTCGAATGACATCTGGATTCTGTGGAGGCGTGTACACCACCTCTCCTGTTCGGTCGTTGACAAGCGCCGTTCCAGGCGTCGCGCGGAGTCCGGCATCATTGCCAACGATCTCTGTTTGGACCCTGATAATATGATTGACCGAAAGGAAGCCGTGTTCACCAATGAGAGCTTCACCAATACGCAGTGCCGACCGGTATTGCATGACTTCTTTCGTTGATGAGTCCACTGCGGCGGCCGAACCGGCCGCCAGGCCGCGATACAGCCTGTCTTGCGTGGTTACGATATTCTCGATCTCGGAACTGTCCTTCGCCTCTCGAAGCGCAATCGCGTTAATAAGAATCGCCTGGTTCGGTATGATGTTCGCAACGCCCTTCAGTTCAGCGAGAGCTTGCCGAGCGTCAGCCTCGCGGCGGAGAACGGGAACCGATTCAGTCACATGTCGCCGGGCCCCGCAGAGATTCGGTGCCGACCGGTAAACCGACTGGAGCAACCCAGAACGGAGTTCGATTGTCTCTTTCTCCTGACCCGAAAACGATGTATAATCGGGTCGAATATTGACCGGAAAGAACCGATAATCGGATCATGAGGTAGTGGAGTTGGGCGAATACATCTGGCAGCGAGACGAATGGCCTCGATTTCGGTGGAACTCGGCAGCGCTGCTCAAGCCGTTGGGCGTCGCCCGGTCGACGCACGGTGAGCTCGTCGCCCAGGGAGACAAACTCTCTCTCACGGACCAGCTCGATCTCTACGTTGACGAAGCGATCGCTACTTCGGAGATAGAAGGTGAGGTTCTGGACCGGAATCGTCTCCGGTCCTCTGTTGCCGAGCAGCTTGGGCTACCAACAGCCGGGCTTCCGCGCCCCGACACAAAGAGTGACGCCCTCGCTACCGTGCTCCTCGAAGCCACACGAAACCATGACCGTCCGTTGACGGCGGGACAGATCCAGGGGTGGCAAGCTGCTCTGTTCCCCACGGGGTATTCCGGACCGTTTCGGATCGCTGTAGGACGGTGGCGACAAAGCGAAACGCCGATGCACGTTGTTTCGGGAGCGATGGGAAGGGAGCGGATCCATTTTACCGCACCACCGCCGGAGCGCCTCCACGCCGAAATGGACCGCTTCAGCACGTGGTGGAACGGGGAATCAGACGACGTGGATGGTGTTATCCGGGCCGGATTGGCGCATCTGTACTTTGTGACGATCCACCCTTTTCCCGACGGTAACGGTCGTATCGCTCGGGTGCTTACCGATATGGCGCTTGCACAGGACGAGGGATCGTCACGACGGATGTACTCGCTCTCACAAAACATCCGGACCGTTCGCAACGAGTATTACGCCGTTCTGGAAGAGACGCAGCGGGGTGACCTCGACGTTACCCATTGGCTCTTGTGGTTTATCGATATCTACCGACGAAGCATAACCGACGCGCTCAATCGTATTGATCGCTCCTGTGTCATCGCTCAGTACTATCGCCGTCTTGCCGACCTATCCCTCAACGAGCGCCAAATCAAAGTGATTCACAAGATGATCGATGCCTACCCCGAAGGTTTTTCGGGCGGAATGACCAATAAGAAGTACGTCGCAATTACCGGTACCAGCAGCGAGACGGCAAAGCGCGACCTCCGGGACCTCCTTTCTAAAGGGTTATTGCAGAAAGGCGACGCTGCGGGGCGCTCGACGTACTATGTTCTCGGTGATATCGAAGCCGGATAGACCGGTTTGCAAAACTGAGTTCGATTATCCCGATACCCGATCGACAATCGTACCCCGGGGAGGGTGAAACGGATTGTCGTTGGGGTTGCGATGGTGGGCGGTGAGATTTTGACTGGGTGAAGCACGGCCCTTAGGATCGTGAATGCATAGCATATGAGACGAATGACCGCGTTACAAACCGCTCGATATGTTGAGTCGGACCTTCACGCCAATTATCCCCCCGAAGTTACGTAGTGAGCACAAGCGAGTGGCATATGAAGCGGCCCTGGCGACGCGGCCCCCTTCGGACATCGCGATCGAGGCGATCCGGTGGGCACCCGCCGGCGTGCCGGCAACGTGTGCTTCTGGTGCTTCCCGCAACCTGACGTTCGAGGTTGTTCCCGGCGTGTTTGACTATGGAGCCGGCACATCCTCCGAGGCTCACTGGTGTGTGAACTTTGCCGACCCGAAGTTATTTGTCGCCCATGGAACACCCTTGTTCGCCCAGGATGGGCTGCAAGTTGCGGTGCACCCGGCTCTGGGGTGTCTGCGGGAGGCGCTGATTGCCGACGGGTACTCTACGGCTGTTGAAGACACGGACGAGAAACCGACGCCGTTTACGATAACGGGAGTGCCGCGGCGGGTGGCGATCGACACGACCACGGGGCTGTACGGAAACGGGTTCTCCCGGGCCAGTCTGGAGACGGTCCGGGACGCTGTGCGACCGGTGGCACCGGAGGCGCGGAGCAACATACTCGTGATCGCTGCGCCGCGCCCGGGGACCGGAACGTACGATCAGGAGGAGATTTCCGCGGCGATGGTCGCCGCGTATACCGGATTCGCCGCCACCGGAGCGCATATTCCTGCACCGGTAACCACAATTCACACCGACTTCTGGGGATGCGGAGCGTTTGGCGGCAACCGCACGCTCATGATGATCATTCAAGCGGCTGCGGCCGAGGCTGCCGGAGTGCATGTGGTATTTCACACCTTCGATGACGCCCGGGTCACCGTGGCAAAGGAGGCCCACAACCAGTACCGGTACCTTCGCGCCACCGCGAAAACTTCTGCTGATCTCATCTCCGCCACCGCAGGCAACCCCGCGTCGGTCTGCACGGCGGTCAGGAATGGGCGCAGGATATTGGTGCTGGTCTCGCTGCGGAATACGTACTTTAAGACAAAGTCGCTGGACCGAAACGCTCACCCTGCACTACCTCCCGGCCCCGGCGAACGTGATCAGCGTTATGGTGATGTTTTTCCGTGGATTTCTTCTGCGCCGCGTTGCGCATCGGTATCTACGCGTCCGCAGCGAGTGAGTCGCATCCAAGAGCGATGGCGACCGCCTTGCATACCTGGTGCATCTTCTCGTTTGGGAGACGCCCCAGATAGGTTTCCAGTCCAGATTGCTCCACCGTTTGCAGGTGGTCAAGATTTACCGCTGATTCGTGTTTGAGTCCTTCATCGATACCGACGAAAACTTCGCTGGGGGCTCCGTGGATGGTTGACGTGATCGGAGCGACCGTTACCGTGCGTAGGAGCCCGATGACATCATCTCTGCTGACGACAAGAACCGGACGACGTTTGTCCGGTTTTCCGAAACGATACAACCAAAGCTCGCCGCGTTTTACTCTGTGGGCCATCGCCCTTCCTCACTCCACTCTTCGAGCTCTCGGTCAAGATCGCTGGTTTTTGCATACGCCTTCCGATACCCTTCGGATATTCGCTCGCGTTCCCGTTGAGCAAGGTACGTTCTTACCGCACGCCTCACAAATTCAGAACGGCCATCGCGCTTGACCTCAAGATTCTCCGAAAGACGTTCAAGCAGCTCTTCATCGAACAACACTTGTACAGCTTTCATATGTATAATATATAGACATATTATATGTTGAACAAGCAACATGATGCCCGCTTCTCTCCGGCAGCGTCACAACTTCCACAGGCGGCGTTCCTCTCGCCCGCACCACCACTGCTGTAGACTACCCCGTATACGATTCGGTTATCTTTCCCGGCATCGCCCTCCGCCTTGTTGAGGACGATGCGCACTACGATCGCTCACGACGAACCGCGTCGATTTCGGTCTGGATCTCCGGCGAAGAGGTTCTGATGTCACGGACGGTGATGAACGTCATACCTTTATGTCGTGCGCTATCGCCTATCCTCTTTCAGTGCACCACCCGATGAGTTATGGTTATGAAGAAATGAATCTCAATTTTGTAGATGGATTCCGACTGCGATTTGGAATAGGGCTGGATTCGGGTCAATGTATGGACGAGGGCGCCCTGATTGGGGTCCAGCGGGTGGGGCCCCGCGGTCTCCTGACAGAATTCGAGCGCTCCCTGGGGCTTCCGTCGGTTGAACTCACCGTGACGGAACGGGTGTCGTGTTTCCGGGAGCTATTGGGTGCCGTAGCCGACGACGGAGAACCGTTCTGGAAGTCATCGCTCGCGGTTGACCAGTATGCGGTTGCCCAGGATCTCCTGAGAATCCGGGATGAATTCGTGCTGGCCGGTTGGGATTTTACGGCCGATACCCAGGCACCACAACGCTTGCGAGACCTTTCGACCCTCGAGCGAGACCGTGCACTCTCAGGGCCCACCGGTGATCTCCGAGGAATCGCGGACCGCTACCGCGCGGTGGTGTCGGCGCTTGCTTCCGGTGACCGCCGGGACGGCATACCGGGCATCGCATCAATCGAGTGTGCCGATCGACGCGATCTGCTGCCTCGACCGTGGTCCCGATTACTGACGATGCTTGACGATGCGGGGCTGATGGTAACGGAGCGCCCGATTGTGGCCCCCATGGAGGAGCCCAATGGGTTCAGCAACCGTGAACGCTTGCTGGCGATTCTCCGGGATCAGTCGGACGAGGCCAGCGAGCGCGGTGCTCGCATTGAGCTCGACCATGAGCGTACCGTCTTTGTCATTCGGGGTGGGACGGTTGCCGAGTATGCCCAACACATCGCTCGCGGGACCCTGGGGTTTGCGGTAAATGGCGGGCGACAGGCGATTATTGCACCCCGGGCAAGTGCGACCCTGGCCACGGCGTTTGCCCACGTGGGCCATCCGCGTCCCCGGGCAGGTGCGGATGCCGAGGTACCACCGGTGGCCGCGCTTGTTCGGCTTCTCCCTGCGTTTCTGTTTGATCCTCTGGACGTGGATCGCGTAGCCGAGTTTCTCTCGGTGCGGCCTAACCCACTCGGCTCAGCACCGGCGCGGCGGCTGCTCCGGGCGTTACAGAATCGTCCGGGTCTTGGGAGTACGCATTGGAAACAGGCGGTAGAGAAGCTCGATGAAAAACAGCGGGCGGCCTATGAGGCGTGGTTCGGCCTTGTACGCGTGCCGGAGGGCGAACCGTGTCCAGCAACGAAGGCGGTGCTGCCGTTTGAACGTCTAGGTTCCTGGGCACGTCGAATGGCCCACACACCAGGAGGTATGCCGGTCAACTGGCTCTCCCTGGAGTCTACCTGCCGGCGGATTACCGAGCAGATTACCGCAGCCTATGCCGATGGCATTTCACGACTCCAACTTGAACAGCTCATCGCACGGATGGTGCCTTCAGAAGATGGCATGCGAGCGGAAGCCGGTGCGGTACCGGTCTTCAGTTCCGCGGCGGAACTCGATGCTCTGGTAGACTCTCTGGTCTGGATGCCCTTTTGTGCTACCAGTTCCACCGATGGAGCGTTGTACGATTGGCTCCGAGAGGACGAGCGCCGCTGGCTTGCTGAGCGCGGCGTCACCTTGGACACCCCGGAAGACCTGGCGATGCGGGAACGGGCTGAGGTTGCCCGGGCGGTTGAGATGGCACGAACGGTATGGCTCTGTGTACCAGACCATGATGACGGCGAGCCGGTGCGCCCGCACCCGGTCTATCAGTTCCTGACCGCTCGCCGGGAGGCCTCGAGCTTCACACATACCTTGGACGAGTTGACCGGCTCGCTTCCCGAGCTCACGTTCACCGCGCCTCCGGCGCTGCGGGATGAATGGCATCTGGCGGAAATCCCCGTGGATTCCCTGGAGCAATCGATCTCGTTCACCCGTCTCAACACCCTTCTTACCGTCCCCCACGCGTGGGTCGCTGAATATGCGGCGGGCCTCACGCCAACCCGCGGCTACGCAGTACCGCACGGGGCCTGGCTGTACGGCTCCCTGGCGCATGACCTGGCGGACGCATGGTTCTCCCGCGCCGACTGGAGTGATCTAGGTCCTTCCGATTTCAGTGCATGGTTTCGCACCGCCTTTGACGAGTATGTGCGGACGGTTGGTACCCCACTGGTGCGACCGGGACGGGAGGCGGAGCGAGCGCGGGTTCGCGCGGTCACGCACGACGGTGTTTTCGCGTTGGATCGGCTCCTTCGCGAGCGCGGGTGGCGACCGGTGGCCGCAGAGTCGGACCTTACCGGAACGATTGGCGGAAAACCGGTCCACGGCCGGGCGGACGTGCTATGCACCACCGGAGAGGGTGAGGAGATATCGGTTGTCATCGATCTGAAATGGCAAGGGGAGCCCAAACGCCGCGAGGAGGTGGAATCGGGATCGGCCTGGCAACTTGGCTTTTACGCGGCTATCTCCGGCGCACCACCGGATGAGGTTGAGGCGGGATACTTTATCCTTGATCGCCGCCGCCTGGTCGCGCTTGGTGGAGGAGACCCCATGGTGCAGACGATGACGGCATTGGAGGCGCACTACCGGCAGCGGCGGGATGAGCTCACCGAGGGCAGAGTAGTCCTGCCTGCCCGGGAGGACCTCGCGCCGTGGGACGCGTATCGGTTTCTGGTGGGATGGGGAAAATGAGTACAATCACGCTGGTATCCGCCGGGGCGGGAAGCGGTAAAACGTATGACATCACGACGCGGATCGTGGAGATGCTCACCGGAACCGGAATGCGGCCGGCGGCGCGTCCGGAGGAGGTGATCGCCACCACCTTCACCCACCGGGCGGCCGACGAACTGGGCCTCCGCATCCGCGCCCGCTTGCAAGAGTCGGGAAATGGCGTACGTGCCGACCGGACATCCGCGATGTATGTAGGAACGGTCCACAGCGTGGCCGGCCGTCTTTTGCGGGATTATACCTACGAGCTCGGTCTTTCACCGGACCTGGAAGTCGTTCCGGAGGAGGATAGCCAACAGTTTATCGATGAGAGCTTGAGCCTGGTACTCGCCCCAAAGGAAGCCGCCGAAATCGATCGACTGGCAATACAATTTGGACTCCAGGACCGGCAGACCCGGGAGGCTACATGGCCACGGTGGGTCAAGCGAATTGTCGCCGCCGCGCGGACAAACGCGATCGAACCGGAGGGCCTGGTCGAACACGCCACGTTTTCGTGGGACTCGCTTTCGCCATGTCTGCCGTCCCCACAGCCGAACGATGATCTGGTTGATACGGTACGTCAGGAACTGGAACGTGTCCTCGCTCGAGATCTCACACGCGCGGACACCACCAAGGCCACGGCTGGGACGCTTACCCGGCTCACGGCGATCGCCGCCCGGCTGGGCTCGGGAACGGGGATCGGATGGGATGACTGGGAGACGATGCGTACGGTGGAAACCAAAGTCGGGGCGAAATCCCGAGAAGAGGTTGCGCCGCTGGCAGCCGCTGCGGAAGGATACGCAGCTTTACCGTCCTTTCAGAACGGGCTACGCCGGCTGATCGAGATGGTGTATGACCTGGCCCGGCGGTTGATCGAAGTCTATCAGGACTACAAGCGTGAACGTGGTCTGGTGGACTTCGTGGATCAGGAAGCGATGCTACTGACCGCGCTGCACCACCCGGAGATTGCCGCGTCCGTTGCCGCGCGGTTTCGCGTGCTGGTCGTTGATGAGTTCCAGGATACCAGTCCTATCCAGCTGGCGATCTTCATGCGGCTGTCGGAGTTGGTGGAGCGCGTTGTCTGGGTGGGCGACCCGAAGCAGAGCATCTACGGCTTTCGCGATGCCGACCCGAAGCTTATGGAGGCGGCAACCGAACACATCGGCACGGAGGATGCCGTGCTTGACCGCTCGTATCGGTCGCGCCCAGATCTGGTGTACTTCGCCAATGCGCTGTTTACCGGTGCGTTCAGGAATACGCCGCCTGAGAAGGTACGCCTGACCCCGGTGCGGGAGGAGGAATCGGAGCTGCCCCGTGCATTGAGACTCTTCTCGATTATCCCCGCGCAGACGAAAGGCCGCGTTACCAAGGCGCATCTCATTGAGGGGCTGGTCCGCCTCGTGCGCCGGAGCCTCGATTTCCGGCATGCCGTCGTAGACCGGGTGTCAAACAAGCGGCGCGAGCTACATCCGGGGGATATCGCGATCCTGGTGCGCACGAACGACACGGTGCGGGAGATCGCGGCGCGGCTACAGGCCGCCGGTATTCCTGTGGCTGCCGAGCGCGATGGGCTGACCGATACACTCGAGTACCACCTGATTACCGCGGCTCTGCGCTACGTCACCCAACCCGACGACACGCTGGCTGAGGCTGAACTCCGTCTCCTTCTTGCCGATGAGCCGGACCCGCAGGAGTTACTCCAGGAACGCCTATCGGCACGTGCGGAACAGACCAGCCACGGGACGGTGTCCCTCGGCGCCGCGACCGGGTGGCTGTCCCGGCCGGTAGAGCTCGACTCCCTCGATCGCTTGAGGCGCGAGGCGGCGGGCATGTCGGTCTACCGGCTCACCGATGAGATCATCACCGGTATCAACGTTCATCGGGTGGTCATGCGCTTCGGCAGCCACCAATCCCGCCGGGCAAATATTGATCTCATTCGATCCCGCGTCTCCGTCTACGACCAGTGGTGCGCCCGCTTTGCGCGGGTACCCCAGGTATCCGGCTTCCTGCAGTGGATCAGCGAACGGGAGCGCCGCGAGGAGCGTGACCGCCAGGCTGCCGCCGTCGGTGATGGCGCGGTGAACGTGCTTACATACCACCGCGCTAAAGGACTCGAGTGGCCGTTGGTCATCGCCTGGGATTTGGACCACGCGCCGAAGGTGTCCGCCTTTGGATTGACCGTTGATCAGACCGTACCGTTCGATACCACTGCGCCCCTTGCCGGGCGTATGCTCCGATGGTGGCCGCGCAGCAATGCTGGAATACTCGATGAACTCGTTGCGGGAAGTCCCCATGCCGGGGAGGCGGAACGCCGTGCCCACGAGGAGTCCCGTCGCCTGCTCTACGTGGGTCTCACCCGGGCGCGCGACTACCTCTTTCTCCCGATCGGCCCGGGAACTAAGAAGGACCCCGGATCTCGCGTCGCCTGGCTCAACGATGCTCTGGGGGAGGAGTTCCCCGTGCCTGATACGACCGCCAACACCACTATCGCGGTCAATGGCGCGACGATCCGCACCGAAGTTCAGCAGATCCGGCTTGATGAGGAAGATCCTTCCTGCCTGCCGGACCCCGAACCGCCTCGCTGGTACGATCCTGTTCCGGGTCGTGGCCTCTTTCCCCCGCAGGTAATCAATCCGTCTCTTGCGCCCGTTGCAGCTGTTGCGGCTGTTGCTGCTGACGGCGAAGAAGGCGCTTCCGCGGCTTCCTCCGTCCCCTTCCGCATCGCCCGGCGTCTGTCGGTAGGAGCGCCGGTGGAGCTGTCCGGGGAATCGGACGCGCGCGCCGTCGGTGATGCGTACCACCAGCTTGCATCAATCTTGATCCGCCGCGGCGAGCTGGAACAGCGGGTGGTGAATACCGTACTCGCGGCCCACGGCGTAGACGACCCGGCCTGCCGGAAGCTCGTGATGAGCCGGCTTCCTGAAACTTTGCAACTGGTTCGCCGGACCTGGGGCGGAGGTGTGATGCTCGCAGAAGTTCCCGTACAGGTACCATTCGGCGATCAGTACATAACCGGAACGATAGACCTCCTCATGGAGCGAGGCTACGGAACGGTGCTCGTGGTTGACCACAAAGTCCACGCCCAGAGCAGCGCAGATCTGGATGAGCTGGTTGGTCGCTATACGTCACAGCTGTGGTGGTACCGGCGCGCCCTTGCCCTGGGGCAGGTGGATGCCGATCCCGTGTTGTGTCTGAGCTTTCCGGTGCAGGGAATCGTGTGCGAGGTAGAAATCGGCGAATTACAGCTGACACAGCGCTCCGGCTTTCAGCATATTTAGGGAACTCAGCGGAATTCTGGATGGGAATTCAAGACGAGTATGAACTGCGAGAGGAACAAGAACGATTGAAAGAAGATTTGAAACGGATCCCTCGAGCGCTCGTCGAGACCGAATAATTCGTGCGTTACCCCTCATGGATTGTAATCCGGATTCATATGACACCTCGCTCCAGTTGTCGTGGTTGTTGTCACACAACTGAGCGCTTTTGTTGTATGGCTCAATTCTAAGTTTCAGCCGTAGATATTAGAAGCGGTCACGTACAACAATCTGGGTCGCGACTATCAGTGCAGTAGGCGGCCCCGCTGCAAAAACTCCCGCTGCGCCGGCATCTCCGGATGTGACCCAGCCGCGTTAATCTCCTCGTACGCATCATTGTAGGTGTACCCGAGGGACATCAGAACGGCGTCCGCGAACGTTCCGGTCCGGCCGACGCCGGCACCGCAATGGACAAGGTCAACCTTCCTGTCTACAACTCTGTTATACTCGCTGTATGGTGCGCCGTGAAAGCTGCGCCGTTCCAGCGGGTGAAAGTCCCGTCCGGGTAAGCGCCGGAGCGCCCGGTAGCAGGGTCCGGTCATGCGGGGAGACCCGAATGGCTGAGCGGACCGTCAAAAGCCTCAACAGGAGGGAGCAAAACTGCGGGCCGTAACGCGTAGTGAACACCGAGCACGCCTCGTCAGAGTATCAGCCGAAAGGTGATTGGGGTGGCCGAATCGCGATGACGCGTAAGGAAGAGGTACGTACGAGGGCATGGCTGAGAAGCACAACAACTCCGACGAACGCTATGGATGTGTGCCAAGCGGAGTAGGATGCGGCGGTTTCACGCATTG
>JBBDTM010000036.1:0-8202 GCA_040904425.1 Alkalispirochaeta sp.
CGGGCCGGAGCCGACCGCCATGATTTCGAATCCTGCCAAGACCTAACCCGTTTCTCATCCTGAACATTAGAGGATGCATGTAGCTGATCGCAACGATTTCAAGTCACAAGACGAGGCCACCTAATCGAGTGCCAATCGCTGGATCTCGCGCACGCACCACGCACAGGCAATCGAACCAAAAAAAGGGCGACCCGAAGGCCGCCCTGAATCGTTTCGAAAAACGGTTCCGACTTAGTACTCGATCTTGGTGGCGATCGTGAAGGTACCAAGCTTGCCGGTCACGCCATCGTTTGCGGCATTGTAGCTGTAGGTATCGCCGTCATACACACCGTCGTCGTCCGTCAACAGCAGGTTGCCGCTGTTGTAGGCGATCGTGAAAGTAGTCGCCGGGATGACGTTAATGTCGGTACCCAGCTTCATCGTCATACCCTCGTCGTCATCGGCATCGAGGTTCGCGTCAGCGTACATGAGACCGAAGAACGGGCTCAACGTACCGAGAGCTGCATCTACTTCAGCACCGAAGGACAGGGAGCTCACCGCGTCGCCTGCATCACCAGCAACCGTGGGAGTGGTCTGAGCGAACTCTACGAGCAGCGCAGCACCAACAACCGGCAGGAGACCATCGTCGCCGCCTTCTTCAGCAAAACCGGCGCGTACCCAGAGGGCGTCATCAAAGTTGTCCTCATCGGTATGTACACGGTTCAGTCCGACTTCAAGGCCAAGACCAGCGGCAGTTTCATCACTGGCTGCACCAAATACCTCAAGGTCATCAGCACCCCACAGTACGTTGGCACCGGCGATTACTTCGTAATCCATGACGTCGGTCTTATTCTTGAGATCAACTCCGAGATAAGGCACGAGATTCATCGCGTCATTGAGCGCCATCGAGTAATCGACACCCAGTCCGATGAACCCATCATCGCCAAAGTCGCCCTGGCTTATGGTGGTGTCAACGTCGCCAGCGTCGTTTGTACCATCGGCCCGATGATTCCGCAGAGTGGCAGCAAAGTCGGCGGTAAACGTAAAACCGGCTACGCTAGTCTCGGTGTAAATTGCACCGACGTAGTTGTTGTACAGGTTGTCCGACCAGTCGTTATTGGTACCGTGCGTTCCGCCTACACCATCGGTGCTGTAACTTCCGATGACCGCTTCCACGTTGAACAGATCCGGTACGTCGAAACCTACGGCTACACTGTTTCCTACGTCGCCTTTGCTCAAGGCGTCACTCAGGTCAAGAATGGACTCGTCGACGTTGAGGCCGAGCTCACCCTGGTTTACGTCATTAGCGGCCGTGGCGATGACAATATACGCGGGACCAAGGAACAGCTTGGCACTGACGTCACCGCCAGCAACGGTTACATTACCTTCGTTCTCGGCGCTAAACTCGAAACCGTCAATCTCAAGCCAACCGTAGACATCGCCCTCACCAAACTCCTCTGTGGTCTCTTCCACGAGAGTGATTGAAAAGTCAACGTCGGTGGCGAGCTGAAAACCAGTGGTCGGACCAACGGCAGTCGTGCCACCGGCCGTCGCTTTGTCCAGGTTTACCCCGAAAGTTGCGGTAGCTTCAGCGCCCAGGTCATACTCGACCTGAACTTGTGCGAATGCCATGGTTGCTACCATAGTCATCGCGAGCAGTACGAGAAATGTTTTTCTCATTATAGTTTCCTCCTCGAATGTGTCGGGGCTGTAAGGCCAACGGCCCATTTGCCACCCCTGATCTTAGGATTCCCAGGTAGTATAGCAACCGCAAATTTCGCTGTCAAGAAAACTTGTCGCAGCGAACAGCCGTTCAACACCCCCGGTACATTCATTGTGTTCATCTTGCCTCAAAACCCCTCAGAACGCAAGCTGGTTACAACATTATCGGGCGTCAACCGCGAAATATTCACGATTTTTGGGGTTTTCGGGGCTGTCCGCGGCGTAGTTCGTGATTTTCGGTGCAATAAACTGCTCCTGGGAACCTCGGACGTACCGGGGAGCGTTCTCGTCCCGGGGAGAGTTCTCGTCCCGGAGTCGGATTCCTGTTATGCTGTGGGTGTGGCAGGTTTGGATCAGTTGGCCGGGGGTGAGTGGTTTGAGATCAAGGAGCGCCTGCACCGTCCGGAACACCTTTTTGAGTATCTCTGTGTTGAGTCCCCACCGAGAAGGGAGCGTGATCCGCTCCGGCGAACGTTGGAGAGTCATGCCGAGAGTCTGGAGTCCGCCGTTGAAGGCGGCGTGTTTGAGTTTCGGCTGCACGAACTGTCGTTGATCTTCGGCGAACTGGCGGAAGCGGAGTTCTCCAGCGAGGTCTTTGGACGACTGGGAGATCTGGAACACCGATTTACCGGTATACTGTTGGTTACCGCGGTGGAACGATCGCTGCTGACGCGGGATCTGGAGTTTGTTGCTGATGAGGAAACCCAGGACGCCACGGAGAAAGCTGAACAGACCGCGGAATCAGCGGATGTGAACCAGATCATCGCCGATGTGAAAGAGATTGTGCAGGCGGATCCCAACGCCAAGATGAACGCCGCGATAAAAAACATCCTGCTGCAGCTGCAGAAGTACCGGGAGGAGACGGCCACCTACCGCAAACTTAAAGAACAAGCCAACAGCTACCGGCTTGAGATGTACTCCCGCACCTTCGCCGCCACCTTTAACCAGATCTTTGAGAGCATCCGCAAGAACTACGCGGCGTTTCTGGAGGAACAGGAGCAGGCGAAGCGCCGCGGGCGAAAGTCGGTGGTTCAGGACCTGGACACGCGGAAGTGGACGAGGGACCTCACCCAACACATCGAGCAGCTCAGCTGGGCGCGGTCCACGGTGCTTTTTGCCCGGAAAGAGCACGCCGGTGTCCGGGAGCCGTTGGTGCGCGTGTCCCGGCGGCGGGATGCATACTTGAAGGAGATCGCCGAAGAGAAGGATACCGCGGCGGATGCCGCCGGGGGCGAGGCGGCGGCGCATCGCCTGAGCCGCCTGATCGCGCGGGACACAGCGCTTCGCCTGCGCCGCTGGACGGCGCAGCTTACCCCGTGATCAGCTGATCAGGTCACGTCTTCGTGGCCGGCGGCGTGGAGGTGCTCCACGCCGTCCTTTACGAGCTGTCCCTTGCCACGGCGAGCTACCAGCACGCGACCGTTCTTCACCACCACATCAAGATCATCCACCCCACAGAGCATGACCGGTAACTCGGAATAGACGTAGTTACCGCTACTTTCCACAAAGACCGCCGGCTGTTGGGGACGTCCGTCGCGGGGCGTGTAGGAGTTGGCCCCTTTCACCCCCACCACACCGTCATCGGTGAGCTGCGCCATCTCATCCCAGCTACCGATATCGTTCCAGCGGAAGGTGGTTTCCACCACCGCCGCCTTCTCGGAGCGCTCCATTACGGCGTAATCGATGGAGATCTTGGGAAGGTTGGTGTAGAGCTGATCCATGTAACTGGATTTCCAGGCGATCGTTACTCCCTCGCGATTAACCACCGGGAGCGACACGCGGCGCTGTTCAAAGGGGAGCGACTGGATCTCTGCAAAGGTGTCGGTGATCGCCGGCTCGTGGGCGGCGAGTTCCGAGCGGAGCACGCTGTTCTGAAAGACGAACATGCCGCTGTTCCAGTAGAAATTCCCGGCGTCCAGGTAGCGTTGGGCGGTCTCTTCGTCAGGTTTTTCGCGAAAGGAGGCCACCAGGCGACCGGGGCCGTGCTCTTCACCGCCCTCGATATAGCCGTAGCCCGTCTCAGGACGCGCCGGGTGAACCCCGAACGTTACCAGGTAGCCCTCCTGCGCCAAGGCGGAGGCCTTACCCACGTCCTCGGCAAACGCCTCCACCGGCGTGATCAGATGGTCGGAGGCAAGCACCAGGGAGGTTTCCTCGGCGGCGCCGCTGTCTTCGAGGTAGGTCACGGCAAAGCCGATCGCCGGGGCGGTGTTGCGCATCTCCGGTTCCGGGAGAATCACCAGCCGTTCCCGGACGGCACCGAGCTTGAGGCAATCGTCGAGGACGCGATCCATCTGCGAGACGTGGGTGACGATGACGATCGTCGCCCGGGGCGCCACCTCACCGGCGCGCTCCACCGTCATCTGCAGCAGTGACTTTCCGGTACCGGGATCAAAGAACTGTTTGGGCCGGTCCTGGGTGGATGCCGGCCACAACCGAGTTCCGGAACCGCCGGCCAGGATGATTACATTATCTACCATCGAAACGAGCCTCCCTGAGCGGCCCCACTATATCTGGATTCTGGTTGACCGCCAATGGCGGCGATCATAGAATGGCTATCATGGCGTCAAAGTTTTCACTAGCCGTATACCCCTGGGTCTATGTGGCACAGTACAGCGAAGCAGACGAATGGGACGGGCAGTTTCTGGAGCAGGAACACCTGACCCCCGCAGAAGAGGCCGCAATGAGTCCCGCCGACCGACAGGCGCTGCTGGTCAAGCGCAACTGGATCGACGGGCTGCCCCTGGTTAACTACACCACGCAGTACGGCTACGGGTGCTTTGAGGGCCTCAAGGCGTTTCCCCAGCCCGACGGGGGTCTGAAGATCTTCCGGCCGGAGGAGAATGCGAAACGGATGCACCGCTCCATGGAGGGGCTGCGTATGCCGGCGCTCCCAGAGGATCTGTTTGTCGCCGGCGTTGTGGGGACGGTATGGCGTAACGCAACCCTCGGGTTCCAACCGGAATATGATCCGGAGTGGGAGCGCGACGACTTTCTTACCGCGGACTCGGTCTATATTCGCCCCTTTTCCTACTCCGAGGCGGGTATCGGGCTCAACATTCCCAAACACCCTTACTTTGTCACGGTGACCACGCCGGTGGGCAGCTATTTTGACCCCGATTCCGACAACAAGGCGATTACCACCGACAAGGTGCGCGCCACGCCGGGAGGAACGGGGTGGATTAAGTGCGACGCCAACTACGTGCTGCCCACGATGGTGAAGTACGAGATGATGGAAAAGGGATTCATGGAGGCGATCTTCCTGGATGCCCGGGAACGGACGTACGTTGAAGAGGGCTCATCCAGCAATATCTTCTTCCTGCTTACCGATGGCACGCTGGTGACGCCGAGCCTCTCCGATACGATTCTGCCGGGTATCACCCGCACCAGCGTGATACAACTCGCCGCCGACCGCGGGGTTCCCGTGGAGGAACGCAGGATCTCAATCGACGAGGTGATGTCGGAGGCGAAGGAGGCGTTTGTCACCGGTACCGCGGCGGGCCTGTCCTACCTGGAGTCGATCACCCACCAGGGCACGGAGAAGGTGCTGCGGAATCACGAGATGGGCGAGCTCACCCGGGATATCCTGGTGGAACTGAAGGGCATTCAGTACGGGGCGGTGGAGGATCGCCACGGGTGGATGACCGAGGTGCCGCGGGGATAGCGGCGCCGCGGCAGGTCGGCGGCGGCATTGCGGCAGCACGACATCTCGACGGCAGCCGCGCCGGCCGGGCCGGCCGCCGATGCCGCAGCGCCGGGCCCATGCACTGCCCTACGGTGAGGCACACGCCTAGAGCTCAAGCTGCTCCATATCCCGCGGGAGTTCCGAGAAGATCTGCGGCTCGTATTGCTCGTTGGGATAGAGAATCTCCCTCATATTGAGAAATCCCAGGGTGGTGGTGGCGGCGCGCTCGCCGGTCTCATCGTCCCGGAGGTAGTTTTCTCGCAGCTCCGTTGATTCCCGAAGGTGGTTAAGCGCCTGTGAGAGGTCCGGGTCCTGGGGATTTCCCCGGACAGCGGCGCGATAGAGTGCCACTCCCAGATTATTGTGCACGCGAATCAGATTCTCCACGAGCGCCCGGTGGTCCGGGTCCTCCTCCACGAGGAGGGTGCGGATCTGATCCCGACGGCTCTGGAGGCGGTCCAGAATTTCCCGATAGAACGCCTGCGCGCCAAAGTAGTTCTGCCGCTGGAAGAGCGTGTTTCCGCGGGCGTAGAGCACGGTGTCTGGCCCGACCAGGTCGTTACTGGTACCGATGTCAAAGAGGTGCTCCGCCGCCTGGTCGTAACGCTCGTCCCGATAGTGCAGAAACCCGCGCTTGTAGTTGAGCTCATCCGGAGCAAAGCCGTCCGCGGCGGCTCGGTTGTAGCGCTGGAGCGCACGGTCCAACTCACCGCTGTGGTAGTAGTCGATATCCGCCTGCCGGGCGAAGACGCGGGCCAGCTCCGCGGTGGGGTCCAGAAATCCCGCCTCCAGCGCCTGGGTGTAGCGATTCTGGGCGCGGGTGTACTCTTCGGTGGCCCGCAGGAGTTCATCCCGCTCATACCAGTACTCTCCACTGCGGATGTCGGTATCGATCCGTTTGTGGAGGCGCCGCGGGGAGAGCGGCTCCGCGCGGCGAAACGCTTCCTGGGCGTTATTGAGGGCGGCGCGTTCCTCGGTGGGTGCGTTTACCCGACGATTGTAGCGGGCGAGCTCGTAGTGGATTTCCGGGGTCTCGTTGTCGGCTTGGAGCGCCTGGATCAGCATCTCCCGGATGTCCGCGATGCGACCCTTATCCAGCAAGTAGCCGGCGGCGTTGGCATAGATCTGCGGGTCAACCTCCGCCTCCGGTGAGTTGAGGAAGACGGAGGTCAGCCGTTCCACTTCCGTCTGGTTATCGATGCGGGTGAAATATCGCAGGAACTGCATCAGAATCGCGTCGGTTTCACCGTAACGAGCGAGGAGACGGGCGTAGCTCTGGCGAGCATCCTCGTATCGCTGGGCGTCTTCCTCCGCCCACCGCATGTAGTTGGCGCCGCGAGCCATGAGCGCATCGTAGTGGTACTCGTCGCCGAACAGGAGAATATCGTAGAGCTCGTCGGCGCGGCGGTAGTTGGCGAGCGTCTCCGACTGCAGGGCACCGTGGTCGAGGATCGCCTCCTCATCCACAGTGAGCAGGTCATACACCTGTCGACGGCGTCCGTCGGTCCCTTCCACGGACTCGATCAGCTCGTTGTTCGCCGCCTTACCGCGGAGAAAGGCGCGTACGCCAGGGTCCATTCCAAACACAAGCTGATCGTACTTCTCCACCGCCAGCTGATACTGCCGGTGGTCCTCGTAGAGTTCGGCATAGCGCTTGAACCACTCATCCCGGCGGCGCAGTTCATAGGCGCGCTGGAACGTATCGTTGGCACGCTCGTATCGCTCCTCTTGCGCCTGTTCATACCCCTGGCGATAGAGAATTGCCGCGTAGATCGGTCTATACACCAAGCGATGCGCCAGGAGTCCCACGATCGCGGTAGCCACGAGGACCAACGCCGCGCGGCCCAGGAAGGGCAGGATCACATATCGCAGACGGTAAGAGAACGTCTCCTTTTCTTCCTCAAAGGCGAGACCACTGCGCTTCTGGTAGCCCTTGGGAACCTCCACTTTGCGGCTCAGAATTTGAGAGAGCTGGTGGGCGATCTTCGCCGGGCTCGCGCCGCCGATGAGGAGATCTATAAGGTCGTTGGTCTGCTGAGCAGTGCCGGGGGACTCGGCGATCGCTTCTTCCGCGGCGATCTTGACGTTAAGCGGCAGGGAGGCAAGGGTCTGTTGTACATGGTGAAACTCATCGTCCGAAAGCTCGCGCTCCGGCGCTCCTTCTCCGGCGCCGGCGACCTCCTCGATCCCTTCGCCTTCATCCCCGGTGTCCGTTTCGAGGCCGGCAAACTCGTCGATGGATTCTTCATTAATGTCGAACTCTTCGCCAAAGTCACCGAGGCTAAATCCCTCATCATCGAAAGACTCAAACTCGTCCACGTTCTCCAGATCTTCAATATCATCGTCCGCGGGAAGATCGAAGGACTCCGCGCCACCACCTGACAGGGGATCCTCATTGAGGTCCGTCTCGTCCAGGTCGATGTCGCCGAAATCCTCATCGATTTGATCTCCGAAATCGGAACCGAAGCTGTCGTCACCGACGATGTCTCCCAGTTCGTCGAGATCTTCAAACTCGTCTCCTTCGGCGACGTCCTCCTCACTGAGGTCGTCCTCATCGGGAGCAGCGGCCTCGTCCAGGGTGTCTTCGGCCTCCTCCTCGTAAGCGAACTCCGCGCTCTCATCAGCGGAGGCATCCTCGCCGGAATCGTCGGTGGAGTCGTCGGTGGGCGCGGTATCGAGGTCAAAATCGTCGAGGTCACCGAGGTCATCCAGCTCGGCAAGATCCGCCTGCGGGTCGGTGTCCAGGTCATCGGAAAACGCTGAAAGGATGTCTTCGGGTTCCGGCTCGTCGGCGGGTTCATCGGGCGGAGGTGACT
>JBBDTM010000037.1:0-28540 GCA_040904425.1 Alkalispirochaeta sp.
CGGTGACCGGTTCGGTCAATAACGGGTTTACGTATGCCACGGTAATCCTCCGTTGCAAGAGGATAGGTGGGGTCTGTGCCGATTCCTGTCACACGGGCAGATCGTTTTCGTCTGTGCTGTGACGGGATTCGGCACAAGACAGCGCTACCGTTCCGAAATGATCTACACACTTACGCTTCTGGGGATCTACATCCTCTCCGTCCTGGTGATCTACGGTGTTTCCCGCTTCAGGCCCCATACGCTATGGCGCCTGCATCCAATCCTGATCGTGGCTCTCTTCAGCTTCGTGCCGGCAGTTGCGCTTGGGCGAGAGATGCTGCTCCGGACGGAGCTTTGGAAAATGGTGTCGGTGGTACCGAGTTGGCTGTCGATCGGCCTGTCCGCTCTGTTCGTTGTGGGAATCATCCCGGTACGGAGCTGGATACGGAAGGAGGTTCTTGAACGGACAGCGGAAGGGGCTCGGCAGTTCCTGGACAGCCTGCCGGAGCGAATGATGTCGATAGAGGCTGCGGAGAGCCGTGAGGAGATAAGCGCCGAGGAAGCGGCAGAGCAAAAGACGCACGTTCAGCGTGCTGCTGACAGGGTGGCGGCCATTCACGGTGTTGGGCGGTTGCTCTATCTACTACTGAAGTTGCATCTCGTGGGAACTGGTATCCAGGCAGCAGGTGGAGTGGCTATCGCGTTGCGCGAGTACGGGATTCCTGTAGGCCAGGCCGTTCTCGAAAACTCCACGACGATCGCAGTCGGTGCTGTAGCCATAATCGGACCTTTGCTGGTCTTGCTATGTGTTATCCGTACCTTCGGGTGACGTCGCTTTCGATGGAGGGCGTGCACTATCCCGCTTTCTCGTACGTCACGTTGAAGATCGTATCCGCCAGCCACTTCTTGAAACTCGGATTGTCACTGAATTGCTTGAATAGCTCCGTATGATCGGAGAGCATGCTGACGACCACCCGTTGCAGGGCGCGGTCGTGTTCTAGACGTGCAGCTGCCTTGTCACTGTTCTTGATCGCGTTCTGGTACGCTTTGTCGGCCGCGACCTTTTCCGGGATCTCTTCAGCAATAACCTGCCTGATGCGGTCGGCATCGTCCCAGTTGATGTTTCCAAACTGATCATTAAACGCACGGACGATATTGCTGAGATAGTCGAGTTCGGGTTCCGCAACGTGCCCTCCTTGGCCCGTTGGTACCGGGTCTATTTCAGCGTTTTCATCAGGTAGCGATATTTCCAGCTTGTCTTTGACTTCCGCTCTGTAGCTGTCCATATCGATCGTCTCGAGAATGCCTCGAGAAAGATCTTGCTCCTTTGGCACCGGGAGCTTTGGCGTGAGAAAGCTGAGAAAGACTGACAGTTCCTCCCATTCCCGCATCGTGTACGGAACAATAGATGCGAGGAACTGGTATGTACGGACGAACGACTTCGCCTTGCCCTTAAAATCCACCTGGTCATCTTCGTCGAGGTCACGGTTATATACCGCTACACAGGCGTCCAGAATCGGATCGAGCTTGTCTCGTTGCGCTCCTCCTAAGAAGAGTTCGACGAGTTCCCGTACTTGGTTATCCCTGTATACTTGGTGACCGTCGAGGTTCGCCTTCAGATCGTGGAGTTTGTTGGGATCGGTCTCCTCGCTCAGGATGGTGGTCCGATAGTAGTCGGCGAAGGCTAGTTTGATCGTATCTACATCGTTCATAAAGTCCAGAATGAATGTGTCTCGTTTCTGAGGATGCGCGCGGTTGAGTCGAGACAACGTCTGAACCGCCTTAATCCCCGAAAGTTGCTTGTCCACGTACATCGTGTGAAGAAGGGGTTCGTCGTAGCCGGTCTGAAACTTGTCTGCGACGATCAGGAAACGATAGGGATCGGTCTGGATCTTGGCCTCTATCTGAACGCTCGGAAAACCGTTGAGTGTCGCTTCGGTAACCTGACGTCCTGCATCTTCGTGTTCTCCGGAAAACGCGACGATCGCGGCATAGGGGCTCTTTCTGTCTTTCAGGTAGGTGGAAACCGCGTGATAATACTGGATCGCTCGCTGGATTCCGCTGCAGATGACCATCGCCCGCGCCTGTCCGCCGATCTTCCTGTGGGCAATCACTTGTTCATGGAAGTGATCCACCATTATCTCCGCCTTCTGGCGGATCGCGTGGTCGTGGGATTCCACATAACGGCGGAGTTTCTTTTTCGCCTTTCTGGTGTCGAACTCCGGATCGTCTTTGACAGTTTTCATCAGCCGATAGTAGCTCTCTACAGGCGTGTAGTTGGCAAGGACGTCTAGGATGAAGCCTTCCTGAATTGCCTGTTTCATCGTATAGCTGTGAAAGGGGCGGTGCCGGATCTTTCCGCTCTCCGGCCCGGGCTCGCCGAATATCTCAAGAGTTTTGTTCTTCGGCGTTGCCGTGAACGCGAAATAGCTGGCATTGCCGAGCATTTTTCTCGCGTCCATGATCCGGTTAATCTGATCCTCGTAGTCCTCGTCCTCTCCGGTGGCGCCATCCGCCGAGAGGGCGATATTCATCTTGGCTGACGTACGTCCTCCCTGACTGGAGTGTGCCTCGTCGATGATAATGGCGAACTTTCGATCTCTGTGATTGTCGCCGATCTGATCGAGAACGTGGGGAAAGGTTTGGACCGTGCTAATAATGATGCGTTTCCCGTCGGCAAGAAACTTGGACAGCTCCTTCGTCTTACTTCCCGATGTACCTTTAACCTCCCCGAGTGTCGACGACACCTGAGCAAACTGGCGGATCGTGTCACGGATCTGTTTGTCCAACACCCGGCGATCGGTCACGACGATCACGGAGTCGAAAATGGTACTGCCGGCGTGATCCAGGCCTACTAGCTGGTGGGACAGCCAGGCGATGGAGTTACTCTTACCACTCCCGGCAGAGTGCTGAATGAGATATCGTTTGCCCGCTCCGTGAGTCCTTGCATCGGCCAGGAGCTTTCGTACGACGTCGAGCTGATGGTAACGTGGAAAGACCTGTTTGTACCGCTTCCGCCCCTTGTCGTCTTTCTCTTCGACCGTTTGGGCGTAGTTTTCGATGATGTCGGTCAGTCCATGCTTGGTGAGTACTTCTTGCCACAGGTACGCGGTCTTTAGCCCCTCCGGATTCGGCGGATTGCCTGCACCATCGTTGTAGCCTTTGTTGAACGGAAGAAACCACGAGTCTTTCCCCTTAAGGTGGGCACACATCCACACTTCTTGGTCGTCGACGGCAAAGTGCACCATGCAACGACCAAACTGAAAGAGCAGCTCCTTTGAATCCCGATCGCGTTTGTACTGTTGAATAGCGTCATCGACCGTCTGTTTGGTCAGACTGTTCTTGAGCTCAAAGGTCGCGACCGGAAGTCCGTTGATGAAGATCCCCAGATCAAGGGCAAGCTGCGTCTCGTCTTTGCTGTAGCGCAATTGGCGGGTGACATTGAAGATATTCGCCTCATACTGCTCTTGAGCTTTTGCGTTGCCCGGTGTCGGATTTCCGTAGAAGAGATCGATATGCACGGGCCCGTGTTTTATTCCGTGGCGGAGAACGTCGATTACACCACGTTTTGCGATTTCACCCTGGAGCCGATGGAGGAACTGTGTACGCTTTGGTGAGTCGGAAGCAAGCTCTATGGCTTCGACCGCGTCTGGTTGGGTAGCGGTCATGAAGCCACGAAATTGAACGATGTCAACACCGTGATCTCGATCATAGTCGTTGCTGTTCCCGACGCGATAGCCAGCACGATCGATAAGAGAATCTACGATCAGCGTTTCAAGACCTTTCTCGGAGGTATCACTCGTCGTCATCAATTGCCTCCTCGGGGATTCCGTAGTCTTCGGTCTCCGTGGGATCGGCGTCTGCAAATCCTTCTGCATTGTCCTCATCGAGGAATGGGGCTTCAGCTAACGAGAGTCCGCGAACGTCGATCTTGCCGGTTACTACGTCTGACACAAGACGGGTACGGTATTCGTGAATTAGTACAATTTCGCGTTCCGCGTTCAAGATAGCAGAATTCAAGTTATGAGTCGTCGACGCAATGTACTCCGCTATCTTTTCCTGCTCGTGTCGTGGCGGTACCAACATCGGAATGCGCAAGAAATCATCAGGATAAAGCCGAAGACGCGATTTTCTGATTCCGGTGGACCTGCGCCAGTATTCTGCGCCATAGTTTGGCGTGCGGAGCAAGTGATCGAAATAGCCTCCGACTACTTTTGCGGCCTTTGTTGGGCGATAGATCGCATATGAGGGGCTGACGATGCCGAGCTGAGAGGAGATGCCCATTGCTTTCATCCATGCCCACATCGTGTTAACAACGAGGTCACCCGGCCGACAGATTTTATGGCCGACGTAGGATTTTGCCATGAACATCGTGATGTTCTTCTGGCTTCTCGGTGTGACACCTGTGATGTGAGAAACCGACAGGAGTTCCTCGGTGCCAGACGAAGATCGCTCGTCAACCTCTTTGAATAAGTACTTTGCCCGAAGTATTTCCCAGTGTACCGGAACGTCTCCGAGCCACTCGACCCCCGAGGGCCTAAGAGGAACATCCGGATCGAGTCCGCGAGTGACAAGTCGACCAACCATGGCCTGCTTCTGCTCGTTCAGGGTCTTGATCAACCGTCGGCGATTGCGGATGAATCGATCAATGCTTCTATCTGTCTTTGTGAGGAAGCGGGTTATCTGGTATTGCTCATCCTTTGTCGGCAGACACGAGTAAATCATCTTGAAGTGTTCTGGTCGGAGACTCCATTGATCGGATGTGATCCCGTATGACCATCGCTCAGCTTCTTTGATGAACCGAGGTGTTCGAAACAGGTAATGAAAGTATTCGGGGTTATGGGAAGACCGTAGGCGGACGACGATGTACGCCGGACTTACCAACCCGCGATATTTCGACATTCCGACCGCGCCTTGCCACGCTCTCATCTTGTTGTATGCGATGTCGTTCGGCTCGACCAACTTGTATTTGGTCTTGTCTTCGTTTGAGGAATCCCTCTTTGACGAGTCATTGAGTAGTGCTGCTTGTGGTACAACACCCTTCGCGATGGTTACCGAAAGGAGTTGTTCCTCGGGAAAACCTTGAGATCTTATCTCCCGGAATAGAGCCCGGTGAGGAAGGCAATCCCAATGGGACGGAATATGTCCCAACCAAAGAATCTTCGAATCTCGGTAATCGGGGTAAGGCCTCAAATGTTCGATCATTCCCCTATCTCCCTGAGCAAATCGTCCGGATTCCAGATCCGTTTCGCAATCTGACGATAGAGCGCCCCCCGCTCTTCGATACTCGCCTTTTTGAACTCTGTATACGGGCGGAACGGGAGGCTCGTTTGTTCAACAAAACTGAGGAATCCAGGGTTATGCTGGTAGCACTGTTCGTTGAGGGAGCGGGCAAGAAGGTTCTGCGAAAAGTAGTGCGGCAGCTTCTCTTCGAATGGCAGATCTCCGTAGCTCGCGTTGAAGCTCTTCGGCAGGAGGAGCAGGCCGCCAATTCGGTTGCGATGTTCAGCAAAATCCGCGGGATGGCTGAACTCGTCGGTATGCCGATCCGGGTGGTCGGCCCAGATGTGTTCCACCTCGTAGCGCGATGGTCCATCGGCAACATACTCGGTGTACCTCGATGGCTGACCTGATCCCGTTTCGATGAAGTCCGTTATTCGCGCAAGCAGTCGGTGGAGGGCGTATCGGTTCTGTTGGTGAACGCGAAGTCGATCATTCGTGTCGAACGTCTCTTTCTCCTCCGATAGCCACTGATGAAGCTTACGCCCCAGTTCATCGGAAGGGAGACCACGGATATCCCGCATCGTTATGAACATCGCGTATTGCATCGTTGAGTAGGCGATGCTGCGGAAATTCCAGATTCGCCACGTGAGAAGAATATCCAGAAACTTGGCGACTAAGCGGGTTTTGAGAGTGATCTCTCCCTCATCGTCACTCGGAAGGATCGGCGCGAGGAGGACCATGTGTTGCAGCGTAAATCCGTGATGAGCGTTGTACAGCACATACTCCAGCCCCGGAACAGGTGTCCGGGTTGCGTTTACCAAGCGAAGGTACTGACGACTATAGAAGTCAAAATCGCGGTCAATGAATCGAAAGAAATCGTCACTGGTCTCTATGCCAATCCCTTTTGAGCTTTCACGAAGCCAGCGGTGGAATTCCGTTCCGATTCGATCGAAGTCTTCGGCCCGCGCCCCTTTGCGCCTCTCCCGGATCTTCGTTGCATATTGGCTGCGAAACCAGGCCTTGAAGAAGTCGGACTCGACCTCCTTCCCTGTTTCGTTCAGCTCGTGAATTCGTGATCGCCAACGATCGCTGGCGATCTCCCGCTTGTCGTCTTGGTCGATATTTGACAACAGGTACCCCTTCAGCATTTCCGTTGGGCTCAGGGAAAGGCCGCGGTCGTTCATCGTCTCGAATATCGTATACGCGTCGTCGTCGGAATACGCGGTGATTTCGACCAGATGAACGTTTTCCAGGAGCCAATCGACGAAATAGGGAAGGGCAGCTTCTCTGATTTCACCCGGCAGTTCTTCGTCGAGATCCTGATATCGGTAATAGATATTGACTGCCGAATCAGGACGACCGTTCGGATCAAACGGTTGCCCTTCGAAAAGTGCTTCCATCACGGGGCGCCGTTCAGCTACGTCCAAGTTGAAGGACTTCTCGCCATACTTCTCGGAAACGATAAGTTCATCTACATTTACCGCGTCAGCCCTGTCGATTTGTAGGCGACGCAAGAGAACGATGAGCAAAGACAGCGTCGTCAAGCGTTGCTGGCCGTCGACGATGTAGTTAGCGGAATCCTTTTTGCTGATGATGATAGATCCAAGAAAGTAGTGAGGGTAGTCCGCGACCTTCGCGCGTTCGTGGTTCGGATCATATTCTTCCAGGAACTTCTGGCTCAGATCGGACACCAACTCGCGCGCCTGTTTCCCCAGCCATTTGTATTCCCGCTGGTAGTAGTCAATGGTATACTTGACCCCTTTGAGAATCTCACGAACCGTTTTCGCCTTTCCCAGTATTTCACGCACGGTCTTCCACTCCGATGATTGAATCCAATAGTCCTTCCGCTTCTTCTTGAAGCGCGATCAGGTCCTCTTTTATCTCCTCTAATGGCCGCAGTGGTTCGGGCTTGTAGAAGTGCCGGGTGAAGCTAATCTCGTAACCGATCTGTGTTTTGGAGTGGTCGACCCACGCATCCGGTGTATACGGGAGTACCTCTCGCTCGATAAAGGCTCCGATTCCTCCCTCTTCGAGGAGCGGTACCTGCTCGGTATCGCGGAGCTCGGGATCGACCTCGTATTCAATACCCGTCTTGGTCTTTTTCTTGATAACTGGAGCTGCGGAATCGTCCGAGAAGGTAAACGCATTGTACAGCGTCTTTCGGTCCGCCTGCGGAAGCTTGATCCCCGCATCTTTCAGCGTTTGTTCAAACTCCTCCCGAACCTGATTGAAATCGAGGTGTGGGTTCGAGCCACCGGCAAGCCTCTGAAGGATCTCGGCTCCTTTCTGAAGGGGTTCTGATACCCCCTGTCGGAAGGATCGGAGCTTTTCTTCGGTCACGTGGGTGGCGAGGCGAAGAGGCCGTTCGACGACGACCTTCCAATAACCGAACGCGGCGTTTGGGAAGATCTTCGACTGCTCGGTTTCGTCGAATGAAAGAAACAGGTCGGTGATCTGCTTTACTTGCTCACTCGAGAATTCGCAATTCTTCTTGCCAAGATTCTTGCGCAACATCGAATAGATGCCGGTCGCGTCGATGAGTTGGACCATGCCCTTCCGATGTTCCTGTTTGCGATTCGTAATGACCCAGATATACGTCGCAATCGGGGTGTTATAGAACATGTTCTCAGGCAGCGCAATAATCGCTTCAAGCCAGTCATTCTCAATTATCCAGCGCCGGATGTTTGACTCTCCCTGACCGGCGTCGCCGGTAAAGATGGAAGAACCGTTGTGTACCTCAGCAATACGGCTACCCAAGTCGGTGTTGTGGTTCATCTTCGCCAGCTTGTTGACCAGGAACATGAGCTGACCGTCGCTGGAGCGCGTGATCAACGAGAGCTCTTCCCCCTTGTGCTGAACGGTGAAGCGGGGATCGCAGATATCCTTCTTCCCCCCCATTCGCTCGAGATCGGTTTTCCAACTCTTACCGTAGGGTGGATTAGAAAGCATGAAGTCAAACTCCATTGACGGGAACGCGTCCGAGGATAGGGTCGACCCGTACTTCATGTTCTCTGCAGCCTGTCCCTCCCCTTTGAGAAGTAGATCCGCCTTGCTGATAGCGTACGTTTCCGGTTGAACCTCTTGTCCAAAGAGATGGATCGAGACGTCCTTGCCGTGTTCCTGTGCCAGTTCCTCGAGGGTTTCTTCCGCTACAGTGAGCATGCCGCCGGTTCCACACGCTCCGTCATATACACGATAGGTGGCATCTTGGATGTGGTCTGCAATCGGAAAAAAGATCAGATTAGACATCAGTTTCACGACATCACGAGGCGTAAAGTGCTCACCGGCCTCTTCGTTGTTTTCTTCATTGAAACGGCGGATCAGTTCCTCGAAAATCGTTCCCATCGCATGGTTGTCCAGACCGGGAAGTCGAGTATTCCCTTCATGATCGAGGACCGGGCGTGGACTCAGGTTGATGTCACTCGACGTAAACTTCTCTATCAGGCTTCCCAAAATGTCGGCCTCGATAAGGGTAGGGATCTGGTTGTGGAATTTGAACTTGGCAAGAATCTCCTGGACGTTTGAGGAGAATCCTTCCAGATACGCCTCGAAGTCGGCCTTTAGCTGTTGCTGTTTTGCACGCGCCCTGAGATCGCGAAGGGTAAAAGGTGAAACGTTATAGAATGCGTTGCCCGCAGCCTGCCGAAGCGCCGCATCCTTATTTGCGACGCCCGCTTCGTCCAGTTGCTTGTTGAGCTTGAGGACATCTTGTTTGGTATCTTCGAGAACGGCGTCGAGCCTGCGGATTACCGTCATGGGAAGGATAACATCCCGATACTTACCCCGAACGTAGACATCCCGAAGAACGTCGTCCGCGATGCCCCAGATGAATCCGACTATCCAGTTTAGTTGTGTGCTTTCCATATGGTGCTTCCGTCCCAACTCTATTCGCTGATCGTTAATGATGCTACCCACGCGGGGCAAGATCCTTGATGAAGACTATAACATATGTCGGTAAACTCGATTAACTCGATCCTTGAAATCCAATGAGTCTGCACTCATTTCCAACAACTTCCAGCAGGCGGTTTACTCATTGGATACTCCCGTGGACTCATAGGGAGGACGCTCTGATCGGCGCGTGAGCGGTATGCGCTAGGGCCGAAACGAGCGCGACGAAAACGATTGATTCAAATAGTATTGTGAAATCGAAGTTCTTCCCGATAGGGGGCGCCATGCAAGACATTTCGGAACAGATCAGGCGAGTCGATTTGAAGCTTAGGGCACGGTACCCGGAACTCTCCACACGGATCTTCGGGTTCGAGAATGGCTACTACGGAATCCTATGCGATCCTTCAAACGTGCCCTTCAGTGAGTTGAAAACCGAATTCGATAGATCAATTCGACCAATCACGACGCCGGTACAACTCATAGAAACGCCACCTGAAAAGTACTTGGCCAGAATCGATCCGTTGGAAGATCATGAGATTGGTTTGAGTCACGCTGGTATGACCTTCACCGCTGTCGATCTAGTTAATCTTCTCGCGTCAAAGTTTCCTAACGTAAGCTTCGTTTCTGTGGTCGGCAATGAAGGTGACGGTCTCATCAAGATCCATGTTGAAGGGACCATATTAGAGAAGGAGAGGACGCATTTAAACGACTTCCTTCGCGAGCTGAACGAATCGGTACCTTTCAAAATCGTCGAGGACAGCGACCATCCGAGATCTTCTCCCCGGACGACTGATGTTTTGTACATGACTTCGCCTTTCCTCGACCGACGGTCATGGGATTTCGAAAAGAGAGACGAGGCCTTATGGTACGATAATCTGCCCGCTATCTATGCAGGTGAGTTTAAGAAGGATCAGCTATATTTCCACCCAAGCACTGGTGCGGCATGTTTTGTCGACTTCAGTGTATTTCCCGGCGCCAATCTACGAAATCACCTGATACTCTATGATCGAGTTTATTGGGCGCCACCAATCGAACCAAACACATCTGCGTTCTTCGAACAACAGTTACTCCATCGGGACGACATCATAGAATTGGTCCACCGTGACAGACTAAAGCTGGTCCTCACCCAGCCAGCCTCGAGATACGATACGGGGCTTCTGTCCGACGCCTATGGGGCCAATAACGAAGGCGTGATCAGTCGCCGAGCGCTTAATGTGCTATTGGCTATCGATTTGGTCGAGATTTCGTCCAAGTACTTCGTGAACGAAATGGGTCTATTGCCGCATCTACGAGAGCTGGTGTTTATCCTTTCGGATCTCGGTATGATTGATGCCAAGAATCTCTATAATCTACTTTCATGGCCTCTGAGAGCTCTGCGGACATCATTCGAAGTGCTTGGGACCTCAAGTCCGCTGAGAGTTGGCGCATTTGGTATCAATGAACCGATTCAAGGGGTAGTGTCTGAACAAGCCGGAACGGATCTTTTTCTGGAGTTTACGACAGCTTCCTTGAATGCCCACCTATCGTCTGCTCTAAACGCATCGTACTTTCCGTTCGGGCAGCCGGGCCAGTTCACCGATCGACAATACGTCGAAGTAATGGCAAATCTGCTATCGTTCTTCAAGAATGCAACGCAAGAACGGTTGGGAGCCTTCCAATCATTCAAGCGTGTACTTCATGATGGTCAGAAACTGGCTCCCGACGTCAGCGTTCTAGAGGTGAACACTTACATGTCACTCTCGGAGATAGATGACCTCCTGAACTCCATCGTCACACCGAACAGGGTTACGAGTCTTCTACGTTTCCTTGCGTCGTTGGATGACGAAGAACGAATAACGACGGTCGAGCGGTATAATAACGAGGTAGCGGAGCTGGCAGCGCGGAGGAACACCAATCGTCGCTATTTCGATTTCTCCTATTCCGCGGCCGTTGATTTCGCCGGGATGGGGATACCCTTCCTTGGAACGGTACTTGATGTGCTTTCCAATTCGGCAAAGCGTTTCGGAATTGCTCGGTCAGCAAAAAAAGCTATCGGACGTTCGATCGAAAGAATACTCCACGAAACCGACGGCGACCGTAGTCAAGTCTCGTTCCTTGAGAAGATAAGGCCGGTTGCGAGGCTGAAGCAGAAATACGAATGATAAGTGGGTCTATGGCATCTTCGCTATCCGCATCGCCGAAAACAGTATCGGTTCGCGCGTACCCGTTCCCGACAACTTCCAGCAGGCGGTGTACTCATTTGATACTCCCGTGAACTCACAGGAAGCTTGAATCGACGCCTGAATTGCCCTCCGTACCGCTATCAGCGCATGGATGGCGTTCCTCTGAGGTCTATGCCAATTGCATTATTGCTGCGGCGGCAAACCTGCAACCTATAGCGTTCTTGATCCAGAACGTTGGCGTTGGCAAGTCGACACCATCCGTCACTACCACAGCAATCATTTTGGAGTCTCAGCGTCGAGGAATACGGATCTTGCCCGTAAATCGACTATCCTGCACCGTTGCGTTGGGAGCGTATCGATCGATAATGGATTCGAGTAGCGTTCGCTGGCCCTTAGACATGAGTGGCCCCCGTCGTATCTTTATTCTTTCTATCGCTTCGTCTGAGAGATCAGCGTCAATACTCGTCGCTTCAGGGGCGTGATGGTTGGCGACGGCCGTCGCGAATCGATTCGGTAGGTTTTGGAGCGTAGCTGTGTTTACGTTTGACTGTCCCGGTGTGGCGAGAATAACGAATCGGACCTCATTCTGCCAGGCCCATTCGGTCCCTTTGTACTTGGCGATCGTCGAGGGGCCCGCTGACTGCATCGAGAATGATCCTGTTTGCTGATTGAGCGATATCGTAACGTGCTCCTCGCGGACCACTTGCGGGTCTGAAACGTACTCCACTTCATTGTAGAACGCGTTCCAGAAGTTGCAGAGAGGGAGGACCCATCGGTCTCTCCGGAACAGCTCGTCATAGGTGAAGAGACTTTCCGTCCCCGGTTCGGTCCAGACGCCTAGTTGTGCATCCTTCGGTAACGGTTTCCGTTGGAACATGTCAGCCGGAACACTTATCCGAACGCCGGACATGCCTGGTGTCAGTTGCCACATCTGGATTGACTCTTGTTTATCGTCGGACCAGCATGACACGTACAGAAACTGCGCCAGGTCATAACCGTGGATCGGAGCGGATTCTACGACGTCATCTACCCGATCAAGACGATTAAAGCGGATCTTGCGGCCGGATAGGATGAGAGCAAGCGATTCTAAGCTCGTATAGTGGTGGATGTAGCCGCTATCATAATGATCGTCCAAATTCTCTTGTCCGGGCATCATTTCTTCTCGACTGAGTTATTCTTGAGGAGTTCGTCGATGATCGCAGTCATTCTGCGCACGCGATTATTGCGTGGTCCGAGGCCTCGTGCCTCCGACTTCGACGTACCAAGGCTCCTTTCATTGACTGGCTTTCCGTTCTTATCAAAGAAGTGTTGTGGTAGTAGCTTTATGAGCTCACCTTCTACGTGGCTAAAGTATGACATCTCTACTAGCTTTAAGAACAAATAGGTAAGCTCCACCAATGATCCTTTCCAGAAGATCTTGTCGCACGGGGAAGACTCGGATGGCGGTTCCTTGAGCATCATTGCATTAGCGATCTGGGCGAGTTCGTACTCTGGCTCTCGAAGATCCCTGAAGTGCTCAGTAATGATCGCCAGGAGGTCCCGCTTATCGCACTCGATGAGTCGTTCGGCGTAGAGTGTTGTCATCAACTGCGTGAGTTTCTCGACGGAAGCCCGCCACAGGATCTTCCCTTCGTAGTGTGGCGACGTTGCCGGTTTCTCGCCCGCCTTGCGCGATTTCAAGAAGGTTGACAATTCAAGATTCTGAATTTCCACCAGGAGTTGTCCGACCGCCTTGTTCAGCATAGTCTCGTAGCTGTCCGCGTCAGTGTCCACTTCGAACCCGGTCTGCGGATCGATAAGCACCAACCTTCCTGATTGCCACGCCGTGACGACTTTCTCCTTGAAGGTGATGAGAAAACCTAATCGTCTGTCCCTATCTTCGATGTCTCGTGCATAGGCGACCGTCTCCGCGGAATTGAACCAGAATAGATCAGACGGATCGAGCCAAGATGAAGCACGCTCCAAAATCTCGGGATTGCCGCCGATTGACAGGATTCGCAGACGCGCTTTGAGGTTGGGTGCTACTCGTTGTGGCCAGGCCTGAAGGAGGTTGAAGCTTGCATGCGTTACCGCACGAAACTTCGGTTCGCAGTGCAACACCTCCGCATATTCAGAAACCCGCTCGCGCACGAGCCCATCTGGATGATTTGCCAGCACTTGCCGCCAATTGTCCCGAGCTTCCCGGTACGTTTCCAGCGTGGCTATGATCGCCTCGGTCTTACCGCGCGAGTCCCCAAACGCATCTATCCTGGCGAACGCCTTCTCCGGGTCAAAGCCGTCGATTGGCAAGTTGCTACGTTGCATAGAGGAGCTCCTTCTGCAGGTCGAGCACGGACTTCATATCTGCGACATTGGGACGCGTGTAGTGTCCGGTCATCTGTACCGTTGCGTGGCCGGTCACTCGCCGTATGAGGTGCTCGTTGATCCCCCGCATGATCGCTTGGGTATTCCAGAACGCCCGCCAACTGTGGAAGGTTATGTTCCGCTTGGACCGTTCTTCCTCGGGTATCCCGATACGGTGGATCGCGTCGTAGAGGGCGTTGATGATTTGCCGTTCGTGGGCGGGGCTCCCGTCATCGTTGAGGGCAAAGAGCAGGTTCCATGTTCCCGGCGTGTTGCGTCGGGCAAGGACCTCCTTGAGATGCCGCTCTACGTCCGCGCTGATCGGTACCGATCGTCCCTGATGGGTTTTGGTATCCCCCAGACCCCACTCCGGTCCGTTCCACGAGTGATCCACCAGGAGCTCCCCATCCTTGATCGACTCCGGTTGAAGCGCGAGAATCTCGCCCAGGCGCATCGCGGTGTGGGCGGCGGTATAGTTAAGGACGAAGTGGTAGTAGTCCCCGTCCCAGACAGTGTCGATCTTGCTCTCATTGAGCAGCTTGGCCGCTTCCTTCTGCGTGAGGGTGCCCTTTGCCTTGGCGTCCTCCTTGAGTACCCCGATATCTGCCGCCGGATTGGTTTGGAGGTAGCCCAGCTTCACCGCCTCCTTGAGCATCACCTTGAGGGTGGCCAAGGCGCGATTGATCGTAGCGGGCCTCAGTTCCCGCCCTGTTTCGGGATCGCCGTTCTTGTAGAGCTGGTACTTCCACCGCATGATATCTTCCGGACGGATGCTGGAGAGCTTCTTCTTGCCAAAGTAGGGGATGAGCCGGTTCTCCAGATTGCGGCGAGACTCGGCGATGTACTTGGGGGACTTCTTGTGCCCCGACGCTTCCTGGTCGTTGAGGTAAGTACACCTACCGGGAATCCACCAATTGGTCGCGTATTTGGCAAAGGTAAATCCGCGATGGACCGGTACGTTCCCTTTGCGAAGGTAGTCCATTGCCCATGCGCGAGCTGCGCCCTCGGAGCTCTCACCGGTACTAACGGCCGATGTATAATCACCGAGTTGATCGCGAAACTGAACGTAGTATATGTAGCGGTACTTCTTGCCCTGGCGCTTCTTTTCCGCCTCTTTCCGATTGGCGGGACGGCGCTGCAGACTGAACGGTGACTTTCCTCGTGGCATGTGGTTCTTCCCAAAATCTCAGACTTAATCTCAGACCACCGGTCGTGAGCTCCAAGAGGAAAGTATACCACAGAAGCTAAGTTCTTTCAGTAAATAGTCTTAAGAAGTGCCGGCGGGGAGACTCGAACTCCCACACCCTTGCGGGCGGCAGATTTTGAGTCTGCTGCGTCTACCAATTCCGCCACGCCGGCTTGTGCGATTGGGGGATACTACACGGTGAGTAGCGCATTCATCAAGCGCTCTATCCGGCGGTTCGTTAGGAGCGTCTGCGGGGTGTGACGGGGAACCTCCACCGTCCGGAATCGGTCCTCGCTGCGAGGTTTCCGTGATCGTTCAGTGCATACCCCTCAGCGCCACACCGCGAACATCGCGCCCTGGGCGGCGTGGACGATCACCATGTACGCAATAAACAGCCAACTCAGCCCCGCCTTGCGGTCTTCGAACACGCCCGTTGTGAGCAGGCCGGTGCCGCCGAAGGCGAACCACAGCATCGCGCCCCAGCCGGCGCCGCCCGACAGCGTAAACACCCGCAGGAGCCCGATTACCGTCGCGAGAGCGACGGCACTCACAAATGCGCCGGCCATGGGGATCACGTACGTCACCGGGTTTTCGCCCCCCTGGATTTCGTCCGGTCGCTTGTCCATGAGCCGCAGCCAGATGCGTCCGAACAAGGGACCGTACCACAGAAAGCCCACCACCATATTCAACACAGTGCCCACAAGCACCGCCCACCAGTTAATCAGCGAAAATGCCATGTGCATCCTCCATCCATTTTTGTGAAGCAGTCCGCGCGCAGCACAGGAGCATACGCGTAGCACCGTGGCATGCGCACGGACACAGCAGCCGCGCAGAACCTACGAAAGCGCCCGATGCGAGACAACCCGCTCCATGACGTATTGAATCAGGTCCATGTCCAGTTCCCCGGCGTGTTGGTCGATAATTTCACGAAGAAGCACCCAATCCTCCGGAAGGAGCGGGTCGGCCTCATCGTCGTACTGTTGGTGCAGGAGGTCCAGGACGTCGCCAAGTACCTGCACCTGCTCGTCACCATCGGTCCGGGTCGTGGTACAGTGGGAGAATAGCTCCGCTGCCGCTTCGGCAGGAAGGTGGGAGAGCTGTTTAGCAAATCGTTGTTCCAAGTCGCGGGCAAATGTGGTGGTATCCCCCGCTGCGTGTTTGCGTATCTTTTGTGCTTGAGCTATGAAACTGCGGGAATGAAACATTGCGCCGATTGTATCGCGTTGACCAATCCATGGGAATCTCCTATGTTCGTGTAAAGATGGCCGCCCTCCGTTCCCCTGGTAACAGACGGCACCGCACGCTGCGTGGTGTCCTTTTTTTTCTTCTCTCCTCACTCATGGTGGCGGCGTGCGCATCCACTCCTGAGCAGGATCCCACCGCCCCTCCCCCGGCAACCGGAATTCGCCAATACGATGCCGCCTTTGACCTGATAGTTGCGGAGTCCGCCGGTGACCGACTCTCTGTCTATACCGATGTGGCCAGGTCCCTCGCCCGGGATGGACGCGTCCAATCTGCGGCGGAACTCCTCAACTACGCGCAAGGCCTGCTCCGCAGTGGTGAGATTGAAAGGAGTCAGCGTATCCGCCTGCAAGCGCGCATGGCGGCGGCGTGGCAGATCGTTGCTGCCCGTGACGAGACACGCGTTGAGCTGGTGAATGGGCTCACCGGTGAGCTCCTGGGCCAAGCGCATGCCGGTGATGACGCGGAATTGCAGGCACACGTGTTCAGAACGATCTTCGGCGCACAGTTGGACAACCCCAACGCCGGTGAAGCGGCACTGCGACGTACGTTGGACCTGGTCTATCTGATAGATTCCGACCCGGTTCGTGCGGAAACGCTGGTGTACGCGGCGGAGCAGGTGGAGGGCCGTGATGATCGCGTTGCGCTGAATCCCCTCGTTCAACAGGCGATCGCCACGGTCCCAGCGTTAGATGATCCGCTTCTTGCCGCGGATTTGAGCGCGCGTCTGGCGGTTCTGAGTGAAGTTCTCGGTCGGTCGCAGGATGTGTCTACGCTATCGGGGCGGGTCGTACGGCGCTCCCGGTCGGGTCTGATCGTCGACGAAGTACAACGACTGCGTCTGGAGCGGTTGGTCGGCAGTCTGGTACGGGTGGACCGCGGTGAGGACGTTCCCCAGGTGCTCGCAAATGTCGTTCCGCAGTACATGCGCGCCTTGGCGTTCGGGTGGTATGCTGCGGCCCTGTGGGAAGCGGGACGGTCCGGAGAAGAGGCGTTTGACGAGGCGTACCGGCTGGCTCTGGACATCGGTGACACCGGAACGCGGGCGGATACGCGGGCATCGCTCATCCGATTGCGGGCGCAACATGACGGGGATTTCGATGTGGCGGCGGCGGCGGCGACTCTGCTCGCCGACGTGCGACTCTCTTCGATTCCGGCGGAACGCCGGGAAGCGGTGCTCTCGGAACTGGCGGTGGCCTACGTCCTCGTCGACCGCTCCGATCTGGTCAGTCGCCTCCGAGGGCTCATCGCGTCCGGAGATGAGTTTGCCCGGATCAATATTCGGATCGCTCAGGTTCTGGAGCAGTTGGGGCGAGCCGGCGAGGCGGTAGACTATCTGCGAATTGTTACCACGATGCCGCCGCCGGGCATCAGTGACACCGTCGCGCCAAGCCTCCGGGCGGCGTGGGTATGGCAGGCGCTGGGCGAGCACGACCGGGCGATTTCCGCGGCACTCTATTCCACGCCGGTGGACGTGGCCTCCGTCCTGGCAACGATTCCGGCCTCTCACGAAATTAACCCTGCCACCCGAGGGCAGCTTGCCCGCCGCGTGGAGCAGGCGCAACCGTAGCCGGGCCCTTCCGGCCGAGTGTCTTGAGACGTTGTACCCGGCCCCGTGGCGGAGTTGCGAGAACCCTACTTACTCCGGGCCGATCGTCGTGCCGAAGAACGTCTCTCCCCGCAGAATAGCTCGCGTGTTGTCAATCTCTCGACCGTGGGCGACGATAACCTGAAGTCCCAGTTCCGCCGCTTTGGCGGTTGCCACCGGATCGAAGGGCAGATTGCTCCCGGGTTTCCAGGAATCCCCCACCAACGGAAGAAACTCGCTCCACGTCACGGTTGTGAGCGGTGTGGCGTCGGGATCCGTCTTGGGATCGGCCGTGTAGACTTGGCTGATGTTGCTCAGATTGACCACAGCCTCCGCACCGAAGCGTTCCGCCAGCAGAACCGCGTCGTAGTCGGTGCTGAACCCCGGCTTCCAACCGGCTCCCACAAGAACCGGTCCGGTAAAGCTGAAGGTGCCGGCGGGATCGTACACCACCGGATCCCGACAGAGCGAACCTAGGCTGTGCCGCAAGAGTTCAGCGTTGAGGCGCGTCGCGGCAATACCGATCCAGTCCTGAGCCTCACTGTCTTCGGAACCGGCCTCTGCGCGCTCGGTCACCGCGCGGTACGCTTTCTGATACCGGCGTGCCGGCCCGCCGCCCCCCACCACCACGATAGCGCGATTGCCGGCGGTGGCGGTGTATTCACTCAACAAGTGACGATAGGCGACTATGAGGTCGGTATCCACCTCGTCCGGTACCAGAATTGAACCACCCAAAGATATGACGATCATGGCGCCATGGTACCCGCTTTTCGTGACACTGGTCAGCCGGCTACAGCGTGGTTACTTTGAGAATAGGACCAATCATATGCAAGATCTCACACGTATCCTTGAAGAATGGCGATACGACAACGAACAGAACGTACGTATCATTGTCGCGGAAGACGGACGCAGCGTGCTCCAGGTGCGCCTGCCTCTTGGAATTGAGCAGTACGAAATGGAAGGACGTCCCGACCGGCAACGGCCCCATGGCTTTGATACGGTGCTCGCACACACCGAGGATCGACTTCGCCGGCACATATTCGAGCACGGCAGTGACGCGGGATTCGAGATTAGCGTGGACGACGCGGAAGAGCTTCAGGCGGAAGGGATTCTGTTCTACTACCGGTATCTGCTTCTGTACCAGTTGCAGTATTTCGATTTGGTAGTGCGGGATACGGAACACAACGTTCACCTCTGCGACCTGCTGGAGCGCTACTGTCCGGATGAGGATGCGCGGAACGCGGTGCTCCAGTTCCGTCCGTACATTCTCCGCATGCACGCCGCCGCCCGGGCCATGGGGATTCAGCACGGGACCCTTGACGGGGACGCCGAGAACGTCCTCACCGAGGCGATCACCACCATTGAAGAACTTCAAGAGATTGAGAGTCCGGCGTTCCAGTTCGAACAGGTGCGGTCCGCCAACTACCTGCGCTCGATGCTTCGTTCCATTAGTGATTCCGGGGAGGACGAGTCCTCGTCCGATACCGACCCGTTGCATGATGAGCTGCGTGAAGCGATCGATCGGGAGGACTACGAGCGCGCCGCTCGCATTCGTGACCAGCTGCGCGATTCCGGTGGACACGGTCGTGTTGACAAAGAACGGTGAGTCGTTAGACTGAAATACCAATACTGTGAGTCTGGACTGGTAACTGTGAAGACACGACTGACGATTTTACTGCTTGTCGCATTATCTATATCTCTACATGGCCAAGAAATACAGACCGCATCCGCGTTTTTCGACGAGATGTCAAAACGGTATGGCGAGATCGAGGATTATACCGCCGACCTTACCGTCACGATGGAAGACTCCGAGCTCTCCGGAACGATCGAATATCGGATTCCGAATCAGATGCGGATCGACTTCGACGAGCCCTCAGGGCAGGTGATGGTCTCCGATGGAGAGACGCTGCAGGTGTATATTCCCGAGCACAACGTCACTCTCCAGCAGTCACTCCAACGGCGGACCGATGCGGATATCGCCACCATGGCCAATGAGCAGGGGCTCACGTTGTTGCGTAGCAACTACAGTATCGCCTTTCTCAACCGCCCGGCGCCGGTCCCTCTGGACGAGGGGGAGGATTCCGATGATGCGGAGATGGTGACGAAACTTCGTCTCAACTGGCGTACCACCGATCAAGGGTTCCGTCAGCTTATTATTTCCGTGACAGAGGACTTTCTTATCCGGCGCATTGTGGGAATCAACGCCAATTATGAGGAGGTTCAGTTCGATTTTGAGAACCTCCGCATAAACGAAGGCATTCCGGAAACCCGGTTCGACTACGAGGCGCCCTCTTCGGCCAACACGTTCAGCAATTTTCTCTTCGAAGGGGAGGGCTAACGGTGGAATCAATCGGCACCAAGCTCTCCACCGCCCGCAGTGAGAAGAGTGTCAGCATCGAGCAGGCCGCTCGGGATACGCACATCGCCAAACGCTTCATTGAAGCGATGGAGCAGGAAGACTTCGACCAGTTTCCCGGCGAGGCGTATCTTCTGGGGTTTCTCCGCAACTACGCAGGTTATCTGGGGCTCAGCGCCGAAGAAGTGGTGACGCTGTACCACAACCTACGCCTGCAGGAGCAGCCGGCTCCCATCGACGAGCTGTTGGATCGCAAGCCCGCTTCGAATCTTCTTCCCCGTATTCTCATCGGCACCCTGGTCGTTGTGGCGGTGGCGGCGGTAGTGATTCTTTTTGTCGCCGGTGTCATCTCCTTTCCGGAGCGGAGCGCCTCGGAGTCCGGGTCGGAATCGTCGAACGGAACTGAAGAGCCGGTTATCGTGCTGGACGAACAGTTTGTAGAGCGGAGGTTCGTCGCCGGTGACCGAGTATCGGTGCCGGTAGACGGAGAACGGGCGATGCTGGAGTTCGTAGCGATCGATGATCCCATTTCAGTTGGAAGTGAAGCGGGAATCGTCCACATCGGCGGCAACGAGGAACGCGTACTGGATCTCACCGGCGAGGGCAGCGGCGATGTGCGGCTGGCGGTACGTGAGATCTACCTCGACGACAATCCCCCGGCGGTGGTGGCGCGGCTCGACCGCGTTGTCAACGGGGAGCGCCTGATTCCTGAAGACAATGAGGGGCAGATGACCGACAGCGACGTCACCGATCTTGCCACCGGCATGACAAACGCCCCCGAGCGCCGGCGCTCGCCGCAGATCGTGGCGGAGTTTCCTTCCCAGGAGGAGTACTTTATCGAGGCCGATTTCCGTGGACTCACGATGTTTCGCTGGGAAGTGGACGATGAGCCGCGAGAGGAGCGATACCTCGATAACGGTGACCGGATTCGAACCTCGGTGGAGGAGATCGTTCGCATCTGGGCGAGCAACGCCGGAAACGTACGTCTCCGCATCGCGGGAAATCCGGTGGAACTCGGTGATCAGGGCGAGGTGGTGGCTGCCGTGGTACGATGGCGCGAACTGGATAGCGCCGATTACGCCCTGGAACTGCTCCCTTTGTACTGATTTCGGCTTCCGGGCAGACCGCGTCGGATGCACTGATTGCGGGGCACCGGCTGCGCAGGTATAGAATTCTTATGCCGACGCCACGCGCTCTTTAAGAGCTGCCAGCCGCCGCCGCTGCGCCGGGCTCAGGCTCGCTCCCTCGAGGTCCGCCGCTATCGTTTTAAACGTCTCCCGGTACTTCTTAATCTTCAACCGTTGTAGCACCCGGAGCGCGGCATCCCATTCTTCCATCGCCACCAGTGCGTTAGCCGCCTCCACCGGTCCACCGGAGGCTTCCTCCATGCGCCGCCGGGCGCGCTCCGCGCCGGCCGCCTCTCCCGGCACGTCCACCGCCCGCACCCGGAGCTGGTCGTCGAGAAGAATCACCTCTCCGTCCGGTCCGCGGAGTTCGGTGCCGCACTCCGATACCGTTCCTCCCCGCGCCTTCCAGGTAGCGGGCACCATGAACCGATCGTGTAGTTCGCGCTCAGCCGCCAGCTGCTGGATCTCGGCCCGGAGCGCGTCGCGTTCAACCTGATCCTGCCGGCGGTCTCGGAGGACCACGAACAGGTATTCCCTGGTGCCCACCGCGCCCTGCGTAGACTTTCCACCGCGGAACTTGTGGTACCGGCGGTTCAGAAGGTGAACGGTGTTGGTTCCGTCTTCACTGAGCAGGGCAAGCATCTCCTGGGGACGGATAATGCCGTCATTGTTGTATGACACGAGCAGGTAGCGGGTAGGGATCGCGGCGAGAACCGTCTCCAGGGCGGCAATCGCCGCACGTCCTCGCCGGCGGCAATGGTCCGAGCGGTAGTGGTCGGTGCGGATGCCGGCGCGACCGCCGTGGACCACGGGTCCCGGGTCGTAATGATCCCAGCGCACCGCTGAGGTAAGCAGGTGGTAGTTTGCGCCGTACTGATGAATCGTGTAGGGCGGGTCCAGGTAGGTTACGTCAAACGGGCGACCATCCGCGGGGTGAGGGAGCTCATGGGCGCGCCCCACGTGCATGCGTCCCGGGGGACCGTCCAGGAAGGGAAGCGCCTCCAGCTCGATCGGTGCCATAATGCGACTCAGGGCGTCACCTCCCCGCCCACCCCAGCCGTGGTGGAACCCCTTCATCACCCCGGAGGTGTTGTTATGGACGCTCATCTCCACCAACAGACTTGCCAGGAGGATGTCCCGGCGCCGGGATCGGCTGTGGGTTTCGGTGACGGAGTGGGCGGTACCGCTGGACCCTACGAGCGAGGTGTCGTCGGGGCCGTTCTCGCCGTTCGCCTCTGCGCCGCCCGCCTCGGCGCTGTTCCCGATATCGGTGTCATGTGCGGCGCCGTCGCCGCCGTCTCCAGCGCTGGGGATGCGTGGCCCCAACTCCTCCCGGTGGATCGCCGCCGCCACGGCATCGATGCGGAGCGCGTTCTCCCGCGTGTAGAAGAGCCGCTCCCGGTGAGGGTCGGCGGCTGCGGTATCGGCCGGGGCGTAGTGCCGCGCAAAGTAGAGATCTTCCTCGCGGGTAGGGGTGGTGAGGCTATTGAGGTAGGCCAGCACCGCCGCGTACCCGCCCCACGGTGCAAATAGCACCTCCACCTCCGCGCGGCTGGTCTCAAGAAATGCCGTACCAAAGGGCCGGGTATAGTCTTCGATATCTCCGGCGTGCACCTCGAGTCCCGCGATCCGCCCCAATCGAGCCACCACGCCGGAACCGGTGAAGGGATCCGCCATCGTCCGCAGTGGACCGCCGTGGGTCTCCAGGTAGCGCAGTCCTTCCCAGATGAGTGGGAGCAGAGCCCGCTTATTCCCGATGTAGGTGATGAGTGAGGACCGCAGGGCGGAATGGTCGGGAAGCTCGGGGCCGATCATGGCCGAATCATGGAAAGCCCTGCCGGTCGTGTCAATCGTTTGTCCCCGCCCCCGGCTCTATTGACGACCGGAAGACAGAGAATTACCTTGGTTCATAGACTGACCAGAGGTCATGCCGGAGGGAGCCTTCGTGGGCATCGTAGAACGCAGAGAACGGGAAAAGACGGAACGCCGCAACGCTATTCTTACCAGCGCGGAGGAGCTCTTCTTCCGCAACGGGTATGAGAAGACGCGTATGCTGGAAATCGCTCACCACTGTGAGCTCAGCAAGGGCGCACTCTACCTGTACTTCCACAACAAGGAAGACCTCGCCAAGGCGGTGGTCATCCGCGCCTACGATCTCGTGCTGGAGATGCTGGAATCTAACGCCTCCCGCGCGGAAACGGGATTAGATAAGGTGCGGGCCATGCTGCAATTACTCCTTTCCGTTTACCAGGAACACTACCGCACCTTCTACCTCTCCTTTGTGCTGGAGAGTCACCTCCAGAATTACCTCGGGGATGACCGGAAATGGCCGGAACGAGCCGAGCGGCTGGACCGTATTCACCATATGGCGGCCGCCGTCCTCCACCAGGGTAAACGCGACGGCACCGTCCGGGATGATGTCGATCCGGAACTGGCGGCGATCACCGCCATGACCGCCGCGGAAGGCTTCGTTCACCAGGTATTCCTCTACGGAGATCACCTTGCGCAGAACCGGTACCCCACCGAGACCCTCGTCCGGGAGTTCATTACGATCATGGTTAATTCAGTCACGTGAAGTATATCCTGCGAGCACCCCTGCTTATCGTAATTGTCATTCTCGCGATTACCGCCTTTTTCGCCGCCATGCTCCCTCGGGTGGAGCTGGACAACGATGTCATGTCCTTTGTGCCCGAGAATCATCCCGCTAAAGAAGCGTTTGAACGGCTCGACGAGATCTACGATACGGACCTTTCGATCGTCGTGGCGATTCACAATCCTCGGGGACCGATACTCACCGCCGACGGCGTTGAGCACATCCGCCGCGTTACCGACCGGATCGAGGAGATCGAGAACGTAACCGGGGTGCAGTCGCTCACCAGTATCGACTACATCGATGGTGACGAGGAGGGCATGACGGTGGAAGAGCTTGCCGCCGGCTTCGACGGCACCACCGCCGCGGTGGACCAGCTCCGCCGCCGCCTGCGCTCCTGGGAGGCGTACGACGGCGCCCTGGTATCCGACGACTTTCACAGCAGTCAGCTGGTGGTGGAAGTTCCGCCGAATCTCGACGCCGCCCCCCGACAGGAGGTGTATTCTTCGATCCTCGATATCCTGGATGAGCTCGAAGCGGAACTCAACGGAACGTACGAGTACTACGTGGCCGGTGAACCGGCGATCACCGTGCTGCTCTCCGCCAATATGCAGTCGGACATCATTACCCTGATTCCGATCGTCATCGTGGTGGTACTGCTGAGCCTGCTTCTCTTCTTCCGCCGACTCGGCGGTGTGGTACTTCCGATGATAACCGTGCTCATCAGCACCGTGTGGACGATCGGACTCATGGCGCTCCTCGGCGTTAAACTGTCAATCGTGGCCACCGTGATTCCGGTGCTCATGATCGCGGTGGGAAGCGCCTATGGCATTCACATCATTAATCACTACTACGACGAAGTTGCCCGCCGCGGCGGCGTGCCGGAGCGGGAGGGCCGCCGGGAGATCGTGCTCGCCACCCTGCGCCGGGTAGGGGTACCGGTGTTTATGGCCGGGGTCACCACGATCGTGGGTTTTGGTGCGCTTGCCACCAGCGAGGTGGCCCCCATGCGCGATTTCGGCATCTTTACCGCCGTGGGGGTGGCCGTGGCCCTGCTGGTAGCGCTCACCCTGATCCCGGCGCTGCTTATTCTGTCGCGCGTCTCGGGACGGGGACACACGTTGAACCAGGAGGGTTCCGCGGAGGCCACCTCGCTCATCCCTCGGGGCTACCTGGTCACGCTGTACCGCTTCTTCGGCCGCCGCAAGCGCCGCATCCTGATCGCCGCGGTGATTCTGGCAGGGGTGGCCGCGTGGGGTAGCTCCATGCTGGTGGTGGATAACCAGCTCATCTCCTACTTCAAGCGCGACACCGATATCCGGCGAGCGGATGAGTTTCTCCGGGAGCACTTCCTCGGCACCCGCAGCTTCGATATCAACGTCAGCGGTGAATCGCCCGGCGACCTCACCCGGCCGGAGATTCTCACCGCTATGGATGGACTCGCAGCCTACCTGGAGGAGTACGAGCAGGTCTCGCAGGTGATGGGCTACACCGACTTCATTAAGCGCATGAACCAGATGATGAACATCGGTGTCCCGGCGCCGGGATACGAGCGTGGGGCCGACTCCCCGGCTCCTGCTGAGGCGGCGGCCGACGCAGGCCCCGCGTCGGATTCCACCGAGGAAGCCGCCGGCGACCCGGGAGGCGGGGGCTTCTCAGGTGGGTTCAGCTCGGATGAGGGATTTACCGCCGATGACCCGGACGCCCCCACCGATCAGAGTGCCGCCACCGACCAGGCGACCTCCACTGATGAGGAGGGCTTCGGCGGCGGGTTCTCAGCCTCCAACGATGAGGGCTTCAGTACCGGCGACTCCGGCGATGACTTCTTCGGGAGCGCCCTCTCCGGTGGCGGCGCGGCCGACGAGGCCCCCGCAGGCGGGAACTCTCCCACGGCGGCGAGCGGAGCGGGCGCCGACAGAGCCCTCGGTTCAATTGCCGAAATTCTCAATGACGCCTACGCCATGGCCGATCGCAGCGAGATCAGCGCGGAGGAGCTGGTTCGCCTGGTGAACCGGCGCACCAATTATCAGGGCGCCGCGTTCTACGAGATCCCCGCCGATCCCTCGCGCTATCCGGCGGAGACTACCGACGAGCTGGCCAATTTGATCAGTCAGTACTTGCTGTTGTACTCGGGGTCGCTGGAGAACTACGCCGACGATCCCCTGGAGCCGCGGCAGGCGCGGATGACGGTGCAGTTGCTGAATACGGGAAATGGCTTCACCCGGCAGGTAGTGCGGGATATCGAGGAGTATGTTGCAGCGGAGTTTCCCGAGGGCTACGAGATCGAGATAGCCGGGGTGGCGATCGTAGAAATGGCGCTCACCGATCTCATCACCAACGCCCAAATCATGAGCATCGCGGTGAGTCTCTCTCTGGTGTTTCTCATCGTGGCGCTGACCTATCGCTCGATCGTGGCGGGGCTGTACGGCATCATTCCGCTGGGGCTGACGCTGGTGGTGAATTTCGGTGTCATGGGGTTCTTTGGTATCAAGCTCGATGTGTCCACGGCGATGGTGGCCTCCATCGCGATCGGAATCGGTATCGACTACACGATCCATTTTCTCTCGGCGTACTCCGCGGAGCGCCGCGAGAGCGACGACCTGGAGCAGGTAGAACTCAACGTGCTCTCCACCACCGGCAAGGCGATCACCTTTAACGCGGTTTCGGTGGGGGCGGGATTTGCCGTGCTGCTGTTGAGCAATTTCTATCCGCTGATGTACATGGGCATGTTGATAGCACTGACGATGCTCACATCGAGTATCGCCAGTATGACGGTACTGCCAGTCATGCTGGATGTATTTACCCCGGCGTTTATGCAGCCCCGGCGGGGCAGGCGTTGGTAACTGGGGGGGGTATACAGAATCGTGTTGCAGCGCGGAGCACATGTCCCGATCCCGTGGGTAGTTAGGAGCGCGCAACGACATCGTGCGACCTAATTCGTTGTGAGCTCCCAAGATAGCCCTCAATTTGCAACACGATTCTCGATACAGCCCAAGGAGGAATAGAGAAATGAGAAATTTGATTACAATCACCCTAATGATCGCCCTGGCGCTCCCCGCCGCGGCGATCACCGGCCGGGAAATCGCCGAGAACGTGCAGAATCGCGACGCCGGCGACACCACCCACGCCCTGGTAAACATGCGCCTCGTGGATGACGGCGGCCAGACCAGCGACCGCGTCATTGAGCAGTACGGCCGGGAGGACTCCCGGGGCCTCACGCAGAACGTAATTATCTTCCATGAACCCGCCTCCGTAGCGGACACGCGCTTCCTCACCTTGGAGAACGACGGCCGCGACGACGACCAGTGGATCTACCTGCCGGCGCTCCAACGCGTGCGACGCATCGCCGGCAGTGAGGGAGACAGCTCCTTCATGGGGACCGACTTCACCTACGACGACCTCCAGACGCGCAACATCGACGAATACCAGTACGAGCTCCTCCGGGAGGAAGAGTACGAGGGACGCCCCGTGTACGTGGTGGAGACCACCCCCACCGACCCCGATGACTCGCCGTACTCGCGGTTGGTGCAGTGGGTTGACCGCGAACGTTGGATCCCACTCAAGATCGAGTTCTACGACGAGGACGGCGAGCTCCTCAAAGTGAACCTTGTAGGCCGCGTGGAGCGCGTACAGGGCTACTGGACGATCATCAACAACACCATGGAAAACGTACAGACCGGTCACCGCACCGAGCTCGCGATCCGGCGCTTCCAGTACAACGAGGAGCTGCCGGACAGCCTCTTCACCACCAACTTTCTCGAAACGGGAAGGGCGCGATGAGATTACCGGTATCCAGAATCGTGTTGCGCCTCGGCGCAGTGGTAGCCGCGGCAGCCGTTCTTGCGGTTCCCGCGAACCTCACGGCTCAGGAGAGCGATTTCTCTGGCGGGTTCAGTGTCGACCAGGACGAGGAAGCGGCCGTGGAAAGTGATCAACCCGACAGTGACGGCGCTACCGCCGCCGGCGCCGATGCCGCCGGTGACGGGGCGTTTGGCGATGGCTTTGGCGGTGGTAGCGACACCGGGAGCAGCGGTTTCGGCGGCGGGTTCTCCTCCGGCGGCGACGATCCGCTCAGCTGGAGTGGGCGCCTCCGCGCGGATGCGCGGGGATACGCCGACTACGATGAGCCGCTGGAGTCTGCGGTAAATATGGAGGTCGTGGCGCGGCTGGAGTTGGAGTATACGAGCGACAACTCCGAGGTGGTGCTGCGTACCGACGTGGCCGAGGGCGCCCAGGTGGGCGATACCTCTGGCGCGGGGACTGGCCCCGGTACGGCCGAGGCCTCCGATGCGGCCGCCGCCCCCCGGGAGCGCGTGTCAGTGGATGAGGTGTACCTCCGCGTCTTCTACGACCGCTTCGACCTACAGGCGGGCTACATCCGCACCGTCTGGGGCCAGGGTGACGAGGTGCACGTGGTGGACTTCCTCAACAGCAACGACTATCGCGACTTCATTAACCCCAGCTATACCGACCGCCGCCGGGCCACCGGTATGCTCAAAGTAGACATCCCCTGGTTTACCGAGGGCGGCGCCTCGGGACGGGTGGAGCTTGTCTATGCCCCGGTGCTGCGGGGCGATCTGCTCCCTGAGTCCGGGCCGTGGGTGCCCGTCCAGGCGGAACAGCTCACCGGCCTGCTCGAGGGATACGCCGGGGCGTTGCAGGAGCTTGCCACCGCGGGAGGCAGCGACGCCGGTGACCTGGTTACCGAGCTCTGGGCCGGCGCCACCGCCGCCGATGCGCTCCACACCGAAGTCACCGATACCCTGGAGTTCGGTCAGGTGGGGGCGCGGGCCACGGCCCGTCTGGGTGGCGTCGATCTGGGCGCGGTGTACTACTGGGGCTACCGGAAGTCGCCG
>JBBDTM010000037.1:28640-43382 GCA_040904425.1 Alkalispirochaeta sp.
GCGCGGCGTTCGCCCCCGACCCCGAGGGCGAGGTGCGCCTCACCTACGACCGGCTCCACGGCTTCGGCCTGGAGGCTGCCACTGTGCTGGGACCGTTCAACCTCCGAGCCGAGGGCGCCTACTACCTCACCGAGGATATCGCCGGTGATGACCCGGAGGTCCCCAATAACTCCTTGGAGTACCTGGCGGGGTTCGACGTGGATCTGGGCATTTCCAGTCTCAACCTGAACGTGCAGGGTACGGGAAGCTACATCCTCAACAGCGATACGATCGATGAGGCCGGAGCGATCACCGGGGTGTCTACGGAGTTACAGACTGCCGCGGCAGCCAACCCGCAGTTGGCCGCGTCCCTCGATGCTTCGCCGTTCGCAGCGCTCTACTACGACCCCTCCGCCCGCCTCAACTACCAGTACGACACAGACGGCATCTACACCACCCACATCGTCTCCGCGGCGCTCACCGACAGCTGGCGCAACGACCGCGTCCGGCCGGAGCTCACCGGCGCGATCTCCGTGGAGCGGCTTGACTACCGTATCGGTCCGGCGGTGGAGTTCGTCCTGCGTGATGACATTCTGTTCGAGGTGTCCGGTGTGGTGTTTGGCGGTGATGAGGCGGGAACGTTCGGGCAGTTCGACGACAACGACTACCTGCAGTTGCGCTTCGAGTACAACTTCTGAGAAGCTCTCCGGGTGAGTGATTTTGCCGACCGTCTCGTGCTGTTGTTTTACCACCTTGCGCAGGAGTTTCCCCAAGAGGTGGACCGCCTGCGGGAGATCTTTCCGGATGTCCACTTCGCCGTGGCCGAGACGGAGGAGCAGTTTCGGGAGCTGCTTCCCCGGGCGGAGGTGATCGTTGCACCGCCGCAACCGGCAACCGTTCTCGATGAGACGTTGTTGGCGAGCAATGGCGATGCCGGCGCCGGCGCCGATAACTCCAGTGACGGTCCCTCGGCGGGCGCCTCCCACCTCCAGGCCCACGTCATTCCCTTCGCCGGAATCAACCGGGTGCCGCTGGACTGGTATCGGCAGCACCAGGTGCTGCTCGCCGGTTCCCACGGGAACGCCGGCGCCGTGGCGGAGCGGGCGGTGGCGCTGATGTACGCCGTGGCCGGTCGGGTAGTGGAGTTTGATTCCGATCTTCGGCAGGGGCGCTGGCACCGCCGGCGAGACGAGGTGCAGCCCTTCGATTACTGGCAAGCTCTCACCGGATCGCGCATTGCGGTCCTCGGCACCGGCACGATCGGATGTCGCGTGGCGGAGCTGGTGGCGCCTCTAATTCACAGTGCCGGTGGCGAGCGTACCGGCGAGCTGGTGGGATTGCACCGCGGTGGGCCCCATTCACGCGGCACATCGCAGGGAGGGTCCGCCAGTCAGGTGGTCACCGCGGAATCTTCCGCCGCCGATGGGCAGCTTCGGCGACACCCGGAGCAGGTCTTTGACCGGCTCACAACCGGCGTGGAGGAGGCGCTTGCCGGGGTGGATGTGGTGTTTGTGACATTGCCGCTCACCGAGGCGACGCGCGGACTCCTCTCTCGGGAGACTCTGGCGGCCACCAATCACGCCACCCTGATCAACATCGCCCGGGCGGAGATCATCCCTGAGAAGGATCTCTACCGTGCCCTCACCGATGGTACGCTTTTTGGCGCCGGCATCGATGTGTGGTATCGCCATCCGTCGCCCTTTTGGCAGGAGGGAGTCGATGCGATGCCGTCACGCCTTCCGTTTCACCAGCTTCGCAACGTAGTTCTTTCCCCGCACGCCGCCAGCCACAGCCGGGAGGGAAAGCTTGCCCAGTTCACCGGTGCGCTCTCGCACGTTGAGGAGTATCTCAAGACGGGATCCATGGAGCGGGGGGTGGATGTGGTGCGGGGATACTGAGTGGTGGCGAATCCGGGCGAAACGCGTGGTAGACTCAGCGCCGTGAGTTGCAACAGGAATGTGTATACCCCCCGAATACGCCTACCGGTGCTCGTCTCGGTGTTTCTCGTGATGCTGAGCTCCCTGAGTTGGGCGCAGACCACCGATGCTAAGCCGGTTTACATGGACCGGCGGGCTGAGGTTGTGCTGCCGCTTCGCTACAACCGCACCACGGAATACCCGGTGTTCGTCGTGCTTCCCCCCACCGGTCTCGAGGCATCCCGGGTGGCGCAGTATCTCGGACTGGACCCCGAGCGTCAGGAGGAGTTCATTTTGATCTTTCCTGCCGGGCGTCCCACGCGGGATGAGTACCTGCCGGACTTCCTCACCTTCGTGGAATGGTACGAGGAGCGGGTACTCTCAGAGCTCGATTCGGTTCTGGAGAACTACAGTGCGGACCCGGACCGCGTGTACCTTGGCGGATACTCTCTGGGGGGAGACCTGAGCTGGGCACTGTCGGTGCGCAATCCGGAGCGTTTTGCTGGAGCGGTGATCGCCGGATCCCGTACCTCCCACCCGGTGGAACCGGAGGCGCTGGAGATGCTGCGGACCCGCGGATTCCGGGGGTCGTTTCTCATCGGTGACCGGGAAGATCCCGCCCGCTACGATGGCATCAACCGATCCCGCGCCGCCTTCGCCGATGCCGGGATCGAACACCAGTACCGGGAGTACAGCGGCGCCCATGTGATCCCTCCCCCGGAGATCTTCCAGAACGAAATCGCCTACGTGACGCAGGTCACCTCCCTTCCCGATCCCACTACTCCTGCGGTGCCGAGCGATGCGGCGCGATCGGCGCTCTTCAGCCACACCAGCCGTGACCGCTTTGCGCTGCGCTTCGCCCTACCGGCGGAACTTAACGCCGATGGATTCTCCCGCCCCACCGAGACGGAGATCGGTCTGCGGGGGGAGTGGCCGTGGGAGGAGTTCTACCTGCGCAGCACCGCGTCCTTCACCAATAGCAGTCGCACCACGGGAAGCTCGGAGAACATCCTCGAGCAGGATCTCCTCGTTGCCGGGGGCACGGCGCGGCACATGCTTGGTGTGGGATTCGGCTGGGACTGGTCCCGGGGATTTTCCGGTGGAGACTCCCTGCACCAGTTTGACCTGCTTGCCGCTCACGGGATGCGCAATCCGTGGATTATCCCCGCCGGCCGTAACGATCCGCTCCGCTTGGATATGCTCACCCTCCTGCGCTATCGCATCCCCCGCGGGATCGGGGAGAATCCCGCCACCGCGCAGCTATTCAATCTGGAGCTGGAATACCTACTGCGCATCGTCGATTGGGTGGTGCTGGATGCCGGCGCCGGGTCCTACACCGTGCAGAACCGGCCGGTGGACGCGCTCTCACAGTTGTCCGGGGCGTTGGACCATCGGCTGGAGTGGAGCGTAGGTGCCGGGCTCCGCGCGCCCTCGCCATTATTGTGGCGCGTAGGCTACCGCGGCATCGGCGAGCGGGCGCTCCCGGACGGAGATCGCTCCTATCGCGACCTCTGGACTCTGACGCTGGAGTTCAGTTACTGAGGGTTTTCGCGCTCGCGTCACTGCTGTCGCCAGCCGCCGTGCATGCCGCATGTTCCCGGCGGGACGCTCAGTTTAGTATGTTTCATGTATGGATCGAGATAATCGGAACACGCAGCGACTAATAGCGATGAAAACGGCACTCATCATTATTATCCCGATCGGCGCGCTCTCATGTGCCGGAACGCCGTCGGAGTCCGCGCCTGACCTGCAATCGGCGGCGGCCCAAGTCTTTGCCGAATCGGCGGACGACGGAACTGCAGCGTTTTGTGCTCCTGGGCGCTACACTGTGCATGCGGGGGAAGGGATAAGCTTTGCCATGGTCAGTTGGGGCAACCGGGTGCAGTTGACCCTCCTCGATACTCCTGCAAGCAAGGCTGCACTGGAGACATCAGATCTGGCTGGACTGTCCGGTGATCCGCCGTCGATTACCCTGAGCTACGTGGAATCAGCCTCCGGCGCCAAGTACACCGGCGGCCCCGAAGATCAGTACCTCTTCTGGTCGAAGGGTGACCGGGCAATGGTCCAGGTGGGCTCGCAAACCTACCAGGAGGCGCGCGTACGCCCGCTGGCCACCGGTCGGTGAAACCGCTCGGCGTCAACCGAGTCGGCACGGTCAGCCCTCGCGCCCTACAATTCGCGCAGAGCTACTGGAGCGCAAAGCGGTACTGCACGGCAACCCGGTAGAAGTCCCAGTAACTTCCCACCGTTTCTCGTCGTTGGACTCCCTGTTTAAGGATTGTGTCCTCACTGGGAAGTCGGTTGCGCTGAAACTGGGGTAGTACGGTAAGTGAGTGACGGCGCTCGTCTCCGAGGGCAAAGTTCGCCAGGAGGGCTATTCGATCGGTGCGAAACGCCGCATCGAAATCCTCGGGAGCTCCGGCTCGGGCGCGATCCACCGCCGCTCCGACCAGACGTTCTCCCTCGTAGAGCACACCCACGATCGCAACTGCATCCCACGGCGGCTGGTAACCTAACACCGCAGTGGTCTTATACTCCCATCCCCGATAGTTGGTTCCGTTATCAGCTTCAAACGACCACGCCACGTCCTCGCCGGCCCCGGTGAGTGCACTATAGGTCCACTGTGGTGAAAACACGGTGACCACATGGTTCCAGTCCCCGGGGAAAACCGCCGCCAGGTCGAACTGGAACGTACCCCCAACGTTTCCGCGAACTACGGCACCCTCGAATGATGAGGAGTCCACACTGCCGTCGGTCAGGTCGATCTCGCCGAGACCATCGAAAATCTGAAGATTCCATCCGGTTCCGATGAATCCCCCCGCGTTAAATTGCAGGAATGCGATCGGCGTAAGGATTGCGCGCACCTCCTGCGTAACGGAAATCGGACTCACGCCGGTTGTGGAGCGGATCGTGAGGTTATTGTCCTGTGCCAGAGCCCCGTCGCTCCACCGCAGCGCCGGAATAATCCACGCGTGCTGGTAATACCCCTTGAGCTCGACGTTGCCCCAGGTGGTGCCGAGTACTCGCTCATCGTCGGCGGTACCACCATCAGGCTCTACCGTCCGGTAGCTGAGCGGTGCAAATCCGCCGTCGCTAACGCCCTTCCCGTTCTGATCTCCGGGATAATACGCGAAATCGAAACCGACTGACCGTGTCTGTTCAATGATGTCTTCCTGGGCAAGAACGGGCACGGTCATCGCCATCACCAGCAACACGGTAGTAACCCGCCGAATATTGGCAGAATGTAGAGAGCGCTGTATCTTCATGGCGTTTACTATAGTCGGTGGGCTTGGTAACAATCAATCCAATTCCACACAGGGTTGGAATTCTGTATTACACTGGTACTATATGGCATTCATTGAACTCAACGGACTCGACCAGGTGGACTTTACCGACGTGGAGGGTGACGGGAACAATACAGATCCCGGCGCGATCCGCATTATCGCGTTGACTAAGTGTGGGTACTGCCACCACGCGATGAAAGTTCTCAAAAAGCGGGGTGTTGGCTACGGCTATGCCTACATAGACAAGCTCCCCGCCGAAACCCGGGGCCCCCTGCTGCGGGCGCTCAAATCCCACGTGAGTCCCGCCGCGCTGCTGTTTCCCATCCTTCTCACCGATTGGGGCAAATTCATCACTGGCTATGATGCCGAGGTCTGGGCGGAAGCGGGAGTTGATACCGGCGGCACAGCGGAGTCTTGAACCAATCGGCCTTCGGAGTCAACTACCGGTCACAGCCGCCCGATCCGCTCCTTCAATAGCGAGACGTACGCCGTCTGTGAACTGGCGGACAAGAATGACTCCTCCACCGTGGAGATGAGCGTCTCTCGGCGTCCGGCAATCGTATCGATAATTCGTCCTATCGCTTTGTGATTCACACCAAGACTCTCTCCCAGGGAAACCAGATCTCCTCTCCCGATCCGACGTTTCTTGCCGTTGAGCGTTAGTGCTACCTCTTCGCGGTCTTCCGGAATCACGAGCGCGGTGGGGAGCAGATCGTACGCCGGGGACAGAATCCACTCAGATTCAGGGCTGTACAGGGAGAAGTTTTTTAGGTGCATGTCGGAGTTGCCGGTTATGAAAGAGAATACCAGCAGAAAGAAATAGCCACTGAGATCCACCCCTGGTCGCGAGGAGTATCGGGCGATGATTTTACCCGCCTGTTCGTACGAACCGCGATACTTATCTTCGGTGAGACGCTCCGACAGCTGACACAGGTCTTCCATGGGAATCCGAACTTCCGCCGATGCAGTCCGGTCAATACGACGAGTGATATAGGCGCGATCGCCGTCACCAAGCTCAATCAACCCATGCGGCACCACCTTGAGCCCAAGGCGCTGAGCCATACGCATCGTGGTATGTTCCAATTCGGGAAGTTCCGGGTAGTCGCCGGAAGGGGGCTTTAGGATGTAGCCTGCGGGAAACCCCACTAACTTCAGACGGCGCGGTGTTTCCGTATCGGAAAGACGCACGGAGAGCTTCTTCTGAACTCCGGTGACCGTCTGTCCCGCCTGGACGGATCGTTGGGCCAGCTCCTCGATCATGGCGCCGGTTATCGCGACTTCCGGCACCTCCGGCCTACCAAAAAACCGTCGCGCACATGTTCGGTGCCATCCGCCGGCGGTGTCGGTTGCGCTCAGTGGCGCGCCGCACCCGTGGCAGCGCATCACGGCCCATCCTCCGGAAACACCCTCACCGCACCGATCGGATCGCGGCAAACGGTCAGGAGCAGTCCCATTCGATCTCGCGGGTCCAGGTTCCAGTTGCGCGCTGCAATGTTCAACAGCCACCCCTCAGGAATCAATCCGTCGAAAAAGGGGAACATCGTAGTGGAGTGATACGGCTCCGGCCGGAGCGGCAAGGTCAGACTGACGGGACGCGCCTCCGAGCGTGCGATCCACTCCACGGAATAGGAGAACTCGTACCCCGTATCGGTCTCTCGGATACTTCCTGCGCGGTGTTCGCCGAAATACACCGCTCCCCGCCGATTCACCGCGGTATCCTCCCGGGAACCGCCCGGTGGCCGAACATTGCGAGCGCCTGATTCACTTTGTCCAGGCGTACCGTCTCCTTGCCCTGTTCCAGGTCGCGAACAAAGCGGAGCCCCAGGCCCGAACGTAGGGCGAACTCCTCCTGGGTCAACCCCGCTGCTTTCCTCTGTTCCTTTACGAATCGGCCGAGCGGATTGATAGCTTCCATATAGTAGTATATATATACCCTTTCGGGTACAAGTACAACTCATATCATGAAAATATACCCGATATGGTATAGTCAGCTCAAAAGAATCCAGCCTATACCCTGACAGGTATAAAATCGATTAATCAGCAACGGGGTAGCTCGCGGTAAGCCGCACTCGCGCGGAAACACACCCTCGACCTCGCCCCCTGCCTGCGCTATCATGCCAAGCTATGACGCCCACGCTCCACGCCGCCATGGCCGGCCTCAACACCGCCCAACGCGAGGCAGTGCTGCACCAGGATAGCCCGCTCCTCATCCTCGCCGGCGCCGGCAGCGGCAAAACCCGCGTCATCACCGTCAAGATCGCCTGGCTCATCGGCGAGCAGGGCGTGGACCCGCGCTCCATCCTCTCGGTGACCTTTACCAACAAAGCCGCCGGCGAGATGCGGGAACGCGCCCTGGCCCTGCTGAACGACCCCGGCACCGAGGCACCGCGCGGCCACGCTCCCAGCTCCGCGGCGGGCGCCACGGCTCCCGCCTCAGCCGCCGGGCATCCCGCGGGCCCCGGGCACCCCGCTGCCGACCGCTCTGCGGCCGCCCGCCCGGGCTCCCCACACTCAGGCAGCAGTCCGGCCCCCGCTACCGGGCACCCCGCGAGTCTCGGGCACCCCGCGGGCCCCGAGCACACAGCACCCCCCGTAGACCCCCGCGATCTTACCCTGCGCACCTTCCACTCCTTCGGGGCGTGGATGCTGCGCCGCAACAGCGATATTGCGGGGCTTCCCCGGGGCTTTAACATCTACGACGACGACGACTCCATTACGCTGCTCAAGGCGCTCTACCCCGAGCAGAAGCGCGGCCCCCTGGCGCGCTGGTACCACCTGATCAGCCGCGCCAAGGACTACTGCCTCACCCCCGATGATGACCTCTCCGACATCACCGAAGACCCCGACTTCGTCACGATCTACCGCACCTACCAGCAGCGTCTGGAGGAGATCGGCAACGTGGATTTTGGGGATCTCATCATGAAACCGGTGCAACTCCTGGAGAACGAACCGGTGGTGGCCGAACGCATGCACCGGCGCTTCCGCTATATCCTGGTTGACGAGTACCAGGACTCCAACGTGGCGCAGTACCGCATGCTCCGCGCGCTGGCCGCCGCCGACACCTTCGTCTGCGTAGTCGGCGATGACGACCAGTCGATCTACCGTTTTCGCGGCGCCGAGGTGCAGAATATTCTCAGCTTTCCGGAGATCTTTCCCAACACCAAGGTGGTGCGCCTCGAGCAGAACTACCGCTCCACCGCCCCGATTCTGGATCTTGCCGGGGCGGTGGTGGCAAACAACCAAGGCCGCCTGGGGAAAGCGCTCTTTACCGAACGCGCCGAGGGCGCCCTCCCGCGCCTCCTCCTTCTGCCGGACCAGGACGACGAGGTCTCCTTCGTAATCGACCGCGTCCGCGCCGCCGACCGCACCGGGGAGGGGGGTGAGACCGCCGTCCTCTACCGCACCAACGCCCAGTCCCGCGCCTTCGAAACGGCGCTGCTCCGGGAGGACATCCCCTACCGCATCGTGGGCGCCGTGCGCTTCTGGGACCGGGAAGAGGTCAAGGACGCCGTGGCGTTTCTCAAGTTGCTCGCCAACCCCCGGGACGAGGTAAGCTTCCGGCGCATCGTCAACAAGCCCGCCCGCGGTCTGGGCGCCAAGAGCGTGGAGCGCATCCTGGACAAACTCGCCCCTGCCCGGGGAGATCTCGCCGCCGCCGCGGACTACGCGATTCCGGAACTCAGCAAGAAGGCCGGCGCCGCGTTGCAGGCGTTTGTTCGTCTCACCCGACGGCTCCAGGATTACGTTGAACGCGGAGCGACGGCAGATCGCCCCGACCCCTCCGAGCGGGAAGGGCAGGACCGCCTGAGGAGCACGGAGCAGCCCGCCGCCTCCCGCAACCCCGCCGCCGCCTCCCCCGACGCCGCGCCCCCTGCCACGCTGGCCGCCCTGGTCGAAGAAATGCTCGCCGGCAGCGGCCTCAGCCGGCACCACAAAGAGCAGGATGAGGTCTCCGGTACGCAGAAGGTGCAAAACCTGGAGGAGCTGGTAAACGCCGCCTCCCTCTATCCCGCCACCCGGGATGGACTCACGGAGTTCCTGGAGATCATCGAGCTCGACAGCGCCCGGGAGCAGGAAGAAAACGTGGATGCCAAAGTGGTGCTCATCACGATGCACAACACCAAAGGGCTGGAGTTTGACCGGGTGGTAATTACCGGGCTTGAAGAAGGTCTCTTCCCCCGAGACGACGACCCGGAAGAGCTGGAAGAGGAGCGCCGCCTCTTCTACGTGGCGATCACCCGTGCCCGGAACGAGGTTACCCTCACCAGCTGCCGTTACCGCCGGCTCCACGGCAAGCTCACCGATTTTCTCCCGTCGCGCTTTCTCACGGAGATTCCCAAAGAGCTGGTGCAGGTCGATGCCGACGGTTACAGTGGGGGCTTCGGCCACGACGGGGCGGGGACCCTTGCCGGCTTGCGCAGCGGACGAGCCCGCGGTGAGAACCATCCCTGGCCGCGGGGCACGGCGGTCTACCACGACAACTATGGTGCCGGACTGGTTACCAATGCGTGGTACGCCGGTAACGAGGCGGTGGTGCTGGTGCGCTTCGAGACAGGGGCTACGGCGCAGTTTATCCCGAAGTACACGCCCCTGGAGCGGATCGCCGGCGACGACATGGAGGAGGTATGGTGATTACCACTCCTGAAGACCACCGCCCGCCGCGAGTCTACCAGTTGCCGCCGGGGCGCATCGTCCGCCGCGCCCGCCAGTGGTGGCTCTACGATCAGGCGGGAGATCGCTATATCGACTTCTGGCAGGCCGACGGTGGGGCGTTTCTTGGACACCGTCCCCGTGGTCTGGGACGGCTGGTGGAGGCGGAGATCGACCGGGGGTTGTGGGCGCCGGTTCCCACCGCCTGGCCGGGACGCCTCGAGCGCGCGCTGGCCAGGCTGGCGGCGGTGGCGGAGCTTCCCTCGCTGACGCCGATAAACGGTCGGCCCCAGGCGGCGCAGCTCGATTCGGCGCGGTGGCTACCCCTGTCCGGCCCCTCCGACCTCCCTGCGGCAGAGGAAGCACCGACGGTAGTGGTGCCGGTGCCCGGCGCAACCCTCGGTTCAACCTTGGAATTCTCCGAGATCTCGCCTACTATCGTGGCGGCCCTGACGCGGATGACGTTGGCTCTTGTCGATTACCTATCAGATGAGGCCGCCCGGCAACGGGTGGCGCGGGCGGAGGAGCCGGCGATTCCACCGGGGTATCGGCGAAGTGGCGTGTGGATGGTGCCCGTTGAGGAATCCCCGCGGCCCGATTGGGGTGCGTGGCGGACGGCCGCTGCGGAGCGCGGTATATTGCTTCCACCGGATGGGGCAACACCCCTATCGGTTCCGGGGGAGCTCACTCGGCGGGATCTCGACCGCTGGAAAGGACTGGTGCATGATTGGCCCCGCTGAGATGAGTGTGCTGCTTACCGATCTGTTTCTGAGTGGAATTGCGGCGTTTGTGGCGATCATGCTGTGGTCCCTGACGCGGGAACCGGCGTGGATGCTGATTATTATCGGTTTGGTCATCAGATTTGGAGATGTGGCCTTCCAAATGTTGGACCGCTTTGGTATTATCGCGGTCATCGAATTGCGGGTGTACGGGATTCCGGTGTTCTGGGTGTTGTTGCGCGCGATTCCGTTACTTTTTATTATCGCCGGATTAGTTGCGATGATACGACGTCTACGTATGTGATCAGTTTGTTTGTTTAATGGAGGATTTTAGATGGGTGCATTGATTGTAGGAATCGTCTTTATACTATTCGCGGTCTATTCCATTCTTCCTGCTTCGCTCCCGTTTGCTTTGCTGAACTGGTGGGAACAGGTCAAGGTCGTACTGGCCGGTGGGATTCCCCTGTTGGCGGTTTTCATTGGCCTTATCGCGATCATGATCGGTATCGCCGACATCAAGGATAAGATCGAGGCCAAGAAGGAAGAAGAAGAGGAAGCTCGCGCGGCTGCCGAGGCGGAGAAGTCCAATACGGCGGAGAAGACGACCGACGCTGACAGCAGCGAAAAGAAAGAGGAGTAGCTTCCGACTGGTCCCGCCGGCACCTTGACAATTTCAGCACCGTATGCAATCGTTCCGGCTCACTCAGTACCAATTGGCAGAGTTATGACCATGAAAACGATATTTGTTAAACCGAAAGATGTAGAACGCAAGTGGTACGTGATTGATGCCGCCGGACAGCGGCTCGGTCGCGTAGCTGTGGAAGCTGCGGATATTCTCCGTGGCAAGAAGAAGCCCGAGTACACCCCCCACCAAGAAGTCGGTGATTACGTAATCATCGTCAACGCCGATAAGGTGGAAGTGACCGGCCGCAAAGCGACGCAGAAACAGTACTATCGCCACAGCGGATATCTCGGGTCCATGACCGCTGAGCCGTTTCACAAGGTGCTGGGCCGCAAGCCTCAGTATCCGGTGGAGCACGCCGTGCGCGGAATGCTCCCGCACAATCGACTTGGCCGGAAGTTGTTCACCAACATGAAGGTGTACGCCGGTCCCGACCATCCGCATGCGGCTCAGCAGCCGGAAGCGGTGACAATTCCGCCGGTGAAGGAGGCGTAAGCGTATGGAACAGTATCAGGGTACCGGTCGTCGAAAGACGGCAGTGGCGCGGGTGTATCTTCGCCGCGGTTCTGGCAATGTGACGATCAACGGACGCCAGGCAAATGAGTTTTGGCACCGCGCCGAAAACAAGCTCAAGTATCTGCAGCCGCTGGCCGTCACCGAAAAAGAGACCGACTTCGATGTCATCGTGAAGGTCCACGGAGGTGGAGAGACCGGTCAGGCTGAGGCGATTCGTCACGGTGTTGCCCGCGCGCTCGTCCAGTTCGATGAGACGCTGCTCAAGACGATGCGCGTGAACGGCTTCATGACGCGGGATTCCCGCATGGTGGAGCGCAAGAAGTTCGGGCAGCGTGGTGCGCGCCGCAAGTTCCAGTTCTCCAAGCGCTAAGCATATTACGCCGGATCATCCGGTCAAGATCGATTCGATTCGCCCGCACGCATCCCTTGCTGCGGGCGTTTCTGTATTCGCATGGTGGGACCCGTTGCGGGGACACGGCTCCAACTGGGATCCCGCCGGGCAGGCGGCTGAGTTCGAGCGTCCGCCGCGCAACAAAGAGCGGCCCCGCGGTCAGCGGGTGCGTCTCTTCCGCTTTGATATCGACCGCGCGGTGTGGAACGCCCGCAGCCGGACGGTGCTGGAGAAGGAAGATGGCGGTGGCCCGCGCGAGGGAGACGTGACCCGATTCGGAGCGCTCCAGAATCTGGTGGAGATGAGTCAGGAGACGTTTGTGGTGGCCGCCGCCGCGGAGATGCTCTCCCGCAGGGAGCACAGCGCGGTAGAGCTGCGGCGCAAGCTACGGGCGAAGGGGTTCGGCCCCGCAGCGTGTGGCGTGGCCCTGGGGCGTCTGGAGGACCGCGGCTATCAGAGTGATGAGCGATTCGCCGAGATGTGGATTCGCACGCGAATGCGCGGTAAGGGTACAAGTAGGCGTGCTCTCCTCACAGCGCTGGCGGACAAAGGAATAGAACGGGAGACGGCCGCTGCCGCGGTAGCCGCCTACGAGGAAGAGCATTCGGGATGTTTTGAGGCGGCACTGAAGGCCCACATCGATGCGCTTCCAGTTGACCCCGAGACACTACATCCTTCGCAGCGAGAACGGTATATGAACCGGCTGGTTCGGAAGGGGTTCTCCTTTGGTCAGGTAAAGAAACATTTCACTTGACGTAAGTGGAGTTTTTTGAATACAATTACGTTACACTTTCGGAAGGAAATAAGGTATGGCGAAAGCAAAAAAGAAGAAACGCGTTTTTTCCGCCCACGAGGTTGCCAATTTTTGTGACGTGGTGAACCAGACGGCGATTAATTGGATTAGACAAGGGCATTTGGATGCCTATACCACTCCCGGCGGCCAGTACCGGGTGTATGCCGATGTACTGGCAAAATTCATGCAATCACAGGGTATGCGGCTTCCTGATGAGGTCCGCGAGATTCTGGCGGAGCAGGCCAAGATCGAGGAAGTCCTCGTTGTTGATGATGACCAGGAACTCAACGATCTCATTAAGCAGTTTCTGGACAAGCGCTATCCCGATTTCAAGGTCAACCAGGCGTATGACGGATATGACGCGGGTAAGGCGATCACGGAGCACAAGCCGGATGTCGTTCTCCTGGATATCAATCTGCCGGGAGTCGACGGCTACAAGCTGTGCCGGCAGATCAAGTCCGACGAGAACCTCTCTCGTCCGATCGTGATCGCGATTAGTGGCATCACGGACGACGATGTGCAGAAGCGCGCCCATGAGGCCGGGGCGGACGCGTTTGTCGGTAAGCCCCTGGATCTGGAGTCTCTCCCGGCACTGATTGAAGAGCTGGCGGAGAACCGTTCCACCCGGCGGGAATAGTTCAGGCATTCATGGCTGAAGACGCTCCCACTACGATTCTCCTCGTTGAAGACGAGGATGCGATACGGCTCACCTTGCGTGACTATCTGGAACGCAAGTCGTATCGCGTGCTGGTGGCGTCGGACGGCGTGGGGGCGATCAAGCAGCTTCTGGACCACGACGTGGATGTTATCGTCACCGACTATCGGATGCAGATCCTCGGCGGAGACTACTGGCTGCGGTTCCTCTCCCGATTCTGCGGGGATATGGTGGTGATCATCGCCAGCGGGTTTCTACGGCCGGAAATCCCTATTCCCTTCGACGTTCTCTACAAACCGTTCGACTACACGGAGCTGGCGGAGTTAATCGCGCAGAAGACTGGAGCGTGACATGGCTGCCACGGCATTCACCGCCCACGTCCACGGTCGTGTACAAGGGGTCGGATTTCGATACCACACACAGATGACGGCGCTCTCCCTGGGCGTTGTTGGATGGGTTAGAAATCGCCGCGATGGAACGGTTGAGGTTCGCGCTGAGGGGGAGGAACCCGTTCTGAAGGAGTTCCGCCGCTATTTGGACCAGGGCCCGCCCACGGCCCACGTGGAACGCGTTGACGTTCGCCCCGTGGAACCTACCGGCGAATACCGATCATTTCTTGTACGTTAGTTTGACAGGACGTACCCGCCTCCCTATAGTAAAGTAATGAAACGGATAATTGCCCTATTGGGTGTGTTTCTGGTGGCGGGCGTGATCGGTGCACAAGATTGGCAGCTGCAACCGACCTACGGTGACACGGACCTCACGGCGGGTTTTCAACCTGATCCCTTTGAACGGGACGTGGTGGCCGGAGGCGAGATGAACCTTTCGGAGTTGGGCTATTACGGTTACGTGGCGGATGCGCCCGATTTCGATCTACGGTACACGTCCGGCGAATACCGGCTCACGATCAAAGTTGAGAATACCGACGCCGACACCCTACTGCTCATTAACGCACCCGACGGAGAGTGGCATTTCAATGATGACAGTAACGGTCTGGACCCGGCGATCACGTTCTCACCGCCCCAAGACGGATTGTATGATATCTGGATTGGTACACTGAGCGGCGATTACGCCGATGCCACGCTGGTCATCACCGAGCGCGACTGATTCAGAACTCTAACGTCATCTGTGGGGGCGCCGCGCGGCCCCCCCCAAGC
>JBBDTM010000038.1:0-11713 GCA_040904425.1 Alkalispirochaeta sp.
CCGGATCGAAACCGAATTCCTCGATGCTACTGAGCATCAGGAGCTTCGGCTCCGCTCCGTTTCGTTCGTCGCGGTTCACGTTCACCCGCTCAATGGTGTGGCGTCCCGCCAGAATCAGGTGGGACTGATCCTGCCACACGGCGTGAATCAAGCCGGCGTGGTCGATCGTGTCCACCTCGGACCAATCCTCGTACCGCCGTACCGAGACCTCTTCCGTGGTCCAAACCGCCACATGGGTGCCGCCCGGGGAGATCGCCATCCCGCGAACATCTTCGTCGTCGGTAGGAGAAAAGCGACTGCGCTCGTCCTCATCCCGGAGATCGATACGGTAGAGTTCACTGGTCTGCTCGCCGTGCAGGATACTGCCGGTGAGAAGCGTCACCACATCCCGTTGCGACCACAGCACCGTCTGTACGCGAGTGTTCCGCGGAAGAAACATATACGGCAGGGACAGCGAATCCCCGGTGCTCGTGTAATCATCGATCCGGAGAAAGAGCACGTTCACGCTTCGTCCATCTTTGGTAACAAGAATCTTGTCTCCCTCCGGAGATACCCAAAAACGGTCGAAGTTGGCATCGAAGGAATAGGGAATCTTCCCGACGACTGTTCCAACCCCGAGGACATCCTGGTACAGCGAGCGCGTGAAGAATTCCAATCCCTGCACGCGGTACACCAGGGAACCCCGGAGGTAGTAGAGCGTGTTGCCGCGGCCCCACTGTACGCCGGCGATCCCCCCGCGCCCGATCATTCGGCGTTCCTCATTTAGAGTACGTCCGTTGCGGTGTTGTACCAGGGAGAAATAGTAGACCATGTTTGCCTTGGTATACACGAAATAGTCGGAGTCCTCCGACCAACGCAACGGCGCCGAATCCAACGACAGTTCCACCCGGCGGGAAATCGTGGTGCGCTGATCAGATTGAATATCGTGGAGGACGAGGTCACCAAATCCTGCCGAGGTGGGCTCCAAATAGCTCAAATAGCGACCATCCGGGCTGGAACCGACGGCTACCGTTTTCCCACTGCGAACCTCGCCACCGTCCACAAAGGACGAGAACTCCGCCACCGGCGTAAAATGGGGCATAGGTCGGGGGGGAGCATCACCGTCGGAGGGATCGTCGTCGGTCATTTCGCCGTCGGAAGGATCGTCATCGGCGGGATTGCGAAACACCCCGAACCGGTTCTGAATCTGTATGCGCCCGGTATCTCCCAGCGTCATGATCCGTTCCGGAAAAACGGAGAGTTGGCGAATGGAACGGTCCGCAACATCGGCGTGGAGCAGAGTCCGGTGTGGTCCGAGGCCGGGCACGGTGCTGGAGGCAGCAAAGAGCAGCTCATTGGAGGTGTTCAATTGAAGGTCTTCAAACGTGACTTGAGCCGCCGAACGAACCGTAACGAATGAGAGTGCTGTAAGCACAAGAAGTACGCGTTTCAAAGTCCTACCTCCCGGTGACGTTGTTGAATGTCGGCACGTTGGGATGCGGAAATGAGTGGGAATGTACGAAAACTGTCAGCAGTGTGCCGTTTCCTGAAGCATCTGGTCCAATTCCGCTTCCATAGTATCCAGCTCCTCCCGCATTTCATCCAGGCGTCGGAGATAGATATCACGACGTTGTTCTTCCATTCTCTCGAACGGTTCCTCCAACAGGCTATCAAGCGGTTCAGGTTTCCATGGTGTGCTTTCACCGGGTCCCATTAAAGAGACTATAGTCATGTTATGCGCCGCATGCAATGGAAAACTTACAATAGTGTTCACCACCGTGGATGAACACTGAGTGAAAGTCGGTTACACTGGAACATTGATGAGTACACCGGGGAAGCGCATACGGTTTCATGTCAGCATCATGGCCACCATCCTGGCGGTGGTATTGATTGCCACAGCAACGACAATCGTCATAGTTCTCGCCGTAAGCGACCGGTCGGTACAAACCACCGCGGAAAGCCTCTTTGACGCGGCGGGCCGATCGGCCCGCGTGCAGACGGAGTCGCTTCTGAGTCAGGTTCAGGACCACGCCACGATCTCCGCCACCGTGCCCAGTATGGTGCTTCCGATCGAAGGGTATGCCCAGGATCACCCCGCCCTTCCGTATCTGCGCCGAGTTCTTCAGGGATCGGAGCATACCTATTCGATCTACGTTGGGCGCGAGGACGGGAACTTTCTACAAATCATGCGGGCGACGGGCCGTGATGTGCCGGACGGCGCCGAACTGATCATCCGTAGCATCAATCGGGTCGGTGATACCCGGCGCCAACACTGGACCTACCTAAATGGAGCTGGAGCGGTTCTGCGGCAGGAGATTGGGGATGATCCCGCCTATGACCCGCGAGAACGACCGTGGTACGAAGGCGCGATCGAATCGGGAAGCACGATCCTCACCGATCCGTATCGTTTTGACGCACTTCAAGAGCTTGGCATTACCGCCTCCCGGGAACTCTCCGACGGCAGCGGGGTTGTCGGCGTTGACCTTACTCTTGCCGGTCTCCAGGAATACGCGAACGCCACCGCAGTTTCCGTCGGGGGCGGTATCGCCCTGACCGACGGGGATAGTACTCCGCTGGCGGTGGCCGAGCGGGTGGCCCCGCTCCTGGACACTCTTTCCTTACCGCTAAAGGATCAGTCCCAACTCCGGAGAGTGGTAGATGCCGACGGAAACGAGTGGTTCCTGCGGAGCGATCCGTGGACATTGGCCGGCGGCGAGACGTGGCGGGTAATCACCGCCGCCCCGATTTCAGACTTTCTTGGTCCGTTTGTCGCACTCCGAGGTCGGATTATCGCGGCGTCCCTGGTGCTGCTCCTCATTTCGTTCCCGGTCATCTTCTTCATCTCCCGGTCGCTGACCCGTGTGGTCGGCGCACTTGCCGAGGAGGCTGAGAAGATCCGCGATTTCGATTTCTCACCGTCAGAGCCGATCACCTCGTCTATCGTCGAGTTTCACCAGCTCGCCGAGGGATTTGGTGAGATGAAAAGCGCCCTATCCCAACGGACGCGCGATCTCAACGCCAACATGGAGCAGTTGGCCAAGATTATCGAGCTCAATATCGCGATCTCCGCGGAGAACGACATTAACCGCCTCAGTGAGCTCATCCTCACCGGAGCGCGTGAACTGGCCGGAGCGGACGGGGGGAGCCTCTACTTGAAGAATGAAGCCGGAACTCACCTGGAGTTTCAGATCGTTCTCAACCAGACGCTGGGATTTGCCCAGGGTGGAAGCAGTGGTGATCCGATAACGCTACCGCCGGTTCCGCTGTATTCCGAGGACGGCAGTCCCAACAACAACAACGTGGTGACCCACGCGTTTCATACCGGTGAAACGTTCAACATCGATGACGCCTACAACGCGGAACAGTTTGACTTCTCAGGAACGCGGCGTTTTGATGAATCCAGCGGGTATCACAGCAAATCAATTCTCACCGTACCGTTGAAACCCCGAGGCAGTGGCATTATCGGTGCGATGCAACTTCTCAACCGCATCGACCCGGAAACGGGGGAGATCGGCACTTTTTCGCCGGAGATCCAGCGCTTCGTGGAGGCGCTTTCCGCCGGAGCCGCCACCGCGCTCTACAATCGCGATCTGATCGAGTCGCAGAAACGCCTCTTCGATTCGATGATTCGACTCATAGCAGGCGCCATCGACGCCAAGAGCCCCTACACCGGCGGTCACTGCGCCCGCGTTCCGGTGCTGGCGATGATGCTCGGCAAGGAGGCGGAATCGGTCCGTGAAGGACCGCTGGCGGAGTTTGCCTTCGAATCTGACCAAGATTGGCGGGCGTTCCGCATCGGAGCGTGGTTACACGATGCCGGCAAGGTAACTACGCCGGACTTTGTGGTGGACAAGTCCACCAAGCTGGAAACGATCTACAACCGCATCCACGAGATCCGCACCCGCTTCGAGGTGATCCTCCGGGACGCCCGCATCGCGCGGCACGAGGCGGTGCTGGCGGGGGCCGATCCCGAGGAAGAGGATCGCAAACTAGCGGACATCGAGGCCGAACTGGTAGATGATTACGACTTTGTGGCGGAATGCAACCTGGGCGGTGAGTTTCTCTCCGAGGAGCACGTTGCGCGGCTCAATCGCATCGCCAAGCGCACCTGGATGCGCCACTTTGATGATACGGTGGGGCTCTCCTGGGAAGAAGCGACCCGTGTCTCAGATGAAGCGTTGCAGGCGGCAAAGTCGCTCCCGGTAGAGGAGCACCTCATCGCCGACAAGCCGGAGCAGGTGATTCCGCGCACATCAGAGTTCTACCAGACCTATGAAGGGTTCGGGTTCACCATTCCCGTGCCGGAGCCGCTCTACAACCGCGGAGAGCTCTACAATCTCTCCATCAGCCGCGGCACGCTCGCCAGCGAAGAGCGGTTCAAGATTAATGAACACGTCATGCAGACGATCGTCATGCTGGAAGAGCTACCCTTCCCCGATGCCCTGCAGCGCGTTCCGGAATATGCCGGGACCCACCATGAGGCGCTCAACGGCACCGGTTATCCGCGGCAGCTCACCGGCGAGGACCTCTCCATTCCGGCGCGGGTCATGGCGATCGCTGATATCTTCGAGGCGCTCACCGCCTCGGACCGGCCGTACAAGCCGCCAAAACCGCTCTCCGTGGCGGTAGATATCCTGAGCAAGTTCCGTGACGAGGGCCACATCGATCCGGACCTCTTTAAGCTGTTTCTCACCAGCGGCGCCTATCGGCAATACGCCGAGCAGTACCTCAAACCGGAACAGCTGGATGAGGTGGACATCTCCAAGTACGTGTAGCGCCGCGGCCGGAGTCGCCACCGGGAAATCACAACAGCTCCGCCGCCAGTTCAGCCAGATGACTGCGCTCGCTCCGCGTCATTAACACGTGACCAAAGATCGACTGCCCCTTAAATGCCTCCACCAGATAGGTAAGTCCGTTGGAGTTGGCGTCCAGGTAGGGACTATCGATCTGGAAGGGGTCACCGGTGAGCACCACCTTGGCGTCGGCCCCCGCCCGGGAGACGATCGTTTTCACCTCATGGGGTGAAAGGTTCTGGGCCTCATCGATAATTATAAACTGGCTCGGCAGTGATCGTCCGCGGATGTAGCTCAGCGCCTCCAGTTCGATCGTATTGTTGGCGATGAGCTGGTCCGGTGTCTTCACGTTCTGCTTGTGGTAGACGCTCAAGATGAACTCCAGGTTGTCGAAGAGCGGCCGCATCCAGTGCGAGAGTTTTTCGTCCTTGGCTCCGGGGAGATATCCGATGTCCTTGCCCATGGGGATTACGGGACGGCTTACCAGCACTCGCTTGTACGTCTTATCCTCGAGTGTTTGCTTGAGACCCGCCGCCAACGCCAGGAGCGTCTTCCCGGTACCCGCCTTGCCCACGAGCGAGACCAATTCGATCTCCGGATTGCACAGCAGATCCAGGGCGATACGCTGCTCGTCGTTCAGCGGGCGAATACCGGCCACCGCCGGGAGCTTATGGTCCACGAACTCCAGGGCCGCCCGTTCCTGCACGAAGCGGCCGATGATTTCATCCTCGTGGTCGCGATCCCGAAGCAGCAGGAAGTGGTTGGGCGGCAGGTCTTCCGGCCACTCGAGAGAACCCGAGTCCCGCAACTGCGCGTAGGCTTCCGGCCGGACATCGATCGATGAGAAGCCGGTATACAGTTTGGTGATGTCTACCTTCTGCTTCTCGTAGTCCACCGCCTTGATGCCGAGGGCGGTCGCCTTCACCCGGGCGTTGATATCTTTGCTCACAAAGAATACCTGCCCCCCTTCCTGCTGGATCTGCCAGGCGGTGAGGATGATCTTGTTATCCGCCTTATCCTCGAAGAAGTCGTTGGGGATCTTCTTGGGCTGCGACGCCACCACCTTGAGGGTAGTTCCGTTATCTATGCGCACTCCCTCGGCGAGATTACCCTTCTGCCCCGCGGTGTCCAGAAAGCGAATCGCCCGCCGAGCGTTGCGGCCGCGTTCGTCGGAGAACGTCTTGAGCCGGTCCAGCTCCTCCAGCACCCACATGGGCAGCACCACGACGCACCCCTTGAAGCTGAGAATTGCATCCGGTCGATGAATCAGTACGTTGGTATCGATGATGAACGTCTTCTCCGGCATGTGCGCCTCCCGTTGTATCTCCAAGGTACGCCTTTAGTGTAATCGTCGTGTGTGTGTTTTTCATGGGCGGTTAAAATTTCTGCGTATTTGGTGTACACCTATGGGAATGCCTCAACCGCTTATCGTTCAAGGTGACAATACGATTCTCCTCGACGTTCACGATACCGATGCTGATCGCGCACGATCCGCGATCGCCCCCTTTACCGAACTTGAAAAGTCCCCGGAGCACTTTCATACCTACCGGATCACGCCGCTGTCGGTGTGGAACGCGGCTTCCGCGGGGCTTGCCGCCGATCAGGTGGTGGCCGCACTCAACGAACACAGCCGCTTCCCCGTGCCGCCCCACGTGCAGGACAACATCGCCGAGCTCATCAGCCGGTACGGCAAGCTCAGGCTCGAGGCCGGTGACGACGAATACAAACTCCTGCTGGTCGTTCCCGACAGCGATATCCGCGCCGAACTTCAGTCGCGTCCGGGCATCGCCAAGTATCTCGGCCCCCACGATGATCCGGAGACGTTTACCATCAATCTGGTGGATCGGGGCAGCGTAAAACTGGAGCTCATTCGCGTAGGCTACCCGGTGGACGACCGGGCTCCACTCAACCGAGGTGAGGATATCTCCTTCGGACTGCGGGATACCACGGTCAGCGGGAAGCCGTTTCACCTGCGGGATTACCAGACGGAGGCGGCGGAAACGTTCTACGGCGAGGGCATGCCGGGAGCCGGCTACGGCACGGTCGTGCTTCCCTGTGGCGCGGGAAAGACGGTGGTGGGCATGGCCGCCATGGACCTGCTCAAGACGAGCACGCTGATCCTCACCACCAACGTGGCGGCCGTTCACCAATGGATCGATGAACTCATAGACAAAACGGAGCTCACCGAGGATGAAATTGGTGAGTACACGGGCCACCGGAAAGAGGTGAAGCCGGTAACGGTGGCTACCTACCAGATTCTGGTGTGGCGACCGGACAAAGACAGCCCCTTCCCCCACTTCGACCTCTTTCGCAAGCACCAGTGGGGATTAATCATCTATGACGAGGTACACCTGCTGCCGGCACCGATCTTTCGCGTCACTGCGGAGATCCAGGCGATTCGCCGCCTGGGACTTACCGCCACCCTCATTCGCGAGGACGGTCGCGAGGAAGATGTGTTTTCCCTGGTGGGACCGAAGCGCTACGACGTACCGTGGAAAGAGCTGGAACAGAAAGGCTGGATCGCGGAGGCGGTGTGTTACGAGATTCGCCTGGACATGCCCCGCACGTTGCGTACGGAGTACGCCGTGGCGGACAAGCGAGCCAAGTTCCGGATCGCCAGTGAGAATCCAAACAAGATCGAGGCGGTGGCGCAGATTGTAGCAAACCACCGGGAAGACGCGATCATGGTAATCGGGCAGTATCTGGACCAGCTTCAGGAGCTCTCGGAGCGACTGGATGCCCCAATTATCACCGGCAAGACCCCCAACGCCAAGCGCGAGGAAATCTACGCCGCGTTCCGTGCGGGAGAGTTGCAGGTGATCGTCGTGAGCAAGGTGGCCAACTTCGCGATCGACCTCCCTGACGCCTCCGTGGCGATTCAGGTATCCGGCAGCTTCGGATCGCGCCAGGAGGAAGCGCAACGGCTGGGACGCATCCTGCGTCCCAAGAAGGGACAGCGGCACAACAGCTTCTTCTACACCCTGGTCGCCAATCAGACGGTGGAAGAGCAGTTTGCCGCCAACCGGCAGAAGTTCCTTACGGAGCAGGGGTACGCGTACCACATCGAACATTGGGAGGGCGCGTGATGCCGAATACCGATCTCCTCATGCAATATCTGCTGGAGCTCAATGACGAGTCGTTTTTCTCGCTCTATCGGAACTACCGTGGACCGATCCAGACCCCCTATAACAAACACGATCTCATCACCGAACTCCGCGATTTTCTCACCCGGCCGGATACGCTCGATCGCATCACCGCGGTACTGGACAACACCGACCGCGTCGTTCTGTCGGCGGTGGACCTGCTGGACTCGCCGGAAGAACAGGTACTGCAGCGCTTTCTCGACGGAGAACTGGAACCCTCCGCCCTTCGCGACCGGATTCTCAATCTGAAGGACCGGCTTCTACTCATCGAAGGCCCCGGAACGAATACGCTCCAGTTGAACCCGGTGGCTGCGGAACGGGTGCGGGCCGCCGGCCTCGGTGCCCATACGCTGGTGGCGGGGTCGGAGATTCCCGCCCACGCTCGGATGGACGCCGCCGGCCCGCCGTGGCTCACGATACCGTTCATGACCTCCCTGTATTCCTTCCTCCGCGATTCCGGTGATCTCTTCACGCGGACCGGTTCCATCCGCAAACGAGCCTCCAACGGACTGGAAGCTCAGTTCGGAGCGCTCCTCTCCGAGGAGGCCGGCGCCGTACGGTTGCGGACCGCCGTAGTTGCCCTGGAGACGCTGGGGCTCGCCCGACGCGAGGGAGAACGCATCCACCTTTGCCCCGAAAGCTGGGACGATCTGGGCAGTGTGTCGGACCGCTGGATTCAGGCGCTGTTGTGGGGAGCGGTTCTCACCAGCACGGTGGAGCGTGCCTTCGAGTACGCCGAGTTGCTGCTGGAGTTCAGCGATACGGTGGCTCCCGATCGGGAGTTTACGCTGGGAGAACTGGTGCGTCTTATGCAGCTCACCGGCAACGGAATCACCCTCCCCATCGACCGGGACACCGTGTTCCGCCTGGTGGATATCGGCGTTCTGGTGGCGAGGGAGGAAGAGAACGATCCGCAATCTCCACGCTTCCAGCTAAACCCCTCGGTGCCAACGATCACCTCCGGTGACTACTCCGGTAGCGGCAAGATCCGCGTCCAGGCCAACATGGAGATATCGGTACCGCCGGGTGTCACGTACTCGCACGCGCATACGGTGGCCCAAATCGGTGAATTGATCCGCTACGATGTGGTCCCCAGCTTCCGGCTCTCCGACGCATCGATCGCGGCGGCGCGACGCGATGGTCTCGATCATCCCCTGGATCGCCTCACGGAAATCGCCGGGGAACTGCCGCAAAACGTCCGCTTCCTGGTACACCGCTGGCAGGAGCGCGCCGGGGCGGTGCGTCTCCTTCGGGGGCTCCTTCTGATAGCAGGTGCTGAGGAAGCAACGATTCTGCAAGGTTCCGAGGAGTTCACGAAACTCCTGAGGGAAGAGGCGGCGCCCGGCGTGTTTCTGATGCAGGATGAACCACGGCAGGTGGAGCGTCTGCTGGGCAAACTCGAGCTGGGAACCGCCACCATGGTGGAAGGACAACGGCCGGTGGATGTGGATATCCCCGAGTATGAGCGCCTGTTTCGACGATACCAGCAGCCGGCGCTCACCGCCGGGCGCACGAATCTCGGCAGCGGTGCAGCGGAGGGGAACTCGGGGTCGGAAACGTCGCGGCAACCCGTCGCCGCCTCCGATCTCGGATCAGCCGAGGAGTTGATCCGGAGTCTAAAGGAACACCTCAACCGTCAGAATCTGTCCGAGGATATCCGCCAGGAACTGGAGCTCAGAATCGAGCGAAAGCTTATTCTGTTTTCCGATCAGATCCGGGCAGATGTAATTCCGCAGTATGGAACGGAAGCGCGCGGGCTGGACTATCTCGGTAAGATACGCCTCATTGAGCAGGCGATCGCCAACGGGGATATGCTGGAGATCATTACTCGTTCCGCTTCCGGTTCACCCCAACGCGTGATGGTGCAACCGCGGGAAGTGGTGGAACGAGGCTCCGATCTGATGCTCCGGGCGCGGCAGGAACCGGACCACCAGGCGATACGTATCAGGATCCGCCGGATTTCACTGGTGCGGCGCCTGAGCGGTACCCTGCTTCGGCGATCCGGGCGCTCCTGAGGTGAATCCGCACCAGTCTGGGCGCCCCGACCGCGTAGATAGGTGCCGGCGAACCGATAGGGGCGAGCGAAGGCGCGGACCGAGGTCCGTAGGGAGGATAGATGGGGGGATGGGGGCCGCGAGACGCGCCCATCTATGTGCCGCCTCCGGTGTGTTCCTCCACCTCGCCGATCACACGGCGAAAGAGACGGTTTTGCGCTTCCCCCTGCACCACGAACATCCGCTCTCCGTTGATCGTCGTGCATCCCGCCTCCGCCGCCCGTCGTAAAAGCACCGTCTCCGGCGGCGTGTAGATCACATCATACACGATCTCTGTTCCGGCAAAGGTGTAGCCCTCGCAAGGGTCTCCCTCCACGGAGTGGCTCATACCCACCGGCGTCGTCTGCACAATCAGATCGACCGATCCCGCCGGCAGCGACCGCATTTCCAGGAGCGGATGGGCGCAACTGCGCTCCAAGCCGAGGCTGTCCACCAGTTCCCGGGCCCGCGCCTCCGTGCGGTTATACACCTCAACCTGCCAGCCGTTTTCGCGCAGTCCTACCACCGCAGCCCGGGCGGCTCCCCCGGCACCGATTACCGCCGCCCGCCGGCCGTTACCGGCGCCGGCCACTTCGGCGAGGGGTGCCATCACGCCCTCCACGTCCGTATTGTCCGCCCACCATCTCCCGTGGGCGTCGCGGACCAGCGTGTTTGCCGCACCAACCGCCTGCGCTCGGGGTGAGGCGCCACCCTGTCCTTCGGCAAGCGCGGCTTCCAGGGCGGCACGTTTGTGCGGAACGGTCACCGAAGCGCCGAGAATCGGCAGAGCCTCGGCGATCATCAGAAACTCCTCGAACGAGTCCGCCCGAAATGGGACGTAGAGCGCCGCTACCCGCTCTTCCTGGAAACGCCGATTGTGATACTCCGGTGATCGTGAATGCGCGATCGGCGAGCCCACCACCGCAAAGAGCGGGCGCGTTTCATCGACCGTTCCCACTCGATATGTTTCGGCTAACGTCTGTGGCGCAACCTGTCCGGAAGCGGCCGCGGTTCCGGCCGGATCGGAGGCGTAGGTCCAGCCGGATCCGAAGTGCCCCGGCGCGACTCGGGTGGGTAGGCCGTATTCACCCATGGCGATCCAGACGGCGGTCCGCCCCGGCATGCGCCGCTGAAACTCCCGCGCCGCCAGGAGGAGATCCGTGGTATCCACCAGCGTGTTACTCTCGATCGCCAGTTTGGGGATCTCCCGCGCACCGGTGGCAAGGCGCGCCATGAGCTGGGCGATCTCTTCCCTGCCTGAGACGGGGCCGTGGAACGATCTGATTACCTGTCCCCCATAGTCCTCCAGGCGGCGCGCCAACTGGATCCAGTCAGGCTGAGTGCTCCGGTCGAGCTCCAGATCGATGTAGTCCGGGTGTAGTGCGCTCAAGAGACGGGAGAAAAGAAAGAGGCGCTGCGCGTCGTCTCCTTCCCACGTGCCGTGATCCTGGAGACGCCGAATCGTGAGGATCCCCGGCAGTTCACCTCGGTGCCGCGCCCACCACGCGGTGATCGCCTCCACGGAGCGCTCCGCCGGTCGCAGCAGGTCAACTCGGAGTTCCACCATGGAGATCCACGGGCGATTGCGTTCCAGTTGTCCGGTCCATTCCTCAAGCGTGGTACCGGTAAGGCACAAACAGATCATACGAGCTCCTCGCGGCGTAGTATGGACGATCCCCGGGATGTGTGGCTACCAACCTAATTTCCCGCCGAAATTATACATACACCGGCGGTGAGATTCCGAAGGCGGCGTAGATCTGTTTCT
>JBBDTM010000038.1:11723-25399 GCA_040904425.1 Alkalispirochaeta sp.
TGCGTCGCGGGACCGGGCTCACTCTCAAGAGGTGGTGTGTACCGCGCCGATGTTGACGGCAGGTCCTGATGACCGGCCATCGCCGCGCGGCGTGTATCCCTACCGCTGGTACAGCTTCCGCGCGGTGTAATGAGTATGCAGATACTGGTGAGATTTCTCGCCCAGGGGCTCACCCAGAAATTTCTCATAGATCGCCTTGATCTGCGGGTTGTCGTGGCTGCAGCGCGCCACCGACTGCTCGTCATCGGCGTAGATTCCGGCAATCCGCTTGGTGCGGACCTCATCGGTAGCACCGTAGGGCTGCCCACCGCCGCCGATACATCCGCCGCGACACGCCATGATCTCGACAAAGTGCCAGGGCGGTTCCTCCCCGGCTTCCTCTGCGGCTTTGATCCGGTTCATCACTTCCGCGGCGTTTCCCATCTGGTGCGCCACGGCCACGCGAACATCGGTACCTTCGATGTCAACCACCGCTTCCTTGACGCCCTCCAATCCCCGGACCGGCTCAAACTCGACGCGAGCCATGTTCTTGCCGGTAACAAAGTTATAGGCGCTGCGTACCGCCGCTTCCATCACGCCCCCGGTGGCACCGAAGATCGTACCTGCTCCGGAATAGATTCCGAGGGCGGGATCGGCTTTTTCATCTTCGAGCTTGGCGAAGTCGATTCCCGCACTCTTGATCATCCTCGCCAGTTCCCGGGTGGTGAGCACCACATCCACGTCTTTCTGGCCCGATGAGTACATGTACTCATCCCGGGTGATTTCATACTTCTTGGACGTACACGGCATGATAGAAACGTGGAAGATCTCCTCCGCTTTCTTGCCGATCTGCTCCGCATAGTAGCTCTTCACCATCGCCCCCATCATCATCTGGGGACTCTTGGCGGTGGAGAAGTTGGGAATCATCTCAGGGTAGTACTTCTCCATGTAATCCACCCAGCTCGGACAGCAGGTGGTAATCATGGGGATCTTACCTTTGCCCTTGGCGAATCGTTGGACGAACTCGCTGGCCTCTTCCATAATCGTCAGGTCGGCAGCAAAGTTCGTGTCAAACACCGCGTCGAATCCGAGCCTCCGGAGTGCAGCATACAGCTTGCCGGTGGAGATCTCGCCCGGTTCGTAGCCAAACGCCTCTCCAACCGCCACACGAACCGCCGGCGCCACCTGAACCACACTGGTCTGCTTTCCGTTGCGCAGCGTCCGAATCACCTCGCGGGTCTGGTCTTTCTCGTAAATCGCTCCCACCGGGCAATGAGCGGAGCATTGCCCGCATTTGATACAGGGGGTTTCGTTCAGCGCGATATCACCGGCGGGTTTCATCTGCGTATCGTCACCGCGTCCGATAAACTCCAGCGCCCAGACGTTCTGCATGTGCTGGCAGACGTTCACGCAGCGTCCACACTTCACGCATTTTTCCGGGTCCAGCACAATGGAGGGCGTGGAATCGTCTTTCTCCATCTCCGGCACGTTCATCTCAAAGGGAATCTCCCGGATACCGAACTCCGCCGCCAGGCGCTGGAGCTCACAGTTCTGGTTGCGGGGGCAGGTGAGACAACTATTGGGATGGGTGGAGAGAATCAGTTCGATCACCGTCTTGCGCACCTGGTGCAGTTCGGAGTCGTGGGTGATTACCTTCATTCCATCCTGCACCGTGGTGGCGCAGGCGCGCATCATCTTCGAAGAGCCCTCTATTTTGGAGACGCATATCCCGCACGCCGCCCACGCCGGTAGATCCGGGTGGTAGCAGAGGGCGGGAATCTTGACGTCGGCTTCCTTAGCGGCGTGGAAGATACTGGTCCCTTCCGGGACGCTTACCTCAATGCCGTTAATCTCGCAGCTGATATTTTTCATGGCTTCTATCTCCTCGTTACCGACGTACCACGGCGCCAAACTTGCACGCCTCAAAGCACTCGCCGCACTTGATACAACCGGACTGATCTATTTCATGTACCTGTTTCCGTTCACCGCTGATTACGTTTACCGGACAGCGTCGGGCGCAGAGCGTACATCCGATACACTTATCGGGAAGGATGAAATACTGCACCAGATCTTTACAGACGCCCGCGGGGCAGTGCTGTTCGGTAATATGCGCCTCGATTTCCTCGCGGAAATAGCGGATAACCGAGAGGACGGGATTGGGAGCGGTTTGTCCCAGTCCACACAGGGAAGCCCGCTGCATGGCGAGACCAATCTCGGCGATTTGGTCCAGGTGCTCCGGCTTGCCCTTCCCTTTTGAGATATCGTCGAGAATCGTATGCAGTTTGCGTCCACCCACTCGGCAGGGAGCACACTTTCCACAAGATTCCTCGACGGTAAACTCCAGGTAGAACTTTGCCACGTCGAGCATACAGTCGTCTTCGTCCATGACGATCATTCCGCCGGAGCCCATGATCGACCCGAGCTCCTGCAGGTGTTCAAAATCGATAGGGACGTCAATGTAGTCGGCGGTGATCACGCCGCCGGAAGGACCACCGGTCTGGACCGCTTTAAACGCCTTCCCATCAGGAATCCCCCCCCCGATGTTGTAGACGATGTCCCGCAGGGGCGTTCCCATGGGAACCTCCACGAGGCCGGAATTACGGATCTTCCCGGTGAGAGCAAATACTTTGGTGCCTTTACTGGGTCCGTTTCCGATTTTGGAGAACCAATCGCCACCGCGGGTGATAATCACCGGAATATTGGCCCACGTCTCCACGTTGTTAATGACGGTGGGTTTGTCCCAGAGCCCCTTCACCGCGGGAAACGGGGGACGGGGCCGCGGCATGCCGCGTTCACCCTCGATGGAGGCCAGCAGCGCGGTCTCTTCACCGCAGACGAACGCTCCCGCTCCCAGGCGAATCTCAATCCCAAAGGAGAAGTCGGTGCCGAGAATGTTTGTGCCGAGGAGACCCAGTTCCGTGGCATCCTCAATCGCCTTCTGCAGGCGCCGAATCGCCAAAGGATACTCGGCGCGGATGTAGATGTATCCCTGAGTTGCTCCTACGGTGTATCCGGCAATCGCCATCGCCTCCAGGACGTTGTGCGGATCCCCTTCGAGGACGCTCCGGTCCATATAGGCACCGGGGTCTCCTTCGTCGGCGTTACAGACGACGTATTTCTGCTCATCTTCCACCTGTTTGGTGAAGAGCCACTTCTTGTGGGTAGGAAAGCCCGCTCCGCCTCGTCCCCGGAGCCCCGATTTCTCGAGTTCGGCGATGACATCGTCTCCGCTCATCTCGGTAAGGACTTTCTCCAGCGCCGCGTAGCCGTCGCGGGCGATGTACTCTTCGATATTCTCCGGATCGATAAAACCGCAGTTGCGCAAGACCACGCGCACCTGCTTCTGGTAAAAGCTGATGTCGTCGATCTTCGCGTTCTCTTTGCTGTCCTCATCGTGGTAGAGCAGGCGCTGCACCGGCCGGCCCTTCACGACGTGCTCGGCAACCAGTTCCTTGGCGTCCTCCGGCTTCACTTCGACGTAGAACGCCTCATCCGGCAGCACTTTGACGATGGGACCCTTCTCACAGAATCCGAAACAGCCGGTCTTGACCACCTGCACGTCCTGTTTGGCACCTACCCGATCGAGCTCATCCAGAATATTGGAGTAGATATCGTCCGCTTTGCTGGACATACAGGCAGTCCCGCCACAGACAAGAATGTACTGATTGTATGCCATGTCACTCTCCCCGCTTTCCGTCTTCCACGATGTCCGCGGCGGGACGATCGAAGATGTGCTCGTTTACCAGTTCTTTTCCCATGATGTGCCGGTGAACGATCGTCCGAGCCACTTTGGGGTCCACCGTCCCGTAAATCACTCGGGGCATGTCGGGAACGCGCACTTCCACCGTGGGCTCCGCGTGCTCGAGGCCCATACCGCCCACCTGCCGCACGGCGACGTTGGTGAGACCTTGGGCTTCCAGCTCCTCCACAAACGCCTTTAAGGTATCTTTGGCGCCGGCGGCGATCCCGCTGGTTCCCATGCTGACGATGATGTCGGCAGTTTTGTTATCCGGTGAACGCATGTCCATTGTCTGTCGCTTGGACTCACGCAGTTTTCTCAGTTCTTCCAATGTCATTTTTGCCATTACTCGTCCTCCGTATCGGATAGGCTCTCTTCTTGAGCTGCCACATATTCCCACAGTAGCGTCTGCGACCCCACGGTATCGATCTCGCCCAGGGCATCGATCAGATCGCTCCGGGTTAGCTCATACTGGTGGTCGTCGCAGCGACGCTGAATCACCATTTCATAATCACCAGCAAAGCAGAGCGCCTGCTGGAACACGGTCGGTAGATCCCCGGTGGGGGGCAGATCGAGGTGATCCCGGGGGACTGTGACCTCAAGCTCCGTTCCGACACCGGGGGCACTCTTCAGGGAGAAGGTGCCCTCCGTGGCGTCCACCATCTGCCGTAAAAAGGGGATGCCCAACCCCACCGCCCGGCGGGGATGCTTCATACCGTCGGTGAAGAACGGATCCTGCGCTCGATTCAGTGTCTCCGCGTCCATGCCGTTACCGTTGTCCACCACCGTGATATGCATCTCTCCATCCGTCTCTGCCAACTGAACTACGATTCGGGTCGCTTCCGCCTCAACGGAGTTCTGCACTACGTCGAGGAGATAGTCTCCTATCGTATAGTGCAGATCACTGCTCCCCGCGGTGTTTGGCGATAACTTCCGGCAGATCGCCCTTCTTAAGCTTGCCGTAGACTTCGTCATTTACCATGACCACCGGCGCCAGGCCGCAACATCCGACGCATCGCACGGTCTCTAACGTAAACATCTCGTCATCAGTGGTCTCGTCGACACCGACTCCCAGAAGATTTCCCGTTTCGTCAACCAGATCCTGTCCCCCTTTGAGGTAGCAGGCGGTACCCATACACACCTGGAGTCTGTTCTTTCCCGGTTTCTCCAGCTTGAAGTAATGGTAGAAGGTGATAACGCCGTAGATCTTGGCCAGCGGAACATCCATAACCCGGGCGAGTTCCAGCGCTTCGGCGCGCGGGATGAACCCGTAGATCTGCTGCATCTTGTGCAACACCATAATCAGGTTGCCCGGTTTTTCGCGCCACTCTTCTACAAACGATAAAAGTTCTTGCGGCAGTTTCACTGCGTATGGGGTCTCTGTCGCCATGACGGATCTCCTGTTATCTGTATAAGTCTTAGCAGAATTGTACTTGAAGTTCAATCTAAAGACAAGTCAAGAACAATATCGATAATTAAATCACATAAAACTTCAAAGAAAAAGATTGTTAACTGGGGTAGGCAATCTATAGCCGGTTTTGCTATTTTATGTGATTGAGGGTGCAAATATATGGAAATTAAAATCAATCGCGGAATAGTCTTGCGACTGGCAAAGTACTTAAGAGTACTTCATAAACTGAAAAGCCTCGGTTTTGTGAAAGTGTTCTCGAACAACCTCGGTGATGCCATTGGTGTGACGCCGGCGGTCGTGCGAAAAGACTTTTCTACGATTAATATTCCGGGAAATAAACGCGGCGGCTACAACATCGATGTAATCGTCGAAGAAATTGAGAAGGTCCTTGGAAAAGAGGAACGCCAACGGATAGTCGTGATCGGGTGCGGAAAGATCGGCCAGGCGTTGATGACCTACCCGGAGTTTGGTCGGGAAGGCATCGAAGTTGTTGCGGGGTTCGACATCGATCCCAACGTAATAGACCCGAGTGCCGGGATTCCGATTCTACCGATGGAGGAGTTCTTGGAGTTTGTGGGCCCCCGCGACATCAAGGTAGCCGTGCTGGCGGTTCCGGATACCGCCGCCACGGAAGTCTTCGAGCAGATTACCGATGCCGGAATTCCGGGTGTGCTCAACTTCACCTCGGTAGAACTCAAGTGCACCAAGTGCGATTTTGAGAACTGTCCGGTGCGCTGCGTGGTCCAGAACGTGAATATCGGACTGGAGATCGAAAACCTCTTTTATCTGGTACGTATGAAGGACTCCGGCGTACTGGAAGATAGTCGCCCCCGCGAGAGCAGCACGGCTGAATCCCACACGCAGGCCGGATAAGGAGCGCTCGGTGACTCTCAAAGAATGCGCCCACCGCGTAACCGCCGAGTGGATCGTACCCGGCGATGAGGCGGTCGAGTTTCACGATGTGGTCGTATCCGACCTGATGAGTGACGTGCTGGTCACCGAACATGATGATTTCCTGCTGGTCACCTCCCTCGCTTCGGAGCAGGTGGTACGAACGGCGGACATCGTCGACGCCCGAGCGATCCTTCTGGCAAACGGCAAGCGCCCGCAGCCCGCTCTGAAACAGTTGGCGGCGTCTCAGGGAATACCGCTGTTGACGAGCACCCTCTCCACCTTCGACATCTGTCGTGCCCTGGCGGGCTGCAAAGACGAGTCGTAGCGATGAGCCGCGGCGGTCCGATTCCGATTGATACCGACGTTCCGTCACCGATAATCACCGAACTGATATATCGCCTGAAAGTGCGGGACGTGATGACCCGTGAGGTCAAGACGTGTGAGGTGGAAGACTCCGTTCGAAATGCACAACAGATAATGAAGGAAAACGGAATTACCGGCGTTCCCGTGGTCAGCGCCTCCCGCCTGCTGGGCATTGTGAGCATGGATGATGTAATTCGGGCACTGGAAGACGGCCGGATCGACGAGCCGGTGCCGCACTACATGACACGGTCGGTTATCGTCCTGGAAGATGATATGCCATTGTCCTTTGGCATATCGTACCTGGAGAAATACCGTTACGGGCGCTTCCCGGTACTGGATGCCGGCAAGAATCTGGTAGGAATCGTTACCAGTAGAGATATCATTATCGCGTTGCTCCTGGAGATTAACAAAGAGGTTCAGCGTTTCGAAGATACCACACGCCAGGCGGAGACGGAGGGCCGAGGGTTTCGCCTGGAATACACCACTCGAAAATTCGATTTCGAAATGGCCGGCCGCCTCTCAACGGAAACCAAGAAACTCCTGAAAGAACGCAATTTTCCTCCCAAGATCATGCGCCGGGTGGCGGTGGCGACGTACGAACTGGAGATGAACCAGGTGGTGCACTCGCTGGGCGGAACGGTACGAGTTACTTTCGAACCCGATCGGAACGAGGTGGATATCGAGGCTCAGGACACCGGACCGGGTATCGAGAATATCGAGGATGCCCTGGACGAAGGGTTTTCCACCGCCAATGAATGGATACGCTCGCTGGGATTCGGTGCCGGCATGGGCCTGCCCAACACGCGCCGCGTCTCTGATACGTTCGATATTTCGTCCAGCCCGGAGGGCACGCTCGTCCGGGTCACGATTTATATACCTACGGAGGAACCCGATGAAGCTCTCTGAACTCCCGCAAACCCTCGACCTTTCGGTAATCCAGGAGCAGTACGAGGACCGTGAACTCCGCGGTGCCTATACCTCGGATCTGCTCAGTGATGTCATGGCTAACGCCGACGACGTGGATGTGCTGGTAACGATCCAGTCGCACAAGAACACGGTGGCGGTGACGACGCTGGTGGGGGCGGCTGTGATTCTGGTGTGTAACGATCGCCCCGTTCCGGACGACATGGTTGAGGCGGCCCGGAGCGAATCGGTGGGAATCTTCCGCTCCTCGCGAAGCCAGTTCGAGATTTCCGGAGAGTTGTACCGCCTCATCACTACATCGTGACCGTTCGGGCCGATCTTCACAACCATTCCTGCCTGAGTCCCTGTGGCGATCTGTACGCGAGCCCCTCGGCGATGGCCCACACCGCACAAAGTCGAGGCGTCGATCTCATGGCCATCACCGACCACAACAGCGTCCGCAACGCGCCGGCCTTTGCCGAAGCGTGTCGCCGGATCGGGCTGATGGCGGTGTTCGGTACGGAAACCACCTCCCGGGAGGAAGTGCATATCCTGTCGCTCTTCGCCACAGTTGAGGAGGCGCAGGCGTGGGGGATGTGGGTCTATGAACGGCTCCCCGATTTTAAACACGATCCGGAACGGTTTGGAGATCAAGTGGTGGTAGATGCCGACGAGAACATTCTCGACTTTGAGCCTCGCTACCTCATTCCGGCGATCGACGCCTCCATCGACGAGATCCGCCGAGAGACCCTGGACCGGGGCGGTCTGATCATTCCCGCCCATATTGATCGCACCACCAACAGCATGCTTTCGCAGCTGGGATTTCTTCCGGACCTCCGCTTCTCCGCCCTGGAGATCACCCGATGGCCCCCGGCTACGAATCCTCAGGGACACACGGTGATTTGTGACTCCGACGCACATTTTATCGATGATGTAGCGCAACGCACATTCCAGTTCTCGGCGGAGATCATCCCCGGGGCGCCGCAGGAGGAGATTTTTTCCGCGCTCTCCTGCGCCCTTGCCGAGGGAACGGTGACGCTCTCCATCGCCCCCGAGGCTGCCGCAGACGCTGATTCCCTGCAGTAGTCGACACCGGGGCAGAACCGATACTATACCGTTATGCGACGATCGGTTTCGGTGCTTCTGTTGCTTGCGTCTCTGGTTTCCGCGGCGGCGGTCGCCCTGCCCCATCAGCCTACTGAATTGACCGGAATTGACGAGTACCGCCGAGCGGAAACGTTGGTGTATTCCGAGCACGGATCAACGGCGGAGATTCGTGCGCTTCTGGAAGAGGTGCGCCGAAAGCTGCGGAGTGAGTCGAATCTCGCGTTCCGCTCCTACTGGATCGCACGGACACACCTCTTAATGGCCACGCACCACAACCAGCAGGACGACAGCCGTTCCGCACAACAACAGGTGGAATCGGGGTTTGCCGCGATCGAGGACGCTCTGAGCCGTGGAGGAGAGTTCTCCGAGGGGCTTCGGGTGCAGGCGGATCTCCATGCACAGATGATGTTTGCCCGGGGGATGATCTACATAGCGCGTTACGGCAATGAAGCTCGACGGCAAGCGCTGCGCGCGATGGAACTGGACCCCGGCAACGCCGGAGCCCGGATTACCGTGGCGGGATTCTATTTAAACGCTCCGGGCATCGCCGGAGGCGATACGGAGAAAGGCACGGCCATCCTTGAGTCAACACTGGAACAACACGCCGTGAACGAGAGCGAGCGCTTCCTGATACTGGGGTTGCTGGCGGAGACGTATACCGACGCCGGCGACACAGCCCGGGCGACCCACTATGTGCGCCGGGCGGAAGAGATCTACCCCAACAGCCCCTGGCTGACGGAGCTCAGGAGCGCGGCGGGGTCGTGACGCCGCCGGCGTGCGGGGCGGGCGCAACTCTTCGCTACATCGCCGCGATACTGTGTCGTGACGCCGGCGGCGTGCGGGGCGAGCGCCGGGAGTCTCGCGCCCACGGTCGCGCTCAAACTCCCTGATGAGATGCGCCGATCACATCCCGGGGCTTACTGCCGTTCTGCGGGCCGACGATACCCAGCCGTTCCATCTCTTCCACCATGCGCGCCGCGCGGTTGTAACCAACTTTAAGGCGACGCTGGAGGTAGCTGGCCGACGCTTTATGGCTGCTGGTGACAACTTCTATCGCCTTCTCCATGAGCGGATCCTCCAACGTATCCTCGGTGAGGTCGTCCTCATCGTCATCGACAAAGATCTCGTCATCTATATAGTCCGGTTCTCCGAACGTCTTCACCTCTTCCACCACCCGTTCGACTTCGTCTTCAGTGAGAAACGCGCCCTGCATGCGCACCGGGAACGGATCTGCAGCCGAGGTGAAAAGCATGTCACCGCGACCGAGAAGCTTCTCCGCCCCCTGGGAATCGATGATAATCCGGGAGTCCACCTTGCTGGCAACCATAAAGGCAATTCTCGACGGAATGTTCGCCTTGATGAGACCGGTGATCACGTCGGTGGACGGGCGTTGGGTGGCGAGAACCAGGTGAATGCCCACCGCGCGGCTCATCGCCGCGAGCCGCGCCACCGTGCTTTCCAGTTCCTTGCCGCTGGTGGCCATGAGGTCGGCAAACTCGTCGATGATAACCACGATGTACGGCAGCGGCTCGGTGGCGAGATTCTTGCGTTTGATCTTGGCGTTGAAGCCACCGATATCCCGGGCTCCCAGACTGTCGAGCATGCTGTAGCGCCGTTCCATTTCGTAGATCAGATACTGCAACGCCTGGAAGGCGCGCTTCGGGTCGGTAATTACGGGTGTCAGGAGGTGCGGGATATCGTTGTAGAACTTCAGTTCCACGATTTTGGGATCGATGAGGATCAGTTTCACTTCATTCGGGTTGTGGCGGTACAACACGGAGCAGATAATCGAGTTGACGCATACCGACTTTCCGCTTCCCGTCGCACCGGCGATAAGCATATGCGGCGTCTTCGCCAGGTCAACGATCTGCGCCTCACCGGCGATATCTTTCCCCAGAGCGATAGGGATCGACGAGTCGGACTCGAAGAACTCGTCGTCCTGCAATAGTTCGGCAAAGGAGACGATGTTGCGCTCACGATTGGGGATTTCGATACCCACCGCGTGCTTACCGGGGATCGGTGCCACGATCCGAACGCTGGAGGCTGCCAATCGGAGCGCGATGTTATCCGCAAGGTTGGTAATCTTGGCGAGTTTAACGCCGGGGGCCGGGAGAATCTCAAACATCGTGATCACCGGCCCCTTCCGAATACCGGTGACTTCCGCCTTGATGCCAAACTCCTCCAGCGTCACCCGCAGCACCTCCGCCGCATCCCGGGTGGTGTCATCTATCTCCCAGTACCGCCCATCGGAATAGGTAGAGAGGATTCCCTCGATAGGAACGTGGTACTTCTGTCGGGTTCGCCGAACCGGGGCGATCTCCGGCACCGGCACCGCTGGTGGCGCCGATTCGTCCTCAAACTGCTCTTCATAGTCACTCTCGTACGCATTCTCCTCGAGAAAGAACGTGTCTATCTCTTCCAGTTCGTCGTTCAGGTCCAGGTCGCCTTCTCCCAGTTCGTCGTCCGGTTCATCGGCGTAGTCCTGCTCGTTCGCGTCATCGTCCAGTTCATCCACGTCGTCCGGTTCGAGAGCTTCCTCCTCGGCGGCGCGATACCGACCAAAGATGAGCGGGAGCGGCGGTTCAGGGCGCCGCTCGTCAGCGTTGAGTCCGGCCGCGTCTTGCGATTCGTGCAGGTCTTCATTCGGGGTGAGGTCCTGGTCGAGCCCTTCCGCCATGCGGGCACGGAGAGCCGCAAGCTGGTCCTGAAAGGACACCGGCTCCTCGGTGGACAGGGAGTCTCCCAGGTCGTCGACGGCGCGGGCGACGTCCTCCGGGTGCTGGTCGTCACCTTTGGGGGAGACGTCCTCGGGGTGGTAGGCGGCGGCCGTCTGAAAGGCGTCGTCCATGCGCCGGGCCGAGTGGCCGGCGCCGTGGTCCGCCGGCGCAGGGAGGGCGATAGTACGCATGCGATGAACCGGATTTCGCTCCTCGGCGTGTTCTTCAGATTCGTCGGTCGCGTTCCGGGCGCGGAGCTCGATTCGGCGCCATATTTCGATCAGTCCCAGCCCCTCAACCGCGAGGGCAAGACTGAGGATAACCCCCGCCCCACGGATGGTGAAACTTCGTTCCAGCGCTCCGATAAGCGGGGCCCCGGTGGAGGAGTCCTGTACCAGCAGGCGCAGCAAGGCTCCCACTGTGAGAGCGGGAACGTGAATCACGTTGATCAGGAGCACACTTCCCCAGGTGATCGGGTGGATTCGGAGGGTCATTGCGGTGAGCACCAGGAAATAGATCGGTATCCACCACGCTGCCACGTGGAGCATGGCGTAGAAGAACCGCCCGGGAGCAGCGATGGCGTGGCCCAACACGCCGGTAGGATCTACAGAGGCGATCCCCAGGGACACCGCCATAAACGCGGCACATGAAGCAAGTATTGCCGCAAGAATGAGTTCCTGTCGTCGTGTTGGTGTTACGCTGATCACTGATACCCTCCCTGGAGAGGTATATCGACACGATCAGCGGCAAACGTAAGCGAGTCTCAGCGGAAGAAAACGATTCCCGCCACACCCAAAGGCACCAGATACCACGCAAAGAGGGCCAGTCGCCCCGCCCTGACGATCCTCAGGAGGGCGGTAAGCGCTACGTATCCCACCAGGGCTGCGGCGATACAGCCGGCGATCACCGAACCGATTCCAACCTGCGTCCCCAGGGCCTCCGCGTCCCGCAGCGTCAGCACCAGCGCTCCAAGAATTGCGGGAATCGACAACAGAAAGGAATACTCCCCGGCGGTTTTGCGATCCATGCCGCTGTAGAGTGCCACGGAAATGGTGGCCCCCGATCGAGATATGCCCGGTAGAACTCCGAACCCCTGCGCGATACCGAGGACCAGCGCATCGAGCCATCCTATCTGCTTCAGACTGCGCGTCCCCTGGAACCAGCGCGTCGCAACAAGAAGCGCCGCCGTCACGAGGAAGAGCACGGATGTCGTCACGGGGTTGCGAATATCAAAAAGATTGTCCAGACCGATTCCGAAGCCTCCGGTGATGGCGGTGGTCACGATAATTATGGGAATCAGGCGGAGATACGGTCGGTCCTCCTCCAGCACCGTGCGCCGAAGAAAGCGGCCCATTGCCACCAGAAATGACCAGACCTGCCCCCGAAGCACGATGAGCACCGCCACCAAAGTTGCTACATGCAGTAGCACATCGAACAGTACCGGCACCTGAGCCACTCCAAAGAGCTCCTTCGTAATTACCAGATGGCCGCTGCTGGAAACGGGCAAAAACTCCGTTGCACCCTGCAGCATACCAAGGGCGATCGCCTGTATCGTATTCACCAGATTCTTCCTTCCTTAAACTCAGATAACGCCGTGTCCAGCTCGGTACCAACCATCCGTTCTCGATATATCGCCTGGGAGACGGTGATCCGCCGCAGGTATCCGCGCGTCTCCCCAAAGGGTAGCGCCTCAATCTGCAGAATCGGAGGAAGATCACCGAAGGCGACCTCCCACCGGCGGCCGCGCCCGAGCCCCGCATTGTAGGCCGCAAGGCGAATTACCGACGATTCGATCTGTTCCGCCAGATAGTTCAGATAGTACGCGCTCATGAGCAGATTGTCAGCCGGTCGACTCACGTCGGCCGCGGGCCAATTCATGCGCCGGCGGATATCGTCGCCGGTGGCGGGCATAATCTGCCCGAGACCCTGCGCTCCCACGGGAGAGCGCGCCCTCGGCCGGAAGTGGCTTTCCTCGCGCACGAGGGCGGTGAGCAGGTAGACCGGCACCTCGTAGCGGTCCGCCGCATCCTGAAGCTCCGCGCGAAACGGCACGGGGTAGATAAGGGTGATAATCTCCGGAGTCAGGGCCAGTTCTGCCCGAGACACCGCCCGCCGCGCCACATCCAGTGCGTCGGAGGTATGCCCCAACTCCGCCATGAGCGTCGCGATCTCAACCATTTCCGGTGCCCGATCCGCCGATAGCGCGGCCCTCATCGCTACGGAGAGTGCCGGCCGGGAATCACCGGCGAGGAGGAGCGCTTCCAAGTGAGCCGAATCCAGGTCTCGCTCTGCAGCTGCTACCTCTGAATTGGCAGCGTCTTCGACTTCTCCAGCGATATCCGTCTCGCGACTATCCTCAGCATCCGCCGTCTCCCGGGCTACGTCGCCGTCATCGGAGATTACCGGTGCCAACCCCGCCCGCATGCGGCCAAGCATACCGGTGTAGCCGACGGCGGAGAGGTACTCCACCGCTCCCGCGAACTCCTCTTCCCACGCTGCGCGCTCGGCCTCGGTAGCCGGCAGGAGTCCCGCGTCCACTGCGTGGACCAGAACGAGGAGGATG
>JBBDTM010000038.1:25409-83004 GCA_040904425.1 Alkalispirochaeta sp.
GCGATCGCGCGCGGTCCGCGCGTCGTCCGGAATCCGCTGCAGCAGGAATGCGATTTCCCGCCACGCCCGATCCCGGACCATGCGAGGCAGCGATCGATCCACGGCGGTGGCGTACGCCTCCGGAAAGACCTGGTCACCACTGACGAGCGCCAGTCGCTCCAGGTCGCTCACGACCCGATCCAGCGAGCGCTCCCGATCGACGCTGAACGCCACGAGGCGCGCGGCTATGCGGCGGCGCATTCCGTCGGTGTCGGCGCGCTCTCCGGCCGCGATCAACCGGTGGATGACGTCGTCGCCACCGACGCCGCGACTCGCCGCCGCTTCCGCCTGGATCAGCTCCACCGTGGCCCCAAGATTCCGAACGCCCTCCTCGCCGGACCGCTCCTCCCCGGCGACTCTCAGGCGTTGCAGCCAGGCGGCGGTGGCCGCATCACCGGCGTCCCGGACCATGGCGGTCAGTGATTCCCAGAGGCCCAATTCCGTCACTTCCCTGTGCCTCGACCGCGTCCCGCTCTCGCCGACCACGGCGATCGTCTCTTCGATCAGCGCCTCCGGCTCGATCATCGTCATCAGGCGCAACGCTTCCCGGGACTCGCCGCGTTCCTCACGGTATACGGCTTCCATGAGCAGCCGCACAACCGGTGAGAACGACATGGAACCGTTATTGCGGTAGAACAGGTAGAGAAAAAGACGCTCGTGAATCTCCTGCACCGGCTCCGTGATGAAGGCGTCCCGGAACGCCGCCTCCCCGTGATCCCCCGTTTCCCAGGCGCTCACCGCCCGCCACAACACCGCTTCCCCGTACAATTCCGACACGGATACCCGCTCTCCCGCGGAGAGCTCCTCCGGGGGTGGAATCCGATCCACCAGCTCCAGCATTGCGGGATAGTCGTCACGCCGATACAGGGCCGTTCCCAACGCCATCCACCCATCACGAAACTCCGGCAGAAGATCCACGGCGTGCCGGGCGTACCCTTCGGCGGCGGCATGGTCGTTACGGCGCCCATTAGTATTGGCCAGGCGAACCCCACTGAGTCCGGCCCATCGGGACATGCCTGCGCTGAGCTCCGCCTGATATACCAATTGCGCCGCCGCATCCCGGCCACGGAGCTCCAGGGCGCGGCCCAGAATATAAGGTCCGTCGGGACGCCGCCTCCGAAGATCCTCGGTCACACCGCGGGAGGGATCGAGCCGATCGAGTACTCGATGGTTACCAGTTGCAAGGGCCGAAATCAGATCGTCCGGAGGAACAGGTGGTGAAGGGTTGGGGGGAGCGCACGAAGCAGCGACCAGGACGATCCCGGCCACGAGAATTGTACTGAGGTAACGGTTCATGCGGTTACGATGGATTCAGGAATCCCGCCGGGAGCCTCGTCGAGACCGGAGCATCACGGGGGCGAGCGCCGCCGCCCGCAATTCCGGCAGCGAAGCCGTCTGCAACCAGCGAAAGACGAGGAACGCTCCGGCCACCGCTGCGCTGAGACCGATCAGCAGGACCGCCGCAAGGATCAGCGGACTGAACGATCGCGGTTCTGGTTCCGGCTCCAAGTCCTCCTCCGGATCGCTCTCTTCACCCGCATCCGACGGTTCGTCGACGAGCCGTTCGCCATCGTCGTCCACGGTGTCGGTGTCCACGGTGTCGGTGTCCACGGTGTCCTCAATAGCGTCATCAAAGTCGGGGAGGCCGATCTCTTCTAGGGAGTTGACGTCGGCGATATCTCCCAGCGCATCTTCTTCATCATCCTCAGGCAAGGAGAAGGACTCTGAGCTGGTGAGCGTAGCCAGGTTAACCGACAGACTCTGGTACTGCGTACCGGAGGTATCGCTGATACGGGCCTCAACGTTTCCGTCACCGTCGAGTCCCACCACAAGCTCCAACTCGGTGGTGCCTTCCGGGGGAAGATCCTCCAGAACGAGGCAGCCCACGTACTGTTCACTCTGCTCATCCTGACGCAGCAGGTCGATCTGAGCGCTGGTCTGGCCGTCGCGGGCGGCGGTCAAAGTGAGACGCTTCTTGCGGCGAGTTTCATCTTCAAGGATCGGGTAGAAAGATCCGTCGGCGAGTTTTATCCCTATGCGGGCCACAGTTTCGCTCCTTTTTTGACGCTATTTATTTATCGACCATTTGTCAACGTCGTTGACACCCGGTAGGGGCTCTCTGATAATGGACGCGATGCCGTTCCCCGTTGTCGTCGCACTACTGGCCATCACCATCATCATTCTCATATGGGTCTACCTCACGACGATTGGCAAGAGGGAATCGAAGTCCAAAGCATCTGCTAAGAAGAAGGATCGTAACACCCGCCTGCGGGAAGCAAACAGGCGGCTCGCTTCCAATCCGCGCGACCACAACGCCCTACGGACGATCGCCGACCTCTACTACGACGAAGAGACGTGGGATAAGGCGATGAAAACCTACGGCATTCTCATGAATTTGTCGGCGTCAAATCCGGAAATCGAGGAGTGGGAGGTAACCGCCCGGTACGGTCTGGCAGCGCTCAAACTCAAGAACTTCGACGAGGCGTACAAGTCGCTTCTGGTAGCCCGAACGATCAAGGAGGATTCCTTCGAGATCAACCACAATTTGGGCTACCTGGAGTACCGCCGGGGCAATCTGGAGAAATCGGTTCAGCTGCTACAGTACGCGGAAGAGGCGCAGCCGGAAAACCTTGCCACCCGGCGGTATTTGGGGCGGGCTCTGCACAAGTTGCAGCGCTATCGAGATGCCGTGCGCCAGTTGAAGCAGGTGGTAGACGCGGAGCCGGAAGATAAGGAATCGCTTTTCTTTCTCGCTCAGAGTTACCAGGAACTGGGACAGAACGAACAAGCTCTCACATTGTTCACCCACCTGCGCCCGGATCCGACGATGGGCCCCCACGCGGCGCTCTTTGCCGGCACGATCCGGATGGGCAAGCGGGAAGTGGAGCAGGCGGCGCAAGATTTCGAGTTGGGGTTGCGGCACGAGAAGATCCGCGACGACGTTGGCCTGGAGCTACGATACCGTCTGGCAGCGGCGTACATGAAACAACAGGAAATCGGAAAGGCGCTGAGTCAACTGGCAGAGATCCACAAGGTGAACCCGGGCTACAAGGATGTGGCCAATCAGATCGCCCGAAACAAGGAACTTCACGGCAACCATCACCTCAAGACGTATCTGATCTCCCCGAGCGCGGAGTTTGTCACGCTGTGTCGACGAATGGTAATGACGTTCTATAAGAACTCCAAGGTGAAAGTGGTTGATGTACAGGTGCAGAAGAATGAGTACACCGACATCCTTACCGAGGTTGAAACCGCGAAATGGGAAGACGTCATTCTGTTCCGCTTCATCCGTGGCACCGGTCAGGTGGGAGAATTGGTGGTACGGGAGCTGAACTCCCGTCTCAAGGAAACCCGAGCCGGTCGCGGATTCTGTATTACCGCCGGATCATTCTCAGAATCTGCCGAGCACTTTGTCGAAGCACGCCTCATCGACCTTCTGGACAAGGAAGAGCTACTGAAGGTCTTCCAGCGACTGGACTAAGACACGTCACACCGGCGCCTGCGCTAAAGCGCGGGCAAGCCGATCCTCACTCCCGACGGCCACCATCGACATGCTCCGCGTCGGCCCCGCTCCCGCGGGCGGCAGGCTACTGCGGGCGTCCAGCCACTACCACACAGTCGATCTGTTCAGCCCCGGTACCGGCGGCCTCTCCGTGGTCGACCTCGTACCTGCTCTGCTCTTCCCGAATGACCGCAACGGAATCGCCGAAGACCGTCCGGAGCAGGGTCGTAACCTGGTGGGGCACGTAGAGTACCTCGGGATGCTGCGGGCCTCCGGTGCCGTGTTCCAAATTGGTCCGATCGTGTCCCACTACAACCAGCCTCCCGCCGGAGGCCACGGCGCTCCACGCCGACTGAATCACCGTTTCCATTTCCGACCACGGCAAATGGAGATAGCAAATGAGTACCAGATCATACTGTTCTTGTTCCGGCTGCCACGTCACCAGATCCGCCACGCGCCAATCGATGGTCAGGCTCGCGTCCTCCGCAACACCCCGACCGTACGTAATACCCTCCTGGGCATAGTCAACCGCGGTCACGATCCAACCGTGGTGGGCAAGATATCTGGCGTTCCGGCCCGTGCCGCACGCCAGATCCAATGCGCGCCGGGGCCGGCGGGATTCCTCCGGGGCAACACCCGCGGAAAGACTCGTAGCTGTATCCACCACCACCGGGCACGGCTCGTCGGGCCAGGTGGCCGCATCAGTGATATATCGCTCATTCCAGCGCTCCCGTTTCATCGGTGCCACAGTATCATACCGCGCGTGGGTTGTCCCCCGCGGTGTACCAGGTAAGGACCGAGCGTTCCGCCGTCTCTCCGGGAACCACGAGGGTGTGGAGCTCACTCCGTTCCGCATACCGCGACTGTCGCAACAGGTTGAGCTCCGTCCGAGCCTGCTCCGCTTTTCCCTTGAGGGCGCACACCGGCGTAGCATGACCAAACACGCGGGAGAGTTCCGCCAGAAGCGCTTCGCTGGTCTGTTGATACGCCCGAAAGACGACCGTCGCGGACGTGAGGCGGTCACGTTCCCCTTCGCGGGAGGGTAGATCGCCGGTGTCCGATTCCAGTGCCCGGATTTTCGGCGGAGCAACACCGGAAGAGGCGCACCGCAGCCCAGGTAACACCCCCAGGAGAAACGCCACGCGCTTGCTCCGCCGTTCCACCAACATGAGTTCGTCCATCACCTCCGGACGTTCCGCGGTAAGCACGTATCCCAGCGGAATTCCCGGCAACCCGGCTCCGCTTCCCAGATCAAAGAGGCAGCGCCCGCCGGACTCCCCCATCAGGTCGGCTACGATCCGCCACGGCGCGATACTGTCGAGTATGTGCCTGCTTAGTAACCGCTCGGGATCTGCGGCGTCTTCCCGGCTGATCAGTCCGAAACGGTCGTTGCCGCGGTGGAGTTCGTCCACATAGCGAGCCATCACCGGTGCGACGCCCTCCGCGGAGGACCGACCAATGGAGAGGTGAGTCAGAACGGCGGCAATCATCTCGTGAGACAGCATAGAATCTGCTCCTTCCGCGCATGTTTCGGTTGTCGCGGATGCTTGGAGAATTTGCCCCCGGTCGCCGAGGGCGATAGCTTTGGCACCATGAACAGTACCGACAACTCACTGAAGATCGTGGTAACCGGAGCTTCAGGATACCTGGGAAGCTGGATCGTGAAAACGGCTCTGGAGGCGGGCCACACGGTTCGAGGCACCGTGCGCGATCCGCAGTACCGGGACAAGACCTCACACCTGCGGGAACTGGATCATCAGGACCGTCTCACGCTCCACCAGGCTGATCGGCCCGATGGTTGGTATATCCCGCCGGTACGTGCGCACCAATGTGGGATTCCCCTTCTCTCTCGATGCCCGCCGCAGTCGGGAGGTTTTGGGCATGGAGTACCGCGGCATCCGGCACACGGCGGTGGAGCACACGCAACAGCTAATAGAGCTCGGAGCGCTGTGACGACCACCACTGAGCACCAAGTCACAGGAGGGAGGAGTCATGTATTTCGAACGCATCTTCGATGAAGACCTGGCGCAGGTAAGTTATATCGTAGGATGCCGGCAGACGGGGGAGGCGCTGATCGTGGATCCCCTACGGGACGTAGATCGTTACGTCTCGATCGCCGAACACCAGGGGCTTCGAATCACGCACGTCACCGAGACCCACATTCACGCGGACTATCTCAGCGGGTCCCGGGAACTTGCCCATGCCTCCGGAGCACAGCTACTCCTCTCCGATGAGGGAGGGCCCGACTGGCAGTACGCCTTCGAGCACCACGGCCTGCACGGGGGAGACCGACTGCACCTCGGGAACGTTGCGATCGATGTGGTCCACACCCCGGGGCATACCCCGGAGCACATTACCTTCATAGTTACCGACACTGCCGCCGGTGATGCCCCCACGCTGGCGCTGACGGGGGATTTTGTCTTTGTGGGAGATGTGGGACGCCCCGACTTGCTGGAGAAGGCGGCAAGCGTTACCGGATCCCAGGAGACGGGAGCCCGTCAACTGTACCAGTCCCTGAAAGTAATCCGTGAGCTCCCCCAATACCTGGCGATATGGCCGGGACACGGAGCAGGCTCGGCGTGCGGCAAGTCTCTGGGAGCGGTCCCCTCCACGACGTTGGGCTACGAGGAAGCAACCAGTTGGGCGTTTCGTGCCCCCGACGAGGACAGCTTCGTCAGTCAGATCCTCGAAGGACAGCCGGAGCCACCCAGCTACTTCGGTCGTATGAAGGTGCAAAACCGTCAGGGTCCACCGATTCTGGACGGTCTCCCGCAACCGGAACGGCTGAATCCCCAAGCTGTGGAACGGCTCCAACGCGACGCGGCGCAAATCGTTGACGCTCGTCCGAAAACTGAGTATTCCCGCGGCCACATACCGGGATCGCTCAATATTCAGGCGGCCGAAGGCTTCAGCACTTGGGCGGGATGGACGCTCGATCCGAATCACCCGATAGTTCTGGTGGCTCCGGAATCGCGGATGGAAGACCTGGTCCGCGGATTGATCCGTGTGGGACTCGATGAGATCACCGGCTATCTGCCGAACATCACCCTCTGGAGTGACGACGGGCGAGCGGTTGCCACCCTGCCGCACATAGATCCCCGCGAGCTATATCAGCGGTCCAACGAGTTTCAGATTATCGATGTCCGTGGACGGGACGAGTGGGATGAGGGGCATATCGTAGGCGCCCACCACATCCATGTGGGACATCTCTCCCAGCGCCTAGACGAAATCCCCCGAAACCGGCCGGTAGCCCTACACTGTCGGGCGGGTGATCGCTCTACCCTGGGGGCAAGCATCCTCCGGCACTTTGGATACGACAACGTCTACAACGTCACCGGCGGCCTCTCCGCCTGGAAAGCACAGGGCTTACCCCTCAGCTGATAGCTTGGCGGCGGACGGTATGAGGATTTCCACGGTGCCGCCGGCACAACGCCTCTCCTAAGGTCATCCACGAGACCACCGATCACCGCTGGAAGACCAACCTCGTCGAGCCCGGTCATACTTTAGAGTCGTTCGTATACTCGAGCCATACTGCCCTCGCGGAAAGCGGCGACAGCTGACGAAGGAGTTCCGATTGAATACCTTGTGTCGAGGAGGACATGATGTGCTATCGATTGGCTGCCCTGGTAGCGATGGCGGTAACGCTGCCGGGAATCGCTTCCGCCCAAATCTCCAGCGAACGCTGGGCCGAAGTTGATAACCTCCACGAACGGGACCGCCATGGGGATGTGCGTGCCGCCCTGGAAGAGCTCGAGACCGATGCCGCGCGCGCCGCGGACCGCGCCGGTATCCTGTGGCGCCGAGCCCGGGCCGAGTTCAGCCGGATCGATCTGGGACTGTACGCGGGCGAGGTCTCTGAGCGCGACGCGCTGGAGCGGCTGGCAGAAATTGAGGCCATGGCGGATGAGGCGGTGCGCATCACCGGAGAGTCCACCCCGGCGCAAGCGTATTTCTGGCGGGGAGCGGCCCGCGCCAAACAGGGCGAGCTCCGAGGTGTGCTGAACGCGCTTTTTATGGCGGGTGATCTTCGGGACGACCTGCGACTATCGGTGGCGGCTGATCCCGAGTACAGCAATCCGTACTATGTGGCGGGGCAGCTGTACCAGCGACTCCCGGGATTTCCCGTATCGTTCGGTGACACCGAGGCGGCGGTTTCGTTTGCGCGGCTGGCGGTGGACCTTCACGAGGCCGCCTACTCCGCTGGTGAGGTGCCGCTGCGGTACTGGGACTACTACGTGCGGCTCGCGGAGAATCTCAACGCCCGCAGCTGGTCACAGCGGCAACGAGAGCGGCGCATTCCCACCATGACCGAGAATCGGAATGGTACCGACACTCCCTTTGAGCGGGCGATGTACTATGAAGCGGTGGCGGAGATTCCCGATCAATCCGACCAGGCTGAGGCGAAGGAGCTGCTGAACTTCGTGATACGCAGCCTGGAGTCTCAGACCAAGCTCACGCTCAGGGAAGAGCGCACCCTTGACGATGCCCGCGAACTCGCCCGCTAACCGGCGCGTGCGCCCTGACACCGGTGGTCTGATCGCCGATGTTATCGTGGTCGGCGCGGGACCGATCGGTCTCACCGTGGCCTTGGGGCTGGGACGAGCGGGACTGTCGGTGGTCGTCCTGGAGCAGCGTCCGGAGATGCGCGAGACATCCCGAGCAATCGGCATCACTCCGGCGTCGCTGGAAATACTCCACCGTTACGGTGTGGCGAATGATCTGATCGCCGCAGGTCTGCCGGTGCGGCGGGCGGTGATTCACGGCGATCGCCGGGTGCTGACCGCTCCCGGCTTCCAGGTGGTAGGGTCGCCGTTCCCGTTCATTCTTGCCCTTCCCCAGCAACGGACCGAAGAGGTACTCGCTAAGCACGTACGGCGGTACCCCACGGTGAAGGTACTCCGCGGCGCTACGGTGACACGGGTCGAACCGGCGGCGGGGCACGTCACCGCATACTGCAACGGGAACACCGGGGTCGTGGGAAAACCTCCGGCCATGGAGGCCCGCGCAGCAGATACCGGAGGCGTCTCTGAGGCGGCGCTTCGCGCACGGTACCTCTGCGGCTGCGACGGAAAGCACAGTACCGTTCGAACGTTCGTCTCCGACACCTGGAACGGACGCCGCCTGAGGGAGACGTTTGTCATGGCCGATATTACGGACAACACGGACCTGGGAGAGGTGGCACACCTGTATTTCACCCGGGAGGGTTCCGTGGAGTCGTTTCCCCTGCCGGGGGGGATTCGACGGTGGATCGTGGAGACTGATCGGTGGTTGCCGGAAGCCCCGGCACGAATGGTCCAGGATCTTGTGGCTCGCAGGACCGGAGTGCCTCTGGCGGACGCTCGGGAGCACTGGCGGAGCAGCTTCCAGACGGAACGGTTCCGGGCGAAGCGCCGGCATCGGGGGCGCGCGTTCCTCGCCGGCGATGCCGCCCATGTGATGCCTCCCATCGGAGGACAAGGGATGAACGTGGGCTTGGGCGATGCGGAACACCTCTCGGATCTGCTCATCCTCGCCCACCGGGACCCGGCGAGATTCGCACCGGGGGCGTTGCTGTATGAGGCGCGGCGAAAGCGAGCGTTCGATGTGGCAGCTCGCCGTTCGATTCTGGGCATGAAGATTGGGGCGGCCCGTGGTCGGGTGCGCTCAGTCCTGCGTAGTCTTTTCCTTCGTGGTGTCCTGCGGGGTGCCCCGGCGGACTGGGTTATGGAGCACTTTGCTATGATCGCCTCCCCGTTTCGCCGCAGTCCCTGGTACCGCGAAGTGGACGCTCCCCTTCGATAATCGCACCGGCGGAGGCGAGACTCACCGGCACTGCTGCGCGCTGTCGGCGGGCCCTACATGCGAGCGCTACATGCGAGCGCTACGGGCGGGCGATAATCACGGCGATAATCCCGAAGAAGAATCGTTGCTCGGAAACGCTTCCGAACCCACCCACGCGCAGCAGATGGAGAAACTGACTCCGAGCGGGAAATCGGCGCAGGCTTTCGGCGATATAACCATAGGCGTCGGGATTTCCGTGCAGGAGGCGGCCCCAAATCCGCCCCCAGAGGCGCAGCAGGCCGACCTGTGCGGAGGAGATCGCCGGCGTGTCGCTCCGCGAGAAGTCAAGGATACCCAGCACACCGTCCGGCCGGAGAACGCGCCGCAGCTCGGTGACGGTAGTGGCAAGGTCGGGAGCGTTGCGCAACGCGTAGCCTGCGGTCACCAGATCAAATTGGTTGGCTTCATAGAAAAGCTCACCCATGTCCCCCTGGTGGAAATGAATCGTCCCGGCTCGTCCTCCCCGCCGAGCGGCGCGGCGCCGCGCACGATGGAGCATCTCCGGGGTGAGGTCCATCGCCATCACCCGAGCTTCCGGGAGACGCAGGGCCAGGTTAATCGCCAAATCTCCGGTGCCACACGCCACATCAAGGATCTCACCGGGCCGGCGCCCCGTGACGCGCCGGAGGAGCACCGCTTTCCAGTATCGGTCTTGTCCGAATGAAAGCAATCGGGTGATCAGATCATAACGGATAGCCACCACCCGGAACAGCCGACGGTTGTAATCGCGCTTGCTTCGAGGTTCACCGAGGCTGAATTCCGCCATCCGTTCCGGAAGTCTTGTATCGTTCTTCACGGTTGCTCCAGTTTTTCGTTGTCTCGGCCCGAAGGAAACCGTACGTTGTGGTCATGAATGAGTCAACCGGCGTGTATCTCCACGGTGTGGAGACATCGGTCCCTGAGCACTTCTACACCCAGGAGTTTGCCCAACAGTTTATGCGGCGACTGTACCAGAAGAATTCGCGGGCGCAGAAGCTAATCGATCGGATCTATGCCACTTCGGCGATCGAAAAGCGTCACACGGTAATCAATGATTACGGGAAAGACCCCGCGGAGTACACGTTCTACCCCAAATCGGCGGACCTCAAACCGGAGCCCACCACCAAGGCCCGCAACGACCTGTACGTCGGCGAGGCGCAACGCCTTGCAATCCAGGCCGCACAAAGCCTGTTTCGACGTTTTCCGGACGCACAACCGCGGATTACCCACCTGATAACGGTGAGCTGCACCGGGTTCTCCGCGCCCGGTTTCGACTTCTTTCTGGTCAAAGAACTACCTCTGGATCCTGCGGTCCACCGCTTCCATCTGGGATTCATGGGCTGCTACGCGGCGTTTCCCGCGATGAAGCTCGCCGACTCGATCTGCCGCGCGGATCCCGACGCGCGGGTGCTCATCGTAAACGCGGAGCTATGTTCGGTACATATGCAGCAAAAGGAGGATGTCGATGTGATCGTCGCCAACGGGCTTTTTGCCGACGGTGTGTCCGCGGCGTTAGTCTCCGGCCGTGTTAAAGACAGCGACGGGTCGCGGTTGGCGTTCCGCTCGTTTGCCACCCGTACCGCCCCGGAGAGCGAAGATGATATGGCGTGGAGCATCGGGCAGACGGGATTCGACATGAAGCTCTCTATCTATGTGCCCAGGATTATCGAGCGCAATATCGCCCTTCTCATCGACGACGCCATGGCCTCCTCCGGCCTCACACGGAACGACGTCGATATCTGGGCGATCCATCCCGGGGGCCGGGCGATTCTCGAGAAGACCGCCGCAATCTTACAGGTGGACTCCACCGAATTTCACCACTCCTACGAGGTGCTACGGGAGTTCGGCAACATGAGCTCCAGCACAATCATGTTCGTCCTGCGCCGCATCCTGGCCGATGACAGCCGCCGCGGAAACGTCTTCGCCACCGCCTTCGGACCGGGCCTCACGATGGAAGCGGCTCACATGTACAAAGAGTCGTCGTGAAACACCGGTGGGATCAACGTTCCGGAGAACCCGAGCTGATGGATCTCCCCGACGCCGATGAGATTCAGTTGATTGCAACGGTACGCCAGTTCCGCACGATCAACCAACTGGTGAGCCGTTCCCGGTCATTGATTCGTCGGCACATTCTCCGCGATGCCCGCCGCCGGGGATTGCGGAACATTACCGTCCTCGACGTCGGTGCCGGCGGATGCGACATCGGCGAGTGGCTTGTCGAAGCTGCCCCACGGTACGGCGTCGGGGCCCACGTAATCTGTCTCGACCAGGATCCGCGGATCATCGCGTACGCCCGCGAACGCACAGCCAGAATCCCAAGGATTGAGGTGGTGGAGGGCCCCGCGGACCGGATCGAGGAGCTGGGCGAGGTGGACTACATCTTCGCGAACCACTTCTTGCACCATTTGTCGGACACGGAGATCGTAGAACTGTTGCCCCGTATCGCGCGCGCCGCGCGCTTCGGATTTCTCCTTAACGACCTGCGGCGGTCCCGATTCAGCTACATCGGCTATTCGCTGTTGGCGGGGCTCTTCTTCCGCGGCAGCTTCGCGTACTACGACGGTCGGTTGTCGATCCGCCGGGGATTCACGGAGGATGAACTTCGACGACTGATTGCCACGGCTCATCAAGACCGGAAGGCGCGGGTACTGTCCCTGACGCCGGGTCGGCTGGCTGTGGTGGCTCACTACTGATTGTAAACAGATCTCACGTTGCCCTCGTCGACACCCAGTCGATGTAGCGCTGCGGTCGCTCGGCGTTCGCCGGGGACGTACCGACGGTGTCGATCGCCGGCATGTGCGCCAGGTCCGTTGTGTCTTCGGTAGAAACTGCATGAGGTTAACGGTTTTTTAATATTGTTACTTCATGATTGGTTTTTGAGGGACTCATGGGTATTCAAGGTCAATATTCCGTGTATAATTTTACCGAGGCGTCGACATGAGCAATGATTGGGTTGATCGGCTTCGACAGCATCAGGATTCACTGACTCGGGCTGAGAATTCGCTCATTGATTACGTTAATCAACATCCGGAGGTGGCCGTCCGGTTAACTCAGCGTGAGATAGCGATCCAGTCGGGTGTCAGCAAACCGGTCATTATTAGTTGTTTTCGAAAACTTGGATTCACATCGTTCCGCGACTTCCAAGTGTCCATCGAACGTTTCTTTGCAACCCAAATCGATTCATTGGTGGCGTCGCGACGCGTTCAAGAGCGGGTTACCACCCTGGAAACCCTCGTGCAAGAGGCAGCGCGCGTAGACCTGCATGCATTGGAGCGTCTTACGCACGCGCTGGATGCGAGTGTGCTCCAACAGATCTCACAACGCCTGCACGAGGCACGCACGGTGTTTGTCATGGGACCCTCCACCGGAGGATATCCGGCCCACTACCTCGCGCAACGCCTTCCTCGATACGGCATACCGTGCGTCCTGGTTCAGCAGGATCCGCGCCACATACCGGACGTGCTCCACCCTATGGGAGACCGAGATGTGCTTATTCTATTTCACTACAGCGATGAAGATTCCTGGTTATACCGCACCCTGCACGACGCCACCGAGCACGACACCTGGACGGCCTTAATATCGGCAGTCATTCATCCCGCATACGTGGAAGCCACGAACCTGTTTATCCACGTTCCTCGCGGAGAGATGGAGTTCAAGAATAGCATGGCGGTGCCCATGCATTTCGCCAATGTACTGCTGTTGAGCTATGAGCTGCTCTTTCGGAAGGAAACGGATGCGCAACTCACTGAATTGGAATCAACCCGACGAGTCTGGTCTGATCCGTTGGGGAAGAAGTCATAGCGGCAAGGAGGACAAAATGCCACGATTTATGATGATTACAGCGCTGATCGCGTTGGTAGCGGTAGGCGCCTTTGCGGGCGGTCAGACCGAGGCTACGGAGGACCAACCGGTGACGATTCGGATCGCGTACCCGGTCGCGGTAGACGCCCCGGTAACGGAGATCCTCGACGGATACGCTGAGGAGTTTATGGCGGAAAATCCCAACGTCCAGGTGGAGACTGTTTACGCCGGTGGATACGAAGACGTGAAAACTACGATCCAAACCACCATCGACGGCGGTGGTGACGCCCCGGCTCTGGGGGTGATGCTCGCAACGGATCTCTTCGATCTGGCCAACGCCCAGTACATTGAACCAATGACTCCCTACGTGGACGCTATGGAAAACAGTGAAGCATACCTGGACGACTTTCTGCCGGCATTTCTCTCAAACTCGTACTACATGGATGAGCTTTGGAGTCTGCCCTTTCAGCGAAGCGCGGTAGTTATGTATTACAACGCCGACTTACTCGCAGAGAGTGGACACGGCGTTCCCACCGACTGGGAAACGCTTGGCGAAACCGCTTCCGACCTGACCGAGCGCGACGGAGACACGGTAACGCGCTGGGGCATAGAGTGGCCGTCGGGATGGCCGTACTGGCTATTTCAACCCCTGGCGATTGGAGCCGGACAGAACATTGTGGGTGAGTCGGACACCGAGGTGTATTTCGACGAGCCGGAGGTTATTGCAGCGATAGAGTATTACAATTCACTCTCTACTGAATACGGTGCGATGCCGGAAGGTGTCCAGGCCTCATGGGGAAACGTTGTTCCCAATTTCGTTTCCGGTAACACCGCGATGATTATTCACAGCTCGGGAAGCCTGTCGAACGTTCTGTCGCAAGCCGACTTCGAAGTGGGAGTTACGGGTATTCCCGGCCCCGATGGCGGGAGCTTTAGCGTTCCCGGAGGCGGAAACCTTTACATGACGACCGGCCTCAGCGAAGCCCAGAAACAGGCAGCCTTTGATTTTGCGGTCTTTATCACCGAACCTTCGCGGGCTGCGGACTTCTCGATTCAGACCGGCTACATCGCGACCCGAGAAAGCGCTTTGGCCGACGACGCCATGCAAGCCTACATTTCTGAGAATCCGCAGGCTGGTCAAACGCGCGACGTCCTAGCTACCGCCGGAAAAGAACTGGCGGTGCAGAACCTGGGTGAGGTACGAAACATCTTCCACAGCCATCTGCAATCGGCGATTAACGGCGATATGGCGCCCTCCGAGGCGATGGCGGAGGCCCAGCGAGCCGCTGATGAAGCGCTGGCTGACTTTCGATAGTCTCGGAATGTAGTATACAAGTCGACCACGAAGTCGGGGCGCCGCACGAGATACATCGTCGGCGCCCGACTTCGATCGTCCGCATCTCCAGGGAGGACCGATGACCCGCCGCGGCAACCCACTTCTGCCCTACATGCTCATCTTCCCGACGCTGTTCTTCGTCCTGATATTCACCGTATACCCCACGATTTCCAGCTTAATCGGTAGCCTGTTTCAGCACCGTCTGAATATCCCCCGTTTCCGAGACCCCGTCTTCTATGGACTGGGGAACTACATTGACCTCTTCACCAGCGGACAGTTCCGGATGATTCTCGGCAACACGCTCCGCTATGTGGTAACCGTGGTACCGCTGTGGGTAGTGACCGCACTGTTCCTGGCTCTCTGGTTGAGTCGTCCGCGCTTTGCCCGACTGCGGGTAGCGATGTTTCATCCCACGATGCTTCCGATGGTATCCGCGGCCACCGTGTGGATGTTTTTCCTCACACCGGATTACGGGCTACTAAACGAGTTCTTGCGGTTTTTCGGTTACTCGGGACCGGAAAACTGGGTGAGTAATCCAAGTCTCTCCTTATGGGCTCTCGTCTTCGTGGCGTTCTGGAAAGATGCCGGCTTCTATATGATCTTCTATCTCGCCGGTGTACAAAACCTTCCCAATGACGTGTACGAGGCGCTGAAGCTCGAAGGGGCAGGACCACTGGTAACGTTTTTCCGATTCACCCTCCCGCTGTTGCGACGGACTACACTCTTCGTAACGACCGTCGCAGTAATCGGAGCATTTCGCATCGTAGATCACGTATTCATTATGACTCAGGGTGGGCCCAGTGGCCACAGTACCTTATTGCTCTACCATCTGTGGCGAGTACGGTTCGACAGTCTCAACGTGGGGCAATCATCTGCAATTACGGTGATTCTGATTCTCATGCTCTTGGCGTTTACCGTAACCAATTTTCTGATCAGTGAGCGGAGGCATACCGATGCGTAGCGAGTTCTCCCTCAAACTACGTCCCCTGAGAATCGGCGCGATCGTGCTCGGCATCGCGCTGGCCGTACTCTGGTCAATGCCACTCATTTGGTCGATCGTCGCAAGCCTTCGCCCCCCGGGCGAACCGTTTGCCCGAGGTCAGGTGTGGTTCGGTAGTGGAATCAGCTTAGCCAACTATTTCCGTGCGTTCAGTCTCGCGCCGTTCGCGCTGTACTTCCGCAATACCGTGCTGCTCGTAACGCTCATTCTGTCCGTGCAGCTCATTACAAGCAGCCTTGCAGGGTTCGCGTTTGCCTTCTATCGCTTCCGCGGACAGAACGTCCTGTTCACGATCATCCTCACGCAAATGATGATCCCCACCGTTGCTCTCCTTGTACCCAATTTCCAGACGATCCGGATGCTGGGACTGTATGACACGATTCTGGCGATGGCGATGCCGTTCTGGGGCAGTGCCTTCGGTACGTTTCTTCTCCGACAAGCGTTCCTGGGCATCCCTCGAGACTATGGCGACGCCGCGTTGGTAGACGGATGTAACTGGGCACGAACCCTATGGCACGTCTATCTGCCGATGGCGACACCCTCGGTCATCGCATTTTCCATTTCCTCCGTGAACTGGCACTGGAACAACCTCCTCTGGCCGCTGATTATCAGTCAGAGTGACACGGTGCGACCGCTCACGGCGGGGTTAGCGCGCTTCACGCAACTGGGCGAGATCGGTGCCCAGTGGGGACTCATGTCGGCGGCAACCTTGATCGTGGCGTTGCCGTTATTGACGCTGTTCGTCATATTTCAGAAGCGGTTTATCGAAGGCTTCATGAACTCGGGATTAAGATAAGATAGGAGTACCGTGTGAACGACTCACCAGACCGAGCTCCCGAAGGATCAACACATTTTCTATGGAAATGGCGCGACCCATCTCACATTGAGGCTCACCGCGCGGAATTCTCCCGATCGGTCGAAGATATTCTTGAGGAATTACGGCCACTGGTGGCTTCGACTCGCCCCCCTGCGGACGTACTCGAAGTTGCGGAGACCACGCAGGACGGCACACCGCGCCTCGACGATGCGCGTTGGGTACACGCAGATTGGCAGCTGTCCGCGGTAGCTGGAGAGAGCGGCCTCCGGCAGGTACGGACGGATGGTTCCGAGTCGTTCTGGGGGTATAGGAAAGGCCGGCACATCCCTTCCCATTTGTGCTTGGGACACCGGGAACCTACTCGATCGGTGTGTCTGTGGGGTTGGTGGGAACGAGAAGCTTTTGTCATTCATACGATCTATCCGGGCAAGGCCGCTCCGCGGGAGATCCATGACCCGGAGATTTCACTGGCAGCCCTCCCGGCAGCGATTGAGTTCTGGCGTCGCCACGCGATTATTACCACTCCCGGGGGATATTCTACCGACCCGGAATGAGAGCTCGTTTGCATCTCTCTCCTCTGGAGACTATCTTTTAGGTAGGATCATATCGGTGCGCGGGGCGTGCCGATCGTAGGCCCCTGCCGATATCGTCTCACCGAGTGTTTCGGCGACCGTCACTCGCGGCCGCGGGGAGGTTCTCATGGCAGTAATCACGATTTCCAGACAGTTTGCGGGCAACGGTGATGAAATTGCGCGGGCCTTAGCCGCTCGCCGCGACTACCCACTCACCGATAAGCACACGATCGAACAGGAGCTGCATCGCCACGGAATCGACGACAGCGAACTGACCCGGTATGACGAAAAGCGCCCGACGATCTGGGCCGGGCTGTCGATCGAGCGGGAACACTACGAGCACTTCCTGCGCCTGGCCATTCTCGATGTGGCCCGTACGGGAAAAGCCGTGATTCTCGGTCGGGGGGCTCATTCCATACTATCGGGGATCCCGGGCATTGTGACGGTTAGAGTAATCGCCCCGGACGATGTTCGCCATAAGCGCGTAGTCGAACACTTTGGCGCGGACGACGCCCAAGCGGACCGCATGATTCACCGCAACGACCGAGACCGGGAAGGATTCCACCGGCACTTTCACGGGGTCGACTGGAATTCACCGGACCAGTACATGCTCACGATCAATACCGGCTACATGGATATTCCCACCGCGGTGGACACCATTTGCACCGCCTGCGATCACATGGATGCGGAGGTCGATACGGATGCATCCCGGGACCTGATCAACCAGCGCTGGCTGGCATCCAGGGTAGCCACCGAGCTGCAGTTCTCTCAGAAACTGGTGGTGCGCTATCTCGATGTAGAGGTGGATGGTTCAACCGTTACCTTGAACGGAGTGGTACCCAGCGCCCCGATGGCGGACAGGTGCCGTGAAGCGGTGGAACAGATCCCCGGCGTCGGCGAAGTAGTCTGTAATCTTCAGGAGATGCCACAGTATTCGTATCCGTTGATTTAGAAGCGGCGGAGCGGGGGCGGCTCTCTCAACTCAAGGGGACGATCCATATCCGGCATCCGATAGCGATGGATCGGCACCACGCGTACCAGAGTGTCGTCGCCGTAATCTGCGATGATCGATTGGCAGAGACGGCGAAACGACCACAATCCGCGAACCACCTTATCCGCGGCATCATCACCCAGACGATAGGTCAGGAACGCGGGGTTGGTGCGTAAGATGTATCCCAGAATAATCGATATCGCTCGGTGAACATCCGAGACCTCGTGGGCCCGGCGAAAATTGCGGAACGGACGGACGCCTTTCCGGTTCAGGTTGGAGTACAGCACGTCCACGAGGACGGGAAGATGGAAGAACTGGGCCAGACGCTCCGACTGATCGATGTCGGTGGATCGGTCCACAGACGCTCCCGCGCCGTCGGTTACCCACAGCTCCAACCGGAACTCTTCAAAAAGGGGCTCCTGATGATCAGCGTGATCCCAATCGGGAACAAGTGCCTCGATACGGTCCAGGATATGCTCAGCATGCCGTTCCATGTGGAGGCGACGAGGAACGTCAGGATGGAGGGGTGGCGGATAGATCGGCTCGCCGACCCAGGTCTCCAGGCGCGGCTTTTCCAGCCGCAACGCTCGCTCAACAGCTCGATACACGCCGCCAAACCCCACGGGGATGATCGGGGCGTGTGACACGAAACTCAACCACGCCACTCCGCGATGCGCCGTTTTCCGGCCGGACTTCCAGATCCCCCCTTCAGGGAAGATTCCCACGACGTGGCCATTATCCAGAGCGTGCTTCGCCGTGGTCAAGGCAGCGCGATCCATTTGTCCCCGCTTGTACGGAATGTATCCGTAGTATTTCGCCAGATAGCGGTAGCGCGGGTCCAGCGGAATATCACCGGCGCCGAGAACTTCGATGTTTCGCGGACACGTGGCGACCATGAGAAACACTTCCATGATTCCTCGATGGTTGCCGGCAACGATAAACGGTCCGGATCGGGGGAAGATCTCCGCTCCTTGCACCGTGCTGTTGGTGAATGCCGCCAGCAACAGCTTTCCCGCGTACTTTCCCAAGATGCGCCGGTAGCGGCGCTTAGCCACCGTCTCCTGTGTAGGCATTACCCAGTGAACGTACGATAGGTGGATGGTCCGACACAAGTGGACATCTGTTAGAACGAGCGATGCCTTGACCTTCCGCGAAGAGATCGATAAGCATAGTGTGATGCACTGGCCCTTTCACTCGCATTCCCGTCGATTGTTTGTCGATCGCGCCGACCACTGGGTCGTCCAACTGATTCGGGCTAGCGCGGCGAGCCTCGGCGCCGCTCTCGGTGACTACGCGCTCCTCGTGGTGGCGGTGGAGGTGTGGAACACTCCGGTGGTCTGGACCAGTGCAGCGGGAGTGGTCTTCGGCCACGTGATCTCCTTCATTCTGCACACCCTGTGGATATTCCCCGGCGCGGACCACGGATATCACAAGACGCAGATGGTGCTCTTTGTGGCGATCGGTGCCTCAGGATTGCTGCTCCATTCGGGGCTAATGTATATGTTCGAACGGTTTTCACCCCTGCACTACCTCATCGCCAAGACGGTCAGCGTGCTCGTGATGTTTCTATGGGGTTTCCTTTTGCGGCGCACGAGTCACCGTCGGCTAAAAAGTCACGTTCCGGCACGTACGAGCCCCGTACCGCAGGATTCAGCGTTTTGACAATGAAGTTCCACCTGATGTAAAATTCCAGGTGCATTGTACGGAGGTCAAACGTTATGCGTGCAACCCACTCCCGTCACCGTAAAAAGGTGGAAACGCTCCTACGATCCACGGATATTACGATCAACGGCGATCGGCCGTGGGATATTCGCGTCATCGATTCCCGTTTCTACCGGCGAGTTCTGGCTGAAGGATCGTTGGGTCTTGGCGAGTCGTACATGGACGGCTGGTGGGAGTGCGACCAGATTGATGAGCTAATCGCGCGAGTCCTTACCGCGAATCTCGACCGAAAGGTGGTTGCCCGCGTTTTGGCTCTGGACCTGCTGGGAGCACTGCTCTTTAACCTGCAGAGCAAGACCCGCGCATGGATCGTGGGGCAGCGCCACTATGACGTCGGCAATGACCTGTACCGTGACATGCTCGATTCGAACATGGTCTACAGCTGCGGGTATTGGAAGACGGCGGAGACCCTCGATGAGGCGCAGATCGCCAAGATCGACCTGGTCTGCCGTAAGCTCAGGCTCGAGCCGGGAATGCGCGTGCTCGACATCGGATGCGGCTGGGGCGGCGCCGCGAAGTACGTGGCGGAGCGCTACGGCTGCTCCGTGGTGGGTGTCACCGTCTCCGAAGAACAACAGCGGTTTGGTCAGGATCTGTGCCGGGACCTGCCGGTGGAGATTCGCCTGCAGGACTACCGCGACCTGGACGAGACGTTTGACCGAGTGTACTCCATTGGGATGTTTGAGCATGTGGGCTATCGCAACTATCGACGCTTCATGGAGGTGGTTCGCCGCGTGCTGGCGGAGGATGGGCTTTTTCTGCTGCACACGATCGGCGGTAATCGCTCCGTTCGCACCACGGAACCGTGGTTGCACCGTTACATCTTCCCCAATGGAATGCTCCCGTCGATCCGCCAGATCGGCGACGCCGCAGAAGACCTGTTTGTCATGGAGGACTGGCACAATTTCGGTTCGCACTACGACACCACGCTTATGCACTGGGTTCGAAACTTCGACGAGGCCTGGCCCGAACTGCAAGAGCGCTATGGCGATCGCTTCTACCGCATGTGGAAGTATTACCTCCTCTCCTGTGCTGCGAGCTTCCGCGTCCGCAAGAACCAGCTCTGGCAGGTGGTGTTCTCAATAGATGGGATCCCCGGTGGGTATGAAGCGCCGCGGTAAAATGGGGTGTATACAGAATGCTGTTATCTGTACTGCATGCGACAGCGTTCTTCCTATTCTGGCAACGCGGCGGTAAGCGCGTCCCGAAAGAACTCATAGCGTTTGCGGTTAACGCCCATATCCCCCTCCCTGGGTTCGATTCAATACCACCAGCCCCGCAACGAACACCGAGCCGACGATCGCCAGGATGATGGTACCAATCATGAGAATCTTCATGGCGGGAATGTATTGCTCCGTGGGGCGGTAAGCAACCGGCCGACACGGGGTCGGCCGGTTGTGGCTCACAATCAATTGTGTATGAGGAGCACACCCTCCCCGGAATTCAGTAATGGATCCAATCAATTTGGATCTGCATCTGTCTCTGTAAACGAGATGGTATAGTTTCCATTATCCCCTACATAAGCACCAAGTTTTATGTAAAAGAATGTATCTGTTGAACCTAAGTTATTTACGAAGGAACCAATTGTTTCCGCGTCATCACCGTCTACATCTCCAAGAAAGCTTCTGTCAGCGTCATACACATTAAAGTGCAGTTCTGTATTAGAAGCCTCCGGATCAACAGTCCATGCAACTTTTTTATCGCCTTTAAGTATTACTTCAAAAAATTCATAGTCGCCGCCATTATTATTTGCAGCAGTAGTTAAAACTGTGCCTGTCAGGTCGCCGGTTGGGTACGATGTGATTTCCCGTGCATCATCGAAAGTATCATCGGGCTCGTTGTCGTCGTTGCCGTTACTTACCGGAGTGAGAGTATAACTGCCACTTGAATTATTTTCACTTGCGTACCCACTCCAACCAGAAACTCGTATATAAAAATCATTTTCTTTAGAATTAAACGTATATGTAAGATCTGCACCTGCAGTGTCAGTGCCTATTCTCTCCAATTCTGATCCATCCGCTCCGTACCTATGAAATCTCCCATATAAGCCGTCGGACACATCAGTCAAGGTAAAGGTATAGGAATTCCATGCGCCGGGCGTGGGGTTAGAAAAGCTATAATAGTCATTTTCATACTTCGATACGATAACACCATCATAGTCATTACCATATTCAAGAGAGTCTTCTGCTGTTTCTAACGTATGGTTGGGGGCAAAATTATCATTGGCATACAGATTTGAAACAGTGAAGGAATAACTGCCAGTTGAGTTATGGTCACTTGCATAGCCGCTCCATCCACTGAAACGGACATAATATTCAGCTCCGGGTGTGGCGAATGTATAAGTTAAATCCTGCCCTCCGGTTGTAGTACCATGTGTTGCCACACTTTCACCATCAGCTTTGTATATCTCTATGTGAATATATAAACTAGCAGATACATCGGTAACACTAATTTGCACCTTATCATACGTATCGCTGCCATGCGCGGGTGTTATCTTAAACCAGTCGTCATCGGTTTTTTCACCGATCTCTACGTTGTATTTTGTGTCTAAGTCGATTGGAACTGCATCAGCGCGTTCGTCATTAGATTCAAATTCATCCGTAGTAGGTGCTGGATTGCCAGTATTATCCTCATCCAGATCACCGTCCTCACCCAAAAGGGTGTCGCACCCGATAAGCAGGAGCCCTGCCACCACTCCCAACACGACCAGAACCGTCCATAGTTTGATTCTTCGGTGTTTCATACCTTGATCCTCCCGACGGGTGGCACTGCTGCAACCCGGCAATTTGGTGATTCATGAGAGTCGAACGGCTCCCTTGAATTGGATTCTATGTCAAGGATCGAAGGACGCCGTCCCACTTGTGGCCGTGGCGCAAAAGTGGGACATGTTACGCAGTGAGGGTCGGCCCTCACTGCTGCAGTTCGTGGACGAAGTCCTCTAAGCGCATATCACTGGGTACGAGTCCTACGAAGTAGTTCTCGCGCACTCCCTCGGTCAATCGAAACGCAACGGGATGCGAACCTCTTTGGACGTCATAGCCATCATGGCGCAGCGGCTCGGTCAGTATCCCGTCCATCACAATGAAGAGTTCGGCATTGTAGATATCGTTGGAAAGTTCGCTGAGCTCGGTCCACGCAAACAGGCCGGAGGCGTCTGTAGTGGTGCTTGCGAGAAGTTCTGCCTCCGGAGGATCATGATTGATGATATACAGATCAACTGATTCCTGAGCGATCGGCGCACGGTACTCATACCATTCCCCTTCTCTTCGAACAACTTCTCTGTTGACCAATAAACCGGAGAGATTGTCTCGTCCCGCGGTGAACAGAAACTCAACGGCTCCTGCATCACTCCATCCATCCTCCGGCTCGAGAAACAGCCGAGTAGCCGTATGGTCCCGGACTAAAAACTCGATTTCATCGCCACCGTCGCTCCCGAACCATATGGTCGGCGGCCCGGATGCGGGTTCGTCCCAAAACAACGGCCCGGTGAATTTGATCTCACCATCAGGCGGATAATGGCCGGTGTGATGGCGATGTACGTGCACCCTTCCATCCGGCGAGATATCAAAACGCATGTAATTGAACCAGCTCCACGGTTCAGCCGGATTGTCGGTTGCCGGGCGCCAGGCGCGATCCTTAAAAGACTGTTCATAGGTACCGACAGCTGTACGAAACACGACGGGAAGGCGGCCCATTTCCGCTATGTTGTGCGATGTATCGTTAATGGTGATGGTACCGGTGATGGTTGCCGGCGGACTGCTCATGGGATGTGCCCCGGCGGCCCATGTTACGGTTGCGTCAAGGCTGATATGAGTCGTTCCGCTGGACTCCCGTAGCACAACCTCTTGCGGAGTTGTTGCACGCACGGTAAATGGATTCAGACTGGTTACTCGCGCCTGAAGACCACCGTTCGCGGTCTCCGAGCCCCCGGAAGGAGCAAAGTCATCAAAAGTGATGTCCGCCCGCCAAGTGGTGCCTGTTCCGGAGGTACTCACTGACATCCCATGGCTCGGCCCGATGTAGTAAAACTGCAGCACGGTGTGAACGACGCTCATCACACCGCCGGCGATTTCTATTTCGTCTGTTTGGTCGCCGTCACCGTCCATAGCATCGATGACATCGGCAGCAAGATAATCGGTACCATTAATGGTAAATGTTCCCGTCACCTCTTCCGGCTCACTTCCTTCAAACGTGGCCCCGACGGCCCATTTGGCGGTCACCGCGTTCAGACTCAAACTGCCAACCTCACCTGCGCTCATTGTGATCGGGTTTGGAGTATGTGCCCGGATCTCAACGGGGTTGCTTGAAAGGACGTCGATCTGAATGGTTCCGGTAGCTGCGAAATCTTCGCCTGGAGGTTGGTATGAACTAAACACTGCATTCCAGCTCTGCTCCGCATCTGATCGGGCAGTGACGGTTTCCACGGAGTACCCATGAAGCTGCAATACCGGTCCAACAATGTCCTGCAGGAGTCCGTCGAGTACCTCCTGCGCTTGAATTGAAACCTCTCGCTCGGAAGTCTCCGGATCCCCATTATCACTATTAGAGTTATCGAAGTTCAGCAGTCCTTCACAACCTACAAACGCGATAGTCGCGAGAACGATCGTCGCCAGCGCTATCAATCGTACAGAAATCTGCGTACTGCGAATGCGTATCATATAGACACCCTCCCACAAGATATGTGCGCCAGTGCAATGAATGATATGTCGCACGGAGGTAGATGCCGTCCCACTTGTGGTCGTGGCCCGAAAGTGGGACGTTTCAAGCGATCTGTGACGGTGGGCGGAACTGGGAGTATACTGAGATGGCATGGGTGTCCTCAGCGTGGTGGCGGCTCTTGGGGCGGTTCAGGGAACTCTCCTCCTGATACTAATCGTGGCCCGCTACCGGTGTAATAAAAACGTGCCGTTTGCGCTGTTTCTGATAGCGTTTTCGGTGCGGTTGGGTACGGTTCCGGCGTGGACGCCGGAGGTGGTGGCCGGAGCGCCGTGGGTGCTGTTCGGGGCAGGCCCGTTGCCGTTGCTCTTCGGTCCCCTGATATGGTGGTACGTCCGCGCCCTGGCCCACGACTTCGAGCGCCCTCCCCGTCGGTTTTTTCTGCATATGGTCCCATGGGTGGTGGAGACTGCCGCACTGGCGGTTTTTCTGCTCTCCAGATCAGCCGTGGAGTATCGGGAGGTGGTCCGGGCAGTATTTGACACGCCCCTTCCGTGGTGGATGACCGTTCGCCACGTGACGAAGATCATTCACGGCGGAATTTATGCGGTCGCCTCGGCGCGCATCGTTTTTGGGCACGAAGGTCGGAGTCTGTTCGGCCCGGACTCCACCCGGCGGTGGGCGCAAACCGTAGTGGTAGCGCCGCTGCTGTCTTTGGGAGCGTTCGGACTCGCAGCGGCGCAGCCGGTAGTGTCAGCCCCCGCCGTGGGCGGCGAGATTCCTCTCCTCTACGTGCCTGCACTGATCATGATGGTCACGATCTACGGTTTCACACTGCTCCTGCTTATGGCACCCGCCGTACTCGCACCGGAAACCGGCTGTGGACCTCGCGGAATCATCCGGACGATGCAGGCCACGGAGGTGGATCGGATTGTGGCCCTCATTCAGGAATACCTGGACTCGGGGGTATATCGTGATCCGAACCTCACCGAGACATCATTTGCCCAGGCGCTTGAGCTGCCGCGGAAACGCGTGTCAGCGGTCATCAATCACGAGTTCGACACCAACTTCTGTCAGCTGGTGCACCGCAAACGTCTCGATTATTTCCTGCGCTCCGCAACTGCCGACAGTCTCCAGCGCCGCACGATCCTGGAGATCGCGTTTGAGGCGGGGTTCCCCTCCAAGAGCACGTTCAATCGCATCTTCAAAGAGTTTTACGGTCAAGCGCCGAGTGTATATCTGGCACAACTCAATGAGTAGAGGGTCGTCGGCGCCCGTGCAATCGAAAGAACTCCCTACGGAATGAAGAAGCTCCCGTCAGGCATGGTGATCTCTTCCACCGTGGAGGACCACTGCTGCGCCTGAATTTCTGTCGCGATGAAGCCGGTGCTCTCGAGGTTCAGTCGCACCAGCCGAGGCAAGGCGGCCAGATCGCTGAGCCCCTGCCCCAGATCCGGATTGTCGGCCAGGCTGACAAACTCCAGGGATGTTGCCTGAGAGATGCCGGTGACATCCATAATCGTGGGGTTCTCGTTCAAAGGATCCCTGAGTTGGGACAATTGCAGAAACGTGAGATTCTGCAAGTCCCAGATCACCGGCAGGTCATCGTCTGCCAACCCGGTCCGTTCTACCTCGAGGGTCTCCAGACCATCCTGCATGCCGCCACCGGCCAGCTGCCCTATATCCTCCAGAGACTCACTATCCCGGACGGAAAGATTTCGCAGATCCGGTGCGTTGAGTCCGTCAAGCGAGGTAATATCGCTGTCGTCGACGTTGAGTACGACCAGCGTATCTACCGTGCTGATCGCGGTCAGGTCGGTTCCCTGGTACTGCAGGATCGAAAGTTCCTCCAGATTGTTCAGATCCCGCACGCCCTGCATGTCCGGCGCGTGCGGTCCGGAGATGTCGAGATACCGAAGTGTTGAATTGTTGACGGGAAGAAAGTTGGTGTCCGCCAGCGGTGCCGGATTTCCACCGGTATCCGTCAGATACCCGATGTGCAGCCCATCAAGCGCTTCGAACCTCACATCCCCCAGCGTGGCGTGGTCCACCGGCGTCTCCTGAAGGTCAATCGTAATCCGATCACCGTCGGCAATATGCCGCTCGAGAATCGGGTTCACCGAGGCGGCATCGAGAATGGGATTGAACCCCAACGACAGATAGTTGATCTGCGAAAAATGGGGAAGATCCGCCAACTCTGCATCACCGTAGCCGTTATTCATGAGATTCAGAGAATCAGAGAATCAAGGTTGGAGAGCCGCAGGATGGTCGTCAAGTCCACTCCGCGGAGCTGCACCGCGTTGAGCTCGAGATATGTGAGCGCCGGAAAGTACTCCAGCCCTTCCACGCTGGTGACCGGGGTATTGAATACATTGAGAAACTCGACCTCCGATTTCTTCGACCCTGACCACTCGCTCAGGAGCTCCCCCTCAACACTGGGATCAAACGCCGCTCGGGCAACCACATCGTCTACGAGGGCGTCCTCCTGGGGATCGAGCGGGTTGTAGTACTCATAAGAGGACGGACTGCAGCCGACGAATGCCAGGACCGCGCTGATGGAGGTCGCGACGGTGACTCTAAGAGAGTACCCACGACGATCACCGTGGCGTTCTAACGACCTCATACTACCCCCCCGACACCGGACTTATCTAACTATTATACTCATCATTAAAACAGTCAAATGGGGATTCGGTATCGGGGGAGCCTCATCTACCAGTCTGGTTCACATACCGTGTTGTCGTAGGACTTCCGGATGCATGTACCCCGGACACGAGGAGATCCGCGTATCCATCACTGTTCACGTCCGCACCGCTCACCGGGCCGTTGCAGACCGGCGTCGCGCTATCTAACGTTTCATTACACCGGCCCCGACTCGATCAACCGGCTGAGCTCGCTGTACCGCTATATCTTTTCATCGGGTCTGGCGCTGCGCCGCGAGTCCCTAGCCGACCACGACTTCCTTCACTATTACCGCCGGGGAACCTCATCCATGTTGTTCGTTCTACCGATCAGGCAGGACGCACACCATTGGTCCCCTTGCGAACTCCCTCGGCATCCCTAAGAATATGATCTATGCGTATTACCATTGAGGGGTCACCCTCATTCAGCCATGTCCACGTGGATCTATTCCCGGGGGAGTCGATTGTCGCGGAGAGCGGCGCGATGCAATCGATGTCGGGAGAGCTCGACATGCAGGCGGTTGCCAACGGAGGATTCCTATCGGCGTTGGGGAAACGGCTCTTCGGCGGGGAGTCCTTCTTCGTCAATCGCTTCTCCAATAACGCTTCTCGCACCCTGCGTGTCACGATCGCCCAGGACATCCCGGGGGAGATCGTAGAAATGCCGCTGCACAAGGGGGAAGAACTCGTGCTGCAACGGGGGGCGTACCTCGCACACTCCGGCGACGTCCAACTCAAGGCGGCGTGGGCGGGTTTTGTCTCCTGGTTCTCCGGGGAAGGACTCATCCACCTCCGGGCCCAATCCACCGGAGAGGGTATGCTGTACTTCGGCGCGTACGGCGCTATCGTAAAACGCCCCATTTCCGACGAGCTCAAAGTGGACGATGGTCACCTGGTGGCCTACGATCCCCGGCTGAAGCTGAAGGTTTCCTTGGCGGGGGGCGTGTTCGCCGGCATGTTTGGAGGAGAGGGGTTTGTCACCCGGGTGATCGGATCCGGAGACGTCTACATACAGACCAGGAGCATCCGCGGTCTTGCGGCGTGGCTCAATCCAAAATTCAGGTAACACGACGATGAACATAGAAATTCTGCACCGACCGGCGAATACGGCTGCCAAGATAAGCCTCCAAGCTCAGGAACAGTGCACCTCCGAAGGAGGGGCGATGATCGCAATGTCGGGAGACATGCGCGTCACCACCGCAGTAAACAAACGGGAGGGAGGGATCGGCAGGAAACTGCGTACCGGCCTGGCCCGGCAGATCGCCCGGGAGGGCTTCTTCCTCAACACCTTCACCGCTGGACCAACCGGAGGCGATCTGTTTCTGGCCACCTATCTTCCGGGAGATATGGCGGCAATTGAGCTGACCGGCAACACCCCGCTGAGAGTACAGGGAAGTTCCTTCGTGGCCCATGAACAGGGCGTCACGATGGGGATCGTCTGGGAGGGCCTGAAAAGTATATTCTCCGGCGAGGGCCTCATCTGGCTCGAGATGCGGGGGACCGGCAAAGTACTGATCAACGCCTTCGGCATGATCTACCCGGTCCAGGTTGACGGAGAATACTTGGTGGACACCGGAAATATCGCCGCCTTCGAAGATACGCTGGAGTTCTCCGTAAGCAAGGCCGGCAAAAGCTGGGTATCATCGTTTTTGGGAGGGGAGGGATTGGTAGCTCGCTTCTCCGGCCGAGGGACGGTGTGGTGCCAGACGCACGCGGACCGCGTCTTTGGTTCCCGGCTTACACCGCATTTGCGACCACGAAAAGAGAAGTAAGGACGGCACCATGAACAAGAACAAGACGGATTACCCCTACACCGTGTCCGGTACCCCGGATTACGGAATGTTCAACATTACCGTTCCCCGAGGAAAAACACTTCGGGTGGAGCACGGAGCCATGGCGTACATGGACTCTACCCTCACGATGCACACCAAAATCGGCGGCGCCCTGGGGCGGATGCTTTCCGGGGAAGGTCTGTTCATCAATGAGTTTGCATCCCCCGAAGGCGATAGCGAAATCGGGATCGCACCGCCCACTCCCGGAGATGTGGATCATGTGTACCTCGAGGACGATGGTATCTTCCTGCAGAGCTCCGCGTTCGTTGCCTCCGCTCCGGAGATCTCGATAGACGTTCAGTTCGAAGGGTTTAAAGGGTTCTTCTCGGGGGAAGGATTCTTCCTCATGAAGTGCAGCGGCACCGGCGATCTTTGGTTCAATACGTTTGGTGGCATTATCGAGATCGACGTCACCGACAACTACGTAGTTGATACCGGCCATATCGTGGCGTTTACCGACACCCTGTCCTATGAGGTACACCCGGTGGGCGGCATGAAGAGTCTCTTTCTCTCAGGAGAAGGTCTGGTGTGCCGGTTCTCAGGCTCGGGAACGATCTGGATTCAAACCAGGAAGAGCCCGGCCTTCGTGCGATGGGCAGACGGCTATCGTCGAGTGCAGTCCAAGAAAGAGAAATGACCGGCGGCGACGGCGCGATCCGTCACCGGGCAACCACATCCACCCCACTTGAGTACTGGGTGCCGGCGGGCTATCGTTGAGTCATGGACCGCACCACCGCAACGTTCAAACGGCAGATTTCCATTGCTGCTCCGGCAAGCCGTGTCTGGCGGGCGCTCTGCGATCCCGGCGAGGTGGCGCAATGGGACGCGGGAGTTCGATTTCCGATAGATCCCCCGGTCGATTATCCGCAACCGGGACAGCGCGTACGCTGGCGAACCACAGGGCGTGTCTTTCGGATTCTGCTCGACGAGCCGGTGGAAGTCGTCCCGGAACGTCGTTTGCGCGCCAATCTGTCCCTTGGTCCGGCGCGATACGATGAAACGTATACGATACGAACCGCTGTCGATGAATCGGCAATTTCCGCGGGTCACTGCCTGCTGCTGATGGTGGTGACGCTCAGCATTGCATCGGTTCCGGGGCGCCGGATAGCGTTTCGCCATTTCTCCGCCGATACTCCAACAAGCATGGTCTCCGCCTTGACCTCGATCAAGAGCCACTGCGAAGCCCTGGGGGCTTGATTGTCGTTTCGAATGAGTAGTGACGCTGTCCCGCACCCGGTCGCAGACTACGGTACGGCTCAATGGCACACATGATTCTCGGTCCCGATACTGATCGTCTCCTTCGATTGCTCCGGGAGGACGGACTTGCTATCGGTCTCAACGTACACGCCGAGAACCATGCCGCCGTGAAGGCGTACCGGGCTGTGGGCTTTGTCCATGCGGCACACTATGTTGAGATGCCGCTCCAACGAACGTGATCACCTCGATCAAACGACCACGATTATTTTGTGTACACCTGAATTTGGATCGTGCTTTGAGTCGGAATCGAAACTTGCCCCCGGTTTTCCACCGAATTTTGCGGTGTATTTGTATTCATATGTCTGTTGTTCAATCTTTATTCAATTATTTCGGCAAAAAACTTATTTAGTACGCGACATATTTCTTGACCTTCGACAGGAAATTGCATATTGTAAGAACGATTGATGGAGTTACGCGTTCCGAGAGGAGCCGTGACGTGTCTTCGGACAATAGAGAAATGAGGCGCGTGTGCGCTTCACAGGAGGAAATATGACGAATTTACGTCGAATGATTACGGTATTGCTGATGATGGCGATGCTAGTGCCGGCGCTCTTTGCCAGTGGTCAGGGCGAAGACGGTATGGAAGAGCCTAAAGAAGTAAGCATGACTTACGTCAACTGGGAAGAAGGTGTAGCCTGGTCGCACTTTTTCGCCACCGTCCTCGAGGACGAGATGGGATATGATGTTTCGATTACCGCTGCGGATGTGGGCCCCGCCTTCTCCTCAGTTGCCAACGGAGATCAGGACTTCTTCATGGAGGCATGGTTGCCCGGTCTGCATGAAACCTACGTGGAAGGAACCGACCTGGTCGAGATTTCCACGATCTATGAAGACGGCGTTACCGGCCTGATCGTCCCCACCTATATGGCGGAAGACGGCGTTACCGCGCTTTCCGATCTGGCTGACCCGGAAGTAGTTGAGCGCCTGAATGGGCAGATCACCGGAATCGACGCCGGTGCCGGTATGATGATCCGTACGCAAGAGGACTTGATCCCTGCATACGGTCTCGATGAGGCCGGACTCGAGCTGGTCCCCTCGTCCAGCCCCGCCATGCTGGCGGCAATGCAGTCTGCCATTCAAAACGAAGAGTACATCGTCGGCATGGGCTGGCAGCCGCACTCGATGTTCGGACGCATGGATCTTACCATTCTTGAACAGGACGGGGAGACGATCTTCCCCATCGATGACATCTTCATCATGGGTCGTCCCGGCGTTGAGGAGGATCTTCCTGAGGTGGTTGCGTTCTTTGAAAACGTGATGTGGACCAACGATACGATCGGGTCTCTCATGGTACACATTGGCGATTCGGACCTCGATACGATGGAGGCTGCTCGCGAATGGAAGAACGAAAATCGGGACGTCTGGTCAGATTGGCTGCCCAACTAAGACCGTCAGGTTCCGACAGGGAGGGGTGCGTTTCGGCGCACCCCTTTTTTTTATGTCCAGCTGCCGGACTCATCGATGTGTAGCAATTCCGACCTCCACCCTTGCACCAAGACCGATCGCGCCGCAGCTCCAAAACGCACGAGGTCCTCCACTGCGGTCTTGCCGGAAATCAGCGCCGGCTGAATCTGGTACTCCGATCCCCGCTGCTCGATATACTGCATCAGGTCCGCGACACGCCGTCCGCGTTCTTCCCGGGTCGGTCCGGGAGGTGGCAGCCGCTCCAACCGGGCTTCCTCAGACGAGTCGGGACCGCCGGCGTCCATCGCCTGGATCGCCTCGACATGCGCCCTGGTAAGCCACCCGGGAAGCGCGCGCGCTCCGGGCTCGAGGGGCTGTCCGGACGCGATCCATTCCATAATATGGTGCAGGTCCCGGGGACGCGGGGATCGCTTCTTCCCATTGACTCGAGGAAGCCGCAGGTCACGGCTCCAATCCAGGAGCCGCAACGCCAGGAGTGTCTCCTCAGGAGACGAGCGATAGTCGTCGAGAAAGCGCCAGTCTGCCGCCTCGGGATGCGAGAAACCGGCCCGCTCTTCGACAACCCGCCGGGATTCCTCCCGCGCCCAATCCAATTGAGGCTTCTCCGCGAGGGTATCGGTAAATCGAGACACAATCTCCCGCAGATAGAGTACATCGGTTGCGGCGTATCGCACCTGGGAAGATGACAGGGGCCGTCTGGCCCAGTCGGACCGCTGCTGTCCCTTGCTGATGGAGACCCCCAACATCGAGTCCAACAGCGCCGCCAGGCCAACCGGATAACGATACCCACAGAACGCGGCGAAGACTTGCGTATCCACTACGCCCCGCGTCTCCGTTCCGTATTGCCGGGCCACTAGTCGCGCATCGTCATGGCCTGAGTGAAAAACCTTCGCCTGCGCCGCATCGGCCAGCCACGATAACACCGGCTCCAAGTTCCCCACCGAAAGCGGATCGAAGAGGAAGACTTCCCGGTCGGTAGCAAACTGCATCAGAAGCACCCGCGTCGTGTCGTTGCTGAACTCCATGTCGGCGGCCACCACGTCTGTCGCGCGTAACGCGTCAATGAAGGGCGCAACGGCTCGGTCGGTGTCGATAATCGTTGTCGGAAGGGAGTTCGAAGTTGAATGTGCCATGAGTACGGAGGATAGACCAGAATCAGCTCCGTTCATAGATACTCGGAAGTCGATATGTTCCAACAATTGCTATCAAATGTACAAACGAGATATACTGACGGGCATGACTCCCAAACACCAGATCGTCCGCGATCACATTGAACATTTGATTGAGGCGGGAGAGATCAAGCCCGGCGACGCCCTCCCGGGTGAGATGGAACTCTCCCGCGACCTCGATGTCAGTCGCAACACGATTCGCCACGCGCTGGACCAGCTCTCCCGGAAGTACCACATCGAACGAACCCGAGGCAGGGGTACGATCTTTCAGGGAGATCACGCCGAAGCCTCTTCAATCAAGTCGGTGGGGTTCATCAATAGTTCCGTCATCTACACGATCTATCCCGGCATGATTCACGGCTTGGAAGAGGGGCTGTTCACCGGCGGGTATTCGATGATTCTGGCGAATGGGAATTACGATCCGGTGAAGGAGCAGGAGTCCGCCCGCCGGATGATTGCGCAGGGCGTAAGCGGCATGATCGTGGAACCGATGATTAGTGCCCAGCTCACCGCGGACAGCGACTTCGTGAAGCTCCTGAACCGTTCCGGTGTACCGATCCTGACGACAAATTGCGTCGTATCAGGACTTCGGGCATCGTATATCACGATGAACGACTATTGGATCGGCACCCAGGCCGCAGACTACCTGATTCGCCACGACCACCATCGCATCGGGTGTATCTATAAGGCTGACCCCGGAGCGGGTCACCTGCGGGCTGATGGATTCCGGGACCGCCTCCGCGCGGCGGGAATTGGACCGGATGAGTCGCTCATCGTCGATTACTCCCAGGAGGATGAACCCCTGGTCCCAGGCGCGTACTTCACCCGGCGTCTACTCGAGTCAAGCGATCCTCCCACAGCGATCTTCTATTTCAACGACCAGATTGCGATACAGGCGTACCAGCTCTTTCACGAAGAGGGTATTCGTGTTCCCCAGGATCTGTCGATCATCGCCGTCGATAACATCGCTGAAGCGGCCCACGTGCGGCCGGGTCTCACCACCTTCCACCATCCGAAAGAACTCATGGGCAAGCTCGCGGCGGACGTGATGCTCAGTCAGCTCTCCGGCCCAACACAGATCGCTCCGTACGGGATCTCCCTCGAGCCTCCTCTGGTGGAACGGGGGAGTGTCACCCGCCGCGACGCGTAAGATGCCGTATACGGTTCTCAGACCGTGATAAGCGACTTCGACAGGATATTCACATCGATTCGGACGATTTCGCCGGTGCGATCGAAGAGCGTTTGCGACACCTCCCAGGCGAGCTGCGGTTCTTCTGCCTCGATCACCGTACCATCCCGCCGGGTTATCTGAAGGCCCGGTGTGTTGCTTCGGTGGTATACGATCGGCACCTGACAATAGGTAAACGCCAGGGCGTTTGCGGGGAGTGTAATCGCCTTCCACTCGCCGGAGAGATCCAGATATCGAAATTCCGTCGATTCCGGTGCAAACTCGTCTGCGGAGAGCAGAAGCGGCCGGAACTCGACTGTTCCCTGCTCTACCCGGACACCCAGTTCTCCGAAGCGGGCGATCACATCCTCTTTCACCTGGCCGGTCATTCCCGGCTGCTGGGCACCGGCAAAGCTCGGCGTATGGGAGTAGGGTTCAACCGGTATCGCCCCATACTGTGCAGGTGCTTTATGGATTCCAATCCCCTCTTTGATCTTGAGATATCGGGAGGAGAGGGCTTGGTTCCCATCGCGAATGGCCTCCAGCACCGCCAAGTTGAGCTTGGAAACCATGTGCCAGTAGACTGATCCCAGCCCTTCGTACTTGTAGAACGTTCCCGACCGGCCGGTGAAGGAGCGATGATGAAAGACCTCCTCGTAGATTTCCAGTACCTCTCCACGATCCTCCGCCGTAGGCGCGGAGCTTCCTCCCTGCGCTTCGATCTCGTCCAACGCCCGCGCCAACTCGACGGCATTTCGATACGCTGCATGGAAGCGAACCGTCCCGGTTGTGTCACGTCGTACGATTCTTCCGTCGGCACGTTCCGCTTCCGCTCGGAGCCACGGAGAGCGCCGCAGGAGTGTGTCCGGAATCACGTTCTTCTCGAGAAATGAGGACATAGGCTTGTCGGGATATAACAGATAGCTGTGCACATCCGGGCGGTAGAGCGCGCTGTGCCGGAGCGTGCTAAGCAGTTCCTGCTCCTCTGCGGCGTCCAGGACCCCGGAGGCAAGAATTGCCACCTGTCCCTCGAGCATCTCATACAACTGTTCCACCGTGGCGCCGCGCGCCGTTACCCGAAGGATGTTATAGGAATGGTAGAGCCCGTCCTCCCGACGGTTCCGGCGAATCGTAGCATCAAGATGGTCACGAATGCTCTGCAGCACGGTACGGATCTCCCCGTACGATACTGCCTCCTCCTGAGCCCTTACATCTCCCCGATATACGGCCTCGCGGTAGGTGGTACCGGCCCGGCCCAGCCGCTCCATGACCTCGTAGCGTACGTCGGGAGCAAGCGGCGCGGCAGGGAGCCCCTCCGCGCCGGACGCACCCAATACTACGCCGATTTCCCGGAGCAGCCGCGCCAGCTCACCGCCAAGGGAAGTCATCCGACTCCCTTCCTCGGGAAACAGCTCGAGCAGAAACGAGAGAAACCGTCGCACGTAAGCCAACGTCACCACAGACAGCCCCCAACCCGCCAGCGCGTTGTTGGCGTCATTCCACTCCGGCCGCTGAGTATTCATCCAGATCCCACCGTCGGGGACGTAGTTGCTGACCTTAGTGAGGACGCTGATCAGGAGTTTCTCGGTGAAGGAGACCAGATGGATTTGTCCGTCGCGGTGGTAAAGTTTGCCGTCCGTGCCGATGTCCGCCACCCGCCGTTCGGTCGTGGCGGCCCATTCCTCGTCATACACGATTGAGTCATACGGGTTTTCGATAATTTTTTCGAACGGCTTAATACGATAGGGAACCGATGCAGCGGCATACGCGGGCACGTCCAACGCCTTCTCCAGCGTTCCCGGCTCGTGGCGGCGGACCAGCTCCAGCAAGCGCCAGAGATAGACGATCTGATGATCACCCCAGTACCCGATGTTGGACCACGGATCCTCCGGATCTAGGACTTCCCAGTCGATTCCGTCCCGGGAGATGCGATACGGATTATACCCGTCTGCGGTGGAAGCGTTGAGGAATGTGGCGATCATCGCCGGCAGGTATCGCGGATACGAGAGCGCCAGCGCCTCCCAGTTCTGGAAGATGTCACGCCAGTTCCCTTGCCACGAGCGCTGCCTGCTCCCATCGGCCCGTTCCACCTCGATGGAGAAGCGATTCCACGGCCGACTCGGATCACCGTGGCGACGGCTGAACATCAGCGGCAAATACTCGCCTACCAACCGTTTCAAGTGAGGATCGGTCTGTTCCGCAAAGCGCGCCCGGAGATCGCCATAGAGAAGCTCTTTCGGAAGCGCGTCTACCAGCCGAGCGTGAATCCGCGCAACCGTGCGGTTCCGCGTCTCCAGATAGGATCGCAGGTCATCACGGTCGATCATATAGCCTTCGGCGAAGATCCCACCGCGCATAATATTGAACAACACGTTGGACCGGTGTCGCACCGCCACGAGGGTATCGGCACTGGTCTGTTGTCCGTCTGCTGCCGCTACCAAGCGCGCCAGCGCATCTTCCCCACGTTGGACATCTACCGTGACGAGTTGTCTTCGGTCTGTTGAGTCAGGATGGTGCGCAAGCAATTGGTCCAGGTCGGCCACCGCCGCGCTGTCCAGATCGGTATCGATCACGGTGAGCCACGACGGCGTAGTATCAGGACCGACGTCAACGGTGGCGCCCACCAGAAACGCGCCACGACGCCCGCGGACAACGGTCTCCCCCTGGAGCGGCGCCCCCGCGAGAAACGCCTCAACCTGCTCTTCTGAGAGCAGGATCGTCGGTTCCGGCAGTCCGGCGTGCCACGCCACTGCCGCCTGCAGCGCCTCGCTTGGCTCCGCCCGGTCGGTGATGATCGAACTCATGGCGTAGATCGCAAGACCGGCAGAGCGTTCCAGGGTGGCAGTTTTGTAGCCGTCCACCAGGGTGCTGGCGCGCTCCTGGGTGCCGCGGTCCACGCCGGCGGGGAGTACGTTACGCACGCCGTCGAGGATATCAACGCCGCGGGCATACGCCGCCTCACTGCGAAGCTGCGCGGTTCTCACGAAGCCATAGCGGCGGCTGAAGCGCCATGTGTAGCGAAAGATCATCCCCAGCGTCCGGTTATGCTCCTCGAGCACTACCTGGTCTCCGGCGTGGCTCTTGAGGAGTCGCCGGGAAATTCGATCCAGGCCACGGTAGCGATCACTAAAGGGCACCCACAGAGCGGCGGTGTCCCCGGTACTCGCGGGGTACACACGCAACGCCGTGAAGGGGCCGGTGGTGTGAATCGACTCGTGTATCTTGTCGTCGGTGTAATACGGGAAGAGGGCGTGATCAGGATTGCGCCGGCCGCACGTGAGACCTCCGCTACTAGAGAGGTACATCCAGTGGTTGGAGCTGCCGACGATGGTCGTGAGGAACGGCTTCATCTGATCGCTGTCCCGAATCTCATAGTAGGCGGTCCCCTCCTCCACGACAGATCGGCCGGAAGGTGTCTCGGAAGACACCTCCAGCGGAAGCCCATGGATGGTGATTGACGGTGAGTTGTTCATGTTCGTTCTCCGAGTGCGTACAGTGTTACTCTTTTACCGCGCCAAAACTGATACCGCTCACCAGATACCGGGACAGAAACGCAAAGGCGATAATGATCGGCACTACGCTCAACGCGATTCCCAGATACATCGCGCCGAAGTCGCGCTGGTAGGTGGTGGTGTTGAGCTGCTGAATCAGTAGCGGCAGCGTGTACTTCTCCTGGCTGTTTAGGAGCGTTAGCGGGACCAGATAGTTGTTCCATTGTGCCAGAAACGTGAAGATCGACATCGTTGCCACGCCGGGCATCATCAGAGGAAAGGCGATCCGGTTGAAGATCTGAAACTCTCCCGCCCCGTCCATGCGAGCCGCCTCCAGGAGACTGCGGTTGACGACGCTCTTCGCATACTGTCGCAAGAAGAACACGACGTAGGGACTGGCAATCGCCGGTAGGATCAACGCCAGGCGAGTATTGTACAGTCCGATACCGATCATAAGCTTGAATAGTCCGACAAGCATGATCGTCGGCGGCAACATGATCACCGCCAGGACGGCAGCAAACAGGAGTCCCCGTCCGGGAAAACGGTACATCGCAAAGCCGTAGGCGGTAACCGCAGAGAAATACGCGGCTAGAACCGTTGCGCTCAAGGCAACTATCAGCGAATTGACAAACCCCCGGGGTATGTTAATCCCGCCGGATCTGAGCCCGGTATCGGGGTCGCGTTTGCCGTAAAGCAGATTCGTCCAGTTCTCTTCGAGGGAATCGCCGGGGATCACCGTGGGCCCCCGATTGATCTCCTGGCTGCTGCGCGTAGCGTTCACGAGCATCACGTAAAACGGCGCAATGCTCACGAAGGCGATCGTCACCAGGATTACGTACAGCACGATCTGTTGAATACGTCGTTTCAGCATTACGCGTCCTCCTTTCCAAATCCGATGAACCGGAGATACAGCGCCGCAAAGAATCCGGTAAACACCAGCAACAGGTAGGACACTGCTGCGCCGGATCCCAATTGGTAGAAGCGGAACGCCCGGTTGTACAGGTACACGACTACCGTGCTGAGACTCTGATTGGGGCCACCGGTTCCGCGGGTTAAGATCCACGGCAAGTCGAAGATGTTCATACCGCCGATGAGGGAAGTAATGACCACATACACCATGACCGGCTTCAACAGCGGCAATGTGATCGACCGAAACATGCGAAACGACGAGGCCCCGTCCACGATAGACGCCTCGAAGAGCGATTGAGGAATTGCCTGAATCCCCGCCATGAAGAGGATCATCGTGTAGCCGAACCACATCCACGTCTGAATGAGCGCCACCACCACTCGCGTGGCTATCGGACTGTTCAGCCAGAACACATAGCTCTCCCGGGCGCCGGGTTCCGTACCGAAGACGATCTGGTTCAGAACACCCGATTGCCAGTCTAATACGGCATACGCCAGAATCGCGATTGACGCGACGGTAACGAGATTCGGGAAGAAGAAGATCGCCCGGAAGACACCGACGCCCTTAGGTCGCAGCTGAACGTTGGTGAGCATCACTGCAAGAAATAGGGCGGTCCCCAGCTGCAGAATGATATTCGGCAACCATATGATCCACGTGTTCATGAAAGATCTCCAGAATCCCGCCGAGGTGATTTCCTGGGCGTAGTTCTGCAGACCGATAAAATCACGGCCGAATTGGGTAAAGTCTTCGTTGGTGAGGCTGGTTACAAAGGTGCTGATAATCGGATACAGCCAGAAGACACCGAATGCCAGAAAGAAGGGCAGGATAAAGTAGTAGCCGTAGCGCCCATATGGATCCGCCGCCATGGAACCTCCTATGCCGGATAGCGCAGGTTCGGGGCACCCTGCGGCGCCCCGAACCATCGATCAATTGATCAAAATCAGTCTACATTGACTCGCGGAAACGCTTCCTGCACCCGTCGGCCGAGAGCATTGATCGCCTCGTCGTAGGTCAGTTGGTCACCGAGATACTCGTTCATCACCTGCATCAGGATCTGGTTGATCTGAAAGTCGAATCCCTGGATCGCCGTAGCTTCCACATACTGGAGTTGATCGAAGAACACGTCGTAGGGGTTCTGGCCACCGAGTGTCTCGGAGCTGAAGCCTTCCCGGACATCATTCATGACGGTCCGGTTGGACATGAACTCCGTGGCCCGCTCCGCGTACTCTCGCATCCATTCTTCATCCTGCGTCAACATCCGAATGAACTCCCACGCCAGCGCCTTGTTGTCACTGTCCTTGTAGATGCCGAGCCACGTTCCACCCCAGGTAAACGGATCGGGACCGGCAGCAAGTCCCCAGTCTCCGGAGCTCTCTTCCTGCCCGTTGAGCACGAACTGCAGTCCCCAGGTGGGAAACCCGTAAACGAATACCGAGGCCTCCTCCGGAGGAGTATTCATCGCGTCAAACCACGGTCCCGACCAGTCGTCGAGCTTCGCGTCGTATTCGTTCTCCCGGACTTCCTTCGCGATCTGCAGATAGTTTCGGATCTCCTCGTCTACGGTGAAGTTGTTGTCTTCATCGATCCAGGGCTCGGTGCGGGCCGTATAAAAGGGACGGAAGAGCGTCTCTCCGATGCCGGCGAAGAAAGAAACCTCTCCGTTGCTTTCCTGCTTCAGTGTTTCCGCCGCATCCATGACGCTGTCCCAACTGGAGAAGATTTCCGCGATCTCTTCCGGATCGTCGGTGCCAAAGTACTCCTGAGCGATACTGCGACGGTAGAACCAGCCGCCGGGAGTTGTTTGCCACGTCAGCGCGACTACCTCGCCCTCATCGTTGGTACCCATTTCAACCGCATACTCGAACATGTCGCTGGTATCCGCGTTGAACGGTTCCTGGCTGAGATCGGTCCAGTAGCCGGCCTCCACAAACTGACGCACATAGGCTGCCTCTCCGACAAAGATATCCGGCACGCCCTGGCCGGTGGCCAGCAGCGGACGAATCTTGGCTTCGTAGTCCGTGTTGGGAACCACCTGCATGTTCACCGTCGCTCCGGTTCGCTCTTCAAAATCTCGTACGATTCCCTGATCGTTGAACTCACCGGTAAAAGTGATAATGGATAGTTCCATTCCTTCGAACGAATCGGGCACCTCAACCTGTTCCTGTTTGCCGCCGGCAAAAACACCGGACACGACGAGTGCTGAAACCAGCACCCCAATGATGATACGTCGCATATGACCTCCTGATTTAAATGTTCCTACTTAATAGGACTTTTATAGAACTTATTTTGAGGCCTTTTCCCCTTCATGTCAACTTAATTCTTGCTAATGTACCTACATTTTTGCGTTCGCAGGCGTACGATCAGGACACTATTGAATACTGTTGGCGCTGGGGTCCCGCAATCTAACACTACCCCGGCATCTGCCCCGCGATCCGTGGGTTATCGTCGCCGATGGGTGTGCTGGGGCACCGAAAATGTGTCAATCGTCAGCCGGCGTGATGTCTGCCGGTGCGATTACGATGCCGTGCTCCGCCAGATGCGGCACAATGCGCGCACCAAAGGCTATCGCCGGAGTGATGACACCGGAGGGCCTCCCCGACTGGTGAGCAGTGGTGTCGGACGCAAGGAGAAGCGCTGCCTCACCGAGCATGATCGCAGTTGCCCCGTAGCCGGGGTCTCGATTCCCCTCAATCGTGACCAGCGCTTCTTCCCGCTCTTCGTCATGGATGGTGATTCGAAAATTGCCGCGGCCCCGCTGTTCCTCATCAGGACCGCCACCGGGAGCGGGGAAGACGGTCTTCTGTAGCAGGAGCCGCGTGGGCGGTATCATGATGAGGATCTTAAGCGCAGTCAGCGCGACCCGTCCCAGCATGGCGCGCACGAATCCGCGAAGTCCGGTACCAGTACAGACCACCTCGCGATAGGCCGGCAGCTCCCCGGACCAGCCAAGGTCACCGGATTCCACGGAGCCGGCGGAGGATGCGGTGGCCGCGGACAGCGCGATGGAGCGGCGGACCACCCGACCGTTGACGGTGTCCATGAAGAAGGGCATCACCCACTGCCCCGAGGGGAGGCGATGGCGGTACCGGGGTTTCTGGCTCCGCGGACGCTGGGATCGTCCAGCAACTGCTGGGGACCGACCCGCGCCGGCCGGAGGCAGGACGGCCGGGCCGGGGGCGACAGACGTGCCGGTACCGGTGTGCGCGCCCGCCCCACCGGCACTCCACCCGGGGGTGAGGCTTCGAGGATCGGTGATGATCGCCCGCACGTCCCGGCTACGCAGCGCCTCCTGCACCAGGGCCACCATGCTGTCCAGGGTGCCGCGGCTGACACCGCCGGCCATGCGTTCCACCTGCAGCCGAAGCGCGCGAGGCTCCTCGCCGTGGCGGCGCCGTGCCTCACCGCGGGCAACAAGCACCCCGATATCACTGGGGATACTGTCAAATCCTGAGGCGTGCACTATCGCAACCCCGGCGCGGTCCGCCGCGTCACCGAACTGATCGATCATCGCCCGCATCCAGTGGACCTCACCGGTGAGATCCAGATAGGAGGCGCCCTGCTCCACACACGACCGCACCAGCTCCGTGCCGAAGCGCGCGTACGGCCCTACGGTGGAGCACACCACCCGGCAGCGCGCCGCGAGCTGGTCCAACGCCGCCGGATCGCCACTGTCGGCAACGATCACCTCCGGCGCGTCACCGGCAGCTCCGAGTTCATCCACGAGCGCGGCAAGGCGCCCGGGATTGCGCCCGGAGATCGCCCACCGCATACCCTCTTCACGGCAGCGGCGGGCCAGGTGGTGCGCCACCAGTCTACCGGTGAATCCAGTAGCTCCGTGCAGGCATATGTCAAACTCCCGTTCCATCCTGAGAATATGCGCGCTCGGCGGGGTCGTCGGCAACGGCAGGCGGGTGAGCCGGGGAGTGAACGTGCGGACCGATTATCGTCTGCGCCCGCGCGACGCGCCACCACCGCCGCCGCCGTAAAACGACATCGCCCCTAGAACGAACCCGAAGTTGTACCAGTTGCCGTTATTGGCCACCTCGTACACGCCCACCCCGTCCACAAACAGCGATGCCACAAAGGCAAACAGCGAAATAAACCCGTGCCACAGGCCCATAAGAAACCCAGCGGGCTCAGCGGCTGCGGCCACCTCTTGGGGATTGGCTCCGGCGGTGCATCCGGCAAGTGATGCCACCAGGAGCAGCCCACCTGTCACTACGAAAAGACGTGAAGATTTCATGTCATCAAGTATTGCCCGGCCCGGTGGGGTTGGCAAGCATCGGCAACAGGCACCATCACGGCGCCGGCTCCCACCGCTCAACGGTGAGGCCGTCCTGGTTGTGGATCACACCCCGCCCCTTGGCCCGGAGCTGCCGTTTTCCCGGGACATCGTAAAAGAGGAGAGAAACCGCCGGGTTGGCACGGATCTCGGCTACCTTGGGGCTGCGGAGATCGGTGTGCAGATCCATTCGCCACTGCTCCCGATCAACATATCTCAGGACCACCGTCCGCACCTCGGCCGCCACCACAACTCGGAATGCGCCCCCACCGTGGCGAGAAACGCGGTGTGAAACGGATGCGGTCCCGTGGCGACCCCCGCTTCCAACTCATCCCAGAGTTCGCGAAGCTCCGGATCATCGTGTGGAGAATTCATGTGCTCTTCTTTCAGCATGCGACTCATTTCACAATCAGCAAAGTCTATCCGGCCACCTGGGTAACGCGATAGATTTTGCCGTATTGCCCGGCAGCTTCAATATCATTCTGTCGGAGCGCCAGACGCACCTCATCAAGTTTGCGAGCTTCATCAACAGTAACCCATGGGGCCCAGGGGCGGTCGATATCCTCAACTTCAATCGGTACTTCAGCAATGAATTGCCCCTCATGGACAAGTTTGGTCTTGATCTTTTTCATTTGGAGACCCTCCTCATGAATCCAGCAGTCCATCTCGACGGATCCGGCCGATATGCAGTGATGAGAACAGCGGGTGCATCTGAATCTTTAGGTATGCCCCAAAGAGCATGAACCGGTTGTCCCTTCTGATCGTGCTGTAGGACCAATACACAGGGACCCTTACCGTATTCCGGGTATTCTTCAACCACATTGCCACCGCTGCACCCCTTAAGTATATCATCTACAAGAATACCGTCCTCCAACATCTCATCCAATGCGTGGTCGGAGAACCGAAATAAGCCCTGTTCTATCAGGGTTTGAATCCTCATCCACAATTGCGTCACGCCCCACCGCCTACGCGCTCTTCTTCCCCCGCCCCAGGCTCACGAGGAGCACGGTGACGTCGCTGTTGCGCACCCCGGAGATGCGGCTCGCCTGCCCCACCGAAGCGGGTTGCACCGACTTAAACTTCTCCCGGGCCTCGTTGGAGATGCCGGTGAGTGTATCCCAGTCAAAATCGCGGGGGATGCGCATATTCTCCATGCGCCGAAAGCGCTTCACCATCTTCTCCTCCCGCGCCACGTATCCCTCGTACTTCACATCGAGCTCCACCTGCCGCAGCCATTCCACGGGATAGGTTGAACTGTCGGGTCGCGCGGCGCCCGAGCGCTCATCGGGGCCGGCCCCACCCGCCTGCGGGCCGTCGGCGTCGGCGGCGTCTCCGGTGGCGGGCGTCGAGTCACGGCGGGCGAGAGCCGGCTCCAGCTCGATAAGCTGGTCCAGCCGTACCTCGGGATTTTTGAGGATCTTGTCAAAGCGCTTGCCCGCAAAGCGCGCGAGGGGGTGCTCGGCGGGCGCCGCGGGCGGTATCTCATCCGACGGATGAGCAGAGACGCCCCGGTGAGCCGTGAGTTCAGTCTCAGAGAGATTCCGTTTCCGGAGAAGCTCTTTAATCGCGTCCATGGCGGCGCGTTTTTCCTGGAAGTGCTCCCAGCGCTCCTCTGAGTGCAGGCCGATGCGGTACGCCTGCTCAAAGAGGCGCATGTCGGAGCTGTCGTGGCGCAAGTTCATGCGGTGTTCCGCGCGGGAGGTGAACATGCGGTACGGTTCCTTGGTGCCCAGCGTCACCAGATCGTCGATCATGACACCGATGTAGGCGTCGGCGCGGCTCAGGATAAAGGGCGCTTCCCCGCGCATGGCGAGGGCGGCGTTGATTCCCGCCACCAGACCCTGGCCGGCGGCCTCCTCGTAGCCGGAGGTGCCGTTGGTCTGGCCGGCGATGTACAGACCGGAGAGCATCTTGGCTTCCAGGGTGGAATACAGCTGTGAGGGATCGATGTGGTCGTACTCAACCGCGTAGCCGGGACGGACGATCTCGGCGTGTTCCAGACCGGGAATGGTGTGGATAAACTGCTCCTGCACGTCTTCCGGGAGGGAGGTGGAGATGCCGTTGAGGTACATCTCGTCGGTGGAAAGCCCCTCGGGTTCGATGAAAATCTGGTGCCGGGTGCGGTCGGGAAACTTCACCACCTTGTCCTCGATGGAGGGGCAGTAGCGCGGGCCGGAGCCGACGATGAGCCCAGAGTAGAGCGGACTGCGGCTCATGTTGGCCTCAATCACCTTGTGCGTTTCTTCGGTGGAGAAGGTGATGTAGCACTGCACCTGCTCCCGGTCTACCTGGCGGTTGGTGTAGGAGAAGGGGACGATCTCCTCATCACCGAACTGCGCTTCCACCTTACTGAAGTCGATTGAACGCCGCATGATGCGCGCGGGGGTGCCGGTCTTCATGCGGCCCATCCGGAAGCCGAGCTCGGTAAACGCCTGCTCCAGGCCGTGGGCGGCGGGCTCCGCGATGCGGCCGTTCTCGGCGCTGTACTCACCGACGAAGATGCGTCCGTTGAGGAACGTCCCGGTGGTAACCACCACCGTGCGGGCGGTGAAGCGTTTTCCCCGTTCGGTAATCACCCCACCGATCGCTTCAGCCGCGGCAGCTGAAGTGGTGAAGGTGCCGGGGGCGATCTGTTGCTCGCTAGTGCCGGGTGTTTGCGCGGTGCCGGGTGTTTGCGCGGTGCCGGGTGTTTGCGGGGTGACGGGCGCGGTGCGGTAGAGCAGGTTGGAGACGGTATCCTGAAAGAGGGTGAGGTTGGGCTGCGCCTCGAGCACCTGTTTGGCTTTGACCTGGTAGGCGAGTTTGTCCGCCTGCGCCCGGGGGGCCTGCACGGCGGGGCCGCGGCTGCGGTTGAGGACACGAAATTGGATCATCGTCTCGTCGATGATGCGGCCCATTTGACCACCGAGGGCGTCTATTTCGCGCACCATGTTGCCCTTGGCGAGGCCGCCTACCGCAGGGTTGCAGCTCAGTTTACCGATGGTGTCGAGGTTCTGCGTAATCAGCAGTACCCGGAAGTCCATCTGCGCGATGGCGCCGGCCGCCTCAATCCCGGCGTGCCCGCCTCCCACCACTATCGCATCAAAGTCGTAGCCCGTTGAGTCCATACGTGTACCTTACCAAAATACCGGGGGTTTTGGGGAGCGGGCGGGGGGTGGCCGTGGCGGGATGGTCGTGGGGTGCTGCTTGATTTCACTGTAGGGGCGGTGCACTATACTACTATGCGGTTGACGGAGACGCAACAGGCGGAAATTCTCAGGACAGCGACGGAAGTGTTTGGTCGTGACGTCACCGTTACCCTGTTTGGGTCTCGCGTTGACGATACGGAGAGAGGCGGAGATATAGACCTGCTGATCACTACCAGCCTTGACGCCGCCACGGCCCGGCATCGCAAGATCCAGTTCCTGGTTCGACTCAAACACGGAATCGGGGATCGCCGGATCGATGTGGTACTCCAGACACCCGATACCGAAGTACGCGACATCCATCGGGTCGCTGCAGCCGAGGGAGTGGTCATCCAATGAGTCTGGGTGAAAGAGAAAAGCTGCAGGCTATACTGCATGAGTGTGATACCCACGCGCGGCGTATCCAGCATGCCCAACGCGCGTGTTCCCCACTCTTCCCGCTTACATCTGATTCCTATCGCGCTCTCACCGAAGACGATATAGCTCATCTCGACCAGTTGGTGTATCGGTATACGAAACTACAAGATGCTATGGGCGCCAAGCTCTTCCCGCACATCGTCGCGCACCTTCGGGAGGATGCGGATTCCCTCACCGTGTTAGACAAGCTTGCGCACCTCGAACGCGCTCATGTAATCAGCGATGCTGATCGGTGGCAGGAATTACGGGAAATCCGGAATCAACTCGCTCATGACTACGAGGACGATGCTGAAACAGCCGCTGGATATCTCAATGCCCTGTACGAGTCGAGTTCCCTGTTGCTGAGTTACCACACCGAGGCCACCCAGTTTGTTCGGGACCGCATTGTGCGAGACGCCGGAACGGACGAGTGAATTGCGATAGGCACGCCACCACAAACGTGTAGCTCACCGGTGTGAATTACATGGATTTTTGTTGGTAAATGACTATCAAAAATGATATCGTTTTAGTGTGAAAAATATCCAGGTATCTCTCGATGAGACATCGATTGCAGGTCTCGACTCCGTTGCCCACCACCAGCAGAAGACTCGCGCTGCTGTTATCCGGGAAGCGGTGGACGCGTGGCTGCGAAGACAGCGGATAGCATCGTTTGAAAATGCGTGGATCGCGGCGGCTCAAAACGAGGATACCCGTGCCGATGATTCGGATGCCTGGTTTGCGGCGGAAACGTGGAGCGAGGAATGAATCGGGGCGATGTCTGGACCATTGATCTGGGTGGACGAACCGGCACGCGTCCGGTTGTCATTCTGACTCGAAATGCAGTTATTCCTTACATCAACAAAGTGGTTGTGGTTGAGATCACTTCCCGCAGCAAGGGATACCCCACTGAAGTTGCGATCGGTCAGCGCGCCAATCTGACCCGGGAGTCTTTTGTACAGGCGGACAATCTGCATACGGTTCCCAAGCACCGTCTGCGCCGCTTCCACGGCAACCTCGATGAGGCAACGATGGACTCCGTATCCAAGGCGGTGGTATTGGCGCTGGGCCTGGAGGATGCGAGAGATCAGGTGTGAGCGACGGCCACCACAAACGTGTAGCTCAGCGGCGGAACCACGATTGGTTCCCGGGGATTGTGGGGGACGCTCTTCCCCGGCGGGGTCCTTCGGCCTGCAGGCGGTTGCGTTTGCTCCGGCAGTTCCGGGGGCCGTCCGTTGATGGAAATACTCCAGGCATAGGGGTCTTCGGCGGTGACGGCGTAGATTTCAAACTCCCGCGGCGTGAAACCCAACGTTGCAGTATCCACTGACACGCTGATCTCCGCATGATGGTTCAGGTTGATGAGCAGCATCGTAATGCTCTCCGGCTGCTGCGGTGTGTTGTGGGCGTACACCCGCAACAGCGGATCGCCGTCGTGGACCACGGCGTATACCGATTCACCCATGAGGCGTTTCCAGAGCAGTGAGTTCCAGTAATCCGGACGCGGCGCCGGCGTTTCAGTATCGAGGAGCGCGTAATCCCCACCGAGGAGACTCTGGCGCACCACCACCCGGACCCCGCTCCGGGCCATGAGACCGAGTTGATCCAGCCACCAGAGACCCGCGATAAACCGATCGGATACACCGGGCTCTCCGCCGTAGAGGGCGTGGCCGGTTTCTCCGAGCCACACCTCCGGCGCAGGTTGTGATCGTCCGCCCGCGCGCCCGACGCTCCGGGCGTGCCGCATCACCCGACGCGCCCAGTATGCGGCGCTATCCAGGCGGTGCGGCATAAGGACCTTAACGGCGTCCGCCCGTCGCGTTGCTATGAGGCCGCGGGATGACTGTTGCGGGTAATAGTGCCAAGTCACGATGTCGGGAACGCGCTGCAGACGCGTTGCGAGCCGTGGGAGGAGCGGAAGGATCTCGCCCACCATCGGCCAGTAGGCGCTGGCCGGCCCGGCGGTGAGGGCCCGGGGAGCATAGTGGCGAACCATGTCATGGAACGTGGTGAAGTCGGCAGCGTACCGGCCGGCGGTCAGGTGACTGCCGGGGCCATGGAGGAACGGAAAGCCGTTTACCTCATTTCCGAACTCCCAGACCGACACCGGATATCTCCGGTCCGCGGTATATGTCAGGAGCTCTTCCGCGTTGGTCGGGTCCCAGCGTCCTTTGCGATCGCGCGGTCCGGCGCCGGCGTTAACCGTGACGAACAGCTCCAGACCACTTTCCCGGGCCAACGCGCCGACCTGATCCCAGCGCTCGCGGGTAAGCACGGATCGAAAGACCGTCTCCGATCTCCGCCCCCGGGGAGGACCGCTGTTGGAGAACGCGTAGAAGATCCGATCAGCCTCGGATCCTCCCAGTCTCAGAAACCCCGGAGTGAGCGCGCGGGCGTAGTGAATCAGCCGCCGGTCCCCTAAATCCGCGGGACTCGCGATTTCATGACCAAAGCCGCGTCTGGTGCGACGCGTGCCCTCCCACCAGGGAGCCCCAATGAGGCACGCGTAGTCGAGCGCAACTGAGAGAAACCGGGTGTCCACGCGCCGGAATGGCTGAGGACGCCGGGGGCGCGAGACATTATCTGCTTCCGGCAACGAAAACCGGACGGTGGCATGGCGGAGCTGGTGCGGCATAGTAGTTGGGGATTGATTTTATCGGGAGGCGCCGGATGTGTCCCCTACCCGGCTAAGCGGATATGCGCGTGGCGCGTGCCGTGGGAGGCGAAGCGGTCGATGATGTCTACTGCTCGGTCCAGGTCGTTTCGAAAGGCGAAGCGCGCGTGAGCCCGCTGGGGGAGGCGAGGATAGTAATCGATGTCCTCCAGAAACTGAGGAAGCGTTGTGTGAAGATTCTTGAGCGTACCCCAGGCGCCGAAGCCGCTGCGCTCGAGCATGCGGGCGTTCAGGTACTGCTCGTACTGGCCGCGCTGCGGGATTACGAAGGCGGGCTTGCCGAGGACGATCGCCTCACTGATGAACTGGTGCCCCGCGCTCGAAATCACACCCTTGCAGCGTGCCATGGCGGACCGAAAATCCTTGTGCGGGTCCGGAAACAGTTCCACATTAGTTATGCCGAGCTGTCTCAGCTTCCGCGAGACGACGCGCCTATAACACGGCTTCACGTAGACCACGAAAAAATTATCCCGTCGTGCGGGCTGCTCCGCGAGAGCCCGCCGCACGATGGGGCCCACATCGCCGTTGTAAAAGGAACACAGCACACGTTTGTCGTAGTAGCCCATGAGCAACCATGAGAAGAGTTTCGCGATAATCGCTTGGAAACCGATCGCCGGTGTTCTCAGGATTACCGACGGATGGTTAAGCTGCATCACGGGAATCCCCAGGCGCCGCGCCGCAAACGCAACAAAGGGATCGTAGTCAGACACACAGGCGGCAGGCTGAATCTCTGATAGCACGCGCACGAGACGGCGCACGCTGATATGAAATCGCAGCAATTTATCGAAGTTCTGCACAACCGTCGGTACATACTCCACGCGCTCGTTCTTCTTGGAAAAGGAAAAGTACGGGATTTCAAAGAGCTGCGCCTCAGGAACGTGCTCGAGGAGAAACCGGTGGCGGGATCTCGGCGCGAATATGAAGATCTGATAGGTCGATGACAATGCCGCGGCAAGAGCCGCAACCCGTGCGGCGTGCCCCATCCCCTCTCCGGTACATGAGAAAACTAAACGCTTGCTACCCAGATTCATCATCGCCTGCGCCCCTTACTCGGCTCCTGGTGCCGTCTACCCTGGGTACAATAGAACCCCTCTGGATTGAGAATTTGATCAGAAATAGATGAGAATTCGGTTATATTGCCCCGGCCTGGGCGCCGGCGACAATCATAGGTACTTTCAAACGTATGAACAGGGGTAGACGGGGATTGGTCATTTCCACGGTTTTGCTGTGCGCCGTGACGAGCGGCTGGCTGGTAGCTCAAGAGCCATCGGCAGACGTGTTTGTCCTGGACGATTTCTCCCGGGGAGCGGGCACATCCCGCGTGGGCACCACATGGGACGCATTCACCGACGGGGTGACGGGGGGCCGCTCCCGCATGACCGCCGGCCTTGGGCCCACTACACCGCCCCGCTCCCGGTATCCTCTGACTGGCAGACAGTGCGCGTGCCGTTTGACGCGTTCCGTCCCGACTTCTCCGCCCACCGCACCGCACCGGATCTGCAACGCCTCACTTCAGTGGCGGTCGTCGCGGGAAACGCGGAGTTCGACGCGGACATCTCCGTGCGGACGATCGGTATGTATCGGTAAGTCCTCCCAACGTATTCCGGCGTGAGAAAAACGTACGTTTCTCGAATTGATATGTGTACGTTTTAAAAGTATGCTTTCAATAACGGAGGAAGTAAGTTGACTGCAACAGAGTTCCGTCAAGAGTTGTACAAGGTTCTCGCTGAGCTTGCAGTTTCCGGTGGGAGTGCAAAAATTACCCACCGAGGTCGCGCCTTCTACGTGATACCTGAGGCTGACCCTCCGTTGATGGAGCGGCTCATTCCTCATGATACGCTTCGGGTAGAGCCGGAGGAGATCATCACAGATGGTGCCTCTGAGTGGGAATGGAACGAGGATCGTAACCTTGACTCTCTTCCTTGATACTCATGTTGCGGCGTTTGTCCACGCGGGAGACGTGAGCCTGTTCTCACCGGCGGCCACGCACATGATCAACACGGCCCGAGATATCAGACTTTCACCAATGGTAGTCCTTGAACTATCGTATCTGTGGGAACGCGGGAAGATCGCGTTTCCAGGAGAACAAATTAGCTCTTTTTTAGTAACCCAATATGGCATAACGGTAGATACGCAGGGAGTTGGGGATGGGATCCTCAACGCTACCTCGTTTTCATGGACTCGTGACCCGTTCGATCGGACGATTACCGCCCACGCTGCGTATTTCGGTGCGTTTCTTCTCACGCGCGATCAAAACATACGGGACAACTATCCCGCGGCGGTCTGGTAATACGCACGCGGATGGCCGACCAGAGGGGGCGAACTCGGTTCTGACGTACCGAGAGTGGTTGCTCGCCGTTGTCCATCGGGGTGCGAGAGGATAGAATTATGTCAGTGAGGCATGAACGATGCGTGATGAGAGTCCGAGTGAAGAGATGGTGCGCGAAATGGGCAAAAACTTCGCTCGTAGGTGGCGCACTGCGGAGAGAGCGCGGGAGCGAGAGATAGCTCAGCGTCACGCTGCGGCGATGGCGCAAATAGAGAGGCTTGTACACGCGTTTCAAGTTGAAGATCCCCAGCTTCGTTCCGTTATCCTGTTTGGTTCACTTGCCCACGGAACGCCCCATAATCCTCGTTTTGACATTGATCTCGCGGTGGACTCTGACAAGTATTGGGAGCTACTCGGTATCGCCTTGGATCAGCCAATTCCGGTGGACTTGGTGGACCTACCGCGTACGTCACCCCACCTACGAACCCGAATCTTGGCTGAAGGGCGGGCCCTGTATGACGTGGGATGAAGTTGCCCTTCAAAAACTTCGGTCGGAATTGCAACTCGATATCGAGCGGCTCACGGCGCTCCAGGAAAAGAATGTGAAAGCGGCTAACCGAGTTTCCGTCGGGACACCGGACGAGCTGGACTATGCCGCGTTGGGATATACAATTCACAATTGCTTCAATTTGATCGAGAACTACGCGATGCGAATCGCGAAGCTGTTCGAGAATCAAGTAGATCCTACGTCGTGGCATCGCGATCTGATCGAACGAATGCAAATAGACATCCGCGGAGTACGCCCGGCATTATGGGATAGACAGCTCGCTCGAAAAGTGGACGAGCTCCGACGGTTTAGATACGTTTTCAGAAACATGTACGCCAACGATCTTGATCCTCACCGAGTTGTTACCGTCCAGGAAACGCTACCGGAAACGATATCTCTCTTCTTCGGAGCTCACGATCGATTCATTCACCGTTTGGACCTCATGATTGACCAAGTATCAAGCGAGGAATAGAGAGCGTACTGCCATGCCGGCAGTTGGCCGGTGTTGATAACGAGATTCAGTATGGAGGTTGCTATATGTCCGATCCCTCACGAGAGCACGAAAACGTTACTGCTCGAAAAGGTTTTTCCAAGCTGGATCCTGATTTTGTGCTTCCTACCCACGCCACGTCGGAGGACTACTGGAGCTGGCCGGAGGATGTCCGAGCGGAGATCATCGATGGCGTCGTCTACCCGAAGTATGTAGATGAGCAGGGTATGGCGGCTGCGCCGTTGAACGATCACCAGGAGCTCTCCGGGGAGTTTTTTGCTCGGATGCACGCGCGACTCCGCGGCACGGAATGTCGGCCATACATCGCCCCCTTCGCAGTCCTGCTTGATCAGGATAGCTCCCGCACGGTGGAGCCTGACATCACCGTGATCTGCGACCCCACGATGCTCCGCGACCGCGGCTGCGTCGGTGCTCCGGCGTGGATCATAGAGGTCCTGTCGCCTACGACTACCCGGAACGATCAGGTTGTGAAACGCGCCGCCTACGAGAAAGCCGGTGTGGAAGAATACTGGGTGGTGGATCCCGCCGGGCGGATCGTGTACGTCTCCCTTCTTGGCTCCGACGGTACCTACGGCGGAACTACGATTCACGCAGCTCCGGAGGTGATCTCCCCACGCCGATTCCCGGATCTCACCTTCGATCTGGAACAGATTTTTTCCGTCCTCGACCGCCCCCACGGGCGCTCATCGGACGCGTAAGAACGGTCACTTCCCCAGGCAGAACCCGCCGAACACCGCGTCTAGGATATCATCGGAGGTGACCTCGCCGGTGATCTCCCCCAGGGCGTTTATCGCTTCCTGCAAATCGAGACTTACCGCGTCCACGGGGTATCCGGCGGCCAGGCCGGCCTCAACCTCGCCCAGGGCGGCGGCGGCACGCTCCAGGAGATTCTTCTGCCGCAGGGAGTCGATCACCGGGCTGCCCTCGCGGTAGCTGCGCTCCGGGGTGAGCTCACTCACGATGTGGGAGACAAGCGCGTCCATGCCGTGGAGGGTTACCGCGCTCACCGGCAGGGCAACTACAGGCTGGGCGGACGCTGCCGGGCCACCGGGCACCGCTCCCGAGTCCGCCGCCGACGCGGATGCCGGCGCGCCGTCTGGCGCCGGTGACTCGGCCTGGGCCGGATCTGATACCGCCGCCTGCAGAGAGCCAGGCTGGTCGGTTTTGTTCCACGCCACCACCAGCCGGTCTCGGTTGGCGGCGATCACGGCGGTGTCCTCTTCCGTGAGCCCCTCGGTGCTGTCTACTACGTAGATTACGAGATCGGCGCCTTCCAGAACGCTCCGCGTTCGACGTATACCTTCCCCTTCGATCGATTCCTCAGTAGCGCGGAGGCCGGCGGTGTCGTAGAGATGAATCGGGATGCCGTCGAGGTCCAGGTGGCTCTCGATGTAGTCGCGGGTGGTACCGTGGGTCTCGCTCACGATGGAGCGATCCTCCTTGAGAAACGCGTTAAACAGGCTGGACTTCCCGGCGTTGGTGCGGCCCGCCAGCGCCACCCGGGCACCCTCCTGGTAGAGCCGTCCGGTGCGGTAGGTGTCGGCGAGTTCTTGCAACCGCGTCCGGGCGGAGGAGATCTTTTCCGGGGGTATCACGATCTCGCCGGTGTCCTCCTCGGGGTAGTCCAGCTGGACGGTGACGGCGGCCATGATCTGTACCAGATCCTGCTTGGATTCCTCGATCGCCACTTCGATGCTTCCCCCGAGGCGAGCAAGCGCCATTTCATGACTGGTGGCGGTTTGCGCCTGAACGATCTCGTGTACCGCCTCCGCCCGGGTCAGGTCTACCTTGCCCGCCATGAACGCCCGCAGCGTAAACTCCCCCGGCTCGGCCGGACGAAAGCCGTTGCGATACAAGACGGAGAGAATGCGCCGAATCCCGGGAGGGCTCCCGTGACAGAAGATCTCCACGCTATCCTCGCCGGTATAACTATGGGGAGCGCGAAAGACCCCGAGCATCACTTCGTCCAGCACCTGATCGCCTTCGGGGTCGAGGAGGAGCAATCGCTTCATACGCCCCCCGACACTGGTACGAACCCCCTCCGGGTTGTCGGAAAGGACGGACACCGCCTCCACACTTCCCGGTCCGCTGGTACGGATCACGGCCAAGGCCGAGACACCGTAGGGGGTAGCTAACGCTGCGATCAGATCAGTTTCCATCGTGTAGAGAGGCTATCGCCGGGCACGCTATAATGGCAAGCGTCATGGATGTGCTCATTTTTGGACATCGGGGGTACGCAGCTCGTCGCGTGGAGAACACGGTCGCCGCGTTCGAACTGGCCGCGGAAACCCCGGGTGTCGCCGGGGTAGAGCTGGACGTGCAGATCGCCCGGGACGGGGAGGTGGTTGTAGCTCACGATGGCGACCTACGTCGTCTCGCGGATGATCCGCGACGAATTGTGGAGGTCTCCAGCGGAGAACTGGCAACGACCGCGCTCCACGCCACCGATCGAGATGGAACGGAGCGTACGACGGTGGGGATTCCCACTCTTAACACGGTAGTCGATAGCCTCCCCTCTTCCATGAGGATCGATATCGAGCTCAAGTCCTATGATGATACCCCGGGGAATATTCCCGAACGGGTTGCCAAACTCATATCTGACCGGGAGTGCTCGGACCGGACGATCGCGGATCGGATTATCGTATCCTCCTTTGACCCGCGCATGATTCGACGGTTCCGTCGGACCATTCAGAAACTTGGTGGTTCACCGGTCGCCACCGCGGTGATCTACTCTGAGGACCGGGAAGTACCGTGGTTTCTGCGCACCGGTCTTGGCGTGAGTCTCTCGGGAAGTGAGATCGCCAAGCCGAGCTGGCGGACGGCGCTCTCCACTACGCGCCGCGGTGCTCGCGCGGCCGGCAGGGGCGCCGGTGGTGAGCGCGGTGGTGGGCGTGACGACGGGCACGGCGGGCATCGCGGTAGCTCTCAGCGGCGCGCCGAGGACGACCGGCGTCTTCGGAGGCCGGCGGGGCGGTCCCGGGCGCCGCTGTACGTGTGGACGATCAACGAGCGGGAGGTGCTCCGCCGCCTGTTGGAGCGGGATGTGAATGGCGTGATCGGCGATGATCCGGGAGAGCTGGTGGAGTGGGCTACGGCAATCGCGGGACGATCCGCCGCACCAGACGGCGGCCGGCGGCCTGAAACGCGGTCCGAATAGCAGAGCGCGCGTCACTGCCGGAAATCCGCTCCCGGAACGAAACGCGCGCCAGCACTTCATCGCGACGGAGATCGAAGGCTGCGGCCTCTACCTCGACCACCACGGTGAAACCATCTTCCTCGCTGAACTCCAGTATATGGGCATGGCCCACGATCACTCGTTCCGTTCGGGACAGAACGTCGAAGGGAAGGATATCGTACAGGTCCGTCACGGAGATCGATTCCGCCTCCGCCAGTCGCCGCCGCGACGGACCGGCAAGCTCCACTTGACGAATCCTAAAGTCGGTATCCATGAACTCTTGCGCCATTCCACGCATCGTGTCCGCGGAAGCGATCGGATTGCCGGCGATATCCCGATCCAGGACGATCATTGCAGTGGGGATTGTGGCTGCCCGCGAGGTAACCTGCACCGCCGCCCGGGCACGTAACCGCTCGGAGATCGACGACAAGAGATCCTGCAGCTCGGTACTGTCCACGGCGGCCTTCCAGGAGTCGATCCGGTCAGCGAGCCAGGCCGGTTCCACCGCGATTTGAGTGGTCCCGGCGAGAGCCGGTGTGGCCACCGGAATCTGTGCCGTTCCGTCCGGTTCCGTACGTACCTGCAATTCCACGGAATCTCGCCGACCATCTACGAGCGGCCCGTTCACCTCCACCCTGAGCGGCACGTCGGAGATCGGCTCACCTTCGCCGGCCGCCTGCACGATCACCAGAAAGCCGGCGGGTAACGATTCCCCCAGGGCGACCGTTCGCGCCCGAGGTTCTATCGCGACATCGACCTGGTCTGCGAGCTGCCGCGTCTCTTCCAATCGGCGGCGACGCTCGGTGGAAGTTTCGGGAATCGGGCCCGATAGAAGAGCGTGCACCTCTCCCAGGGGAGATCTGATCTCGCTCTCGTCCCGATCGGAATCTGTTCGTGAATCGGAGGGCTCCGAATCGCGGGCAGCGGAAACTCCGATGCCCGCCGCTTCGTAGAGTTCGGTAAGATCTCGGTTTCTATCGTCGGGAAGGTACTCGTACAACAGGTACTGCTCGACTACGCCTTGAGCGTCGCGACGCCGGAAGCTCTCCACCGGCTCCTGCGTCTCCAGTCTGTCTGCCGCCCGCGCTTCCACCGCTTGGCCCACCGCGCCGGTGACGGCAATCTCCTGCGCTTCGAGATCACGGACGAGAATCTGAGAGATCTGGGAGGTGACATCGCGCCGGGCCCGCTGGAGCGCCTCCTCCTGCGTGTCGCCACGACCATAGGCAACGAGCTGCCGTTCGGTGAGGATATCGCTACCACTGATCCACTCCGGTGGCGTCTCCACTGGGGTGGCACACCCCCAGAGAACTACAATCGCGAGAGAAACAATCAGTGATGTGACTATCGGTAGTGTGTCAACTTTTTTCATCTAAGTGTCACCATTATACTCAATTCTGATGGTTCCTGTAAGGGGATCCACGGAGTAATGACAGTCGGAATGAAGCAATACCCGGGCCAGATGGTGCGCAAGTCGTGGTGGAATCTCGAAAATTGGAGTTACGATACACGCTCCGGCGTCCGGAGGCTGTTCCAGATGATACGGCAAGCCGGCGCGCTCAACCTCCGCGATCCACCGCTCGTCGATCACGGCCAATGCGTTTGAATACACCTCCTTCGGGATCGCCCGAAGTGATCGCAGAACGGCGTCCGCCGGCGACACTTGACTCAGGCGGGAGGGCCCGTGCACCTCGGCATCAGCCACAAGACGCGTTCCCGGTCCGGTGCGGTACACCAGCAACAGAGTGGCACGGCCGTAGAAGTGCTCCCGGGAGGCAAGCAAATTTCCGGAGATCTCCACGTCAAGAACGGACACGTGTCCACCGGAAGTAGATGTACCGGAGGCGTATGCACCGGAAGCCACCGGTACCGTGATCGCTGTCTCGGTCGCTGTCTCCGTCGCTGTCGCCGTCGCCGTTGCCGTCGCCGTCGAGGTGATCCCACCACTCCGAAGTCCCTCGCGCACGTAGCGCGTGGCAGTTCCGGACGTGTCAATGATCGGGTCTACGGAGAGACGGAGACCCAGTGAACGGGCGGAGCGAGTTCCATAGTACTCCAGAATGCGCGCCATCTGTTCCGGAGTGGGCTGCTGCGGAGGTGGCGGGACGACGCGGGGCGGGGGCAGACGCGCCAACGTCTCCGTAACCGTTGAAGTCTCGTCGGGGGTTCCCGAGGCCTCGGGACCTTCGGCACGGTGTGCACCGTCGCTCTCGTCGGAGGGCCGCTCGCCTTCAAAAACACGGGAGACTTCGGAAAGCTCGCCGGGAAGCTTCACCCTCGGAGGAACCGGCTCGCCGGCTGGATCGGGCTCGCCGGCTGGATCAGGCTCGCCGGCTGGATCGGGCTCGCCGGCTGGATCAGGCTCGCCGGCTGGATCAGGCTCGCCGGCTGGATCAG
>JBBDTM010000038.1:83104-147447 GCA_040904425.1 Alkalispirochaeta sp.
GGCTCGCCGGCTGGATCAGGCTCGCCGGCTGGATCAGGCTCGCCGGCTGGATCAGACTCGCCGGCGGAGCTCGGCTCGCCGTCGCGTGGTACATTTGCCGTTGCAATCGAAGAGGGAGAAACGCACCCCGCCAGCAGGCCGACAAGTCCGGCGAGTACCGTCAGGAGAAACCATCGTCTCAGCGAGCCCACCGTCCAACCCACACCGGATAGTCCGCTTGTGCCGCATCAGGCACAACGCTGATTCCAGCGGAACGCAACGCCTCCGGTAGGAACAGCGTGATGAACTCGCCGCTTTCATCTTCGTCCACTCGGATTCGGGGGACGTCCCCCGGTTCATCACCGCCGGGTACCCGACTGAAGGTGATGCGGTGGAGTGAAAACCGCCCTAGCGCGTCGGGATCCCCCGGGATATCGATGCGGGATACACGTCCCTGCTGCGATCGTTCATCGGTAAGCTCAAGCACGTGACCACGACGTCTTAGCGTCACCGATGCGCCGGAGTCGTTCTCAGCGCGCACAACCAGGGCCCCTCCGTCCGGGAGCAGGGCGTTCATCGTCGGGGAGCTTTCAGCTCCGAAATCGACCGCATCATCAGGCGCGGTATAGTCATCCCGGATAGGCGGCAACGCAGTCCGCTGCTCATCGGGTACCGCAATTGCCCACGCTCTGAGTCTGTCACCGAAGGACGCGACGAACCGCTCCGTTGCGCGATCAACCAACTCCGCCCGGAACTGATCAACGGACAAGTGAGTAACGGTAATCCGATCGAGAAAGATCTGGTGATCCGGCCAGCCCCGGACCGCCAGGGAAGCCTCCCCTGAATCGGGTCCGAGGTTGATACTCCACACCGAAGCTGCATCATTAAGTGCTGGTTCGAGGAACGTCTCCCCGTTCTCGTTCCGAAGCAGGAACTGAAGGGTTATCAGGTCCCGCTTGTCTGGTGCCGCAGCCAGCGGAATCGGCGAGGTCCCCGGCGGATATAGGACGAACACTCCATTCTCTATGGTGATCGGTACGGGCGGGCCGGTTTCCGCGCTGCCGGAGAGAGAGACCACCGGATCCGCCGGAAAACCTCCAGTCGTGCTGGTTGAAGAGAGGCGCATAGCGACGATTTGCATCGAGTCCGATTCATCCGGTACCGGAATTGGTACGGTGACAATTCCCTGCGACGAGATTCGAACACCCAACGCTCCGGAGAGCATGTCAAGCGACACCTCACCCTCTACCGTAGCTTCCACCGGATCCGTCGAGGCCCCGGTCCACGCCTGCCGGGTCCCGTCAAAGGAGAAGTAGCGCACTACGTTCCCCGGTTCCCGTTGGGCAAAATCTGGAGGCCCCGGTTCCATCTCTTCTCGAACCACGACGTCGCTGTCCGCGGTAATAGTGGTGGACCCATCGATTACCGTACCTTCCTCAACACCCCAAGGATACACTTCGAGAGACACCCGGTAGGCACCGGCATTACGCCCCGCTCCGTCAAGGACCGCCCGGTCGAGACCATCCTCCAGGTACCCCTCCGCCGCAACCGACCCGTCAAAGATCCACCTCATGTAGGGACGAGTGCTCGCGGCGTAGTCAACCTCCGCCACCGCTAACGCCTGCATTTCCCGGCGGATGCTGGTGGGATGAATCGTGACGCTCCCGACGCGGGGAGCAACTGAAGTAATGAAAATTTGTCGTCGGTCGGAGAAAAGCTGCTGACCGTGAATCCACGCCTCGGTGACCAGTACATAGACCCCTTCCGGGGGCTGAGAAAACTCTACAAAGGGCAGCCGGGGCTCGGCGAGCTCCGCTGCATCGAACTCCACGGTGCTGTGAACCGTTCCTTCCGGGTCACGCAGTTCCACCCGCATGGACGTGGCCCGGGAGGCCTCGTCGGAGGGATACTCGATTTGGACCTCGAATGATTCGCCTTCTCCCATGACCGTCCCAGCCTCCAGCGTGGACAGTTCCGGCTCCGCCTGGTCATCCAGGGAGGAAAAGAGATCGGCGTTCTCACTGCATGCGGCAAGAAACAGGAGTCCGCAGGCCAGCCCCCCCACGCGCCGCCACCCCGACGTCGTCATACTTCTAATATACTACGGGATTTCGCCTACGCCCACGGCGATTTTCCGTGACGCCGCATCCGAAGCTCGTCGATGACCGCATTTCCCTTGGCGTCCAGCAGCGAACCCACCGCCCAGGCAACATCGATCGGTTGGATCAGGTCGGAGGTATCGATATCGGGGCGCATGCGACGCACCATATCGGTGGCCACACCCCCGGGGAGGATCGTCTGCACGATAATGCCCTCCTGGTGAAGTTCCTTGGCAAGAACCTTGGTGAAACCGTATAGCGCGTGCTTACTCGCGGTGTAGGCGCCCTGGTTGGGATAGGCTGCGGTACTTACCACCGATCCAATGACGATAATCCGTCCTCCTGCCGCACGAAGATGAGGCAACACGGATTTCACCAGGATAAACGGCGAACGAACGTTCAGCTCGAATACCCGGTCCCATTCCTCCAGAGATGTCGCTTCAATCGACGCCGATAGAGCGGTGCCGGCATTCACAACGAGCAGGTCGAGCCGATCCGTGGACAGAGAATCTGTAAGCCGACGGATCTCTTCCGGAATGCTCAAGTCAGCGGGATACGTCGCATGTGGTCCCGAGAGAGCTTCCCCGGAAACGGTTTCCAGGTCACCCGCGGTACGACTGGTGAGGTGGAGACGGTATCCGCGCCGACCCAGTTCCAGGGCGATCTCCCGACCGATACCCCGGCCTGCACCGGTGACAAGGGCGTGGCGGAGCGCGGTCATCGGTTCTCCGGATGAAGCTTGGGCAGCTGTGTATCCGCGGGAACTTCCTCACTCCACAACTGTATCAGATTGATGATCGTCTCCGCGGCACGCACCATCGCGCGGACCGGAATCCACTCGTACGGGCCGTGGAAGTTGAGGCCCCCGGCAAAGATGTTGGGGGTCGGCATACCCATCTCCGTCAGGCGCGCACCGTCGGTGCCTCCGCGGATCGGCTCCAGCACCGGGGCTACACCGGTAAACTCTACCGCCCGCGTCAGAAGATCCAATACAAATGGGTACTTCTCGATTTCGTCGCGCATGTTCAAGTACTGTTTCCGGGAAGTGACGGTTACCGTTGACCTCGGATATGCCCGTTCCAGAGCAACCCCCAGCTGCTCGAGCATCGCCATGCGTCGTTTCACTTCGGCCAGATCGAAATCGCGAATGATAAAGTCGATTGTGGCCTTGCCGTAGTCTCCCCTGATCTCTACCGGACAGTAGAAGCCGTCACGATGGTCCGTTGTTTCGGGGCTCTCCGTCTGGGGAATCATACTCAGGAATCTGCCCGCCAACGCCACGGCGTTCACCATCTTCCCGCGGGCACTCCCGGGATGAATCACATAACCTTCGATCTCCACCGTCACCGCGTAGGCGCTAAAGCATTCCGCCTCGATACTGCCCTCTTTCCCTCCATCCAGGGTGTAGCCGAACCGGGAGTGCAGCTCCGAAAGGGGCAATTTATCCACACCGCGCCCTATCTCCTCGTCCGGGGTGAAGATAATCTCGATCTCCGGATGACGAATCTCCGATGCGGTCACCAATAACTGCGCAACAGCCATAATCTCCGCAACCCCCGCCTTGTCATCCGCTCCCAATAGCGTGGAACCGTCGGCGGTGATAATCGTCTCTCCCACGAACTCCAGGAGGTCGGGATATTCCCGCGGGTCGAGCTCAAGGCCATGCCCGATTTTGAGAACGGAGCCATCGTAAGATTCCCACACCTGGGGGTCAACATTTTCTCCACTGCTATCGGGGGCGGTATCCATGTGAGCCAGAAGCGCCAACGGAGGGCTGTCCACACCGGTCGAGGCGGGAATCCGCGCAATCACGTAACAATAATCGGTAACCTGCACGTCCGCCACGCCCATTGCCTCCAGCTCCCCGGCAAGCATGTGCGCCAGATCAAACTGCCGCGGTGAGGAGGGAGTCTCCGAACCATGGCGGTCACTGGTGGTGTGTACCCGAACATACCGCAGAAAGCGGTCCTGTACGTCCGTAGCGAGGGGTTGACGATACTGATGGCTGCTCATGACGCCATGATAGACGGGTTTGCTTCCAGCTCGCAAGTTCACGTATATTGGAACTATGGAAATTCCTCAATATCCCGATATGGCACCGATCGACCTCTCCATGGGGGACGTGCTTCATCCGCGCCTATCCATGCTACCGGACGGTGTCTCAGAATACACCTTCGCCGGGCTGTATCTGTTCCGCAAGACGTACGATTACCATCTCTCCGTGGTGGACGGTGATACCCTGTTTATCCGCGGGACTAAGGATGATCGCGAGTTCTTTATGCTGCCCTGTGGCCTGCCAACCGGTGACAAGACAGTGGCGGCGCTCCTGGATCGATTTGATTACCTCAAGGGACTGAGCGAAAGACACGCCGATACCTCGCGAATTCGGCTCGAACGGCTGGGCTATGAGATGCAGGAGGATCGCAATAATTTCGACTATCTCTATCGTCGGGAGGATCTGGCACACCTGCAGGGACGCAAGTTCCACAAGAAGCGCAACCACGTGAACGCCTTCATTAACAACTACGAATATGACGAACGGGCGTTGACTGATTCCAACGTGGACGACGCGCTGGGAATCCTTGAAGCGTGGCAAAGGACCCAGGAGGATTGGGCCGATTATGCCGCAGCCCGGGAGGCGCTGGAACGCCACGCAGAGCTGGACCTGAAAGGGTACTTGGTCTATGTGGACGGTCATCCCGCGGCGTACACGCTGGGTGAACCGCTCATGAAGGGACGAAGCTTCGTGGTACACTTTGAAAAAGCTCTGGACGACTACCGCGGCATCTACCAGTTTATCAATAAGGCGTTCGCCACGATTCTGCCGCGGCACTACCACTGGATCAACCGCGAGCAGGATCTCGGGGATGAGGGACTTCGGCAATCAAAGATGACGTACCGTCCTTCAGGATTCGTGAAGAAATACCGCGTCGGGCGCAACCTCCCGGCCTCAGCCTCAACCGACAGTAAGACCGTTGACACGCAGGATCAGGCGAGCGCTTGACGCGCCGGATTTCACCGGGGCGCGCTCCCTTCTCGAGGGCTTGCCGGAGCAGTACGGTGGGTTCTATTCCGATTCCGAGATCCAGGATCACGCCCGGGCGGTGCAACGCCTGTCCACGGAAACGCCGGTGGCAGTGGCGGACTTTGGCCACGAAGCGGTGCTGCCGAGGCCGGACACCTCCGCGCCGGACGTAGAAGCAACCGGTGACTATGATAACGTGGTGCACTTCACCATCTGCACCTACGATGCTCCGGGACTGTTCAGTTACCTCACCGGCATCCTCGGTTCGTTTCGGTTCAATATCCAGAGTGGTCATGTCTTCACCTCCTCGAAGGGAATCGCCATCGACACGTTCCGTGGATTCCTACCGTCCGATGCGGTGACCAACTCCTGGGCGGAGTCTCTGGAACTGACGCTGACCCAGGTTCTGGCTCCCTTGCAGTCCCGTCCGCCGGATGCCGCCACCGTACGCGACACGGTAATGGAGCGGGTTGCGCGAACCATTACCGTCACCGATTCCGCCCCCGACCCCCTCCTGCCGGTGGCTATCGAAGTCGAGCAGGAAGATCCCCTCACCCGGGTCACGGTAACTTCGCAGGATACCCTCTTCTTTCTGTACTCGCTGGCAAGCGCCTTCGTGCTGCAGGATGTATCGATCGTCTCGGTGGAGATCGCTACCTCCGGCGACGAGGTTCGTGACCGTTTCTGGATTCAGAAGATCGGCGGGGGAGCGATCACACGGGAGGCGGATATCGAGCGTCTGCGATTATCGGTTCTTGTGACCAAGCAATTCTCCCACGCCCTGGATCAAGCCGCCGATCCCCTGGGAGCCTTCACCCGTTTCGAGGAACTGGTGCGACGAGTCGCGCTGGAGGGAGGCGGCGATCAGCTCCGGTCGCTTTTGGCGGACCCTAATGCGCAGCGCGAACTGGCACGGCTTCTGGGAGCCAGCGACTTTCTCTGGGAAGACTTCATTCGCCTCCAGTACGAGAATCTGCTGCCTCTTCTGGGTGAACGCCACAACCGCACCCCCTTGAGCACTCCCAGTGATGAGCTTGGTCGGAGGCTGGACGCGGAGCTGACCCAGGTGGAGACGTGGGAGGAGCAGACAGCGATTCTCAACCGGTTCAAGGATCATGAGTCGTACCTGATCGACGCGGACCATATTCTGCAGCGGGACACGGACTTTTTCTTTCTAAGCCACCGTCTGACGCGCCTGGCCGACGTGGTGGTGGATCGCGCGTTTCGGCTGGCGTGGGATGACCTTGTCCAGGAGTACGGCACGCCTCAGAGTGCCGCCGGGCTCCCCGCAGACTACGCGGTCTTCGGCCTAGGCAAGATGGGCGGCAGTGCTTTGGGATACGCCTCGGATATTGAACTCATGGTGATCTATAGCGACCACGGAGAAACTACCGGGTCCCATCGACGGGATCCGATGAGCAACCGGGAATTCTTTGAAAGGCTGGTGCGTCGCGCGACCGATGCGATTCAGTCGCGGCGGGAAGCGATCTTCGAGGTTGACTTACGGCTGCGGCCGTACGGACAGGACGGACCCCGGGCGGTCCACATCGAGAGCTTTATCGAATATTTTGGCCCCACCGGTAAGGCCCACAGCGCGGAACGACTGGCGCTGATTCGATTGCGCCACGTCGCCGGCAACCAGGAACTCGGACGACGAATTACGACGATCAGAGATCAGCTGGTCTACGAAAGTGACAGTATTCAGGTAGCGGAAATCCGCTCACTGCGGGAACGCCAGGCGGAACAGAAGGCGGCGGGCGGTGCGGTTAACGCCAAATTCAGCCCGGGAGCGCTGGTAGACCTGGAATACAACGTGCAGCTGCTCCAGGTAGAAGAGGGACGTACCACACCGGAGCTGCGGAATCCCGGCATTCACGCAAGCCTCCGGGCGTTGTCGGAAACGGGAACGATCGACGAGGCGGAGGCGGAGGCGATGATTCGCGCCTACCGGTTCCTGCGAAATCTTATCAACGGGTTACGCATGCTCCGGGGAAATGCCCAGGACCTCTACTTGCCTCCCTTTGACAGTTCCGAGGCGGCCCACCTGGCGCGCCGTATGGGCTACCGCGACGACACCGATTTTTCTGCCGCCGAACAGCTCCGGGTGGACTTTGACGTGGAAACCGCCGGAGTCCGCAGCTTCGTGGAGCGCCACCTGGGACAGGACGCTCTGCCGCCGACGACCACCGGAAACCCGGCGGACCTGGTGCTCTCCGACAGCATCAGCGAAGAACGCATCTCCGCGGTGCTCACGTCGGCGGGCTTCCGCAATCCCGCCAGGGGAATCGTCAACCTGCGGCGGATGGCAGGCACCGGTACCCGTAGGGAGACGTTCGCCCGCCTGGCGGTGTTGGCGTGGGACTATCTTCGACGCTCCGGTGATCCCGACATGGCGCTGAATAACTGGGACCGTTTTACCGAGCAGGTGGGAGACCGGGAAGAGTTTTTTGCCGAGCTACTGGCGCAGCCCCGCCGGCTTGAGATCATGGTAAAGATCTTCGCTGGAAGCCAATTCCTCAGCGATACGCTCATACGCACTCCTGGTTTTCTCGGCTGGATCAGTGACCCCGCGGTAGTAAATGCCGATCGCGATGAGGGAGAGATGATCGCCGAGCTCATGGAGACCCTCACCGAGACCGACGATCGCATGGAGCGGATCAACATTCTCCGCCGATTTCGCCGACGTGAGATTCTCCGAATCGGCACTCGCGATATCTGCCTCGCGGGAGAGTTCGAAGTGGTAGTGGCGGAGATCAGTGCACTGGCTCGGGCCACCGTGCAAGCTGCGTTGCAGAACGTCCAGCTTGACCACCCGGAGCCGATGGGACGGTTTAGCATCATGGCCTTCGGAAAGTTGGGAGGCGGTGAACTGAACTACAGTTCCGATATCGATCTCCTGGCGATCTACGAGCCGGACGAGCAGATCTCCGATCAGGAACACCGTCTTGGACGACTCTTTCGCCAAGTGGTACGCGATTTGACCGACTTCACCGTTGAGGGTCAGGCGTATCGCGTAGATCTGCGTCTCAGGCCCTGGGGGAACGCCGGTCGCCTGGTATACTCGATACCTACCCTGGAACGGTACTACACGGAGGAGGCGGACCTTTGGGAACTGCAGGCTCTGCTCAAACTGTCACCGGTGGCGGGAGATAAAGAACTGGGCAGGTCGTTTACCCGAAGCGTCGGGACGATCCTGGCGGGGCGAGGAGAACGGGCCGGACGGGATGCAATTCTGCATACAGTGCGGCGCTTGCGAGTACGGGCGGTACAGGAACACGACGCTGCGCCTGATGAAGAGGGAAGCCTCGTCGGTGCCGATATTAAGAACGGCGAGGGCGGCATTCGAGATGTAGAATTTCTCGTGCAGGCGTTGCAAATGCTCCACCAGCGACTTTCCCCGGAAATCGTCACCGGCAACACGCTTTCCGCGCTGCAGCGCCTCGAAGAGGCAGGTATTCTTTCGCAGCAGAAGGTCTCCGCTCTCAGGGAAGACTATCTCTTCCTCCGAAGAATCGAACACTTCCTTCAGGTCTACGATGATCGCCAGCTGCATGCAATTCCCGCGGAACAGGAAGCGCAGGAGAAACTCACCCGGGTAGTATTGGGCGAAAATGCACGGCCGGAGGAACTTCTGCAGCGGCTTGAGGCCACCCTGAACCGAGTGCGAGCCGACTATATTCGGGTAATTACCCCCGAGGCGCGATAAAAGGGGCGCCGATCAACGACCGACGCCCCGCAACCAGGCAGCCCCACGCGAGGACCGTCCTTTTTTGATTTTGTACCGTAGTATTACATGCCGTAATACTACACGCTGTAGTACTAAATGTCGTAGTACAGCGCAAACTCATACGGGTGCGGCCGGAGATCCAGGGCCATCGCCTCCGCTTCTCGCTTGTACCCAATCCACGTTTCCACCACGTCTTCAGTGAACACATCGCCCTTCAGCAGGAACTCGTGATCCTTTTCCAGCGAGTCCAGCGCCTCCCGAAGATTGCCGGGAGTTGTAGGGACCTGCGCAGCCTCTTCCGGGCTGAGATCGTAGATATTCCGATCCAGCGGATCACCGGGATCGATCTTGTTCTGGATCCCGTCGATGGCGGCCATCAACATCGCACTGAATCCGAGATACGGGTTGCTTGAGGGATCCGGGCAACGGAACTCGAAGCGTTTGGCCTTCTCGCTGGTGGAGTACATCGGAATCCGCACGGCAGCGCTCCGGTTCCGACTCGAATACGCGAGGTTCACCGGTGCCTCATACCCAGGGACCAGCCGCTTATAGCTGTTGGTGGTGGGGTTGGTGAACGCCAGGATCGCCGGGGCATGCTTCAGGATTCCCCCGATCGCATACAGCGCTGTCTGGGAAAGTCCCGCGTAGCCGTCACCGTAGAACTGGTTCTTGCCGTCTTTCCAGATGGAAAGGTGGGTGTGCATACCGGACCCGTTGTCCATGAAAAGCGGCTTCGGCATGAAGGTCACCGTCTTTCCCGCCTTCCGAGCCGTATTCTTGACCACGTACTTGTACTTGGTCATGTTGTCCGCCATCTCCAGAAGAGGCGCGAAACGCAAGTCGATCTCACACTGCCCACCGGTGGCAACTTCGTGGTGGTGAGCCTCCACCGTGAGACCGATCTGCTCCATGAGAACTACCATTTCGGAGCGCAAGTCCTGAAGACTGTCGCTGGGGGGTACCGGAAAGTAGCCCTCTTTGTACCGCGGCTTATATCCCAGGTTGGGTCCTTCATCTCGGCCAGAGTTCCAGCGACCTTCCGAGGAGTCAACGAAGTAATATCCACTGTGTTCGTTCTGATCGAAGCGGACATCATCGAATACGAAAAACTCAGCTTCGGGTCCGATGAATGCCGTGTCGCCGATTCCTGAACTCTTCAGGTAGTTTTCCGCCTTGCGGGCGATATTCCGCGGATCCCGGGTGTAATCTTCGCCGGTAATCGGATCGCCGATGTTACAGGTCATCACCAAAGTCTTCACCGACATGAAGGGATCGATAAACGCGGTGTGGGCCTGGGGCTTCACGATCATGTCCGACTCGTTGATCGTCTGCCATCCCCGAATACTGGACCCGTCAAATCCGAGACCGTCGGTAAAGCTGTCTTCATCGATTTCACTCACCGGCAATGAGAAGTGCTGCTGCATTCCCGGAAAATCCATGAAGCGAAGGTCAACAATTTTGACTTCCTCTTTCTTAATCAGGTCGAGCACATCCTTGGGGCTCATATTACTCATCTTTCCTCCCTGTTGGTCCACTATTCTGTGGCCTTTCTGCTTGGTTGCTACATTTATGTGGGCTAAAATATAGAAGTTACGTGTGCGTGTAAACCCCTTTGACAAAAAAAGGGCACGAATCGGAATAAATTTCGGACCTGGTTTACACGAACGAACGAGGAGAGTCTACGTACTACGTTTTCGTAGGATTATCAGCGGGGGTCGGCGTAGTGTCGACGGAGAATAATCAGGTAATCGATAAAGCTCCCCCACGCCAGAAGCACGCCCAGCAAAAACGCTCCCATCGTGACCCATGGCAACCACGGCATGAATCCGTGCAAGTTCTGTAGGCGCAAATGCATCAGCATGAGCAGACCGAAGCCGGAACTCACCGCATACATCACCGCCTTAGTCTTGCCGCCTTTTCGCGCGGCCAACGCTACTCCGTCACGCATCATCATCATGCGGACAAAGATGATTCCCACTTCGCGCCACATGATCAACACGAACATCCACGCCGGCATAATCTGAAACACCGTAAACACCAGAAAGTACGTGAGACGGCTCACCACGTCGGCGAACGGGTCCAGGAGCTTGCCAAAATCGGAGACGATTCCCTGAGCGCGGGCCACCGCACCGTCAAGCATATCCGAGAGCTCCACCAGGACGAATATCGTCCAGAGAATCACGGTACTGAGTACGGCGAATCGCCCTGTGGTCCAGTACGGCAGGAAGGCAAAGATAAAGAACATCGGACTCAAGACGAGACGAAGACTGGTAAGGGCGTTTGCGATATTCACGAGCAAAGCCTACGGTGCGGCCGAACTGCTGTCAACCTCACCACGCCGGTACAGTTTGCGCTGCAGTCCAGCGTAGCGCTCCTCACGGAAATAGCTATAGAGTACGGAATAACCTCGCTTGAGGCGGCGGTCGATCATCCCGCGGAGCGCTTTCTGCAGTTCGGCTTCGGTGTGGTAGGTGAAGTGCTTTTCCTGGGTAAGAAAGAAGTCCCGCCCACTGGTTACCGACAGCGTGGGGTAGCCAAAGAGGTTCTGCTGTCGATCAGTGATCGTGACGTAGAGCACACTTTCGTCCGATTCCTTGCGGTAAAGCGAGACCATCATACGTTCTCTCTATCGGTCGGTCCGCAGGAATACTCAAGGGCGTACACTCCGGGCTGCAGGAATCGCTCCGACCGGTCCGGCCGGACCACCTCCATGACCTCCGAAACACTCACGGAGTTCAACCACTCGATCCGGGGGCCCGCGGCGCGGAGGTCGGTGGCGTAATCCGCGGCAGATATCGAGAGCTGCGACACCCACTCCGTTCCGGGAAACCACCATAGCGGCGGTGGGTAGCGGTCCAGGGTCACCCCGATCCGCAGCCTGCCCGATGCCCCAACCTCCACCGCGGACCGCCATATTCCGGCTCCCTCCGTTACCGCCGGCCCCTGGGAAGGTTCCGCCGCGAGATGGACGCCGGGAAGCACGCGGACCGCCATCGATTCACCGTCGGCAGGGGGCGGATCAATCCGCACCAGCGCCAGCGTCGGCCCGCCACTGCGGGAGTCTCCATCCTCCCGGAGGACGAGCGTTGGTGCGTGACACGAGAGGTCGAGATAGTCCACGCGGTGGGGAAGCGTCCTCCATGCGTCCACCGCCGGCACCAGGGCTCCCGCCGCCAGAAGGAGCACCGGCACTCGCCACCATCGGGGAATGGACAGAACCAGCCACGTGTACAGCATCACTCCCACGGAAAGGACCACCGCCCACCGCCACCACTCCAGAAGGAGCCCCACATCGAGAAGAATTGCGCTTCCAGCGGTTGCCACCCCAACAGTGAGTGCAGCGGGCACCCCAACGGCTCGTCGTCGCCGCGTACGTAGCGGATAAGCGGTGCGTTCCGGACGTCGAAAGGTGAGATAAAGAGCAATACCGATGGCCAAACCCGTCAGTGTCAGCAAAAAGAACGGATCGGCCATCACGTCTCCTACAGTGAGTACAGTTCCCCGTACTTGTCGGTAAGGTATCGCAGAAAGAACCCAGGGTCGAGATCGGTGCCGGTGATACCTCGGATCAGCTGTCGGGCGGATCTGACTTTTCCGTATTGGTGGATGTTGGACCGCAGCCAGTCCAGGATCGGCCGGGTCTTGCCCGTCGCAATCTCTTCCCACATCGACGGAAGTTGCTTCTCCATTGTATTGAGAAACTGCGCCGCGTAGAGGTTTCCCAGGGCGTAGGTCGGGAAGTACCCGAACGCCCCAAAGGACCAGTGCACGTCCTGCAGAACTCCCTCAGCGTTTCGGGGAGGCACCACATCGAGAAACTCTTTCATCTTCGCGTTCCACGCCTCCGGCAGGTCCTCGACGGACAGCGTCCCGTTGATCAGCTGCTGCTCCAGCTCGAACCGCAGGATAATATGCAGGCTGTAGGTCACCTCGTCCGCTTCTACCCGGATCAGAGAGGGCTGAACCTTATTGACCGCCCGATAAAACGCCTCCACCGGAACGTCACGGAGCTGCCTGGGAAACACCGCCTGAAGATCGGGCATCCAGCGCTGCCAGAACGGCCGGCTCCGGCCGATCATGTTTTCCCACATCCGGCTCTGGGACTCGTGAATCCCGAGGCTGGTTCCCTCCGCCAGAAGCGTACCGTGAAGATCCTCCCCCACGCCCAATTCATATAGAGCGTGGCCCGTTTCGTGAATCGTGGAAAACAGAGAGGAGGTCAGCAGTTCCTCATCGTAGCGCGTCGTGATTCGCACGTCATGTGCACCGAGCGCGGTGGTAAAGGGATGCGCGCTTCGGTCCAGTCGCCCGCGATCGAGATCGTAGCCCAGCGCCGTCATGACGCGGCGGCTCATCTCTTCCTGCTGATCCACAGGAAACCGGGTATTCAGGAAGGAGTCGTCCACCTGCGGGGCATCGCTAATGCGCTGCACCAGATCCACCAGCCCCTCCCGAAGCGTCCCGAAGACGGAGACCACGTCGGCGGTGGTCATGTACGGTTCGTACTGATCCAGAAGCGCGTCATAGCGTTCCCCAGAATGCCCTAGGGCATCCGCCGTTTCCCGGCTGAGACCGATAAGCTTTTCCAACCACGGTCGAAACTGCGGGTAGTCGTTTTCTTTGCGGGCGGTAATCCATGCGTTTTGTCCGCGACTCCCCGTTTCCGCCAGCTCCCGCACCAGCCGCGCCGGTAGACGGGTGGAGTGCTGAAACTGGCGGCGCTTCTCCCTAAGAAACGCCGCATCCACCTCGCCCAGCTTCTCCACCAACGCCGCCGGCACGTCCTGCTCGTCGGCCCCGGGATCCACTCCGGCGGCTGCCAGCAGCTCGCCTATTTCCGGCGCGGTATTTCGCTCGTGCACCAGACTCTGCAGCAATGCCTGCTGGTGCGCCCGCTCCTCCACGGCACCTTGCGGCATGTACGTTTCCTGATCCCAGCTGATCGCTGCGGCGATATGCTCCAGGAGCACAGCTTCATTGTCGAGCTTCTTCAACCGCGCCACGGGACCGTCGGCGGCCGTTTCACCGGCAACGCTCATATGAGCTCCTTCAGTTCTACCTTGGCCCGAACCATCTCCAGAAACGCCTCAACCCCCATCGGATCAAGCCGGTCACCGGTACGAGTCCGGACACTCACCGAACCGGCGGTCTGTTCGTTTTCACCGACGACCAGCATGTACGGTACCTTCTCCGTCTGGGCCGTGCGGATCTTGGCGTTCATGCGATTGTCGGAGAGATCCGCTTCAAAACGGTAGCCTGCATCGAACAGCTTCTGCGCTACTTCCGCAGCGTAGTCGTTAAACGCCGGCGCCACCGGGACCACGACCCCCTGGACCGGCGCCAACCACACGGGAAACGCCCCGCCGTAGTGCTCGATCAGAACGCCGAAGAAGCGTTCCAGAGATCCCAGGAGCGCACGGTGCACCATGTACGGCCGCTTCTCCCGACCGTCCTTGTCCACAAAGGTCATGTCGAACCGTTCCGGAAGGTTAAAATCAAACTGGACGGTGGTCATCTGCCACTCGCGACCCAGCGCGTCCTGTACTTTGAGGTCGATTTTTGGTCCGTAGAAGGCGCCCCCGCCCTCGTCCATCTCATATTCCATGCCTTCCGCATCAAGTGCTTTCCGCAGACTCTCCGTGGCACGGTCCCAGTCATCCTGGGCTCCCACCGATTTCTCCGGTCGTGTGGAGAGATAGGCCTTGATCTTATGAAAACCGAAGGCGTGCCACATACGCATTGAAAACTGGAGGACTTCCAGAATCTCGGACTCGACCTGTTCCGGAGTACAAAAGATGTGGGCATCGTCCTGTGTGAATCCGCGCACCCGCAGCAGCCCGTGAAGAACGCCGGAACGCTCGTACCGATAGACGGTCCCCAATTCACCCCAGCGCAACGGCAGATCGCGATAACTGCGCTTAGCGGTCTGATAAATCATGATATGGAACGGACAGTTCATGGGTTTGGCGTAGTAGTCCGCGTTATCCAGCTCCATGGGAGAATACATGTTCTCCTTGTAGAACCCCAGATGACCGGACGTCTCCCAGAGCCAGCTCTTTCCCACGTGCGGCGTATACAGCAGCTCGTAGCCGCCGGTGCGGTGCTCCGCCCGCCAAAAATCTTCGATAGCCCCCCGAATTCTTGCGCCCTTGGGATGCCAGTAGATCAGACCACTTCCCGCTTCCTCATGGGTGGAGAAGAGATCGAGCTCTCGACCAAGTTTGCGGTGATCCCGCTTCTCGATCTCCGCCAGCCAGTTGAGATGCTCCCGCAGCTCCTTGGGGGTCTCCCAGGCGGTGCCGTAAATGCGTTGGAGCATCGGGCGCTTCTCATCGCCACGCCAATACGCGCCGGCAACGTTAAGCAACTTGAACGATTTGGGATGAATTTGTCCGGTGTCTTCCACGTGCGGCCCCTTACAGAGGTCCACGAACGTATCCACGGTGTACGTGGATACCTCCACATCCTCCAGAAATTCATCAATAAGTTCCAATTTGAACGGCTGGTCGTAAAAGAGCTCCCGGGCTTTGTCTTTGCCTACTACATCCCGGGTGAGAGAGTGCTTACCCTTCACTATCTCCCGCATCTTTTCCTCGATCTGCTCCAAATCCTCCGGCTTGAGGCTCCGGGGCAGATCAAAATCGTAGTAGAACCCGTTTTCGATGGGCGGTCCGATCGCGATCTTCGCGTCGGGAAACATCTGCAGGACCGCCTCCGCCATAACGTGAGCGGTGGTGTGACGAATGCGGTACAGTCGGTCGTCTCGTGTCAGCGTGTCGGCCATAGGAATCCTCCAATAAAAAAACGCCACCGGACGGCGCTGACAAAGCATGCGCAAATAGTTCTAATCAGGTGGCGGGCACAGTAGGGGTACCACTCCCCGGAAGCGTTGTCAAGCAAGCAGCTCGGAGGACGACCAGTGATCGCGGCTCAAGGTCGATCTTGCCCTCCGGGGAGACCGGAACCTCTCGTCCGACCTCCCGAAAATCCCCCGGCGGCTCGGCGGCGGTGTCGACTACCTGAACCCATCGCCGTTGCTCCGCGACATCCGGAACGGTATAGCTCCTTCGATGCCGGCCCGAGTTGAAAGCGATAAAGAAATCGTCGTCATCACGACTGCCGTGAACTCCGGCTTCCGTGCCGTCAATATACACCGCCAGACAATAGGAGGCGGAACTCCAGTCTAACGGACCACCACCGGCATCGAACCACTGGATATCGGGACGGAGGTTCTGGTTGTTGTCCCTCCCGGTGTAGAACTCCGGCCGCGTGAAGACATGGTGCGTTTTCCGCAGGTCGATCAGCATTCGGGCAAAGCGGAATATTTCGGCGTAGTCGGCTCCCAGACGGTAGTCGTTCCAACTGACGTCATTGTCCTGACAGTAGGCGTTATTGTTCCCCCGTTGGGTTCGACCGAACTCATCGCCGGAGAGAAGCATGGGAGTTCCCAGAGAGAGAAGCAGAGTGGCCAGATAGTTCTTCATCTGCCGCAGGCGCGTCTCTACGATGCTTGGATCGCGGGTATCACCTTCTACCCCGTAGTTGAAACTGAAGTTCGCATTGTGACCATCACGATTTCCTTCACCGTTGGCATCGTTGTGCTTGTGGTTGTAGCTGACCAGATCGCGGAGCGTAAACCCATCGTGAGAAGTGACGAAGTTAATACTGTGAAACGGCTTGCGACCATTGGCGTCATACAGGTCCGAACTACCGGCGAAGCGTGTGGCAAGAGCACCCACGAGTCCCCGGTCTCCGCCCCAAAATCGCCGTACGTCGTCCCGAAACCGGTCGTTCCACTCCGCCCAGCGCCCGGGAAAAGCGCCAACCTGGTAGGCACCGCCCGCGTCCCACGCCTCGGCGATGATCTTGGTATCAACCAGCACCGGGTCCTCGGCGATCCGCTCGATAATCGGTGCGCGCTCCAGCAGATTGCCTTCGTGATCACGGCCCAGAATACTCCCAAGATCGAAACGAAATCCGTCCACGTGCATCTCCACCACCCAGTAGTGGAGCGCATCAATAATGAAATTGCGCATGATCGGATTGTTGCAGTTGAGCGTGTTGCCGGTACCGGAAAAATTGCGGTAATACCGCGGATTCTCATCCAGCATGTAATAGGTGGTGTTGTCTATTCCCCGAAAACTCACGGTGGGACCGAGCTCATTGCCTTCACCGCTGTGGTTGAAAACGACATCAAGAATCACCTCGATTCCGGCGGCATGGAGCGCGCGGACCATCTCCTTGAACTCGGTTACCTGCTCCCCCAGGGTTCCGTCGGCGGCGTAGCCCGCCTTGGGAGCAAAGAAGCATAGCGTGTTATACCCCCAGTAGTTCGTGAGACGCTCTCCGGTGTGGGGATTGTTCCGATGGTACTCGCCGTCGTCGAACTCCTGGATGGGAAGCAACTCCAGACTGGTAATGCCAAGATCCTTTAGATACGGAATCATCTCGATCACACCCCGGTAGGTTCCGGGATGTTCAACTTCCGCGCTGCCGTGCCGGGACAATCCCCGGACGTGGGCCTCATAGATAATGCTCTCCCGCAGCGGATAGTTGAGCGGGCGGTCGCCCTCCCAGTCGAACGCACCGTCTATCACGATGCATTTCGGCACCCCCGCCGCTCCTTCTTGCGCGCGGAAACTTAGGTCTCGCTTTGGAGAATTCGGATCGTAGGCCAGTGCCCGACTGAGGTCCCACTGAAAACTGCCGGTCACGGCGCGGGCGTACGGATCGAAGACCGGGCGATTGCCGTTAAACCGAAGCCCCTTCTCCGGCGCAAAGGGCCCATCCAGACGGAACAGATAAAGCGTACCCGGACCGATGCCGGAGAGCTCGATGTGCCACACGTCACCGGTCCGATTGGTGTCGGGATACAGCTCAAATTCATATATCGGATATACGGCTTCGGGAACGTCATATAGCTGAAGCCACACTCGGGTCGCGTTGCGACTGACAAGGCTGAAATGGACTCGTCCCGGGAGCGCAGTGGCTCCAAGGGGATATGGTTTGCCCGATGATGCGGTCAGGTATGATAGTTCCACAGGGGGCGAAGTATACTACGAAAGAAAGGCGGTTACCAACGCGAGAAACGTCTCTCGGTTCTCCACATGGAGCCAATGCCCGACTTCGGGGATCGTTTGGAGGCGGTGATCGGGAAAATGCACCCCGATCGTATCGGTATCCTCGGGCTGGATATAGGGAGAATTACCGCCGGCGATGAACAGCACAGGACCGGCGTAGCGCTCCTCATGGAAGGGCCAGCCGCGAATTTCGCCATAAGACCGCCGCAGCGCCTCTACGTTGAGCTGCCATCGGTAGCCCCCGACACCGTCATCTCGGACCAGGCTTTTCAGGAGAAACATCCGGATCGCCTTGGTGGGAATACGTTTCGCCATAACCCGGTCCGCGTCGCTCCGCCGTTGTATGTTCGCCTTCGTCACCGCGTCCATCGCCTCAAAGATCTCTTCATGGCTAGGAGGATACTCCCGAGGGGCGATATCCGCACTGATGATCCGCTCCGTCCGACTCGGCTCCTGAAACGCCATCGCCATGGCGACCTTACCCCCCATGGAATGGCCGAGAATCGCGTATTCGGACGCCGTTATACCGAGTTGATCGGAGACTGCGGAAAGAGCGTCCCACAGGTACCGCGCCACAGTCCGGAAGTCCATATCTTCCGTATGGCGCGAACGGCCGTGATTGGGCAGGTCCGGCACAAGGACCAGACGATCCTTCCTCAGCGCCTCCGCGTGCCCCCGCCAGTTGTCACCGGCTCCAAAGAGTCCGTGCAACACGACCAGGGGATTCGCACCGTGTCGGCTACGGCGAGGATCGCCGTTCCCTTCGACGGCGGTGGACTCCACCCCTTCGCCATCACCGGCCTCGTGCCCAAACACCCGCCAGTACAGTCCTCCGGCCTCAACCTCCCGCGGTGCGGCGCTCACGGCCCGTCCTCCTGCGCACTGATCTCCGGAAGGCGTCCCACGCCCTCCACCACGTAATGCGGCCGATACGCGAAGGATTCGATCGCGTCCGGAGCGGTGACCCCGGAGAGGACCAGGATCGTGGAGATCTCCGACTCCAGACCGGCGATGATGTCCGTGTCCATGCGGTCGCCGACGATCACCGACTCTTCCCGGCGGCACTCTATCCGCCGCAACGCCTGGCGCATCATCAGCGGATTGGGCTTGCCCACAAAATACGGTTTCACCCCCGTAGCCAGCGCGATTGGCTGGATCAGGGCGCCACAGGCGGGAACGATTCCATGCTCCACCGGTCCCGTGAGATCCGGATTTGTTCCGATCAGTTTGGCGCCGTTGATCACCAGATTGATCGCCTTTTCGATCTTCTCAAAACTGTAGCTCCGCGTTTCACCGATGACCACGTAGTCCGGATCGATATCGTTCATCGTGTATCCAGCGTCGTACAGCGCGTTGATCAGCCCCGCCTCACCCACAACGTAGGCGCTACCTCCGGGATTCTGCGACTGCAGGAATCCCGCGGTTGCCAGCGCACTGGTGTAAAAGTTCTCCAGCGGAACATCGACACCGAGGCGATTCAGTTTATCCTTCAGCTCCCGCCGACTCCGTTCGCTGGAATTGGTGAGAAACACGAACGATTTCCCGGTGCTGTTGAGCCAGGCCACAAAATCCCGAGCCCCGGGAAGCAGCTTGTTTCCATGGTAGATAACCCCATCCATGTCGGAGATGATTCCCCGAATATCTCTGAGACGTTCCCGGAGATTTCCGAACTGGGGATGCTCCAGACGTTCTGTACCGCTCATTGGCTCTCGCTCTCCTGTCTCCATTACGTGAAAAAAGCCGCCGGGAATCCGACGGCTTGTACCACGCGGGCGCTGTCACGCGATTAATCGCGTCCGTGTGCGATCAGCGCGGTTTCCGGTTCTTCTTCTTGCTCCGCTTCTGCGCCACTTCCCGCTTCACCGCTTCGATATCCGCCGTCTGGGCGGCGGCAGCCTGCGACGCAGCTTCAGCCTTGTCGGGTGAGGTCTCCTTGCTTCGTCCGGAGGCGGCGGCACCCTTGTGGTATTTCTCCACATCTTTCCGCTTTCTCCGCGCCTTCTCGGAGGTCTGCCACGCAAGGAGTACCGGAGAAGCGACGAACACCGAGGAGTACGTACCAACCACCACGCCCAGCATCAGCTTCAGCGCGAAGAGCTGAATCTGTCCGGTGGCGAATACGAAGATCGTCCCCACCGCCAACAAGGTGGTGAGCGAGGTGATCAACGTACGGCTTAGGCTCTGCGTAATACTGGTGTTGACAATCGAACGAAAGGAGCTCTCCCGAAGAAGACCCTCGTTCTCCCGGATGCGGTCAAAGATAACGATCGTGTCATTCAAGGAGTATCCGATAATCGTCAGCACCGCAGCGATCGTCGCCGTGGAAACCTCGAACTGGAACGTTCCGATAATTCCAAGCATGATCAGCACGTCATGGGCAAGCGCCGAAATCGAGGCTACGGCGTATCCCAGTCGAAATCGGAACCAGAGATATGCCAGGATCAACACCATGGCGAAAACGGTGAGCAGAATCGCCTGCCGCGTCAGGTCCTGGGAGAACCGGGGACCCACATAACTGGTCTCCAGCTCTTCCACCGTGGACGGCGCGAACTCCGCTCGGAGCCCGCTCAGGATGTCGTTGGCAACCACCTGCTGAAAGTTGTCGCGGCTTCCATCGTCCCTAACGCGAATGACAAACCGGTTGTCTTCGGGGCTTCCCGCTCGCTGCACCGTGGACCCCGGGTACTCGTCAAGTACGTTGCGAACCTCGCCGGATTCAACCGAACCGGCTCCATCGATTCCTACCGTCAGGCTCAAGCCCGCTTCAAAATCGATGCCCAGGTTGAACCCGCCCTGAGCGATCGTGCCGGCGATACCACCTACAATCAGAAGGGCGGAGATGACCAGCATCACCACCCGGGTTTTCATGAAGTCGAAGACCCGTTTCATGCGTTCCTCCAGGCGATGCTGAGCTTATTGCGTTTGAGCACCTCGGTGCTGAACTCGAAGAACAGCCGGGTTACCACCAGTGCGGTAAACATCGAGGAAAGAATACCCACCGCCAGGGTAACCGCAAAGCCCTGTACCGGACCCGATCCGAGTTGAGACAGGAACAGTGCCGCAATAAACGTCGTTGTGTTAGCGTCCATAATCGTCCAGAACGCCTTCTGGAATCCGGCGCGTACCGCCGAACGGGCGCCTTTACCCAGCCGATATTCTTCCTTGATTCGCTCGAAAATGATGACGTTGGCGTCAACCGCCATACCGACGGTAAGAATGATACCGGCGATACTGGTGAGAGTCAGCGTCAGGTTAAACGCCGACAGGATAGAGACGATAAAGAACAGATTGAGAATTAGCGCGACATCCGCCACGAGCCCGGCACCCTTGTAGTACAGAACCATAAAGAGAATGATCAGCCCGAAACCGTAGGCGATCGACTGGAGACCGACGTTGATCGCCGTCTCTCCGAGCGAAGCACCAACAACCTGCTGGTTCACGATCTCCAGTTCCACCGGAAGCGCCGCCGTCCGCAGCACCAGAGCGATGTTCCGCGCCTCTTCTTCAGTGAAACCGGTAATCCGCACCTGACCGGTGGGGATCTCCTCCTGGATGCGGGCGTACGCGCGCACCGTATCGTCCATAACGATAGCAAGCGACGTGCCCACGTTGTCTCGCGTCAAGGCGGCAAACCGATCCGACCCCTGTCCATCGAGAACGAAGTTCACCGTGGGGCGATTGGTCAGTTGATCGCGCGCCACCTGGGCGTCCTGAATGTGGGAGCCGTCCAGGCCATACTCGTTAATATCCTCATAAATCACGATCCAATTGACGCGTTCATCGATACCGTACTCATCGCGGGAGACGTACTCCACCACCTCTGAACCGGCGGGAACGAAATCGGGGACGCCGTCGATCTCCGGCGACCACCCGGGATTCTCCGCCTGAAGATCCAGCAGTTCCGCCGTAGCATCATTATTAACGATCCGAAAGTTCAGCGTGCCCCGGCCCATCAGGAACGAGTTCACCCGTTCCCGGTCGTTGTCACCGGGAATCTCGATCACGATCCGATCGTTCTCTGTGGTCCTGATCTCCGGCTCGGTCACTCCGAAGCGGTCAATCCGGTTGCGGATAATCTCCACGGCGAGCTCCACCGCTTCATCCATCTGTTCCGCGGAGGGCTCCTCGCCGAGGCGCTCCGCCAGACTGTCGCGGTTGGCTTCGAGCGTGACGCTTATGCCCCCGGAAAGATCGAGACCGAGCTGGACGATCCGCTCCTTCATCTCCTTGAGGTCGAGAATGCTCCGACGGTAGTGCTCCTCGAGAGCTTCGTACGCTTCCGCCTCACTTCGAAAGGCGCTGAGCACCTGCGTGGTGGTCCACGATTCCGGGACCTCCTCATCGAGCGCCTCAAGGTTCTCGGTGGCGACCTTGATCAGAAACGAATACTCTTCGGGAAGGTCCTCATCGTTGGAGGCTCCGGCCCGGAGATCATCGAGGGCCGATCGTGCCTGGCCGCGTGCCCAGTCTCTGATTTCAATTCGTGAACTCTGGGCAAGAAGCTTTTGATCTTCCGGTACCACGAAGTACCAGCGTAGCGTCGGCAGAAATGCACCGACGCCAAAAGCAACGAGCACCAGAATGATCAACAGACGTAGTCGTTTACTCATTCATGCAACTCCGGTGGGAGAATGGGATTTGTTATTTGGACTCAACCTCGCCGGACTCTTCCGTGTCCTCGGATGATTCCCCGCTGTCTTTGGCGGACACGTCCTTGGCTCCGGCTTTCTTGTCCAATACAGAATTGATCGCGCTCTTGGAGAACTGGAGCTTGGTGTTGTCATCCACTTTGAGAACAACAACGTCATCCTTCAGGGAAAAGATCGTCCCTCGGATTCCACCGATGGTGGCAACCCGATCTCCCTTCTTGAGATTCTGCAGCATCTGCTTGGTCTCTTTTTGGCGCTTGTTCTGCGGACGGATGATAAGAAAATAGAAAATCGCAAAAACGAGGCCAAAGGTCACCAGCGTCGGCGCCACGGAGGCGGGACCACCGGCACCGGCAGCGCCCTCGGGCGCACCTACCAGCAAAGGCAGGTTAAATATCATGTTCATGATCTATCGTCCTTTATAGTCAGGTCTTACTGAAAGTTCTGCGTACGGTATCACGGGCACGATACAGGGTCAAGTTGAGGCGATTCAGGAGATCGACTGCACCTTGGCCAGATCATCGGGTACGGAAAACACACCGAAGAGCCGCTTGAGATCGTCCACGGAGGAAGCCTCGATACCACTGGCCGCGCGGAACCTCTCCACAAACCCCTCCAGGGCGTCGTCGTAGAGTGCGGCGCAGAACGCGTACCGATAGAGCCCTTCATCGAGGAGCTCCTGCGGGGAGCGCTTACCGTAGCGCTTACGGGCGGTACCGTCCACGATAGCCGTGTCGCCCTGAAATCCTATCGTACATACGAAGTTTTCACGTTTCATGGTAACAGTGTATCCGAAAAAAACGGCGGGGCAGAGCCCCGCCGCAACCTTAGACATAGTGGATCGGTGAAATCGGCGGGAACAGGCTTACATCAGCCGATTCCGTAGGATATCGGCGCCACATCAGCCGATTCCGTAGGACATCGGCGACTACATCAGCCGATTCCGCAGGACATCGGCGTCACATCATGCCGCCCATACCGCCCATTCCTCCCATTCCGTCCATGCCACCGCCGCCGCCGGCGTTGTCTTCCTTCTCGGGAAGATCAGTAATGGCACATTCGGTGGTGAGCAGGAGTCCGGCAATAGATGCCGCGTTCTGCAGCGCGGAGCGAGTTACCATGGCGGGGTCGATAATGCCTTCCTGCACCATGTTGACCCACTCTCCGGTGGCAGCGTCGTACCCGATGCCCTTCTTCTCTTTCTTGGCGCGGTCCACGATGATCGAACCGTCCACTCCGGCGTTGATCGCAATCTGCCGCATCGGTTCTTCCAGTGCCCGCTGCACGATCTTAAAGCCTACCCTAATATCCTCGTCCTCGTTGCTGAGGTCCATCTTCTCCAGAACCGGCAGGATCTGCGTCAAGGCGGTTCCACCACCGGGAACGATACCTTCTTCGACGGCAGCGCGCGTTGCGCTGAGCGCGTCTTCGACACGGTGCTTCTTCTCTTTGAGCTCCGTTTCGGTAGCAGCACCAACGTTGATTACCGCCACACCGCCGGCGAGTTTTGCCAGCCGCTCCTGCAGCTTCTCCCGGTCGTAGTCACTGGTAGTCTCGTCAATCTGCGCCTTGATCTGGGCGGTGCGATCCTTGATATCCGTCTGCTTTCCGGCGCCGTTAATGATAGTGGTATTCTCTTTGTCTACCTTTATCGACTGGGCGGTACCGAGCTGACTGATATCCATCGATTCCAACTTCAGGCCGAGCTCTTCGCTGATCACCTGACCGCCGGTGAGGATCGCGATATCCTCGAGCATCGCCTTACGACGATCACCGAAACCGGGCGCTTTCACCGCGCAGGCGTTGAGAGTTCCGCGAATGTTGTTGACAACCAGAGTTGCCAGCGCTTCACCCTCGACATCTTCGGCGATAATCAGAATCGGCTTGCTCTGCTGAGCAACCTTCTCGAGAACCGGCAGGAGGTCCTTCATGTTAGAGATCTTCTTGTCATAGATCAGAATGAAGGGGTTCTCCAGCTCGGCTACCATGTGCTCACGGTTGGTGGCAAAGTACGGAGAGAGATATCCACGATCGAACTGCATTCCCTCCACGAAGTCCGTGGTGGTCTCCATCGTCTTGGATTCCTCAACCGTAATGACTCCGTCTTTTCCAACCTTCTCCATGGCATCGGCTATCTCATCGCCGATTTCCTTGTCGTTGTTGGCAGAGATAGAGGCGACCTGAGCGATCTCGTTGCGGTCCTTGATCGCCTTGGCCATCTTACCGACCTCTTCCACCGCAACCTCGACCGCCTTGTCGATACCACGCTTGATGCCCATTGGGGAAAGCCCGGCGGCGACACTCTTCAGTCCTTCACGGATGATTCCGGAGGCCAAGACCGTGGCTGTAGTGGTTCCGTCACCGGCGACGTCGTTCGTCTTGGTGGCGACTTCCTTCAGGAGCTGGGCACCCATGTTCTCAAAGGGGTCCTCCAACTCAATTTCCTTGGCTACCGATACGCCGTCTTTCGTGACGGTGGGGGCGCCAAATTTCTTGTCCAGCAGAACGTTGCGCCCTTTGGGGCCCAGCGTTACCTTGACGGCGCGAGAGATTTTCTCTACGCCTCGAAGCAGAGAACGTCGTGCTTCCTCGTCAAACTTCAGTTGTTTCGCCATAACACTCCCTCTTTGGTTACGTGAAATAGTATTGTATGATTAAGGTGTTGCGCTCTTAATTCGCGGTTGGAAAGATACAAACGATTGGCGGAATCATCAACTGATTTTTTCGCAATTTTGCCGCACAATAACAGGGTCCTGATACATAGCATGGTAATATTGTCTTCCCGAATCTCTACAAAATATGATCTCACAACATTTCTACACGCGGTGGACATAGTGGGTGAAGAAACCGGCGGTGACGGCGCTGTTCCGCTGATCCTGCACCCGGTGGGGCTACCCAGCTTCCCGGCACGGGAGCCCGGCGCTGCCGACGGCGTGGCGCGCCTCCGTGAGATCGCAGCGCGAACCACCGTGCACCTCTGGAACGGAGGTTATGCAGGGGCGCCGGGAGTGCACCTCACCGCCGAAGAGCTCGCCTGGGATCTTACCTGGGCCCGCACCAATCCCTGGGATAGCGGTTTCTCCCGGCGCCTGCAGACTTCTCCCACCACCGACTTTCCGGTACTCCTCACGGCCGTGCAAGCGGGGCAACTGGGTGAGGACCGTATGTCGGAGCAGGGGGTGCTGTGTCTGGGATACGCCGGGTACACGCTTGCAGCACCCACCTCCGGTACGCACAGACTCTGGTTCCTGGAGGGCGGTCGCTGGAAATGGCTCACCAGTCATGTGGTAACCGCTTTCCAGGGCCCCCCGCGTCACGTCGTAGAACCCGATGGAATCGTCGACTGCGTCCACATCATCGTATCCGGCGGTCCGGGGAACGATATGGAGGCTGTACGGGCCGGAGGTCGGTGGGCGTCTTCGGTAGGCACTGAGAAGCCTCCCGCGCTCCGGCCGGCTCCATCGCCACCACGGGGCACTTTCTTTCACAGTGGCATCGAGGGCGGCGGCCGCTGGTTGCCCCCCGGGCGGACGGCGGCGGTAGCCGTAATTCGGGCCTCCCGGGCGGTCTCCCGGGACCGAACGGCCGTCCTTCTGCGTGCCGCCGCCGGCGTCGCCCCACCCCCCGGCGGTGGTGAGGCACCGGCGACCGGCCATGATTCGTTCACAAACCGCGAGCTTCAAGGTGGCAGTAGCGGGGCCCTGCGTCTGGATACGGATTCGGTGGGTGCGGTGTTTTCGACGGGACGCATCGCCGGTCTTACCTACGGGAAAGCTCCGCTGACACCGGCGGTACGCTCCCAGGGATTCCTGCAAACCACAACGTCCACCCGCTACCTCAGCACCACCAGCGCAGCGTGGTTCACCGGAGTTCGTGTAAGGGGCGTCCATGAAGTCGCCGAAATACCCCGCCACGTTCGACTGGGCATTACCACCTTCGCGATGGATCAACTCCCCGGGCTGGTACTGAATGTCGTCGCGGAGGGTCCAGTCAGCGTTGAGGAGACGGTGGTTCGTCAGGGAGTGTTGGAAATACCCCTGTGCGATATTGGCGATGCCTCCACCACGCTCACCGGGGCGGTTATGGACAGCTCCGGCCGGGTGCGGGAGATCTCCGTTTTTCCTCATCTCCCCAATACCTTGTCGGACAGCGAAAGCCCGTTGGAGTGGACCGTGGGCGCGGTGGGGCTCCGGATAGACGTGCCGGCGGCATCGATATGGCTCATAGCCGCCCACCCCGGGGCGGTACTTCCCGTAGCATTCGCCCTGGGTGCTCGAGAGATTCCCGGTGGTTATCGCGTCAGTTGGTATCCGGTCGGCTTCGAGCGCGACGCCGTGCCGGACGATTCGATCTGTTCACGATGGTCGGCGAGTTATCGGATTCTCGCCACGGATCGAAACTCAGTTGTCTCTCCCCGGGTCGAGCACGATCTCGCGGAAGAGATTGACGGGTTTACCTGTCAGTCAGTGTCCGACGCTCGGAGCGCTCCCGCCACGTAGCGCGTCACTCGCCGGCTGCGCGGATCGGAGATCAGGATCGCTCCATCCGCGTCGATTCCATCAAGGATTCCGGTAACATCTGGATGAGACTCCACCTGCAGCCGGACCGGCAGCCCCGTCCACACCAGCCTGCTGCGCACCGCATCCACCCAGTCCCGGTCGAGCAGCGCGTCCGCCAGGCTTCGGTCCAGCACGCGTACCACCGAGTGCACGCCCGCGGTCCGCGGCAGTGCGGCGTTCAATGCCCCCGGCTGTACCGGCTCCAGCTCACGGGAGGCACCGTCGGGAACCGAGGGAGATTCCACGTTTAGACCGATACCGATATAGAACCACCGGGGATCCGCCTCTACCAGGACTCCGCACACTTTACGGTGATTCACGTAGATGTCGTTGGGCCATTTTATCGCGACTGCGTCGACATGAAACGCTTCCAATGTACGGGACACGGCCAACCCCGCACGCAGCGCCATGGTCGCCGGATTGCGATCCCCCGGATCCCATGCTCCGCCTCGCCGCACCGCCAGAGTGGTCAGGATGGAAGCCCCCGGAGCATCCCACCAGGAGGAGCCGCGCCGACCGCGCCCGGTGAGCTGCCGACCGGAACGCACTCGCAGCGCGTCCACCGGTATCCGCCGGCGGTCCTCCTCAGCCGTGAGCTGCCGCGACCAGTCCATGGTGGACCCCACGGCGGGAAGGAACCATTCGTCCCACGGGACGCGCCTTATCATGAGCGACTATTTCTCATCGGCTAAGGATTCCCACACCACCTGACCACTCGCCTTGTCCAGCCGGAATCGTACGTTCGTGAGTACCTGCTCGACCTGGTACGAACTGCGGCAAATCTGGACTCGGACACCGGGATAGACCGGACCGTCCGCTGCCACCGTAGCGTCTTCATTCGCGTCAAGAGCTTCCGCTACATCCCCCATCTCCATGGCGAGCCGGTTTCGGCGGTCCTCGAGCTGGTGCAGGATCTCTATTTGGCGGTCACTGGGATCCTCGCCGGCAGCCACTTCCAGACGCTGAAGACGAAGCGTCACCGCCTGGTGCTTTTCGGTAATCAACCGAAGCTTGCGCTCGGCAATAAAATCGATTCCGGTCCGCACCAGTGTCGCCACAGAAGCCTGGTTGCCCAAGGCGTGCGCCCGAACTCCGTTGACCGTCGTCACCACGCCGCCAACGATACGTCCCGTCTTGCCGGTGGCCAGTCGATCCTGGCTACCGATGTGGCTCTGGTACACGTAGTGGTCGAGGAACACTGAGGACTTGCTCTCAACAAAGCAGGTACTGGCGAATCTGGCCTGCACTTTGCCGCCACAGCGGAGCAGCGCCTTGCCTCGACCGATGATACCGGCGGTGGATACAAAATCTCCGCGGCAGTAGACTTCGGAGACGTCCACCGTAACGGTGGAAGATATCGAGCGCCCCGCCCAAATGTGGAAGCCATCCTTGACTTCTCCGCGCAGAACCACATCACCGGGAAACTCGATACTTCCCGTCTCGAAGCCCACCGTCCCGCCAATCTCCAGCCGATCCTCGATATGGAACGCAGTGTCCCGGATCTGCAACTGTCCGCCGATCTCGGCAATTACCTGGTCGTCTACGAGGCGGGTATGATTGCCCGGTTGCAGTTGAGATACGCTCTCCGTATCAAAGGGGATCTCAGCGCCGGAGACGGTCATACCGGGAATTCCGGCCTTTTCGGGATTGAGCCGGGCCACTACCTCTCCCTGATGTATCACCGGAAGCAATGACACCTTTTTATACGCGGCCCGCTCCTCAGCCCCCCAGGAGGGGTGGCTCTTGTCGGCAGATGCGATGAGCTCGTAGTGCGCGGGACGCGCGGATTCCGGCGGTGTCCCCCGCGCGATGATTACGTCCTCGCGAAGGCGACGTTCGGTATTGACGAAGAACACAGCTTCGCCGATCGCCTCCGTGTCCACGCCGTGGACAATCTTCCGCGATTCCAACAGAGTGTGAACTACATCCGGTTCCAGCAACCGTCCGGATCCCATCGGAGGCAGAAAGGTGGCGGTAACCGTCATCCCATCTTCCCCGACGAAGATCTCCACAAACCCATCACGATCCATGGCATTCCCTTGGTCTTGAGTGTAACCGCGATTCGAATTCGCCACAAACCTTGGTACCCCGTGTTGAAACTCTTGTCATGATGGCGTAACTTTATGCCGCAACCAGGCATAATTATTCACCTGAACGAGGATGAGCAGTGCGAGAACGACAGAAGCGCTTAAAGGCGATCAAGCGCATTATCCGCGAAGAGCGGATCGACAATCAAGAGGCCCTGCTTCGAAGCCTTGAACGGGAAGGGTTTCACGTGACGCAGGCAACACTCTCGAGAGACCTAAAACTTCTGAAAGTAGGCAAGCAAGCGGTGGGTAATGAAGGATACTTTTACAGCCTCCCCAGCGAGGAGATTCGGCGCGAGCAGGAACGCAACTTCGCTCTGGACTTCTCCCGGGGCTACGTCTCTCTTGATTTCACCGGACCCTTCGCCGTGATCCGTACTTTGAATGGTCACGCCGACAGCGTGGCGATCGCGATCGATAATCTGAATATCGATGCGGTTATGGGAACGGTCGCCGGGGACGATACGGTGTTCGTGGCGCTTCGGGAGGATATTTCCCGGGAAGATTTTCTCGCGACCCTCCGCACCCGGGTTCCGGAGTTTGATGACTGATGCGGGCAACTGTACTCGGAGCGTCCGGCTATGGCGGCATGCTCCTTCTTCGATTACTGGCACACCACCCGGAAGTGACGCGAGTTACCGCCGCCGCCCGAACCACCGCCGGCACGCGGGTAACTGAAGCGGATCCGGGTCTTCCACATTCGCTTGTTCGCCAAGGATCGCTTGACCCCACGGTGCTCAGTCCGGAGGAGGCGCTCACCGATCCCGGGGATATTGTATTCTCGGCGCTACCCCACGGCGCCTCGGCCGAGGTGTGCGCTCCGGTGCTGGGATCGACGCCGGTGATCGATCTGTCGGCGGATTTCCGGTTTGCCGATTCCCGCCGGTGCGAACGCGCCTATGGACCTCCGGCGCCGGCGCCGGAGATTCAGAGCCGGTCCGTATACGGCCTGTGTGAGTGGATGCGAGACCAGATACCGGGGGCCGCGGTAATAGCGAATCCCGGCTGCTACCCCACGGCATCGTTGCTTCCGGTACTTCCCGCCGCTGCGGCGGGACTGATCGAGGGCCCTCTGGTGATCAATGCCATTAGCGGAACCTCCGGGGGCGGGCGCACGCCGAAGCAGAATCTGCTGTTCGCCGAGCGCAACGAGAACGCCAACGCCTACGGTGTGGGGACGCAGCACCGCCACCAGGCGGAGATCGTCGAACAGCTGCTGTCGGTTACCCACACGAACGGCGGCGACCCGGTGGTGCTGTTCAATCCGCATCTGGCGCCGATCAAACAGGGGATGGCGGTGACCACGGTGGTACCGACCTCCCGGCCGGCGGCGGTTGTTGAGGCGCTGCAGGAGCGTTACCACCGGGAGCACTTCATTGAACTCATGGGCGAGACGGCGCCGGAAACGCGCCACGTCCGCGGTAGCAACCGGATACGCATCGGGTGGCGAGTGGAGCGGGAGCACGTGATACTCCTCTCCGCGATAGACAACCTCTGGAAGGGTGCCTCCGGTCAGGCCGTACAGAATATGAACATCTACTTCGGGTTTTCCGAGGAGACCGGCCTGGACTACGGGATGGAGCTATGACCGATGCATCGCGCCCGCTGATCGTAAAGATTGGTGGCACGGTCGCCGCCGATACTGAGTGCACGGCGCTGCTCATCGAGGAGCTGGCGGCGGTGGGACGTCCGGCGGTGCTGGTCCACGGCGGCGGCAAGGCGGTCAGTTCCATGAGCACCAGCTTGGGAATGGAGCCGGAGTTCCGCGACGGAATCAGAATTACCACCCCGGACGAGATGGCAGTGGTCGATATGGTTCTCGCCGGGCGAGTGAACACCGAACTGGTACGGCTGTCCCAGCGGCACAACGTGCCGGCTCTGGGTCTGACGGGGGCAGACGGCGGCCTCCTGATGGGGCGGATCCTCGTTCCCGCGGATTCCAGCGCCCCGGACACGCGTACCGCACGACCGCACCGGGTCGATCCTACGGTTCTCCGTGTGGCTCTGGCGGCAGGGTATCTCCCGATCGTGGCGACCGTGGGAAGCGGCGAAGATGGGGCAGCAGTCAATATCAACGCCGATGAAGCGGCGCAAGCTATCGCCGAAGCGCTGGAAGGTGCCACCCTGTGCTATCTCTCCGATACTCCCGGAGTGCTCGACGGGGAGGGCTCCGTGATTCGGGAACTCGATCCGGAGACGATCGAGACGCTGATTTCTTCCGAAATCGTCCGTGACGGTATGGCGGCGAAACTTCGGTCCTGTGCAATAGCCGTACACGCCGGCGTGCAGGAAGTCGTGATCGGCCAGTACCTCCACCGCGGTGATCTCCGGCGCGTCGTCCAGGGCGAAAATGGAACCACGATTCGTACCTCCCGCCGAGGCGGGTAAGGAGAAGACAATGCCCAAGCACGCGATAACTCAGGACACCCCGTTTGCTCGAAACTACGCGCGAAACGTGCCTCTGCTTTCCCGAGGAAAGGGAGTATGGATCTGGGATGCATCGGGCAACCGGTACCTGGACTTCGGCTCCGGAATTGCGGTAAACGCCCTGGGGTACGGAGACCGCCGTCTGGCACGAACGGTAGCGACGCAGATGAAACGTCTGGTTCACGTCTCGAATCTGTACGCCACGGAACCGAGCATCGCCTTGGCCAACCGTCTACTGGAGTTAGCAGCTCCCGTCGGCCGCGAAGCGTTTACGGCGGTGCACTTCGGCAACAGCGGAGCGGAAGCCAACGAGTCCGCCATTAAGTACGCCCGGCTCTACGCGCGATCCCGCCGCGGTGAGGGACACCACCGGATCATTTCTCTTTCCGACGGCTTTCACGGCCGGACGATGGGAGCGCTGTCGGCGACTCCCAACGAAGCGTATCGCCGAAAATTCGAACCTCTACTACCGGGCTTCGAGACGGTGTCCTTCGATGATCCCCAGGCGCTACGCGCCGCGGTGGACGATACAGTGGCCGGTATACTGGTGGAGGTTGTCCAGGGCGAGGGAGGCTTGCGCGTTCTCTCACCGGAAATGGTTGTCGCTCTTCACGAGGTGAGTCAGCGCCACGACGTGCTGCTGATAGCCGACGAGATTCAGACGGGATTGGGCCGAACGGGGACGTTGTTCGGGAGTACCGCCGCGGCCTTTCATCCGGACATAATCTGTCTTTCCAAACCGCTCGCCGGGGGGCTACCGATGTCCGCCACCCTGATTCCCGACCGGGTCAACCGGGAGCTCACCCCGGGGGATCACGGGACCACCTTCGGCGGCGGCCCGGCAACCTCCGCCGCGGCGCTCTACGTACTTGAACGCATCACCGCCGGCGGGTTTCTCGATGCCGTTGTGGATCGCGCCCACCAACTGGAGGAGGGGCTCACCACGATCCAAAGCCGGTTCGATTTCGTCGCGGAAATCCGCGGACTGGGCCTCCTGCGAGGGGTGCGCATCGACCTGGGGCGTGATCAGGAAGCGCTCTTTCCCGAGATACTTCCGACGGCGCGGGAGATGGGATTGTTGCTACTGCGGTCGGGAAAAGATGTGGTGAGGATCGCCCCGCCGTTGGTGATCTCGCGAAAAGAGATGGATGAAGGCTTGAAGCGCCTTACGGAGACCCTGCAATCGATTCACACGAGGAGAACTTCATGATTGAAAAGACGTCCGAGATACACAAGATCTGCCTGGCCTATTCCGGCGGACTGGATACCTCGATAATTATTCCCTGGCTCAAGGAGCAATACCCTGGGGCGGAGGTAGTGGGCATCTGCACCAACGTGGGGCAGGATGAAGACTGGGAGAACATGGAGGAGAAGGCGCTCAAGTCGGGAGCCTCTAAACTGATCATTCGCGACGTTCGGGAGGAGTTCGCCCGGGATTATCTGTATCCCATGCTGCGCTCCGGCGCGATTTACGAAGGCAAGTACCTCCTGGGCACCTCCATCGCTCGCCCCTTGCAGGCGAAACACCAGGTTGAGGTGGCGTTGCAGGAGGGGGCCGATGCCCTGGCCCACGGGTGTACCGGAAAAGGGAACGATCAGGTCCGATTCGAATTGACCTACAAGGCGCTGGCGCCACAGCTCCACGTGATCGCTCCCTGGCGTATCTGGGATATTCGCAGTCGCGAAGACGCGATTGAGTACGCCCAGAGGAACAACATCCCCATCGGTAATATTTCGAAGAAGAATATCTACTCCCGGGACTGGAACATCTGGCATATGAGCCACGAGGGAGGAGATCTGGAGAATCCCTGGAACCGCCCACAGGATGAGATGTTCCAGTTGAGCACATCCCCAAAGAAAGCCCCGGATGTCGAGACGGAAGTCATTATCGACTTCGAGAAGGGGATGCCTGTCGGAATAAGCGGTGACCGGAAAGATCCTCTGGAGCTTCTGGAATACCTGAACAAGGTGGGGGGAGAAAACGGGATCGGCCGCGCGGACTTGGTGGAGACGCGTTTGGTAGGGATGAAGAGTCGCGGCGTGTACGAGACGCCGGCGGGAACGATTCTCCACCGGGCACTCCGTGAACTGGAAATGATCACGATGGATTTTGATACTCTGGCGGTGAAAAACCAGCTGGCTCTGCGGTACGCGGAACTGGTGTACGCCGGAAAGTGGTTCACCCACTTCAGGGAGAGCCTGGACTCATACATGAAAACTGCATCCCAGTACGTCACCGGCTCGGTGAGAGTGGTCCTGTACAAAGGCAACATCATTATCGCCGGCCGAAAGTCCAGCTACTCATTGTATATCGAAGATCTCGCCAGTTTTGGGGAATCCAGCTACGATCACGCCGACGCCACCGGCTTTATTAACCTCTACGGACTTGCTACCGGAGTGCAGTCTATCGTCCACCGGAATCCCGACTTGGACGAAGGCCCGGCACATCAGATGCGGGAAATGGCGGGGTTCTCGGAGAAGTAGTATCGGCGGCTATTCCCTGGTGTATACCAGGGAGTAGTTGAACGGCTCCCGTGCCGTAACCGCGTCCACCAGGGGGATGACGAACTCCACGGTGCCGGCACGGGCTTCGCCGCCGCGAACCTGGACAATAGAACCGCTGGGCTCGATGGTGGTGGCAACCTGACTCTCTCGAAAGATCGTGTCTATCGATCGATCCTCGGCGTACTCCTCGAACGCCCAGCCCAGGTAGTCCCGATATTCAGCGGCACTCATTTCGTCGTCCGGTGGGAGAAGGGCATCGGAAATGAACGGATCGACTCCAGCGATCGCTACGATCTGCTCCACGGCGGAGCGATCTATGACTGCCGCCAGCCGGCCAAATGATTGGGTCCGTTCAAACCGGATGAAGCGGTGCGCGGAACCTCCCTGCACGTGCAGGAGTTGTTCCAGGGATTCAAAAGCTACCTCCACGTGAAGCTTCCGAGCACCCTCCGTCTCAACTTTTTTGACCGTTACGCCGGGCTGCGCCTGCAGAGAGCTACGAATCGCCTCTACATCGAAGAGGGAGGTCTCCTCGCTGCCGCCCATCCCCATGGAGAGATCGGTGAGATATGCGGCGAAGACCGGGTCCATCGTGATCTGTACGGTCGCGTCGCCGGATCCGTTCTGATCGAGGGTAATCGTCTGCGTCCCGCTGCAGGCGCCGAAAAGAGCCAGTGCACTGATAATAAAGACCCCGCGGAGGAGTGCCATACTGTGAAGAGTATCTCAGGCGACGGCCAACGTCAAAGTAGCTGCTGATACTGCCGCGCTTCTTGCTCCAGCCGTTCCGCCTCCGCCGGTCGGCCCCGTTTTCGGGCCCCGCCGGCGTAGATCAGAAGCTTGCGTGCCAGCTCCTCCTGTGCTCGGCGTTGCCGTACCGGCATCCCGCGATGGGAGAAGTACTCGCCATTTACCAGATCCCGGAGCGCTGTGATCCGAAACGCCTCGATCCGGCCGTACTTTTCGGATAGTTGCTCCCACGGACCGGCACGTTTTTCCGTGAGTGGCCTGTCCACGAAGGCGATCTCCTCAGCAGCAAGCACCCGCAACCAGAGTTCATAGTCCTCCGCAATTTCCAGATCCTCCCGAAATCCGCTGCTCTCTTCGTAGAGCGTCCGGTCGATCATTACAGTGGAAGGCCCGACAATGCATTTATGGAGGGCATCCTCGAAAATGTCGCCCTCCCGTCGATGCCGCTGTTTTCGCTGTGAGACGCTGCGGCCATCCCGATGCCACACCTCTCGCGTATGGGAGATTCTGCACCGCCGGGACCCGTGCAGGTTGAGTTGCGCCGGCAGCTTCTCCGGATACCATCGATCATCAGAATCGAGAAAGGCGAGGAGTTCTCCATGCGACGCATCCACGCCACGATTTCGGACCGCCCCCGGAAAGCCGATGTGCGGGAGCGACAGCAGCGAGACACGGCCTCCCGCCGATCGATACGCACCGACACATTGCTCAACCGCGGATAGGGTCCCGTCGGTACTCCCGTCGTCCACGACAACCAGCTCCAACTCCCAACCGGGCGGAACCGTTTGCGAGATTACCGATTCCAACGCAGCGCCAACCAAAAGCTCCCGGTTATACACCGGGATGATCGCCGACACCATTCGGGACCGGCTCATTCCTCATCTCCTACAACCAGTTCCGGATCGGACAGGTAGGTCACTACCGTCTGAACCGCCTCCCGCCGGACATCGGGAGACTCCCGAAAGAGCACGTGACCGGCTCCGGGGAAGAGACGGTACCGCACCTGGGGAAAGGCGTCGTTGAGGAAGCGTCGGTTGTAGCGCCACGCCACGACTGTGTCGGCGGTACCCTGCAAAACCAGCAGAGGCCGTTGCACCTGATCGAACTCCCGCGCCCGCCGGTTCCATTCCACGTGACGATCGAACCAGGAGAGCGGCATCCGTTGCACACCAAGGGGATCATCGTATCCGGTTGAAACGCTGTTGATAAAAGGGCTGCTGAGAAAGCGGCCCACCCGCGAGAGCCCGTAGAACCGGCTGCGCACCAGGGGCGCCACAAAGACGACGCCTTCGAAGGGATCGCGATAGCGCCGGATAAACTCATAGAGGGTGGTGGCTCCGGTGCTGTGACCTACCGCGTGCCAGGGCGTCGGAACGTGTCCGGCTACCGCCCGCGCCACGGAGTCAAAGAACGCACCGTAATCCGCAAAATCGTCGATCGCGCCCCGACGACCGTCGGAGAGCGCGTGCCCCGGGAGCTCCGGCGCCACGACCACATACGTATCCTCCAGCAACTCTCGGATCAGCGCGGCATGCTGCAGGGGATGGGCCAGGTAGCCGTGTACTACATACACCGTCCCCTCGGCACCGTCCGAATCCGGCGGCCACCAGATGTGTACCGCCATCTCACCGTCCTTGGTTGTAACGGTTCCAGTGTCATGGCGGACGCCTGAGATGCCCCGGCTCGCCTCGGAATAGTACCGGCGGATCGTGGGGGTATCGGAGGAGCCATCGAAGTTCAACGGCTCGAGCTCAGCCCGCATACGGCGGTACGCGGGATACGCCTCTTCATGGGGGGGCGTCGCAGACGCACAGGCCGCCACCGTCGTCAGCAGCAGGGTGATTATCGTCGTCCGTAGCGTGTGATGCGTCCGGTGCGCCGGGCGCGTCGTCATCGTCGTCATCTCGGGTGCATCCATCCTCAGATCTGCAACGTCTCGGTAACGGAGAACTCCAGGAGAAAACGCGACGGACGCCCCACGACAAACTCCCGTGCATCGAGTCCAAAACTGAGTCGGCCCTGAAATCCGCGCATGAAGACAGGGAAAACTACCAGATCGGCACCGAACCCCACCGCGACATCGTCGCTGTTAATCGCCGTGCCTTCCTTGCGAGCCACCGCGATATCCACAAACGGAATAATTTGTATATCCGCGACCCTCACCCAGTCCACCGCCAGGATCGCAACCTGGGTATTCACGGCAACAACGGTGGCACCGAAGACGCGGTTGTCCGCGACGCCCCGGACGATACCGCCCCGGGAGAGCTTGTCGCCGTCGAAGTTGTGGCTCACCCGCGCACGAATCGCCGGACTGATCCGTGGCTGTGGAAGCCAGTGGTGTGAATAGGATAACCCCACGTCCGCCTGCCAATCACGTTGCTCGGGATCGTAGGATATCCCATTCGATAGAGAGGCCGACCATCCGCGTCGCAGGTTGTTCACCCAGTCAATGCCACCGGTGGTCAACCCGTGACTGAACCCGGCAGCAGCCCGGTCAGCGGGCAACGTCTGCGAAGTCTCGTTGGTGATCGTGTCATACCCGTAATCTAGTCCGATATTGGGAGAGATCGAGTACCGCAGCCGGTCGCTAATCCGAAAAGAGGTGGATACCCCGAGACTCGTGAAGTAGCCGGTATACGCCAACTCCACCTCTCCTTCCGGGCTTGCCTGCTCAAACGTTTCAAATTCCTGGTCAAAAGAGAAATTCCACTGCCGTCCCAGCATCCGGACGCGGCGCCAGTCGAGCCGTACGTCCCATCCAAAGGAAGTGATCCAATTCCGGGAGTAGTATCCCGCACTGACTCCAAAATCGGTGAGCGTTCCAAGAATGTTGTCCCAGTACAACACGACGAACGGATTATGACCGCTGTTGGAGTTATAGCGATAGAACGCGATCGGAAGCAGGGTCCAGCCGTCATCGATATGAAACACGGCACGGATCGGCGTGACGCTCTCGATACCGGCGGAATCCTCGGATCGTTCGGCATTTTCCTGCTCACCGGCCGTCGCATCCGCTTCGGCTACAGACCACACCACCGTGATTTCATCAAAAACGCGTCGATTCATCAGATCCTGTCGAGCCCGACGCAGCAACGCTTCCAGTTCCTCGATGGTGTCGGCCGTGGCCCCGGCCTCAAGGCCGGATACAAGGAGCAAGGGCCCGGGTCTACTGGCACCGTCCACCTCGAACGAGACGCGGTCAACGAAAAATGGTCCCGGAGGAGCTACCGCGGGCCCCTGGATCGGTTCAAGCACATCCGTCACGGACGAAACCGTTTCCTGCGCGGTGGCCACGGCGTTTCCGATGAAGAGACAGAATGCCATCCACAGCAACACCACCGTCATTCGTTGCAAGACGTTCACCTGCATCAACCTACCCCAAAATTCGACACCTGGCTATCTGGCGTCGCCGTTGATCGCCCGCCGGATAGCCTTGTGACCGGCGGGCGCCGACACTATACTAGCGCTCATGAAGATTATGTCCCGATTGGCGCTTCTCGTGGCGGTACTGTCCCTGACCTCCTGCATTTCGATGATTCACCGTTCGGTGGACCGAAACGACCTCGCCGCCGTCCGGGAAGAAGTGAACGCCGGAGTCCCGGTGGAGTCTACCGACTACCGCGACAAGACGCCGCTCCTCATGGCTGCCGAGCAGGGTCGAATGGAAATCGTACGGTATCTGGTGGAAGAGGCGGGGGCCGACGTCAACGCCACAACGCCGGATTCCCGCGGCGAGATCACGCCGTTGCGATACGCGATCGAAAACGAAGACTACGAAATGGTCCGTTTCCTGGTGCAAAACGGCGCCGACGTCAACAAGGCGAATCGCGCCGGCTGGACACCGATCATGACCGCGGCCCGCACGGGAAACCGGGAGATCCTGCAATACCTCCTGCAGGAGGGGGCGGATTTGCGAGCCCGCACGGCGGATGGCACAACCCCGGTCCGGGTGGCCAGTAACAACGGCTGGACCGATATCGTGGTGTGGATGACGATGCTTCTAGAGCGGGACGAGTCGTAGGCAACGGCCACGGAGAGAGAGTGGCTCCGCGTGTTCAAGAGGGCATATGGTGCCGGCCACCGCCGTTGGTGAGGTTGGTGAGCCCCTTGCGGTGCAGCCGGACCAGCGCTTGGCCGCTGCGATTGCCGGTGTTGCAATAGAGAATTACCGCTTGGTTTCCGTCGCCAAGCTCCTGTGAGCGATCAACGATCTCGTCCAGAGGTATATTCGCCGCGCCCTCCACGTGACCGGCGGAAAACTCCTCCGGCGTCCGAACATCCACCACGAGGGCGCCGTCGTCGATCAACTGTTTCAGTCGCGCGGTGGACGCCACACCGGCGGAGCCGAAGAGCCTCATCCGCAGTAGCCCAAATCCGATAAGCACCACCGCGATAACTATAATAATGGTATCGTTGTTCATCGAGTCCCATTATATACGCAAACCACCGGAGCCATAAATCGCACCAAAAAAACCCGCCCTCGACTCACGACCAGGGGGCGGTTGGTCGGTAAGCCTCGGACGGGCCGGCACAAGAGGAGGATCTTAAGTCATTTCACCAATCCAATGATCAGATTGGTATCGTTACGACGGATGCGAAAGACTACTTCGTCTCCGCCGGCGTCATTCAGCTCGCGATAGAACTCGGCAAGCGTACTCACCTCGTCGTTATTCACGCGGGTGATAATGTCGCCACTCTTCAATCCCGCCGTGGCGGCCGGTGATCCTGACGCGACCTGTCCAGTGATCAGATCGCCCCCACGACTGGACAGATCCAGGTTTTCCCGAATCTGCTCCGTCGCCTCCACCACTGACATTCCCGGCCATAGATCGGCGGCGTTCAATTCTTCATTTCTCGAAGGTCGAACGCCCAAATCAACGGTGAGCGTTCTCATTCGGCTGTCGCGGCGTACCCTGAATCGGGTCCGCGTCCCCGGCTCCATTTCCGCAACGGCCCGGAGTAGGTCATCGCTATTCTCAATAGTGGTGCTGTTCACCCGGGTAATAATGTCACCCGGTTGCACACCCCCCTCCGCTGCGGGGGAGTCCTGATAGACGTTGTATACGAAGGCGCCGCCGTTGGATTCACCCAGCGAATCGGAGGGACTGGACGGGGGATTGGCCATATTTACCCCAAGCCAGCCGTACTCGACTCGACCGCCGGCAATGAACTGGTCGATGGCGCGACGCGCGTTATTTATGGGGATGGCAAATCCCAGACCGATACTGCCACCGGACTGCGAAGCGATCCAGGTATTCATACCGATCACTTCACCTCGGAGATTCACCAACGGTCCCCCGGAGTTACCCCGGTTGATCGCGGCATCCGTCTGGATGTAGTCGGTGAGTATCGGCATTCCAGGTCGGTTGGGTCCCTGCCGCTCCACAGCGCTCACCATGCCGCTGGTCACCGTCGATTCAAATCCCAGCGGATTCCCAACGGCCAGCACAATATCTCCCACTTGGACATTGTCGGAATCTCCCAGGTCAGCGATGGGAACATCGTCGTCCGTCTCAAACACCAGCAGCGCCAGGTCCCGGTTGGGATCAGATCCAACCACCGTGGCATCATATTCCCGGTCGTCATACAATCGGATGTTCACTTCGTCGGCATTTCCGGCGACGTGATTGTTGGTGAGAACGTAGACGTCAGAGCCGTCCCGCCGGACGAGGATTCCGGATCCGATGCCGCGCTGCTCGAACTCGCGAGTTTGCGGCTCGCCGTTCTCCGAATCGGGTCGTCCAAAGAAGAACTCCAGCGGCGACGGCATTTCCCGCGTCTGCCGGGAAACGCGACGCACCGTGTCAACTTCAACCACCACCGGCAGGACTTGCTGTGAGACTCGGCGGAGTGTGTTCTGGTACGCCTGCACGACTTCCATTTCGCGCTCGGCACTGGTTTCTTGCGCGCTCAAGGATAGCGGAACTACGGCAAGCGCACCGATGACCGCCACGATCGTGCGTACAGACGGCCTGATGCCAGTACAGAATGTCTTCATACAATGCCTCCCAATACATGGAAGAGAATCGACGTTCCACCTTTCCACACGCTTTCAATCCCATTACAGTTTTGACATGTTCAAACTGGTTTTCTTTGTCCCGAAGGAGCACGTGGAAGAGGTGAAGGTCGCCGTCTTTAAGACGGGTGCGGGGAAATACGAGAAGTACGACTCCTGCAGTTGGCAGGCGGAGGGAACGGGGCAATTCCGTCCGGCACCGGGTAGTGACCCGTTCATCGGTTCAATAGGCGAGATTGAGCGCGTGCCGGAGTGCCGCGTGGAGATCCTGTGCCGGGATGAGGTGGTCCGACCGGCGATCGAGGCGCTACTCGCCGCCCACCCGTATGAAGAGGTAGCCTACGAGGTTTATGAAGTCTGGCAGCAGCCGAACCTCCCCTCGCGCATACCCTGACCCCCCGCGTCGTGCACGGCACGGCACGGCGGAGAAATCGCCGGTAAAACCCACGCTGGAGGAGATGTGACCGCCGCCGGACAGCGTTAGCGCTGCTGCAGCGGGGTGATCGTCCTGTCCATATCCCCCACATAGAGTGCCTTGGGGCGGAAGATGCGTTGTTCGTGCTCGCGCTGTTCCAGGACATGTGCAAGCCACCCAGATGCCCGAGCGGCGGCGAAGATGGGGGTAAAGAGCTTGCTCGGAACCCCCAGCAGCCGATATACGGCGCCGGAGAAGAAATCGACGTTGGGATAGATCGGCTTGCCCTTCTCTTCCATGATGTTCCGAAAGGTGCTCTCCACAGTCTTGAGAATCTTGTGGTACGTCCAGTCGCCGTTCTTCTCCGAGAGTTGCTCCAGGAACCCCTCCATCACGATTGCCCGCGGGTCTTTGGCGCGGTACACGCGGTGCCCCATGCCCATGATTTTTTCTTTCCGGCCCAGCCTGTCTTTGACGTACTGTTCAGCCTTTTCCGGAGTTCCGATACGGTCAACCATGTTGATAACGCGCTCATTGGCACCACCGTGGAGACTGCCGTATAGCGCCCCGATCGCCGCGGAAATGCTCGAATAGCACGTGCTCTGCGTACTTGCTACTACGCGGGCGGTGAAGGTGCTGGCGTTGAAACTGTGCTCCGCGTGCAGAACGAGACACTTGTCCATAATTTCTCCCTCGTCCGCATCCGGCTCCTCGCCGTGGAGCATGTACAGGAAGTTTGCGCCGTGATTGAGGTCGTCCCGGGGCGGGACGTAGTCCAGACCGCTACGAAACCGGTGAAGGGCGGCTATCACGCTGGAGATCTGCGCCACCTGGTGGAGCGTGTCCCGACAGTTGCAGTGCGGGCCGTGGTGGATCTTGTGATCCACATATCCCGAGAGATAACTGATGACCGATTGCAGCAACTCCATCGCGTGGGAGTCAGCGGGAAAATTGCGAATCATATCCAGCACTTCCGGCCGGAGATGCCGTCCCTCCCGCATGCGGCGACGAAAATCGGTGAGCTGCTCCGCCGTGGGAAGATCCCCATTGAGCAGGAGATAGGTCACTTCCTCAAAATCTGACTGTTCAACCAATTGATCGATGGGGTAGCCCAGGTAATACAACGCGCCTTGCTCGCCGTCAATTTTGCAGATTCGACTTTCGGCGGCGATCACGCCATCCAAACCTTTCGGATATTGTTGTTCGGTACTCATGCAGATCCTTCTCCTCTCAGTTTTTTGCGTGAATCATCCGGCCGTCAACACCAAGGGCCGCTTCTTTCACCACTTCCGTCAACGTCGGGTGGGAGTGGACTGTGCGGGCGATATCCTCGGCACTTCCGCCAAACTCCATGACCGACACGATCTCCGCCAGCACGTCACTGGCCCAGGGACCAACGATGTGCGCCCCCAGCACCTGATCAGTTTCCGCATCCGCCAGGATCTTTACGAATCCGCCGGTGGCATCCATCGCCAGTGCTCGGCCGTTTGCCGCAAAGGGGAACGTTCCGCTCCGATACTCCACCCCGGCCTCTTTAAGCTGCTCCTCAGTGCTCCCCACGGCGGCCGCCTCCGGCCATGTGTAGATCACATTCGGTATCGTATCATAATTTACGTGACCCGGCTTTCCGGCGATTCGTTCAGCGGCTGCGATACCTTCATCTTCCGCCTTGTGCGCCAGCATGGGCCCGTGAACGATGTCGCCGATCGCAAATATGCCGTCCACCGAGGTGGCGAAACGCTCGTCAACCTTGATGCGCGGGCCGTCCATCTCCAGCCCCAAGGTATCGAGATTGGCACCGTCCAAATACGGTCGACGCCCCACCGCTACAAGAACCTTGTCGGCGGTAAGCTCCAGCTCACCGCCCGATTTGTCGGTGGCGGAGAGCGTGGCGGTACCGCGTTTGACGGACACTCCGGTGACCTTTGTCTCCAACTTGAACTCAATGCCCTGTTTGCCGAGTTCCCGCTTTATCGTCTTGGCTACCTGCGAATCCCATCCGGTCATAATCGTCGGGAGCACTTCCACCACCGTCACCTTCGCGCCCAACCGCGCCCAGACGCTGCCAAGCTCCAGACCGATCACTCCACCGCCGACAACAATCAGCTTCTTGGGCACCTTTTCAAACGCGAGAGCACCGGTCGAGTCCACAACCGTCTTCCCGTCGAACGGAAGAAACGGCAACTCCACGGGAACAGACCCGGTAGCCAGCACCAGGGCGTCACCGGTGAGCGTCTCTGTACTCTTCCCCGCTTTCACCGCATCACCTTCTGCACCGGATTCCGTCTCCGGCGGAAGGACTTCCACCGTATTCTTGTCCCGGACCCACGCGATTCCGTGGAAGACATCGATCTTGTTATTCTTCATGAGCGACGCCACGCCGCCGGTGAGCTTCTTCACCACGCCGTCCTTGCGGCGCTGCATCGCCTCCAAGTTGAGCGAGAGGTTTTCGATTTCCACCCCGTGGGCGGCCGCCTCATCGCGGGCCTTGGCAAAGAATTCGCTGGAATCCAGGAGCGCCTTGGACGGAATGCACCCTACGTTGAGACACGTCCCGCCGAGCGTCTTGCGCTTGTCCACCAAGGCCACCTTCAGTCCCAACTGCGCAGCACGAATCGCCGCTACGTACCCACCGGGGCCACCACCGACCACGATCACATCATATGTACTCATATACCGTTACCTTACAGATCAAACAGCAGCTGCGGCGGATCCTCGATCTGACCCTTAATCCGGTTAAGGAATCCGATCGCTTCCCTACCGTCGATGATTCGGTGGTCATAGGTGAGCGCCAGATACATCATCGACCGCACTACGATCTCATCGTCTACCACTACTGCCCGTTTGTTAATTGAGTGCATTCCCAGAACCGCCGTCTGTGGCGGGCTGGGAATCGGTGTCGACAACAGGCTCCCGAAGACACCACCGTTGGTAATAGTAAAGGTACCGCCGGAGAATTCGTCCGGCAATAGCCGCCGCGTCCGGGCTCGGGTAGCGAAATCAACGATCTGTGATTCGATATCGGCAAAACTCAGCGTATCTACGTTTCGCAGCACCGGGACGAGCAAGCCGGCATCGGTGGAGATCGCTACTCCCACATTATAGAAATAGTTGTAGATAATCTCGGTGCCGTCCACGAAGGCATTTACCGAGGGAAAATCGACCAGCGCCCGCTGCGCGGCCTTTACGAAAAAGCTCATGAACCCCAGCCGGACTCCGTGCTTTTCCTCAAAGGACTCCTTGTACTTCTTGCGCAGATCCATGGCGGCACCCATGTCCACTTCGTTAAAGGTGGTCAGATGCGCGCTCTGCTGCTTGCTGCTGACCAGGTTAGCGGCGATCGTCTGGCGCAATTTGGTCATTTTCTTGCGCTCCTGACTGCCGGGGACCGCCTTCTGCGCCGCGGGAGCGCGCGTGCCGGTAGTACTGCCGGATCTCGCGGTGTCGGAAGCTCCCCCGGCAGAAGCTCCCCCGGCGGCCGCCGCGGCCCCACGATTCTTCACGTACGATTCGACGTCTCCCTTGGTAAGGCGACCATCTTTGCCGCTCGGTGCAACCGCCGCAGCCACGGTGGACGCGGAGAGCCCATTCTCCTCGAGAACGCGGCGGACCGCCGGAGAGAGCGTTTGGTCCCCGGCGGCAGGATCGCCCTCGCTGCTGGAACTCTCGCTGCGGGCAGGCGCAGCCGCTCCGTCATCGGGGGCGTCGTTCGCTCCACCGGAGGTGGCGCTGTCCGCGCCGGCGTCTGTCGCCACGGCACTGCCGCCGTTGCCGCCGGAATCGCTGCCGTGCCCGTTCGGAGCCCCCTCAGTATCGATTTCAGCAACGGTTGTGCCGACTTCGACCTCTTCATCCGCCTGGACGGAAATGCTGATCGTGCCACTAGCGGGCGCGGGGACCGGGAGCGTGGCCTTGTCCGTCTCGAGCTCGAAGATCTCATCGCCCTCGTTCACGTAATCGCCGTCGCCGACGTTCCAAACGGCCAGAATGCCACTGGTCACGGACTCGCCAACTTGAGGTACCTCTACTGCCTGTTTCATTTCAACGCGACTCCTCTGTACTACGTTATTCGCGGGCCGGATCCACCGCGGCGGAAAGCAACTGATCCAGCTCCATCTTATGTTCCCGGAACGATCCCGTCGCCGGCGAGGGACTGGGATCCCGTCCCACGTATTCTATGTTCTCAACCCCGGTAATCTGGGCCAGCCGATTCTGGACAAAGCGCCATCCCCCACGGTTGCGCGACTCCTCCTGAACCCAGACCACTCGCTGCGCAGATCGGTACGGTTCAATTGCTTCGCGAATCTGTTCTTCCGGCCACGGATAGAGCTGCTCAATACGAACGATAGCCACGTTTTCCAGTTCCAATTCTTTCCGCCGTGATTCAAGGTCAAAGTACACCTTTCCGGAGCAGAATATGAGCGTGTGCAGCTCGCCGGGTCGGCGCGGATCATCAAGAACCGGCCGGAAGAATCCACTGGTCATATCGGATAGCGCGGACTGCGCCTCTTTATGGCGAAGCAGGCTCTTGGGGGACATGACGATCAGCGGCTTACGGAAGGGTTGGTGCATCTGACGGCGGAGCAGATGAAAGAATTGCGCCGGGAGCGTCGTATTGACTACCTGCATGTTGTCGTCCGCGCACAGTTGGAGAAACCGTTCCAGGTGAGCACTGGAGTGTTCCGGTCCCTGCCCTTCATATCCGTGAGGCAGGAGCATTACCAACCCGGTGTTTCGAAACCACTTGCTCTCACTGGATGAGATAAACTGATCGATGATTACCTGAGCTCCGTTCACGAAATCACCAAACTGCGCCTCCCAAATCACCAGCACCCGGGGCTGCGCCAAGGAGTATCCGTAGTCGAATCCCAGGACCGAAAATTCCGAAAGCGGGCTATCGTAGACGCTGAACGTACCCTGGTCGGGGGCAACGTGTTTCAGCGGAGTATAGTAGTGCGGTGTTTCCCGTGCCACATCCCACCATTCCGCGTGGCGGTGGCTGAACGTTCCCCGACCGGAATCCTCGCCGCTGAGTCGAATTGGATATCCCTCCGCCAGGAGCGAGCCGAAGGCCATCGCCTCCGCAAACCCCCAATCGACTCCCTCGCCGGATTCGAGCATCTTGTGCCGCTCCTTCACAAGGCGTTGCAGCTTGGGATGCAGATTGAAGCCTTCCGGCACGGTGGTCAGAACCTCGGCGATACGGCGCAGCTCATCTTCCTGTACTCCCGTCTCGACGGGATCGAAACTGAAGGTACCCCGGAAGTCACGCCATTCGCCCGTCTCGAAGGCATCGGCCATGTTGAGCTTGTAATCGCCCTTGGCCATATCGAGCTGTTCCTTCAACACATTCCGATAGCGTTGGCGAAACTGGTCCTGATCGTCCCGCTTCCAAACACCGTTTTCGTCGAGAATTTTCCCGTACCGGACGGGGGCGCTGGGGTGGTCCTTAATCATCTTATACATGATCGGATGGGTATAGGAGGGCTCGTCGGCCTCATTGTGACCCAAGCGCCGATAGCAGAGGATATCAACCACGACATCATAGCCGAACTTTTGGCGCCAGCGTATCGCCAAATCCATCGCACGGACGATCGCCTCCGGATCATCACCGTTGGCGTGAAAGATCGGAATCTGGATCCCTTTTGCGAAATCGGTGGCAAAATAGGTGCTCCGCCCGTCACGACTGGCGGTGGTAAATCCGATCTGGTTGTTTACGATCACATGGATCGTGCCGCCGGTGCGGTATCCCTTCAGCTGACTGAGATTAAACGTCTCCGCCACGACCCCCTGTCCGTTAAACGCCGCGTCCCCGTGGATGAGCACGGGGACAACACGCTTGCGGTTTACGTCTCCCCGACGGCGTTGAATTCCTCGCGCCTTACCTTCCACTACCGGGTCCACCGCTTCCAGGTGGCTCGGGTTCGCTACCAGCGAGATGTGGAGCTTTTTTCCGGTTTCCTTGTCGGTATAGTCGAAACTATGTCCCAGGTGGTACTTCACGTCGCCGGTACCACCGAACTCGTGGGGCTGTTCCGCATCGATGAACTTGGCGAATGTCTCCACTGCGGGCTTCCGCATGGCGTTGGTAAACACGTTGAGTCGCCCCCGGTGTGCCATTCCCACCACGATCTCCTGCACATTGTGCTCCGCCGAGGTATAGATCAGGTAGTGGAGTGCCGGGATCAGCCCTTCGCCACCCTCTAGGCTGAATCGCTTCTGCCCTATAAAATTCGCGTGCACGAAGTGTTCAAACTCTTCAGCTTTGATCAGGTCCTTCTGAAACCGAATCTTCTGCGTATCGGACCAGTCCCGTCGATGTTGGGATCGCTCCACCTTTCCCAGTATCCACCGGCGCATGACGCGGTTCTTCACGTGAAGGTATTCGATTCCCAGCGTGGAGAGGTAGGTCTGCCGCGCGCGAGCTACGATATCACGCAGCGGCATCCGGAAAGGTTCGAAGAACCCACCGGCATAGAACTCAGTATCCAAATCCTCTTCACCCAATCCGTAGGCATCCAGCGAAAGACTCTCGAACGCGCCCTCCACGGTGATCCGCATGTAGCGCATCTCCGGCGTCTCATAGTTTCCCAGGGGATTAAGGTCGGCATAAATGGCGCCCACGTCGCGATACGCCCACAGCAGCGCATCCACCCGACCTTGTTTATCCGCGGGCAGCTCGATTCGACTGCCCCCGGCGTGTCCGATGAACCCCGTGGGACCTTTGGTGGTCGGTGCCACGGCAACCGCGCCGGTACCGGTGGCGTGCGGCATCGCCCGCGCGGCTGAGGCCGCCGCAGCCGACGCCAGTGCCGTCACATCAGTGGTCGCTTCGTCACCGTTGGTGATCCGGCCGAAATACTCACGCCATTCGGCGGGAACGCTCTCAGGATCATCCTGCCACGCCTGAAAGAGCTCCTCGGCAAAGTCGGTGTTGGTCATTCCCACAAGTTCCATGCTGCTATCCCTTTCGCCTCGTTAAAACACAACCAGGCCGCGGTATTCTGCCGCGGCCTGGTTGCGACGGGATTATACCCCGATTTTTTGTCGAGCGAAACTGTCAATTTTACCCCGCTCACAACGAGGTACCGACGTTCCATTAGCGCAATCCGCCCGGTTTGGGTCAGAGCTTCTTCTTCAGGAGGTCGGGGATCTCGTCGGGCTTGTTCGCCACGGGAACACCGGCGTCTTCAAACGCCTTCACCTTGGCCTCCGGCGTTCCGGAACCGCCGGTGATGATCGCTCCTGCGTGGCCCATTCGCTTTCCTGGAGGTGCGGTACGGCCGGAAATGAACGCCACCACCGGCTTACTCATCTTGCTCTTAATGAACTCCGCAGCTTGTTCCTCGTCGTCTCCACCGATCTCTCCGATTACCACGACTCCATCGGTACCCGGATCGTTCTCGAACATTTCCAGCGCGTCGATATAACTGGTCCCGATCACCGGGTCTCCACCGATTCCGATACACGTGCTTTGCCCCATGTTGCTGTTGGTGAGGTTGTACACCACTTCATAGGTGAGCGTACCGGAACGGGAAATCACGCCGATGTTTCCGGGAAGGTGAATGTGGTAGGGCATGATTCCGATCTTACACTTTCCGGGACTGATAAGCCCGGGACAGTTGGGTCCCACCATCCGGAGCCCCTGCTTTTTCACGTAGTGGTACGCTTCCAGCATCTCCAGCACGGGAACGCCCTCGGTGATCGTGATAATAAGCGGGACTTTGGCGTCCGCCGCTTCCCTGACTGCCGCAGCGGCGAATTTGGCGGGAACGAAGATCACCGCCGCGTCGATCCGGTGATCCTTCTGGGCATCAGGAACCGAGTTATATACGGGGACGTCGTCCATTTTCTGACCGCCCTTGCCGGGGGTAACTCCGGCAACAACCTTGGTGCCGTCTTTGACCATCTGCCGCGCATGAAACGAACCATCACGGCCGGTAATCCCCTGGACCAGAACGTTGGTATTCTCATCTATCAATATGCTCATCGCTATCTCCCTTCAATGCCGCGCCTCAGGAGGCGACTACCTTCTGCACGGCGGTGCTCAGATCATCGGCAACGGAGAATCCTTTCTCCTCCAGCAGCGCCCGGCCCTCTTCCTGGTTAGTACCCACCAAGCGAATCACCATCGGAACCTTAATGTCGATCTGATCGGTAGCCATGATGATGCCTTTGGCGATGTCATCGCACCGGGTGATTCCGCCGAATATATTAATGAGAATCGCCCGTACCTTCCGATTTCTCAGAATGATCTTGATAGCGTTGAGCACTTTCTCCGGGTTGGATGACCCACCGACGTCGAGAAAGTTGGCAGGCTGACCACCGTAAAGCTTAACGATATCCATCGTGGCCATCGCCAGACCGGCGCCGTTCACGATGCATCCGATATCTCCATCCATGCTGACAAAACTGAGCCCAAACTCCCGCGCATCGATTTCGTCCTGGGAGTACTCCTCGGCGTTTTTCATCGCCTCCACGTCGGTGTGCTTGTACAGCGCGTTGTCGTCGAAGTTCACCTTAGCGTCCAGCGCCATAATCGTGCTGTCATCCACCAGGGCGTAGGGATTGATCTCGACCAGGGAGGCGTCCTTCTCAACAAACAGCCGGTAGAGCTTTTTCACCGTATCGGTGGCTTGCTCCACCAGTGCCTGCTTCTCAAAGACATCGGTCAGCACCGAGACCAGCTCCTTTTCGTTGAGGCCGGAGGCGATATCGATCGGGTACTTAATGATCTTGTCGGGATCGGTGACCGCCAGTTCTTCTATCTCGACACCGCCCTCCTTGGTGACCATGAGGATGATCTTCTTGCCGGCGCGGTCCATAATGAGGCCGACGTAGTACTCTTTCTTAATGTCCGCGGCGGGGGCGATAAGCACCTTTTCCACCGTTTCACCCTTGATGTCCATGCCGAGGATCGCCTGGGCGTGCTGTACCGCCTCGTCGGCGCTCCTGGCGAGCTTTACTCCGCCGGCTTTGCCGCGGCCCCCCACCAGCACCTGCGCCTTCACGACGACAAATCCACCCATGCGTTCCGTCGCGGCCCGGGCATCCTCAGCCTTGGTAATAACCTCTTGGTCCTGGACGGCTATGCCGTAGGACGCGAATAGCTCCTTCGCTTGATACTCGTGAATCTTCATGCTTACTGGGCCCTTTCTTCCGCGGTCTGTTCGCCTCGGGCGTCGCGGTACTTTTTGATCTGACGCTTGGTCAGGTTGATAAGCTTGGTAATCTTGATGTCCCGCGGGCAGACGCGGGTACATTCGAAGTGGCTTTCACACGGCCAGACTCCGTTTTCGGTGTCGAGAACGTCCAACCGCGCTTCAAGTCCCTGGTCGCGACTGTCGTTTACGAAACGGGCCGCCGCAACGATCGCCTGCGGTCCGACGAAGTCGGGGTTCTTGTCCAGTACCGGGCAGGCGGAGTAACACGCCGCGCAGTTGATACACTTGGTAGCCTCGTCAAAGAGCGCTCGCTCCTGGGGGGACTGGATGTACTCTCCGTGCTCCGGCTCCGCCGCTTTCGGGACGAAGTAGGGTTGGACGCTGCGGAACTTCTTAAAGAACGGTGACTGATCCACCATGAGGTCTTTCTGCACCTCCAGATGGCGAAGCGGCTCGATCCGTACCGTGCCTCCGTCCTTCATGTCCAAGTCCTTGAAGAGCGTCTTGCACGCCAGCTTTTCCGTTCCGTTGATCCGCATCGCATCGCTACCGCACACACCGTGGGCGCAGCTGCGGCGGTAGCCCAGCGTGCCGTCCTGGTTCTGAGTGATATCCATGAGCGCATCGAGAATGCGGTGGGTCGGTTCAACTTCCACCTGATAGTTCTCGACGTGGGGCTCGCTGTCTATTTCCGGGTTGTGGCGCTGAATCGCCAGGGTCACTTTCATGGTGCCTTACTCCTCTTTTTAGTACTTCCGCGGCTTGGGCTTCCAGATGCTCACATCCACCGGCTTGTAGTCGATCGTAACCTGATCGTTATCAAGGCCCGCCAGCGTATGCTTCAACCAGTTAGGGTCGTCGCGCTCGGGATAATCGTCACGGGCGTGGGCACCACGACTTTCGGTCCGGTTTGCGGCGCTGGCGGCGGTAACTAGGGACAGATCCAGGAGGTTTTCGAGCTCCATGATCTGAAGAACCTCGGAGTTGAAACCGTCGCCCGTGTCCTGCACGGAGACCTCTTTGAAATCTTTCCGGAGCTGTTGGATCTCTTTAACCGCCGCATCCATATCACTCTGCGTCCGGTACACGCCGACCTTTTCCATCATCACTTCATGCATGCGCTGCATAATGGGCCCCACATGACGACCGCCCTTGCGGTTACGCAGGACATCGATGCGCTCCCGGGCGTGATCCGTATCCGATTCATTTACCGTTCCCTGGGAGGCGTGCTTTACGTATTCAGCGATGTGCATTCCCGCCCGCCGTCCGTAGACGATCAGGTCCACCAGACTGTTGGTACCCAATCGGTTGGCGCCGTGCACGGACACGCACGCGGCCTCACCGGCGGCGTAGAGGCCGTCATACACCTGTTTGCCGGTGTCCACCCGACCGTGGATATCGGTAGGAATTCCTCCCATGGCGTAGTGCGCCGTGGGCTGTACCGGCATCGATTCCTCGGCGGGATCAATCCCTAGGTACGTCCGACAGAAGTCCGCGATATCAGGAATCTTCTGTTCCACCACTTCCCGACCAAGGTGGCTGGCATCAAGCCAGACGTAGTCATCGATCTTTTTGTCGCCCCGGACTCCCTTGCCGGCGGCGACCTCCGTCATAATCGCGCGGCTCACCATATCCCGCGGTGCCAGATCCAGAAGCGTCGGTGCGTACCGTTCCATGAACCGCTCACCGTCACGGTTCTTCAGAATACCACCCTCTCCTCGGACTCCTTCGGTGATAAGAATGCCCATTCCCAGGATTCCCGTGGGATGAAACTGGAAGAACTCCATGTCCTCCAAGGGGATTCCGGCGCGGGCGAGAATTGCCGGGCCATCACCGGTGTTGGCGTGGGCGTTGGATGTGATCTTGAACATGCGGCCGAATCCGCCGGTGGCAAAAAGAACCGCTTTGGCCTTAAAGATATGCAGTTCGCCGGTTTTTAACTCAAATGTGACGATACCCTTGACGGTGGAGCCGTCCATGAGCAGATCCACCACCTGGTACTCGTCGTAGAACTCCACGTTATTCTTAACGCACTGCTGGTAGAGCGTCTGTAGAATCATGTGTCCCGTGCGGTCGGCGGCGTAGCAGGATCGGTGCACCGCCCCCTCTCCGAAGTGGTGAGTATGCCCGCCGAATCGGCGCTGAGCGATCTTGCCGGTTTCCAATCGACTGAACGGCAATCCCCGATTTTCCAGGTCGTACACCGCCCGCACCGCATCTTCCGCGAGGATCTTGGCAGCGTTCTGATCTACCAGATAGTCACCGCCTTTGACCGTGTCAAAGGCGTGCCACTCCGGCGAATCTTCCTCGACGTTTCCCAGCGCCGCACCGATACCGCCCTGGGCGGCGCCGGTATGGCTCCGCTGCGGATACAGCTTGCTCACCACCGCGGTTTTGGCAGTCTTGCTAGCTTCCAGTGCCGCGTACAGTCCGGCACCTCCGGCTCCGACGATTACCGCATCAAATTCATGTATCAAATTGTCCCTCCAGCCGTGCATTCTCAGTAGGGGAGCGAGCGAACTCTTCCGGCGGACGCGCTGTGACGGTGTACCCTCGAGGAGAATCACCGTGTAAGTTTCCCCGGCGCAACAGATCGATCGGCCCTTTTCCTACTTTAGTACTCGACAAATATAACAGGGGCCTTTCCGGGTTAGCAACTGAAAGATCCCCTCCTGCTCCTGGAACGACAAAAAACCGGCCTATATCAACGATACAGGCCGGCACCACACCACGGAGGTCACCATATCATCCGGACCAAGGCTTCCCTCAGCCGGGTGTATAGATCGACTCTAACGTCTTTACGCCCTCCTGCACCGCTTCCGCGGAGCCATCGAGGGCGTTCTGCTCCTGCTCAGTCAGATCTAGTTCATAGATCTTTTCCACACCGTTCCTGCCGAGGAGCACGGGGACACCGAGAAAGATATCTCGGTGACCATATTCACCACGGAGGTAGGCGCTGGCGGCGACGAAGCGCTTCTCATCCTTAATCATCGCCTCCACCATTTTCGCAACACTAGCCGCAGGCGCGTAATAGGCACTGCCTTTCTTCAGGTAACTGACGATCTCCGCACCGCCCTTGCGGGTTCGGTCAACCAGCTGCTCGATCGTGTCCGAGTCCAGGAGCTCGGTCAGCGGAAAGCCGGCAACCGAGGTATAGCGCGGAAGCGGCACCATCGTGTCACCGTGCCCCCCAAGGACCATCGCCATGACGTCCTGCGGCAGAACGTTAAGCCTCTCGGCGATAAAATAGCGGAAGCGCGTGGAATCAAGAATTCCCGCCATTCCAACCACCCGCTTCAACGCAAAGCCACTCTCCTTCAGGGTCACCATGGAGATCACATCAAGGGGATTGCTCACGGCGATGACCAGCGCGTTCGGGGCGTAGGTGGCAATCGCCTGCGCCGCCTGTTTGGCGATATTCACGTTGGTCTTGAGCAGGTCCATGCGGTCCATACCCGGTTTCCGCGCCATTCCGGCGGTCATGACGATTACGTCACTATCCGCGATTTCGGCGTAATCGTTGGAACCGACGATCTTGATATTGTAGTTACGGGAAGGAGCGGCATGCATGAAGTCCGCGGCCTTTCCCTGGGGCATACCGGGGACCACATCGACCATGACGATGTCGGCGATGTTTTTCTCGGCAATATAATAGACTGCCGTGGCTCCGACGTTTCCTGCGCCGATGACTGATACTTTATTCATTGCATTCTCCTCAGGCGTTGGCGTAGATCGACGAAAGCTCGTCGGCGGATTTCTTCAGGACCTGCACCTGATCCTGACTTAGATTCGGCTCCAGCACCCGCTCGATTCCGGTGAATCCGAGCACCGTGGGGAGACTCATGGCCACGTCCTTAATGCCGTACTGACCATCCCAGACGAAGGAGACCGGCAGAATCCGCTTGGTGTCCCAAACGATCGCCTGGACTACGTCGGCGGCGGCGGCTGAGGGGCCGTAGAAACTGGAAGACCGCTGCGACATCTCCACAATGAGATCGCCCGCGTTCCGCGTCTCGTCGATCACTTTCGCCAGGTGCACATCATCCATCAGCGTACTCACCGGCACACCGTTCACGCGACTGTAATCCACCAGGGGCATCATTTGATCGGAATGGCGTCCAACCACCGTGGCGGTGATGTTTTCGGTGGTGATTCCCAGCTCCCGGCTGAGGGCGTAGCGAAACCGGGTGCTGTCGAGCACTCCTCCGAGTCCCACCACCCGGGACGCGTCGAGGCCCGATTTTTCGCGGAACCGCATCACCATGAGATCCACCGGTTCCGTGGCGATCACGACCGTTCCGCCGTAGCCCTTCATGGACTCAGCGATTCCATCGATAATCTCCGCGTTCCGGGTGAAAAGGTCGTCCCGCTTGGCGCCGGGCTCGCGGACGGTACCGGCGGCTACTACCGCCACACTGGTATCGGCGACGTCATCCATGGAATTGATGCCGGAAATACTGTGCTGGTAGCCGCGAATCGGCGCAGCCTCCATCATGTCCAGTGCTTTGCCCTGTGCCAGGCCGTCCTGGATGTCGTACATTACAACGCTGCCGATGTTCTTCTCAGCAATGAAAAACGCTGTATTGGCGCCGACATTTCCGACGCCGATGATCGCGATATTTGCCATTCAGCTCTCCCGTTAGTATCTGATAGTATACGAAACACTCTTCCAGACCGGAAAGGGTTTGCTCAATAATTTTATGAGTTTTTTAAGGAGAAATATACGGCATGAGTGACCAGGCGCGTTATGAATCGGATTCTATGGGCCAGATTGAGATTCCCGGATGGGCGTACTGGGGAGCCCAAACCCAGCGGGCAGTGGAGAACTTCGGGGTGAGTCCCATGCGAATTCCCGTGCCGATGATTCAGGCGTTGGCGCTCATCAAGAAAAGCGCCGCCTCGGTGAACGGATCGCTTGGTCTTGTCGACCGGGCGCTGGTGGAGGCGATTACCCAAGCCGCGGAGGAGGTCCGCCGCGGACAATGGAATGATCATTATCCGATCGACGTGTTTCAGACCGGCAGCGGCACCAGCTGGAACATGAATACGAATGAACTGATCGCCAACCGCGCCAACGAGATCCTTGGACAACCGCGCGGTACGCGAAGTCCCGTACACCCCAACGACCACGTCAACCGAGGCCAGTCCTCCAACGACGTGATTCCCACCGCGATCCACATCGCGAATCGTGTGGAGGCGGAGCGACTACTCACCGCGGTGGACCACTTGGCGGCGTCCCTGCGAGCGAAGGAACGAGAGTTCGCGGAATTGGTGAAGCTCGGGCGCACGCACCTGCAGGACGCCGTACCGATGACGTTGGGGCAGGAGTTCTCCGGATATGCGGTTCAGATCGAAAAAGCCGCCGGCCGTATTCGCAACACGCTGGCTAACCTCGAGGAACTTGCCCTGGGAGGTACCGCGTTGGGTACCGGCATTAACTGCCACCCGGATTTCGCGGAGGCCACCGCCGCCGCGATCACCGAGGAAACCGGTCTACCCTTTCGGAGCGCACCGAATAAGTTTGAAGCGATCGCCAGCCGCGACGCTCAGGTGGAACTCATGGGCGCGCTGAACACCCTCGCCACGAGTCTGATGAAGATCGCCAACGACTTTCGTCTCCTGGCCAGCGGCCCCCGCGGTGCCCTGGGGGAGATCGTGCTCCCCAGTCTGCAACCGGGAAGCTCCATCATGCCGGGCAAGGTGAATCCGGTAATCCCGGAGATGGTGATTCAGGTGGCTGCGTACGTAAACGGCAAGAACGTGAGCGTCACGATCGCCGGGCAAAACGGCCCGCTGGAACTGAATATGATGAACCCGTTGATCGCTCTGGAGACGCTCAGTTCTATCGATATCCTGGCGAACACGTGCACGGTGTTCGCCGACAAGGCTGTGGCCGGTCTGGAAGCTGATCGGGAGCGGCTGGATTTCTGGATCGAGTGGTCCCTGGCGCTGGTGACTCCCCTGGCCACGGAGATCGGCTACGACCAAGCCTCCAAGCTGGCGTATACCGCCTACCGGGAGAAACGTAAGATTCGCGAGGTGGTTTTGGAGAGCGGGCTGCTCTCGGAGGAACGCGTTGCGGAGCTTCTAGATCCCACGCGTATGGTCTAGGAGCTTGTCGGACTGAGGGCGGCACCTGCCGGCAGTCTGAAAACCGCTCGGCACCCGCCGCCGGGGCGGTTCTCTATCCATAGGCGGCCACCGTGGGCGGTTACAATATGGCGAGCGATCGGTAGGCCTATACCGCTACCACCCGTAGCCCGGCTGCGCGAGTGGTCGACGCGGTAGAAACGCTGGAACACCGTCTCCAGCTCTTCTTGAGGAATTCCCGGGCCCCAATCTTCGATCGCAACCAGAACGCCGGCGGGATCGGTGCCACCGGTGGGAACAACAGATACCCCGATAACCGAACCTGCCGGAGCGTAGGCGGCGGCGTTACTGAGAAGATTGTTCATCACCTGAATGATACGCTTATCATCGACGGCGATCATCGGCAGAAGCGTGGCAACGTGGACCGTGATTTCGATACCCAACGCCTCAATCCGAGCCCGGGCGCTGCGCACCGCCCGGGCGATGATTTCATCGATGCGGCGCGACTGGAGAGACAGCGTGAGCGCCCCTTCGTCTGCCAGCGCCAACTCCTGCAGGTCATCAGCCAGATGAGAGAGCTGCGTCACTTCTTCCTGAATCGCCGTCATCGCGGTAGTGGAGGAAACCAGGCCGTCGCTTACCGCCTCTACATACCCGCGGATGTTGGATATGGGCGTCCGCACTTCATGGGCGGTATCCGCCACCAGAGCGCGCCGCATCGCCGCGGCGCGCTTCAGATCAGCGGCCATTGCGTTGAATACCGCGGACAACTGGCCCAGCTCTCCCCGGTATGACCCCGTCACGCGGGCTTCTACGTCTCCCGCTCCCGCCCGGCGGACGACGGCGGAAATGTCACGAAGCGCCCGGGTTATCGGGCGCGAAAGCACCAGCGCCAGTGGAATCGCCACCAGAAGTGCCACCAGTGTCCCCCAGAGCAACAGCCGGTTAATGGAATCTGCCAACTGGTCACGAAAGTGGGTGGCCACGGTTGGATGTGAGCGGTTTACATACACCGTTCCAAAGGAAACCCCTCCGTCAAACGTCTGGAGCTCCCGCCGGGGCCATTCGCGATACGGTGAGCTCGTGGGAGAGTCGGAACCGGAATCAGCAAGTACCGTCCCTTCAGCGTCAACAACGACGATTCGCCGACCGTAAAGCACCGCCATCTCTTCGGTGAGTGACTGTATTTCACCCCATTCAGCACCCTGTAGATAGTATCCCACCAGCCAGTGTTCAACTCGTGTAAGCTCCAACTCCGCCAGACGGTGTTCGTACACACCGATCTCCTGCTCCGCCCCGGTGAACACCACCCCGACGATAGCCCCGACTGCTACGACGATGACCAGAACAAACACGACAGACAGGTACTGCGCGATCGTCCCGTTCATACCGAACCGTTCACCAACCGGTAGCCCACGCCGTAGACCGTCTCGATGTAGTGTTCCCGTCCGGTATCCATGCTCAGTTTGCGCCGCAGCTTCAGAATATGAACGTCGATGCTCCGGTCGAATCCATCGTAGTTCTCTCCGAGAACCCGGACCACTATCTGCGTCCGGGTAAACACCTGTCCGGGAGAACCCATAAGCAGTGCCAGTAGACGAAACTCCAGTGCCGTCAGGTGGAGGTCCGTTCCTCCCTGCGTCACCGTCTGCGATCGAACACTGAGCACCAGGTCGCCGACGGTGAGGTCTGCCGCTTCATCCGGTTCATTGGACTCCGGTACGCGCCGTAACGTCGCTCTAACCCGCGCCACCAGTTCCCGCGGACTGAACGGTTTGGTGACGTAGTCATCCGCTCCGGCCTCCAACCCGATCAGTATATCCCGTTCAGTGGAGCGCGCGGTGAGCATAATGATCCGGGGATCCGCCACCTCGCGAATCGCCCGACACACCGTAAGCCCATCGATTGAAGGTAGCATTAGGTCGAGAATTATCACGTCGAAGGCGTGCGTCCGGGAGAGCGCCAGTCCCGCGGAACCGTCGGAGGCGGTCTGCACCACAAGCCCCGCATGGCTGAGATAGGTCGACAGGAGATGGGTTGTCTTGGGATCGTCCTCGACAATGAGAACGTGTTTGGGCGTCATTCCCGACTCTTCATTGGTTTTAACATACTACGGAAGAACGGAGACGTGTTCCGAATTTGCGATCGAAACAGGATCGTCATATTTGATAGGTATTGTGGGTCGTACAGGAGGCTCATAATGAGCAAAAAAGGAAAGATTATCGGAGCCGTCGTTCTCGGCGTAGCTCTCGTGGCCACACTGGTTATTCGAGGAAACAACAACTCCTCCGCATCCGAAGAACGGCTGCAACTGGAAATCACCTCACCGGCGGGACGTGATGCCGTGACGGAGGAGCAGCTCACCGTTACCGGAATCGTATCCAATCCGGCCGCTGAGATAACCGTCAACAATGAAGTCGTCTCCGTGGACTCTGAGGGCGGCTTCTCCCACGAGGTATCCCTCGAATATGGAGATAACCGAATTATCGTGGAAGCTGCCGGTGAATCGTTTCGAGCGACCCAGCGCACATTGCGGATTCCGCGGCAGATGATCCTGGAGATCGTCACTCCGGAACAGGATATCACCGTCAGTGAGAATGTGATCAGCTTCACCGGCACGGTGTCGGATCCCACCGCGTCGGTAATGGTTGCCGGGCGACCGGTGGAAATCTTGGAGGACGGATCGTGGTCCATAGACCTCGACCTGTACTACCCGTTGACGGTAATCAACGTGACCGCCAGCCGCGAAGGGATCAATTCGATTACCCATCTGCTCACCATCAATTTCGACCCCAGCCACGTCTCCCTCCGCTGATCAATGGAGCCGATCCCCCGCGCCGACCGCGGGCGATCGGTTGATCCGTTACCTGCGCGATGCGATCAGGCGGCGTCGGAGCATATCCAGCGCCGCCTGTGAGGCGCGGTACTTAATTTCTTCCCGGGTGCCATGGAAGACGTGCCGCGCAACCTCTTCCTCGGCCCCGTCCACCACGGCGATGTAGGTTAGTCCCACCGGCTTAGTGGCGGTGCCTCCTCCGGGACCGGCGATTCCGGTGATCGCCACGGCCAGGTCGCTGCCGCACACCCTTCGCACACCGCGCCCCATCTGCCGGGCCACCTCATTACTGACCGCTCCATCCCGCTCAATAACGGCCGGATCAACTCCCAAGGCAGAACTCTTTAGCGCGTAATTGTACGCGACTATTCCGCCGACGTAGTACCGGGAACTTCCCGGGACGTTGGTGAGCCGGTGACCTACAAGGCCGCCGGTGCAAGATTCCGCCAGAGCCACTGTGCGGCCCTGCTCCACGAGCAACTCACCCACCGCGTGCGACAGATCGGTATCATCCTCTCCGTAGACCGCATCCCCCAGTATGGATCGTATCTCCGCAACCGTGGAGCCGATTCTCTGCTCAGCGTCTTCACGGTGGGCGCCGTGGGCGGTCACGCGCAGATGGACCTCACCGGCAGAAGCCAGCGGGGCGATCGTGGGATTGGACTGCTGCGCCAATACCACCTGTAGGAGCTCCGCTACCCGAGACTCACCGATTCCCGTGACCCGCAAGACCCGCGACACCAGGACACCGCTGCGACCGGACCGGACCAGTTCCTCGGCGAGGCGAGGTATCACCTGCTCCCGCATCATCGTCCGCATCTCTTGGGGAGGACCGGGGATCAGGTAGACTGAGGTATCCTCGTACCGCAGATAAATTCCGGGAGCGGTACCTCGGCTGTTGGGCAGCAGGTGCGCACCTTCGGGGACCATCGCCTGCCGGAGATTGTTGCGGGGAAGCGCGCCACCATGGTACTGGGAAAACCTCTCCTCAAGACGACGGACCCACTCCTCGTTCCGCCTCAACGGGCGGCCCACAACCTCCGCCAGCGTCTCCCGGGTGAGATCGTCTTCAGTGGGTCCCAGACCGCCGCAGGCGATCACCACATCGGACCGCTTTAGGGCGGTGGCAAACGCCTGGGAAAGGCGCCGGCCGTTGTCTCCCACCACCGATTGGTAATACACACCGACCCCGGACTCCGCCAGCATGCGGGCGATCTCGGCGGCGTTGGTGTTGACCACCTGTCCCATGAGGAGCTCCGTCCCCACGGCGATGATCTCCGCCCGCACCGGATGTTGGTTCGATTCCGATATCACGCCCATTCAGCTTCCACTCACCGGATTCACCCAGCGGCGATTCGGTCAACGGCTGATGTCGCGCGCCGTTCTATCTCATCCCAGTCTCCGGCGTGAATGAGATCGGCCGGGGCGAGCCATGATCCACCCACGGCCAGAACCTCCGGCACGGAAAGCCAGTCCACCATCGTATTCTCGGTAACTCCGCCGGTGGGTATGAAGCGAAGTCTCAGATGGCGGTAGGCAGCGTTCACGCTCTTCAGATAACTCGGTCCCCCCAGAGGAGTAGCCGGAAAGAGTTTCAGCACGGTACATCCGCGGCCGTACGCGCCCTCGATCTCCGAGGGTGTGGCGACTCCCGGGGCGAACGGAAGACCCACCGCTTCGGCGGCGGCCACCACCGCGGGATTGAACCCGGGGGCCACGGCAAATTGGGCTCCGATCTGTTTCACCAGGTTTACCTGATCCGTAGTGAGTACGGTACCGGCGCCGACGGTCATCTCCGGCACCTCCCGGACGATCGCCTGCAACGCCGCCGGTGCCTCTTCCGTCCGCAGGGTGGGCTCCATATGGGTAATCCCACCGCGCACCAACGCCCGGGCGGTGAAGACGGCATCCTGCTCACGATCGAGCACCACCACCGCCACGATTTTCGATTTTTCCAACGAATTCAAGATTTCCTGTGACCACATACGGCGATTGTAACCGGGTTGCGGGAGATATGCCATTAACTCACGCCGGTGGGGTCACTACCGTGCCTGACGCGACAGACAGATCGAAGCCGACGGCACTGCGCCTGGCGACATTGGCGTTCTTTGTTGGAATCGCCGTGATCAGCTGCCGTCAGTCTGTCGATGGTAGTTGATCGTCTCCCGGATTCCGTGTTCGTAGGACGTAGGGGTGAACCCGAAATGTGACTCGAAGCGGGATGAATCGAACAGGTAAGCGCGGTCGTTCTGATAGGTCATCTCCGCCACTTCCCGAATCGTTCGGTCGAAGAGTCCTCCCATTCGAATCTTTGCTTTGGATAGCACGGAGAGCCGCGGCGGTGTATCCACGATCTCCGCCGCGAGACCGACGAACTCACGCCCGGTGAGCGCGGGATGCGCCGTGGGCAGGTGCCACACCGCGTTGTGCGCAGATTCGTCATCCACGAGGAGGGCAAGCGCCCGGCCACAGTCGGTGGTATAGGTCAGACTATGGGGCATATCGGCATCTACCAGCCACTGAGGCTTCTTGCCGTGGATGAGGCGATCCACCAGCAACATGTTCACCGGACTGGTGTGCTCAGCTCCGGGACCGTAGAAGTCGGCGCTCCGGGCGATCACACCCCGAATGTGTTCCGACTCCCACGCCTCCGCCATCTGCTCGGCGATTCTCGCGCGAACCGCTCCCTTCCGTGTGGTGGGATGGTGGGGAGTATCCTCCGTCATGGGACCGTTCACCACCCCGTACATATACACGTTATCGAAAAAGACAAGGAGTGCGCCCTTCTCGTGACACACCCGGATCACCGTTTCCATAATGCGGGGCCACTGCTCCTCCCAGATGCGGTGATCGTAGGTGAGGCCCGCCAGCAAATACACCGTACTCCCCTCGGGCACGATCTCCAGAAGAGCGTTGTAGTCGGAAATATCCGCCGCCACGGCCCGCCCACCGGGGAGGTAGGTACCACTCCGAGAGACCAGGATCGGGGTGTGCCCGTTGCGGACCAATTCCGGCACCACGGCGCGGCTGATCGCTCCCCCGGCACCAAGTACCACATGCGTCATCTGTTCATTCATCGGAACCTCCTCGGGGCGTGCGCCCCGCTATCTCCTGTGTCGCGGACGTGACCCATCGCCCAAGCAATCCTCTCAACATTACCAGCGGTACCTCCGATCGTCCCACGCCTCGAAGGATCTCCTCCTCCGATTGTACAAAGGCGCCGGGGACCAGCTCATTGCGGCTGTTCTCCACGATCTCCCGGACGTTACGGTCCATCATCTCCAGGTGAAACTGAATCCCCACAACGTAACCATACACTTCGAACGCCTGGTGCGGATACGCCTGAGATCCGGCCAGCAGCCGTGCTCCGCGGGGAAGGTCAAACGTGTCCCCGTGCCAGTGCAGCACATGCGCTTCCTCCGGCCAGTCCGCCGTAAGACGCGAGATGGGTTCTTCACGGGGGATCGACACCGGAAACCACCCAATTTCTTTCCGTTCTCCCCGATACACCCGAGCTCCCAGGGCCATCGCGATTAGCTGCGCCCCGAGGCAGATGCCCAGCACTGGAACGGCCCGATCGACCACGTTCCGAATGAGTGCGATCTCGTCGGAAAGCCAGGGATAGTCTCCAGTGTCATGGACCGACATCGGCCCGCCCATCACAACCAGGGCACTAATCTCGGCGGCGTCCGGCGGCGGATCTCCAGCGTAGAGGTGCGTCACCCGTATGACGTGTCCCCCCTCCTCCAAAATACGCGCGATTCCGGCGGGCCCTTCGTAGGAAACGTGCTGTAGGACGTCGATCCGCATCCGGTTCTACGCCTCAGCCGCCGATCGTATCGGGGTGCGGACCGAGACGCCCGGACTCCCCCTGATCCAGGGCGTCGATACGAGCCATCTCCGCTGCGCTCAATTCGAAATCAAAGACGTCGGCGTTGTCGGCGATACGGTGCGGCTTGACCGACTTGGGAATTGTAATGATTCCGTGTTGCAGCTCCCACCGAATCGTGGCGTGCACCGGACTCTTGCCGTGGGCCGCGCCGATCTCCTGGAGAACCGAATCATCCACTACCTGACCGCGGGCGATGGGGCTCCACGCTTCCACGGCAATTCCCGCCTCCCGGCAGTAGTCCCGAAGCTCGTTCTGCTGGAGGTAGGGATGGAGCTCGACCTGATTCACAACGGGAACGATCCCGCTCTCGCGCTGCAGGCGCTCCAGATGGTGGGGCTCGAAGTTACTAACGCCGATCGCCCGGACACGCCCGTCATCGTACAACTTCTCAAGCGCCCGCCACGTCTCAATAAACGTCTCCGCCATGGGCCAGTGGATCAGGTACAGGTCCAAGGTCTCCAGCTGCAGGTAGTCCATGCTCTCTTCGAACACCTCCAACGTTCGCTGATACCCCTGATCGGTATTCCAGACTTTGGTGGTAACGAACACCTGGTCCCGAGGGACGCCCGACGCGGCCAGTCCCTCCCCGACACTCTGTTCGTTCTCGTAGAAGGTGGCGGTGTCGATGCTTCGATATCCCGCCTGCAACGCCGATACTACGGCATCTCTGGTCTCCGCCCCGGGCTCCGATTTAAATACGCCCAGGCCAAAACGAGGCATTTCCACCCCATTGTGCAATGTAACGGTACTGGTTAGATTCATAGTACCAGAGTAACTCAGGTCGCCACGTTTCACTACCGCCTCATTCTTCCTCGGAGAGCGCCAGGTATGCGACAACGCCTGAGGTCATCTGTTACACTGGGATCACGGTCGGGAATGGGAAGAATGAGCGATACCTACGACAACCGTTACCAGCTCCTCTTTCAGGACACCGATTTCGCCGAGGCGCTCTCCAGTATCGGCTTCTTCGCCACGTACTACCCCACGGGAGATAGCATCGCCAGCGATCTCTGGCTGGCGCAAGGATTTGAACCGGGGGAAAT
>JBBDTM010000039.1:0-42666 GCA_040904425.1 Alkalispirochaeta sp.
AAATCAGTATCGGCAAGTTCGCGCTAATTCAGGAAACGCCTCTTGGCGGGGAACAGTAGGTGCTAATGCCTCGTGCAATCAGCGGTACAAACGCGCCTGGTTCCACATAGACATCTACTCCTGAGACCAGCCGAACGTCCCATTTCCGCTCTGAATCGTTAAAAATTAGAAAGATGCCCTTTCTATTGCCGTTAAACTCCCATGACAACGAAATTGTACTGGTTGTGTTCTGTTCTATTTCCGGTCGGCCATATTCGGATACATATTCGTCGAATAGTTCGGTTTCCTCGAAGGCGGAAACAGAGGAAATGCCCGAACCAGCTGTGAGACACGACGTTAGTAGTACGGCAGAGAGGGCGCCTATGGCACACGAGCTGCGAATTAGTATCTGTTTTGTCATGTGCTTCTCCTTGTTTTTCTATGTCCGGTTTTGCAAGTTAGCGACGCTATAACGAACATTCTTGTTTCTTCTCATTTACTTGATAGTAACCCCTGGTTACACGTCGGTCAAATTGGCAATCCAAGATGGGATAATCTTATACTATGACAATGACCGAAGACGAACCCCGCCGTTGACACCGGACCAGGCGCGGGGCTGGCTGGAAAACCACGAGGAAACCGACGCACTGGAAACGCATTTTCCCGGCGATATCGAGGACGCTTGACCATCGGTTAAAAACTTTTTGCCCCACCATACGGTGGGGTTTTTCTTTGTCTCATAGGCACTTAGGGGTGTTGACAAGAACCGTAAAACACTACAGGGAAAGGAATTATCTTGTTTATGGGTTGATTTTTTTGCGTATACGTGAGAAGCTCTTTGTATCGGAACTTTAGGAGGTGGCCGACCGACATGAAACATTGACCGCAAGGAGAATAACGATGTCGGATAAAGCACTTCTCAAGTATTCTGAATTAGCAGAGCTCACAAGCCTGGCGGAAGTCACGCTGAGGCGCTGGGTTTCTCACCAACGAATTCCATTTACAAAACTTGGGCGATCCGTACGATTCACAACGGAACAAGTTAACGACATTATCACCAACGGCCCAGCGCCCGAGCAATCGACGCGCCAACAGGTGGTAGTCCGATGACCCGCGCACAAGCTGAAAATCTGGCGCAATGGCTCCAGGAAGAGGCCGACGCGCTGGATTACGGCGAAATCACGGTAACGATTACCAGACACGACTCTCAAACGCGGCAGATTGAAAAATCGGTCACGGTCAAAGAGAGGCCAGAGCAGTATGTTACACGGGAGGAAGTAACTCACAGGGGCAGAAGCGACGCCGGTAATGATGAGGCGTAAAAAATGTCCACAACAAAAAATAACCCCGCCGGGGAACACGACGGGGCAACACAAGCGGAACAAACGTTCACAGACGTTGATACAACTGTAACTGATTTTCCGTACGTTGTCAACAGTCCGATGCAACAGTTCGCCGACGCGATACACGCGGCTGGCAGTGATCGAGTTGCACTCGCTGTCGCGTTTGCTTCCGCAGGATTCCGGGTTTTTCCTCAAGATCGTAGTAAACGAGGTATCAAAGGTTTCCCGGAACTCGCGACAACCGACCCGGAGCAGATACGCACATGGGCCAAGACCTTTTCCCGCCATAATTTTGCTGGCTATCTACCGGGTGGGTGGGCAGTTCTCGATATCGACATAAAAGGCGACGCCGATGGGTACGAGTCACTTGGAAAGTTATCAGAAGACGATGAAACGCCAACGCTAACAGTCCGAAGCGGCTCGGGTGGTGAACATCGATTTTATCTGACCGAGGCTCACGCAAAATCCGGCGACCTTAACGGGTTTCCGGGACTCGAAATCAAAGCCGGAGAGACGGCGTCCGGGTGGATCACCCTCCCCGGTGCAGTCTATGCAGACGGGAGGGAATATCGCGTAACGCACGCCCTGCCGCCCGCGAAGGCGCCTGCCTGGCTGGAGACTGTCACTACCAAAGGCAGCGCTTCCCCGGCATCCTCTACCGTTCCGGTCAATGGCTCGATCCCTCGTAGTGAACGTAATCGAACGCTCACGAGCCTTGCAGGTACGATGCAGCGGCGAGGGATGGGACAAGAGTCCATACTTTCCGCTTTGATGGCTGAAAATGCGGCAAAATGCGACCCGCCTCTGCCGGATGATGAGGTACGGGATATCGCGCGATCGGTGACACGGTACGAGCCGGACGATAGGCACAAAACTACATCTTCAGAGCATGCCGATACCGGTAAAAAATCGCAGGCGACGATTATTGTCGAACAAGTTCTTGCCTCCGGTGTGGTTCTATTCCATACCGGTGAAGAAGAGTGTTACGCGACCATTGAGCAGGACAATACTCGACGGACCGTTCGGTTGCGGTCATCGGCATTTAAGAAGTTTCTCGCGCGACTGTTTTATCTATCAGTCAAGGCCGCACCCAGTACTAACGGCGTCAACGATGCTCTCGCTGTACTGGAAGGGGAAGCGTTATTCAACAGCCCAGAGCATGCCGTCTACCATCGAGTAGCGCCTGGTGGTGACGCCGACTGGTGGATTGACATCGGCGACGCCGACTATAGCGCAGTCCATATCACCCCTGGCTCGTGGGAAGTTGTGCAAAATCCGCCGGTACGTTTTGTCCGTCCGGTTGGCATGCGAGCACTACCCATGCCGAACGCGAACGGATCGATAGACGATCTATCGCCATTCGTGAATGTGCAACCCACCGATGAAAACGGCAACCCGTCCGACGATTGGATTTTGCTCATTGCGTGGATGACCGCGGCGTTACGTCCGTTCGGACCGTATCCTATCCTTGTGTTGCTCGGGGAGCAAGGGAGCGCCAAGAGCGCGACGATGACCTCAACATGCGACATCGTTGACCCGACCGAGGCCGATCGGCAGACAATGCCGAGAGATGAACAGGCTCTATTTGTCTGGGCGGCACACTGTCGAGTACTGAGGATCGACAATGTTTCATCGGTGCAAGGGTGGTTTTCAGACGCGCTTTGTCGCCTCGCGACGGGTGGAGGCGCTCTCTACCGAAAGCTCTACACAGACAACGAGGCTTCTCTTTTTAAGGCATCCCGACCTATTGCCGTCAACGGAATTTCCGATTTCATCTATCGTCCGGACCTTCTGGACCGATCCATTTTGCTGTATCTCCCAACGATCGACGAGGATCACCGGCAAGACGAACACTCGATGCATACGGCATTTGATGCAGCAGCACCGGCGATATTTGGCGGGTTGCTCAACCTGTTGGCGACGGCAGCAGAGCATCATCCTATCGAGACCGATCACCTACCACGAATGGCTGATTTCGCGAGATTTTCACTCGCTGTGGAGCGTGCAGCAGGCTGGCCGGAAGGATCGTTTCTGGCAGCCTACCAGCGCAATCAAGACTCTGGAGCGGCCACTGTGCTGGAAGGCTCAACAATCGGCATGGCAATAAAATCTCTCATCGACACGCGCTATAGCTTGACGGTGTTCGAAGACACGCCGTCGGAGTTACTCGATTTACTCAACTCAACCGTCGATGCAGAGACGCACCACTCTAAACATTGGCCTGACAATCCCAAGAGTCTTGGCTCTGCTATCCGGCGGGTTGCGCCTCTATTGCGTAATGCAGGGTATTACGTCGACACCGACCAGCGCGAAGGACATACCGGACGACGCCTTGTCCGGCTGGGTATCCATGAGGAGGTGCCATTTTGATGACTGCAATTAAAAATCGGGTGACAAGGGTGACAAGGGTGACATCTTTTTGCGTCTCTCTTCTCTTGAAAATCCGGTTTTTTATAGAGAAGAAGAGGGTAAGGACGCAAAAGGGTACGCAAAATAACGTCACCAACGTCACCAACGTCACCCGGAGCATGTACACAAAACTATACGTTCAGAGAATGAGGTAACAAAATGACTCGAGAACAGATAAAAGAATTGACGAAAGAACACGGTTGTTCGTCTTACAAAGAAATGCTCGTTCTATCTTCTGAAAACGATCCGTTCTATTGCGGCTCGGATCTACAGAAAGCAAAAGCGCGATGGTTCACTGACATTTGGGAACGGTTTAATTACGGCGAGGGGGCACATCTACGACAGATTCATTATCGCGTTGCGACACCTGGTCTCGATGTCAAAAAACACGATGGTACGATATACGAGAACACGCACAATGACTGGGTGTACTTGAGTACTTCCGCGAGATTTGCTCGGTATCTGGGTATGGTGGATGTCGGCGCATTTGTGGACCGTCGAAATCCGTCCGCGATCGTTATGTCAAGATATGACGAATCGGGAAACTTCAACCCGACGGCGGATTTCTACTTTGACGAATGGTCTTTACCGACATTAAACACGCATATCGGGTTTAACAAACCGATGGCAGGTGCTGACGGCTACGAACTCAATTTGCGTGACCAACCGTACCACCTGGAGCTCTGGGTCGAGAAGTCGACGATGGAGGAGTACCTCCTGCCTATCTGCGAGAAATACCAGGTTAATTACGTGGCAGGGATCGGTTACCAGTCTATCACCGGGGTTTTGGATCTTCTCCGACGCGCGCAACAGTCGGAGAAACCGGTCCGGATATTCTATGTCTCTGATTTTGATCCTGCGGGTGACACCATGCCGGTGGCCGTGGCGCGACAAATTCAGTTCTGGTTGAACGATAACGCGGACCGCGATATCCGCCTCGCACCTCTGGTTCTCACGAAGGAACAGGTTTTGCAGTATGAGTTACCTCGGGCACCGATTAAGCCGACGGACCGGAGCAAGAAACGTTTTGAGGAAACGTATGGCACCGGCGCCGTGGAACTGGACGCTCTGGAGGCGCTCTTTCCTGGAGAGCTGTCAAAGATCGTTACTGAGGCCTTCGCGCAATACCGAGATCCGGAAATTAGCGATCGGATTCGGTACGCAGAACAAGAGGCGGAAGAGATTGCTCGAGCGGAACGGGACGCGATTCTCGCGCCGTTTGCCGATGACGTAAATAGCCTTCGTGAACGCACGCGAGAACTTGTGAAACGCTACAGCGCGTTCGAGGATGAAATGGAACCGCTGCGAGAAGAGGCTCGCGAGTTGCACCTCGCGATCTACAATGCGATGGACCTGGAGTACTCGCCGATGCTGCCTGAACGTCCCGTGTCGGATTACGACGAACCCGAACGCGAATGGCTGTTCGATTCCAGGCGCGGATATTTGGCGCAGCTTGAGAGCTTTAAAAAACGGCGGGAGGCAGAATAATGACGACGAAAAAACGATCACTCAGAACAATGGTTCCCCCGGCGGTGTCACTGAGTCACGAAATTTCAACGGCCCGGAACCTGCTACTTGAAACGGCAGCGTACGCGGTCGGTAGCGGCCATATGGAAACGGCGGTTGCACTGAGCCGCGCACTGGACGACCTGCGCCGCGCGGACGTGGCACTCCGCGCGGACGTTATTGAGAGGGTATCACGATGAGCAAGGCAAAAACATTAACGGCAATAGCCGGTAAACACGGTCGGCAGACTACGTATTTTTTTCGGATTAACTCGCTGATCTACAGCGCAAAACAACTCACCTGGCGGGGCTTGTCGCTGGAAATCGTTGGCACTGTGAAACTTCCGGCGCGTGGTATCGGTCCGGCGTGGTACGCGCGAAACGTGCCCAATAACGTCTTGAAACGTAAGGAATTACGACACCTCGGGGTACTTGCGCAAGTCGAGAAAAAGTACTAAACATATGTATAGTGAGGACGTATTATGAGTGAAATTGAACAGAACGCGAAATTGACGAACGGCACCCTCCCCCCGGCGCGGCCTGTGCCATTCGATCTCCGGTTGCGAAGCCTGAAGTCCAGTAGGCAGTCATTGGCGCGGATTTTGCGAGCGTGGGGACGCGGTGAAATCGACGAGGCGACGGCGAAAACCGCTTGTTGGTTATTAAGTATGTACCTTGGGTACTTGAAAGCTGGCGTTGAAGAGGACATCGAGCGTCAGTTGAAAGAGCTTGAAGGTCGAGTTCGGCAGATCGAGAAGGAGAAGCAATATGCCGGTAACGAAACGAAACTGCGACTCGGTTGAACAGATCAAGCGCCGGATTGGCCGTTTAGACGGCGCCTATGAAAACGTCGCCGATATCCCGCCGGCGATCCGGCATCGCATGATTACCGAGCATATCAAGGATCACCTGGACGGACTCAGCACGGCCGAACGTGAAACCCTGGACAAGCGTATCCGGGAGATCCTTGCCGGTCCGCTGGCGGAGCGGAACGCATGGTATCGCGGAGACTATGATCACGCCGATTGGAATAGCATTGTGATATCACAAGCAGTATCGGAGGTGCGTATTTTCCAAGCAAGCGGAAAGCCGTTACCAGATCCACCTCCGTGGTGGAGCCGGTATATCACCACGGAATGAACACTTATGTGCCTACGAGGCAAGGAGCAAAAACAGATGAACAGTTTAAGACGTATCAACTTTCAAAGTGGACAAACGAAGATCGACCCGGCGACTATACCGGACCTCGTCCCTACCGACGTACTGAAGTCATGGACGGGCGACAGCGCCCACGTGGCGGCGCAGATGATCGAGTACCCGGTAACGGCCAATAACGTGGTGTACGATGAATCCTTTTTTGATTCGTATGTTGCGAAACTGAGCAAGGCGCCGATTCCCGGCAGTAAGACGGGACACACCGTTAGCGAGTCTACGCGACCGCCGACCGATTTTGTCATGAGCGGCGCGAGGATCGAAAAAACCGGTAACGGCGCCGGACGGGTTTTCTTCAAAATGGTTGTGCCTAAGACTGCCGATACAGACAACGCCGGATTCATTCGCGAGCTACAGAGCGGGATGGTCAATTTTAGCCTTGTCTCGTACGTCCGTGAGGAGCGCAACGCCGACGGGAATATCCACGTCATTGAGTCCGTGAGAGGCGAAAGGAATGACGCGGTTCAAGCTGGCATGGGCGCGATGAAACAGGTTGTAAACCAGGACACCGGCGAACGTGAACCAGATCCCGGTTATCAAGTGTGGAGCGATAGATTCGGTATGGTCGCCTCTGCACATCTATCTGTGCTGGAAGATGTGGAACGTCGGGCGGAACACGGCGATTCATTCGAACTCGACGGCGTCCCGGCTGGCGCGGATGCTCTCGAGATCCACACATATTAATAGGGAGGTTTTACTATGGACCCACGACCACTATTCGGACGAAACGCACTGTATCCTGACGAACACGTTGCGGACAAATTGTACGAGGCCGAAATGGTCTCGAGTCGGGAAGAGGCCAAACGTGTTGTGGCCGATGCTTTGAAAAAAGGTGAGTTGCAACGGGGGCATAGGAACCGACTCACCTGGCAATCTTGCCAACGGCTGGAGGATCGAATACGCGCAGAGGCTCACGCACGCAGCAAAGCCGCATACGACAAGAAAGCCGCCGAACGCGACGCTGCTGCCGCGAGATCCGAGGCGATTCGGGAACGGTATGTCCAGAGGCAGCTTGAAGCCGCACAACACGCCATACGGCGACAGGCAGCGTTAAACGAATTTGCCGATGAAAAACTTCTTGCGAACGGCGGGAAGCGCAAGGGCTGACATGAGCACGGCGCTGGCGCCTGATATTCTCGCAGGTGCTGAATTGATCAAAGAGATCATGGCCGACGGAGAATGGCATCTTCGCGTGGACGTGACTGCTATAATGCGGGACATGGGCATCACCGGAAGTGAGTTCAGTCTCTGCGAGTATCTACGGCTTGCAGAATCCGATTCCGGTAGATATTGGTGTCTGCCGGACACGCGGACGCCAGCCTATGCGCCGGACGGAAGCTGAATCAATCAGCAATCCGCATGCCCGAAATGACCCCGGTATTGATGTTTACTTCCGCGTAAGCGAAGTTCTTCACACGCCCCCCAAGCATATTAGTTGCGGTGAATTCCATTTGGATTCCGACGGTACTTGAAGATCCGTCGTCCCGTATTCGGGTTTCTTTGTGTTGAAAACTATCGATATCGTGCAGTTGATCTTTGGTCCATTGAACCAGTTTCCGATTTGATCCATCTATCGGACTGAACTGGTTGTCCACTCGCTCACTGCGTGATAATGGACGCGAATCACTTTCACCTTGCCCAATAAAGCTGAAGATAATCATCAATGCAAAGATTATTCCGATATAAAACCATAACTTTTTTTTCATCGGCCAGCGTTGCTTTGGCGGCCGATAACCACTGCGTCCAGGCGGAGCCTTCGGATTAGATTTGGCCCAATTGTCTTGATTGTCCGACATGTTGTGCCTCCATATCTTCATTCTATACCGAATAGGAAGACTGTGTGCAAATTTCGGCATAGTGCAAAGGATTGAATTCCGTTACTTTTTCGGGCAGAGGTGCGCCGACTGTCACATGAAACTGTAGCAAATCGGCGTTACAAGGCGATACGACAACATACATAGATACATTCATGAGCAATTTACCCTTGTGCTAATCCTTTACCTGGGATACACTTATAAACAAGGCTATACGTTGCGTTACAAGCTAAGCGCCTACTCGTAATGAGCAGGCCGTCGGTTCGAATCCGACGCTTGGCTCGATGTCAAACCGCGGTTCGATCCGGTCCGCGGGTTATTTTTACGCATTGCGATCCCGTGACGCGCCTATCCAGGCCAGCGCTTTGACCATCCCGAATCATTCCGATAGCCTACTTCTATGAATAGCGAAGTTACCAATGCAATCAGCGTCCTCTCTAGCCGCATCTGGGACCTGGCGGCAGTGGGTGACCTGAACTCGGCCTTCGCCCGGGAGATGCTCGCTTCCAGTCGTAAGAACCGTGATGCAATCCTCGATATCTACGGGTTGATCCACGCGATTCGGGAGAAGTCTCACACAATTTCCAACGACGCGCATTCCTCGGTGGACGAACTGGAACGCACGGAAACCGCGTATCACACCGCTGGAGAGACGATGGAGCGCTTCGTGGCGATGATGGAGACGATGGACCACCGGTTCACCGACGTTCAGACGGCGTTCCGGCAGATCGACACCGTGGCGGAAGAAATTCGAGCAACGGTGGCGGCGATCGAGAACGTCTCGAGCCTAACCGATTTGCTGGCATTGAATGCTGCGATTGAAGCCGCCCGCGCGGGACAGTACGGCAAGGGTTTCAAGGTGGTTGCCGATGAGGTAAAGAAACTCGCCGAACAGAGCCGATCCCTCACCGGACGAATTACGAACCTCCTGACAAATCTGAAAGAACGCGTGGATACCTCGAGCTCGGAACTGGGAGAGTTCGAAAAGTCGAAAACGGAGATGAGTGACCGGGTGGGTTCCGCCAAGAGTACGCTGGAAACTGCCAACGCCTCCCTCTCGTCCATCGACCAGCGCCTTCAGCACGTGACCGAGTCGGTACAGACCCAGACGGTGGAGCTGGACCGCATTCAGAATCGCCTGCAGGAGCTCCGAGACGACAGCGAGCGAACCCACGCCTCAGCTCACCACATCGAAGGCAATCTCTCGTACCAGGATACGGTGATGGACCGACTCACCCGTGACGACGCCGTTCTGCGCAAACGTCTCCGGGAGACGAGTGAGGGCGATCGATCCGTGCTGTATGCAGGCCATGATATCGCCTATCCTCCGTGGTGCTTCGTCAGGGAGGGGCGGTCGCAGGGGATCAGTGTCGATATTCTCAACCGTCTCGAATCCGGCTTGGAACGAATCGTTGCGTATCAGCCCCGACAGTTCGTGGACGTCCTGGAAGAGTTCCTGGCGGGCCGGATTCAGGTGATTCTGAACGTGGGCTGGCCCAATCCCGAACTGGAACGTCACGATCTGATCGTCACTGACGCGTACGCCCGCTTCGAACCGGTTGTCTTCACCGCCGGTCACACCGGTCGGAAAGACGGACCAAACGACCTCGGCTCCCCTGAGTCCTTTGCCGGGAAGACTCTGGCGTATCAGAAGGGCAGCTACACGCAATCCGCCATGGACTCCCATGGGGGAGCCTCGATGAAGGCGGTCGACAACGACATTCAGGGTATGGCGTCGCTGGTCTGGGGTCACGTGGACGGAGTGGTAACCGAGAAATTTGTGGGTGAACACGTATCCCGGATTCATTTCAATGCCGAAATCCGGCCGGCTACGTCGCCGTGCATGCAGGTTGACGTGGTGATGGCGCTTCCCTCCGCGGAGACCGGCCTCCGGGATAGAATTAACGAACTTCTGCGCAGTCCCGAGACGCGCACAGGGATCGAGCGGGTTCTGACGAGCTACCGCACCGCAGGAGGCCTTGGTGATCAATGATACCGATCGGCGGCACCTACGGCTGTGCGTTGAGTTGGCACGGCAGGCGCTCGAAGTCGGTGACGGTCCGGAGTTGTCCCGGGAGGTGCGGGAACTGCAGCGCCGGCGGCACCAGTGACAAGGGCAACTAAGAGTCAGGGGTAAGCACCGCCACTCGCCCGGAGTCGAGCCTCACCACCTCACCGCCGCCGATATCCGCAATACGCGCCACCGTTTCTCCCTCTTCGAGCGTGGCGAATGTATCTCCTGACACGATGTCACGTACCCTTCGCCGTTCTGAGAGGGTGATGTCCTCCGCACTGCTTTCCATCCATCCGTCAGAGACCGGCAGAAATCCCTCCGCTCCATTGAGAGACCGTACCCTCACGTGCGTTCCCGACACCCCGACCACCAGCAGCGGTGTTCCCGCGTCGATCGCAATCGTACGCATCGCGGGAGGCTGCAGTTCCGGGTCCGGCTCCGATTCCGCCCCGGCAAAGGTATCGCCGGCGCCCCGGAGATAGGGATTTCGATTTTGTACGCGGGCCACGGTTGAAGCTGCCACAGGAACACGCTGGTCCGCAACAACGTCCGCCGGGGGAACGATCCATTGTCCGATCCGGTCAGCCGAACCTTCCGGAGCCGCTACCGGCGTCACCCGGGGCGGATCGACGAAGTATCCCCAGGGATCTACCGGTCGGCGCCATCCGCCCTGGTAGATACCGATGTGCAAGTGGGGAGGCGTGGTAATTGCGTTGCCGGTATTTCCTACGGTGCCGATCACGTCCCCCGCGGATACGCGGGTGCCGGTGGTCGTAAGCTGTTCATCGAGGTGAGCGTAGTAGAGCATGATGTTGCGCGCGTCGTCCCGGAGGGTCACGATATTGCCCCCTCGGTCCCGCTCGCCTACGCGAACCACCTCGGAGTCACTCACCGCCAGCACCGGGGTTCCGCGAGGGGCAAAGATGTCCACCCCATGGTGCTCGCGGCTTCCCGCGTCGCGGCCGTCACCAAAATAGCTCCAGATGTCATCCTGGGACGCGCCCTCTACGGGAAACGCCAAAGAGGCGCTCTCGGAGATGGATACCTGAAATCGACCGCCCCGTAGGAGTTCCGGCTGGATTCGGAGGAGATAAAACCCGTTCGCCTGAGCCTCGAAGATGATCTGGTTCTCGTCCTCCGGACGACTGGCAACCAGTTCCTCCATCTCCATCTCCGAACCGTTGTCACCTGCATCGCCGGCAAGGCGAAACACGTCGGCAAAATAGTAGGTGTGCTCCGCCTCGAGATCGATAACGACCCGCCGTCCCCGGGTTACCGGAAACCAGTAGCTCACCGCGGCGGGATCCCGCGGATCGAAATGCACCGTCTCCGTGAGCGGCGGCGTAACCCCGGAAGACTCATCCATAACCTGTGCGGCGGCGTTGATCCACGCTTCGCCCATGGCGGTTTCCGCAACACCCAGACGGGTTAGCGCGTCCCGGTACGTCTGGTGAGACTCTCGCGGTTGGAACGGTTCTTCCACCACCTCCTGCGGCCGACGTATCCAGAGCACCGATCCCGCAACAACGACCGCAAGAACGCCCGCCACTATGTAGTACCAGGTTTTCATTGGGCAAATATAATAACACCGGTCCTCGGGGTGCCGACTACCGGTATCGATCGCCGGCGCCTCGCAGCGACGCCCGGGCCGGCTCCCCGGCCCGGACCATGTCGGCGTCGCGCACCGCACCAGCGTCGCGCCCCGGCACCGCACCGGACCCACTTGAGTAGCTCGATCTCCCGCGCTACCCTCTACCCGTGGCCTCAACATTTCTCTGGTACGATCTTGAAACCTTTGGCCGCGATCCCCGCTGGGATCGCATCGCGCAGTTCGCCGCACTCCGCACGGACGGAAAACTGAACCCGGTGTCCGACCCGATCGTGCTCTACGGTCGGATCAGCCCGGACTATCTTCCATCCCCCGACGCGTGTCTGATAACCGGACTAACTCCCAAGAGAACCGCCGAGGGCCACGTGGAGGCGGATCTGGCCGCCGAGATTCACGCCCAGATGAGCGTACCGGGAACGTGCACGGTCGGGTTCAATAGCCTTAGATTCGATGACGAGTTCATTCGCAACCTGTTCTACCGCAACTTCTACGATCCCTATCGTCGCGAGTACGCCTCCGGCAACTCCCGGTGGGATATCCTTCCCCTCGTTCGCCTCGCCCATGACCTCCGGCCGGAGGGTATCGAGTGGGTCTACGACCAGTCGGGAAAACCGGTATTTCGTCTGGAGGAGCTGGCGGCCGCCAACGGGCTGGACCACGAACATGCTCACGATGCGCTCTCCGATGTGGAGGCTACCCGCGCAATTGCGGCACTCATCAGGGAGAAGCAGCCGAAGCTCTATGACTTCTACCTCGGGCTGCGGCGCAAGGACGAGGTACGCAGGATCGTAAACCTCCAGCATCGGCAGCCGGTTCTGTATAACTCACCTCTGTTTACGCGTCCGGAAGGAACCACCAGCGCGGTCCTACCCATTACGGCAAATCCGCGCAACGGAAACGAGATACTTGCGTTCGATCTGAGATTTGACCCAGGGCTCCTCTTTGAGGTGGACGAAGCGGAGCTTCGTCGTCGCGTGTTCACCTCTCGGGAAGAGTTGGCGGGAGAGGAGCGAATTCCGCTGGTGGGTATTCCTGTGAACAAGGTTCCCGCAGTGGCGCCGCTCTCAACGCTCCAGGAAGATCAGGCCGACCGATTGGGCCTTTCGCTTCCCGATATTGAGGCGCGGGCGCGCGAAATAGCCGATCGTCTCGATGGAGATCCCGCCCTTGCCGCCCGAATCAGAGCGGTATATCAGGAGGGGGGCATGACGGCCTACCGTGATCCGGACCTCAACATCTACAGCGGTGGGTTCTTCGGAGACGAAGACCGCGCCGTATTCGACCGGATCCACGTCACTCCCCCGGAGGAGCTTCTCCACCATCCGCCGGCGTTTGCCGATTCCCGCGGCCCGGAAATGCTTACGCGTTACGTTGCCCGTAACTGGCCGGAGGTGCTGAGCGAGGCCGCCCGTAAGCGGTGGCACAGCCAATGCGCGGGACGGCTCCTGGCACCGGAATATGACGGAGCACTGGACTTTGAGACGTACCGCAAGCGCATCACCAACATGATGGCTCGCAACGACGTCTCCCCCCGGGACAAGACGATTCTCAAGGATCTCCTGGACTACGCATCCTGGCTTGAGCGCGTCATCCTCACCGAGCGATAACTCAGCGCCGCCGGCGTCCCTTCCGGCTTCCGGCTCCGGTAAGCATCGCGGTAATTCCGGCCACACCCGCCGCTACCGCTCCCGTGAGCAGAATATTCCGACGAATCTCATCGATACCGGCGATCTGCTCGGCGGCGCGGCGCACCAGACCCTCGAGACTGTCACCGCCGCCGAAAGAAAGCAGCGCCTGTACACTCACCTGGCTTCCGGCAACTGAACCGAAGACGAAATAGCCGGCCACAATCCCCAGAACACCGCCCAATATGGCGAACACGATAATACGTTTCACTATCTACTCTCCTTAACTGTGCCGAACACATCCCGTCCGATGGTACCCACCAGACGCTCCAGGTATTCAGGCTGGTCCATTGCTTCTCGTTCACTGCGACACCACGCCAGCGATTCTTCCACTCCCTGCTCTCGAGCCCCTTCATCCTGCGCGGCGCGCTGGAGATAGGCAATCTCCCGGTCAAGGTAAGCGATCTCGCGACTCCGGCATGCCTCAAGACGGTCCCGGTACCACGGGGCGTTGAGAACATACTCCCGATCGAAGAGCTCCCGAACCTCCGGGTCCGACGCCGACTTTCCGTTCCAGGAGCCGTTTGCCATAATGTGGAGCAACGCCTGCAGCGGCGGTATCGCCGTCTCCACACTTCCATCATCGAGATAGGACTGAGCAACCTTGCGCTGCGTCTCCACGATGTTATTGATCCCGTCTACATAGTCGTCGAGGTTCTGGAGCTCAGGTTTCAACATCTGTTCGTCAAAGACCAGGCCCGGAGAATCGAACACGCGCCCCAGATAGTTGGTGGCAAACTCCTGAGTGATGCGATATCCCAGGCGACTGGCAAGCACCGTCTGTCCCTCGTGCTGAAAATCGTTGAGCTTTTCCAGCGCTCCGGCAGAAATCAAGTGACTTGGCTCCCGCTCATACGGCTGCAGTCGGGACCACATCTCCGGAATCAGGAGACTCACGTCGTGCTGTACCTTGTAATTGGGTCCGATGTAACCCGCTGCAGAGGTAAATCCGCTGTATCCGGTAAGGATATAGGAGAGAAGCGCGTTGTTCAGGTCGGCGGTGGGGACGAGGGCGTTGAACGGCCCCTTGGTGAGCGCCCCCTCCGAACCGGCCCCCGTGGTGGACGGTGATTTACCGGTGAGACTGGAGATGAAATCCATGAAAAGTTCCGGCAGTTCCTGGTAATGGATCGGTCCATACACCGCCAGCGGCCGGATGCCGGCGGCGTGGTCGGGGGGATTGTTGCGACGCCCCGGCAGGATCGCGTTCACCGGATGGTAAACCGCCTTGTTCTTTGGAATCTTCCGAAAGAGCCGCGCCCCGATGTCTGCAATGTATCGATCTCGTGCTTTGAGCAGTGTGGGATCGGTCTGAAGATAGCGCGGATTCTTGGAAGGTGCCCCATCGACGATCCGGGGATGGGAGGGGAGCACAAAGAATTTGGCGCTCTCATCCTCGATGACGGACCGAATAAGGTTCTGCACCGGCTGCGTGTAGTCGGTAAACTCCAACGTCCGCTCCAGAAACGTCTGGGCCTCCTCCCGGGGAAACGGATTAAAATTGGAGGCAAATACCGGTGCAGTAGAAATATCGTGCTCGGCCTGTTTGTCGTAGCCCCGATAGATCGCATCGTCCGGACGCTGGAAGAAGCGGAACTCGCAGTTGGTGGTGAACTTCACGCTGGGATTGGTGTAGTCACCGTTGAGACCGGAAAGCCACTCCGTGGGAACCACAACGCTGGCGGAGATGTCATCTTCCCACTGAACCTTGTGGGCGGGCATGAAGTCCTGGCGCAGCTTGTGCGTCCATCCGGTTCCGTCTTCCTGGCGTCCCACCCGAAGATAGCTTCCGATTACCGGACGGCCCAGGTACTTGAGCACGTTTCCACTCGTACCGTTGACCACATCAACGCTGAACTTCTCCCGCCAGGTATCGCCCCATTCCTCGTGGTAGAAACGCTTCACCAGGAAGACGAGCGCCTTGATACGATGAGGAATAGACTCCAGCCACGCGTTAAACTGGTCGGTATTTGCCGAGGACGGGGTCAAGAGCTTAATCACGGATCCGAGACTACGCGCCCGGGAGAGAATCTTGCGGCTGACATGGTTCTTCCCGTCCGGAGGATCGATGAATCGGTCACTGTAATCGCGCTCGATAATCTCCTGAACCATGTCCATGTCATGCTTGTAATCGGCGATAATGAGCGGCGTATAGTGCATCGCGTCGTTCAACGCTTTCGAAATCTCCGATTTTCCGCCGCCGGAGACGGTACACGGCTTATGACACAGCGTACCCTCTGATGTCGTACCAACCAATCGCCACGCTCCGGATACCGGATGCTGCTCCATATGAATTTTGAAGCCGGTGGGATGAATGTACGTCCGTTCCGGAAGGATGCGCAGAGCCTGGGCACCACCTTCCCGATCGACCCAGTTTGCTTCCTGCGCATCCAGATCGATCGTGGCATCCTCCGGCAGATAGTAGATATCGGAGTAGTTGGAGTCCACCCCGTAGCCGCCGGGGCGCACCTCCAGGGTATCTCCCAGGATTCCAGGGAGATCGGCAAAACGGTGGCTCTGCGAGCGGAGATTACTATCAGGAACGAACTTCATTCCGAGGTTGTAGCTCGGAAACGCCAGCGCACCTCCGGCGTGTTCCTCCTCTACCAGGCCCAGGAGGTTGGCTGAATAGCTGATCTGCGTCTTCACTTCCTTCTTGGAGTATCCGAAGTAGTTGTCCGCTATGATCGTTACCATGATTCCGCGCTCATCCCGAGCGGTTATCTTGAACGGCGTTCCGTCGTTATACCGTTCCTCCGGGTCCTCCCAGCACATGCCGTCGGCCTTCTGCCGCGCAGTCGCCTTGGAAACGTGAGGAAGCCCCAACGCTTTCTTCGTGGTGTGTACCAGGTGGGTTGCCAGAATGATAAAACCGGTATGGCCCGTCCAGTGTTGTGGATCAAGGGCGCTATCGTTCTCCGGGAGATATGGGTCACCGGCGTTGCCAAAGATCGATTCTACGAAATCGAGATTTGCCGTGAGTCCCCCGGGAACCAGAAATCGAATCTCCGAGTATCGTTCGCGAAGTACGTCAGGCACGGTGGGTTGCACGATCGGCTTGAGAAGGAGACTTACGAAGCGGTGGGCAGGTTTATCCGCATCGATCGTAAAGGGAATTGTCGCCAACTCATCCGGTGGATTCAGCGCCTCTTTCAGCAGACGAAGATACGTGATTCGGGGAACCGCCTTCTTATCGGGAGGAATCGGCAGCCCGTCCTCGGCCACGTGAAAGACCCCCTTCGTGGTCCGGCGATCGTGTTTCGGATTGTGCAGCACGCCCTGCTTGGTTCGGTATGAACTGATACCTTCGGTGTGATACGAGTCACGATACGGGGGGATCGACATTTCCCGCGCCAGCCCGTACCCGTCAAGGACGAAGGAGTTTCCCGGCAGTCGGGGCACGTCGTCCTCGAGACCGTTCAGGTAGTCATCGAGAAAACGCTGAACGCGCTCATCCGCGGGAGGCAGATGATCCTGGAGCAGCCGGTTTTTCTCCCGGAAATTCCGGATCATCCCGCCGGCCATATCCAGCATCGACTCCGAATCTTCCGGGACGTTGGACAGTCCATGCGTCGCCAACTTGAAATTGATGTAACTGATGATTCGTTTTCGGTGTTCAATATCGGTATGGGGAAAATTGAGACCGAAGTCTGTCCGTGAGCGTTGCTGCTTGTTTAAATTGCGCATAATGATCCTGTTCTTTGTAATGGAGTACAGCTGTATCGTAGGAGATGTGCCCACTACATGCAAGGTCACCAGCGAATAGCGTTCCCTCCGTAGCTCAGGCCTGCACCGAACCCGATCGTAAGCACCACCTGCCCCGCCTCCAGAAGGCCCTGCTCCTGCATCTCGTCCATTGCCAGAGGAATGGATGCGGCGGAGGTGTTAGCGTAGCGGTCAAGGTTGGTGTAGAAGCGCTCCAGGGGCAGACCGATCCGTTTGGCGGCGGCTTCTATGATGCGGGCGTTCGCCTGGTGCGGTACGATCCAATCCAGCTCATCGACAGTCAGATCGTGGCGATCGCAGAGCGTCTCGATAGATCGAACCAGGGCGTCCACCGCGAACAGGTAGACTCGACGGCCGTCCATCTGGATCGTCATGTCCGAAGCGGTATGGATCTCCGGATTGTAGGGGGTTCTCGTACCGCCTACGGGACGGATTAGCGCCGTATCACCGCTTCCCTTCGACTGCAGCCAGCTCCCGAGCAGCTCATGACGCTCTCCGCCGGGAGAGTCAGAATCGGGACGGGCCGAATCGGGACGGGCCGCGCCCGATTCTACGATCGCCGCTCCGGCGCCGTCACCGAAGAGGACGCAGGTATTGCGATCACTCCAGTTTGTGATACGGGTCAGCACCTCGCTCCCGATCACCAGTACCCTGGTGGCGGGACCGGCCGCCACCAGCGAGCGGGCAACTTCCAGAGCGTAGACGAAGCCGGTACATCCGGCTGCCAGATCAAACGCCCCGGCCCGGACGGCGCCGATACGATCCTGCACGATGGAGGCCACCGACGGGAAGTTGGCGTAATCCGGGGAAGAACTGGCCACGATAATCAGATCCAACTCCTCCGCCTGAATCTTACCGCGGGCGAGGACCCGACCGGCGGCAGCTATCGCCAGGTCACTGGCCGCATGTTCCTCAGGAGCGATCCGGCGTTCCCCAATTCCGGTGTGAGACCGGATCCACTCGTCGGAGGTATCGATCGTACGGGCGAGTTCATCGTTGGTGACGATCCGTTCCGGGGCGTAGGACGCTAACGCGCTCATATATGCAGGCATAGACCCAGGAGTGTACGAGAGGCGGATTATTCGGTCAATAACCGACAAACAACCCGGTGGGGGCCGAAAACACTTCTCGAGATCCGTGATTGCTGGTAGTGTAGCGGCGATGAACGGATTCTACCTGTTACTTGGCCTGTATGCGCTTGCCGGAACCGGAGTCTCCATTGCGGTCATGCGCAAGAACCGCTCCCAAAGCGAATACTTTGTCGGCGGCGGAACGATCGGGTGGATCGTGTCCGCCATGACCTACGCCGCCACCACCTATTCGGCGTTTATGATGGTAGGGTTGGTGGGGTTGTCGTACGCCACCGGCGTCGGTGCCCTGATCTTCGAGATGGTCTATCTCGTGGCCACCGTCATTCTCCTAGGGGTCTACGGCGGCAAGATCTGGGACACGGCACGCACTCACGGAATCGTGTCACCGATGGAACTGTTTGCGGTGTACTACGGAAAGCCCGCAGCCACGGTGGGCACGATCGTTGCGGCGCTGGCGCTTATTCCCTACACCGCGGTTCAGGTGATCGGCCTAGCGGTTATCCTCGAGGGATACGGACTGACGTTCAGCACCGGTGTGCTCTTCGCGGTGGTGGTGATCGGCCTGTGGGCGTTACTTGGTGGACTCCGGGGAGTGGCGATTACCGACGCGATCCAGGGCGTTTTCATGCTGACCGTGGCAATCGCCGCGCTTCTCTGGGTGCGCGACAGTTACGGCGCGGTGGAGTTGTCCACGTTTCCCAATGCAGTCTGGACGCCGGCATTCTTTATCAATCTCACCTTGCCGTGGAGCTTTTTCGCCCTCACCAACCCGCAAGTAATGCAGCGGTTGTTTATTCTCAAACGCAAAGAGGACCTGCGGAAGATGATCGTCCTCTTTGCCGTCTTCGGTGCGATCTTCACGATGATCGTCACAGTGGTAGGGTTCGGCGCCAAAGCGGGAACGATCCAAGGGCTCCTGCCGGAAATCGCCGGCCGTGATCAGGTGATCGTGGAGCTCATGTCGCGCATGGGACGCGCTCTGGCGTTACCGCTGGCCCTGAGCATCATTTTCGCCTCGGTATCCACCGCTAATTCTATTCTTCTCACGCTCTCGAGCATGTTCACCCGGGATGTGTTCCGCCATCGGCGCGGTACCGGAGCCGGCCGTGTGGTAATTCTGGTGCTTACCGCTGTGGTCGGGTTGTTTGCCCTGACACGGCCCACAACGCTGGTAGAACTCTCGGTGGCTTCGTCGCGGATTCTCATGGTGTTTCTGCCGCTACTCTTCGGTGTGTTCTATTTGAAGCGTACCGGACCGTGGTCGGCGATGCTCACCCTGATCGGCGGCGGGGTCGCGGCGATCGCTTTGGGGCGCGTCATTCCGACGCACAGTTCGGTGGCTACTCTGATCGCTGCCGGCGTGCTCTTTGCCGTGGGCTACACGGTAGATCGCACACGAAGCGCCTCCACCGATTCAACGTGAAGTGCCGGAAGGCTCATCCCCACCGGCTGATCACGTCCAGCAGTACACGCATCAATTCCTCCGGTCGCTCCCGCGTGGGGGAATGACCGCAGTTGTCCAGCACGGTTACGGACGCTGAGGGAAGAGCTTTGCGAATGACCTCGATGCCGGAGGGGTCCATGACGCGATCCTGCGCTCCCCACACCACCGACACCGGACATTGGATTCGCGCCAGTCGATCCCCGAGAGGATTATATCCTTCCGACAATAGTCCCTCGAAGATGCGTTTATATGTGGCAAAGTTGGTAGTTATGGTACGCAATGCCTGACGGCGAATAAACCCCGGGATGTGCGGGCGACGGTGGTAGAGAGTATCAACCATCTCATCCCATTCTTCCGGTGTCGTGGGCAGAAGCCGGTTACGTCCTTCGCTGAACTGCTGCCAGAAGGAACTGGGTACCGGCGTCTGGATGCCGGCGGGATCGATCAACACCAGCGTACGCACCAGGTGAGGAAGGTCTCCCGCAAGCAACCCCGCTATCAACGCGCCCATCGATTTCCCCACCACGATCGGCGGTTGTCCCCACCGGACCGTCAGTTCCCGCAAGAGTTCCGCCACAACGGATCGGTACCATCGGGGGGTTGGATTGTCAGTCTCTGCCAGAGGATGACCGCCGAATCCCGGCAGATTCGGCGCCGCTATCTCCCGGGCTCCGCCGAGGACGGGCATAAAACGCAGCCACGTGCTGCCGTCATTGCCAAAGCCATGGAACAATACCAGCGGTACCCCCAGATCTACCTGATAGGGAGGTGGCACGGTATGGTAGACCGGCCATACTCGTCCGTCGTTGGTCTGCACCGTACGGAACCGCGCCCCGGCGCGACGGCGGCGGGAGAGCTGATAGGCACGGAAGAGAAGGTGGTCGAGCATGGGGACGAGCCCCTTACTCTTCTTCGCGACGACGGCTGCTCACCAGTCGTTGAAGGTCATGAATGTTGGTAACGACAATTTTGTCGGGATAGACTTCGATTCGACGCTGATTCGCCAGTTGGTTAATTGTGGTTCGAACCTGTTCAGGAGTGAGACCTGCCCAGTGGGCAACATCGTTGGAAGTGACCGAAAACTCGCAGCGCTTGTCTTCCGGATCGCTGTCCATGCCTTCAAACAGCATCAGAAACACATCCGCCACCCGGGCCTGGACGTCGTTCAGCTTCAGGATCATGAATCGGCGCCGTTGATCGTAAATGCGCTTCACAAACGTCCGAAGCAGGGTCATCGCGATCTGAGGATTGCCCTGCATGAGGATTTCGAAGTTTTCTCGATTGAACTCGAGGAGTGTCACATCATCCAACGCGATCGCGCTGGCGCTACGCGGCGCCTCTTCCAGGATCGCCATCTCACCGAAGAGTTCTCCAGGATGGAGAATATCCACCGCCTTCTCAATCGAGCCCATGACCTTGGTAATTTGAACGCGTCCCTTCTGAATGAGGTAGAAGCTGTGGCCCGGTTCGTATTCACAGAAAATCATCCGGCCCTTGGGAATCTGCTTCGCGAACCGATCAAAGCCGCTCATGCTCAACTCTCCAACCTCGCCATCGCCTGATCCACCTTTCGCCGCAACACCGGCTCATCGGAGGCACTGGCTTTGGCTTTCGACAGAAACGCTTTTCCCTTATCAAGTTTGCCCGACTTCCCGTAGCTATAACCGATGTAGTACAGCAACTCCGCCATCTGCGGGTGGCGGGGCACATCCTTGATCAGCTGTGAGTAGTGACGAATAACCTCCGGATAGTTTTCATTCTCGAAATAGGCACGACCAAGCTGGAACGTCGCCTTTCCACGGTACTCGCCCTGATCATCATTATCGATCACCTTCTTAAAGAGCGAAATCGCCTGATCAAACTCTTCATTGGCAAAGCTGGTCTCCGCCTCGAAATACAGCTTCCCAATCTCCGGCAGGTCTTCACCGGGACGTCGCTGTGAAGCTTCCTGGGCAGCGGTCCGCGTAGATTGTGCCTGAGACGACTGGGATGCGCGATCCATTTGCTTTCGAGCTTCCTCCGCGTGGCGACCGTTGGGATACAGCTCCAAGTATCTCTGCCAGATGTACCGGGCGTGTTCATACTGACGATTCTGGAAATAGAACTCCGCGCTATGGTGAAGCCCCTCGGCGGGATCGATCTGGTCCTCTTGATTGAGCATGGATGAGACTTTGGAGTGGATCCTTCTGAGCTGATTAGAAAACACCTTGAGCATCTTAATGATGATTCGGGTATTGCCGGTGACCACCTGCTCGAACTCCTGCACGGTGAACTGGAGCACCTGGGCATCGGCAAGCACCACGGCATCTTCCTCGCGGGGATACTTGCCCAGTGCGCTCTTTACCCCGAAAAACTCACCGGTCTGGATGAGATCATTGATATCTTGTCCAGTCTCGATATCCCGAGAGCGAAGAACGATCCGACCGGATTTGAGAATATAAATTCGTTCGTCCAAATCTCCCTGAAAGTACACGACTGAGTTGGACTTAAACGCAACAGGTTTCGGCAAGTCAGCTGATCTCCTGGGAAAACTGTATCCGCACGGCCGTCAAAAATCAAGCTAATCTGCGCTTGCTCGCAGTGTGGGCTTTGACTACTATGATGAACAAGATGCTGTTCCTTCAAAACATCGGGACACGGGTGTTCGAAACGTTTCGGGGATTCGCCTACGCCATGGGGTTTTTCTTCCTCGTGCTCCGTGAAACGGTTCTGTACATTCGGCAGCGCAAATCGCGGCGAGTTCTCACATTCCAGATACTCTTCACCGCCGTGGAAGCGTTACCGGTGATCGCGATCCTCTCTGTCGGCCTGGGAGCGATTATTATCATCCAGGGAGTTGCGCTTCTTCCTCAGTTTGGTCAGGGACAGCTAGTATATACGATCCTCATTACCGTCATTACCCGCGAGCTCGGTCCGATTCTCACCGCGTTTATTATTGCCGCCCGATCGGGCACCGCCATCGCCACCGAGCTGGGCAATATGGTGGTGAGCCATGAGATTGAGGCGTACGTAGCCAACGGCATCAGTCCCATCAGTTACCTGGTGGTTCCCCGCTTTCTGGGAGTAACGATTTCGCTGGTGCTACTCAATATATACTTCAATATCTTCGGCCTGCTCGGATCGTTTCTTGTCACTTCTCTTGTGGCCTCTATCGATGTCCGTGATTACTTCTTCAACGTGCTCAACGCACTCACGGTCATGGATGTCACGGTGTCCCTGCTGAAAAGTGCCGTATCCGGCGCCATCATCAGTACCGTGGCGACCTACTACGGATTCAAGGTGGAACAGTCCAGTACCGAAGTGCCGGTAATGGCGATCAAGAGCGTCGGACAAAGCTTTATCCTTCTCATTTCGGCCAACGCCTTCCTCACGGTGATGTACTACTTATGGGTTTAGGGATTTCGCGATGACGGTAGAACTACGGCAGGTCGGATACTCAACCGATGAAGGGGCCCTTCTCGAAGACGTCACGTGTGAGGTTCGGGAAGGTGAGTGCCTGCTGGTCATGGGACCGAGCGGTTCGGGCAAGACGTTGCTCATGAAAATCATGGCCGCGATCATCCCTCCCACGGAAGGCAGCGTCCTGTTCGACCACGCACAAACGGCGACAATGCCCGACCGAGAGCTCGACCGGAACCGACTGCGACATGGATTTGTGTTTCAGGATGCCGCGCTCTGGCAGAATCTGTCGGTACTGAACAACCTCACCCTTGCCACACAATACCACTTCCCGAAACGGGACCCCGGGGAAACGCAACGGCGCGTGGATCGACTCTGTCGAACTCTGGCGTTCTCGGAAGACCTGATGCAACGGCCGGCACGGCTGTCTGCCGGAGAACGGAAGACGGCGGCAATTATCAGAAGCATGATGCTGAACCCGGAAATCTATTTTATGGACGAACCCAGCGGTGGTCTCGACTCGGCAACTACCAACCACCTGCTGTCGGTTCTCAAAGACTTGAAATCTCAGGGTAGGTCGCTTGTCATCGCATCGCATGACAGCGCGATTGCATCACAGCTGGCCGATTCCATTCTCGTAATCGATCAGGGACGCGTCCTGGCGTATGCCACGGTGGAGCAGCTCACTCGCACTACCGACACGCGGGTACGCCAAATCCTGGCGGACGTATTCGATTTGAGCTCTACATACGATGCCGATATCTTGGATATCTTAGGAAACAACGATGACCCATTTGCATGATAGTCTACACGGCGGGAGGACCTCGTGAAATTTCGCATCCGTTTTGCCCAACAAGTCGTCGGCATATTTGTTCTGGTGGCGGCCGTATCGCTGGTGCTGGTACTGGGGTCAATGGGGGCAAACCAACGGTGGTTTGCCAAGAACTACCATTTCTACAGCGTCTTTCCCACCGGTGAGGGGTTGAACGTCGGAATGAACGTTCAGTTCAAGGGTTTTGATATCGGCCGGGTCACGGATGTGACGCTGGCGGCCCGAGACCAGGTTCGCGTCGACTTCTACATCAAGGACACCTATTACCACCGCGTCGTACCCAACAGCATTCTGGAACTCGTGAGCAGTCCCATCGGACTGGGAGCGGGACTGATCTTTCACCAGGGCCGTGATGCCGCTGACCCGCTGCCGGAGGGCAGTCTGGTACCGGCGATCAACAGCAAGGAAGGTCAGGCGATCGTCCAGGATAATGCGGTGGTCATGCCCGCCGGCGGCGATTCGGTGACGCGTATTATTAACCAGGTTGAACCGGTACTGCGTAACGTGAACACCCTCCTGTTGTCGGTGGACCAGACTCTCGCCCACGTGAACCAGGCCTTGAGCGGAGATCAATCACAACCACTTGGACAGACGCTGGCACAGGTGAACACGCTCCTCCAGGAAGTGGAGACAACGCTCGTGGAGACGCGGGAGCAGAGCAATCAGATTCTCGCCAGCACCGCGGTAATTGCAGGCAACTTCGAGGCCACCTCCCAGGAGCTACGAGATCCTACCGGATTGGTTCCTCGACTGCTCGACGCCGACGGGTCCATTACTACCTTCCTGAATGATAACAATCGGCTCTACAACGAAGTGGAACAGATGTTAATCAGTGTCAACGCTTCCCTGGACGAGGTGAACCAGTTCGCCGGATTCGTGAACGGTACGCAACCACAGATCGCTGAGCTTCTCGAAGAGACACAGGGAGCTCTGGTATCGGGGCAAGACGTTCTGGAGGGGCTCAGCAACAACCCGCTCATTCGTGGGGGCATCACCCGTGAACTATCGCAACCAACCACCTTTCAGAGTTATCGCGATGGTCGGTTCTAGCGTGTTTCGGATTCCGGCTATAGCGCTCGCCATAGCGGTAGTCGTTCTCGGATGCTCGTCGGCTCCGGATCCCCCCGACTACGAGGTTACCACCAAGAACCGGGCCTCTCAGCTTGCGGAATACGGAAATGCACGCTTCCGGGCCGGAGACTACGAGATGGCCCGCCGCTTTTTCGAAGAGGCCCTTCAGGAAAATATATCGGTAGACAATCTTCCGGGGATCGCTAAGTCCCACAATTCCCTGGCCCGGGTGTACGGAATCACGGGCAACCTGGAGGAAGCCACCGAGCGGGCCGAACTTGCACTTGAGTTTGCCCGCATCGCCGATGATCAGGAACAGGAGATGCAGGCACACATCAACCTTGGAGAGCTCGCGTTGCGCAGTGACGACACGGCGCGGGCCCGCACGGAGTTTGAAGAGGCTCGAAGCATTGCCGAGGATCGCGACGGCCCGTTGGACCCTATTCTCCTCCATAATCTGGGCACCGTGTATGCGCAGAGCGGTGACTTCGAGCAGGCGGAGACGTACTTCACTCAAGCTCGTTCAATTAATGAGGAAGCACAGAACTGGCGAGAACTGGCCAGCAATTATTACATGCTGGCTTCACTCGCGTCGCGACAGGAAGACTACGAGTCGGCCCGGACGCTGGCGGAAGCGGCGCTGGAGTCCGACAAGCGGGCCGAGTACGCGCCGGGTATTGCGGCGGATCTCTTCGCCCTTGGAAAAATCCATCGGCGTCTCAGCGACGATGATGGTGCATATCAGTACTACCTCCGGGCGTTGCGGGTATACCTTGCAGTCAACGACGCCCGCGCCGGCGCTGAAGTTCTGGCTGAGCTTCACGCCACCGCGGATCGTCTCGGCCGCAACACCGAAGCGGATGAGTTCGCTGCGCAGCGGGAGCGTATTCTGGAGGCGCTACAGTGAACCACCTATACCTTCTTGTGAAAGGCTACGGCACGCTTCTGCGGGGACTCGTCCGGCTTGCGGCGTGGATCGTGGCACTGGGAACCCTCAGTGCGATCATCACACTGCCACTGTGGCTGGCGGCTTCGCGTTTCCCCACCGCATACACCACAATCTCATTGATTGTGATCGTCGCCGGCCTGGGTAGGCTACTCATTGGCGGACGACGCCCCACCGGCCGTACGCTGGTCTGGATGGGGGCTGTTGTTGTGATGGTGCTGGGAATAGTCCTTGGATCGTATATCCTGACGATACTCGCCCTGGTCGCCGTTACCGGGCTGATCGCATATCGCCTTGCATGACTACTGCTCGGCTCGCCCGAAGGGGCGCTGTAGCTTTGGCGGTGTTGTGCGGTCTTACCTCGCCGATTGCAGGTCAAACCCCCATGCACAGTCTTGACCGCGGTGATCCCGTCTACGTACAGCACCAGCAGATGGTACGACGGTTTCAAGGGGAGAATGGATCCCATCATGCCGAGGATCCGCTGATTCTATTCTCTTACATCCCCACCGCCGACGAGGATCTTTTCGAGATCTCTTCACGGCTAACGCTCCCGTACGGAACGATCGCATCCTTGAATCGTCTGAATCAGTCCCGTCTTCCCACGGACGGGCGGGCGGTCCTTATACCCAATCAACCGGGACTGTTCGCCCCCTCCCAGGCGGAAACGGCGCTGGAGCGGCGCCTGCTGGAGCGAGTCGCCCCACATGAAGACGTTCTGGAGATTCAGATCCCCGGTCCCGATGGAAACACGGCGTTTCTCTTCGCACCGGGGCTGGACTTCTCCGATGAAGAGCGGGATCTTTTCATGCGGGGCGAATTTGTGCACCCTATTGGCGAGGGCCCCGTTTCATCACCCTTCGGATATCGGTATCATCCGTTTTCCAACGCGCGCCTGTTTCATGCGGGAATCGACTTCGCCGTTGACTTCGGTACAGCCGTCTACGCCGCAGCGGACGGAGTTGTACAGGAAATACGTCGAGAGCCGTTCCTGGGTCTATCCGTAACCGTGGCCCACCGCGGCGAATACGAGACCGTGTATGCGCACCTGCAGGAAGCGATCGTCTCTGTGGGCGATGAGGTGAATGGGGGAAACACACTGGGATACGTAGGAAGCACGGGCATGTCCACCGGTCCACACCTGCACTTTGAAGTCAGGTTTCAGGGCATTCCGCGAGATCCGGAGCAGTATATCCGATGGGATTAACAACGGTTCGAGAAAACTTTCCGGCGCTCTGGATGGGAATCCTGGCGATGTTTGTCGCGGGCGGTATCGAGGGTCAGAGCTTTCGCGGTGAGGTCAGCGTCCGAGAGACGCTCACGGCGCAGGATGCGGTAGAGCGAAGCATCTCCTCGGGGGACATACTCCTCCTTCATCTCGATCCATCCGCCGTTCGCTTTGTCGCCGGACTGGACATCGTCATCGAACCCGAGAGCGATTCGATCGCCCCGGGATCCTTTTCCGCTGCCATTTTCGGAGCGGTAGATCCTCCTGAAGCAACCGGCGTACAAAATCTTGCCGGGCAGCGTCTTCAAACGCTTCCGTTGACCGATCCGCTGCGGCATCGGATATTTGTGCCGTTTGGATCGGACGGTTCCGGCATCCAGAACAATGCAACCCAACCTATTGACCCGCACATCGGTGATATTGCGATACAATTGGTACCGATCATGAAGGGGATGGACAGTAGAGCGCTTTCTGTGGCGTACTCGGTGAGCGTTACCCCGCGGTTGCGGCCTATAGGCGCGGCGCGCATCGTCCTGGAAGGAGATGATGACCTGCTTCGGCAAACCCGGGATGCGCTGGAATTGTCCCTGGACGGCGAGACGATTGAAGCGGACACCGTGGTGGAACGGGCCCCGGGAATTTACCGGCTCACCGCGCAGGCCGGTGATTTCCTGGATGTCACCTCTAATGTGGGCATCGAACAGGGCCGCCTCCGGGAGATTACCCTCGAACCGCGAGAACCACTTGCTATGATACGGGTTTCCGTACCTACCGTGGCCGAAGTATACTGGAATGGTACGAGGTTGGTTGATTACGATTCATTCTCCGCTCCGCCGGGAGAGCACTCTATCATGATTCGTCTTGGTGACTTCACGGTGAGTCGAAGGATCGAACTTGATGCTCACGAGAACTATGAAGTCGCGATTGACCTTGATATTTTGATAAAACGGAACTAAACATAAAGTGATACGTGACGATAATGTGTGTATCGGTGGCGGAAATAGTTCCCCTCCCAGTTTACTATTCTCTGTAGCCGATACTCTGGCCGGTTCTGCCGAACCGGCCTTTTTTTGTGTTCCCTCCCTTCTGTTGACAAAGGTCACTGTACGTCCGTAGAGTGCCACCATGACCAAGAAACGGCGGGCGACGCTGATCGTACTGTTCATCGTGTTGGCTGCGAGCACGGTGGCCGTTGGAATCGCTACAGGTATCGCCGTCGCCGCCACCAACAACATACAGAGCATCGACCGGATCGATGAGCAGCGTTCGGCGCTTCCCACACAGATTCTTGACCGCAACGGCAGACTCATCACAGAGTTCTTCTCCGACGAGAATCGGGAACTGGTGAGTATCGATGAGCTACCCCGGCACCTGATCTACGCCTTGATAACCCGTGAAGATCAGACGTTCTTCGAGCACCAAGGATTCAGCTTCCGCGGAACTGCTCGGGCCGCTTGGAACGTTCTCACCGATAACTATTTCTCCGGTGGATCTACACTCACACAGCAGCTTTCCGGAAACTTGTATGCCGATCGCAGCAGCATTTCCATCCAAAGAAAGCTGGTAGAGTTGTGGTGGGCGCTTCAAATGGAGCGACACCTCACCAAGTACGAGATTCTTGAACAATACCTTAATCGCATGTGGTTTGGGCATGGGAACTACGGAGTGGAAGCTGCAAGTCAGTTCTTCTTCGGGCATTCCGCCCGTGATCTCACGATCGCCGAGTCAGCGATGCTCGTGATTCAGTTGGCGAATCCGTCCCTCTACTCACCCATTCGCCGACCCAATGAAGCGCGCCGGGTACAGAAGACGATACTGGATCAGATGGTGAACCTTGGATACGCCACCCAGGAACAGGTAGACCGAAGTTTCGACCAGTACTGGGGAAGCTACGACTTCACCCGCGCCAACACCTCCACCGCGTTCTTTGAGCGGGAGGATCGCGCGCCGTATTTCTCTGAATATGTGCGTTATCAGCTGGAAAACCAATACCTCCTGGGCAGCCTCGATATTAACCGCGACGGATTTGTGGTGCACACCACCCTGGATCTCGGATTTCAGGAGGCGGCCGATCGCTATATGCGAGCGGGAATCGCTCGTGCCAACAGCATCTACCAGCAGAATACGGCCACCCGCGTGGATTACGGAGCGGAATTGGTGCCGATCATTGATCTGTTATCCCTCACCTTCAACGTTCCCGACCTCAGAGTGGGTGACGCGAAACGCCGTCAGGCGGCACAACAGACGTTCGATGAAGAGCTGAATCCCCTCATGGAAATGGTGACGCTCATGTTCGCGCCCAGCGAGCAACTTGGATTACGCCACGCCACCCGGATGTCCTACGCCCGTAGCGAACAGCAGTCGCAACGGACAACGGTTCAGGGCGCGCTCATTACGCTCCAGAACGATACCGGCCACATCACGGCGATGGTGGGCGGGCGCGAGTTTGAATCCCGTAATCAGTTTAACCGAGCCGTCGACGGGTCACAGACTCCCGGTTCATCGTTTAAACCGTTGTACTATGTAGCGGGCATCGAAGAGCGAGTAATCACTCCGGCAACGATGATATACGATTCTCCCGTAGTTTTCTGGAATGATGATGGCACACCATATGCGCCGGAGAACTACCGTGGCGAATGGGTAGGGCCGGTGCTCGTACGCTACGCGCTGGCGCGGTCAATGAATGTCCCTTCCCTAAAGGTTCTCGAACGGGTGGGATTTGACGCCGCCCTGCGGACTGCCGGTGATCTTCTGGGAATCCCCGAAGCGCAGTGGGAACAGCGAAACCTGGTGCGGAAGTATCCCGTGGGTCTGGGAATCGTTGAGGCCGCCCCGATCGACATGGCCCGGGCTTATGCTACATTGGCAAACCAGGGCCGCCAGGTTACACCGATAGCCGTACGGTATATTGAAGATCGGTCCGGCAGGATCGTCTTGGAACCGGAAGCGGACTTCCGGCGGGAGCAGCGGCGCTCCGGAGGGCCCGACCAGATCGTCAGTCCTCAGGCGGCCTACATTATCACCGATATTCTCCAAACCACCGTGGAAAGTGGAACGCTTCGTTACGCACAGAACGTGGCGGGAGGATTCGAACAACCCACCGCCGGAAAGACAGGAACAACACAGAACTGGGGCGACGCATGGACCCTGGGTTTCACACCCTACTACACCACCGCAGTATGGTTTGGTTTTGACCGAGGCGGCAACAACAGCCTGGGAGTGAATCAGACCGGAGCGGTGACCTCCGGGCCGGTATGGGCGCAGTACATGCGCGATATCCACCGGGGACTTCCAGTTCGAGAGTTCGTGCAACCTGACGGCATCGTCGAACTCGAGGTTTCCGCACGATCCGGACTGTTGCCACCGGCCGACTATAGTGGACCCACTGTGGAAGAAGTGTTTATCGCCGGTACCCAACCCACGGAGTTTGACCGCCTGGAGCAGTTTGATCGCCAACAGCAACCCGTGCTTGTCGAACGATTGCGTGCCGGCTTGGACGGCCGGGACTTCTCGTTGGATCGCTCAAACACTTCGGCCTCCCGCCCCAGCCTTGACCTCAGCCTCGACACTGCGCGATTCGACTCACGTTCACCTATCTCGGACGAGGAGGAAGACGACGGTGACAGCTTATCTGACCAGGATGTGGACATTTCTCATGACGAAGTCAATGAAGACGACGGCGACAGCCAAGGCGGTGACTCTGATGATGACAACGATTCCGGCATCAACCCGTTACTCGATTAGTGGAGCATCACTATGGCTCGTATAGAAACGATCGATATTCAGCAAGTCCGTGTTCATCATCGAGTGCGCCGTGATCTGGGCGATCTCCAGGCACTCATGACCAGCCTCAGAGCGCACGGGCTCCTCAACCCGATTATCGTCACGGAGAACTACGATCTGGTTGCAGGCCACCGACGGTTGGAGGCGGCAAAACGTCTCGGATGGAGGGCCATTCAGTGTCGGGTGGTGGAATCCAAAGACAAGACGCAGCTCCTGCAAATGGAAATGGACGAGAACATGGCCCGGAAGGACTTCAGCAGCGATGAAACCGCAGACGCTCTCGTTCGTCTCGACCGCCTCAAAAATCCTTCGCTCTGGCGCCGGATCGGCTACGCATTGGCAGCGGCCTGGCGCCGGATTACCCGTCCATTCCGACGAGATAACCAGGAGCGGTAGCCGGCCGCTCTCTACTTCTACTCCGCTACTTCATCCAACCGAAGGACCCGCAGCTCCCGGTCTTCGTCCTGAACCAGCAGTTCTTCATCACGGATCACGATATCCGTATCCTCCAGCACCGACCGCGCGGAACGGCGCTGAAGCACCAGCTGAGCATCAAACTCTCCCACCACAAACGATCCATCGTCAGGAACCACCGTCAAGAGGTGACCATCTACCACACGGATTCGGCTTCCGGGCACCACGGTCGCGTCACTCTCAGCAATCACTGACAGCGACAACGGATCGAGCATGAGCAGCCGGCCGGTGGACTGGTGTGCAACAACGATGCTTCCCTGAAACTCCGTGAGTTCACGGTGTGCCACCGGAATCGTTTGCTCCCCCGCGATAACGGCCTCGCCAAAATCCACGACCGCCAGTTCGAAACGTCCGGTTCCATCTCCGAGAACAAACGGGACCAGATCCGTAGGAGCTGGTTGATCCTCGAGTGCAGCCTGATCCTCTGCGGTCTCCTCGTAGAGCTCTTCCACCCGCTGCGTGAGTTCCTCGAGCTCTTCCTCTTCCTCGTCAAGCTCTTCCTGCCGATCAACGATCTCCGTCTCTCGATCCTCAAGCTCACGACGCTCTTCCTCCGCATCGTCCCGCACGTCGGCGTCCTCGTCTTGCTGAATAGGATCATCCTCTCCAGCATCATCGACGTCGGCCGGATCTTTCTGTTGCGGTTCGTCGTCGGCCGGCTGTTCATCGTCCTGCTGATCCGGCACGACCTCTTCGTCGGCGGCGTCCTCCGGAGGATCCTCGGCAACTTCCTCATCTGTAGGACTATCCTCGTCGAGTTCCGCTTGTCGCGCGTCTATCGTCTCTTGCTCCTCATCCAGCGCTGCACGCTCTTCCTGGATCGCCGCCGTCCGTTCCTCGATTACCCGCTCGATAAAATCGATTATCGCCTTACGATCCTCGATTCCCAAATCCCGCCGGGTGCGGAGCTCATCAATAACTCGGGCATCCACCAGTTGTCGGGGGTCCACTGCATCGAGAGAGCCCGGTCCACGATCATCACGAATTGGCACTACCAATTGCGTCTGTCCCGCCCACTGCCGATACGACGTCGCCAGACCGGCCCACGCGGGATTGAGCTCGATCACCACCGCTTCCCGATAGCGTTCGGAGAAGAGCTCCATTGCTCCCCGATTGACGGCGTTGTAGATCGTGATAAACCGGGCCAACAGATCAGCGTCGTTCCGGCCGTACTCCCAGGAAGTCTCCAAATAGCCCGAAATAATTCGGCGGAGATTCTCGATATGGTCAACTCGAGACTCCGCGGTGAGTTCGATAATGTCCGCCGCGAGTCTGTCGTCTTCCACGTCACCGATGATTCGCGTTAACAAGTAGCGCTGGTCGTAGTCCGCTGCGTCCGCATCGGCGATTCCTCGCCCCATGACCCGCCCGATCTCGCGAATCGCTTCCCGTGAGTCGATCGCCTCCACCGGACCTTCATAGTTCTCGAATTCAATATCCACGTCGGACGATTGTTCAATCTCTTCCCGGTCAATCTCAAGGGCTCCCAGAGATGCAAAAGAAATGAGAACAATTACCACGACAAATAGACGAAATACGCAACGCTTTATCATAACGAACAACAGTATAGCGTACATTTTCTTGTGCTGCCCAGACTCGACCTCTTTTGATCCTGCGCAAGGACCGGTATACTCCTGGAGATGTTCGGTTTCGTAATCAAGAAGAGCTTCTTTGACCTTTGGGACAATTTTCTTCCTGCCGTACTCATGAACCTCGGGTTCATCGTACTCTTAGCCCTTCCGGCGCTTCTTCCTTCCGCATTATCCGTTGCCGGAGCGGTCGCAAGCGTGCTCGCGCTCCTTGTGGGCATATTCCTCGTCTTCATCTACGCCGGTGGTGTTTTCGGCGTGACCCGAGCCATTACCGACTACCAGGGCATCGAGTGGTCTCAGTTTCTCGAGCGCCTCCGAGACTCCTGGCGTGCAGCTACCGTTCTTGCAACGATTACGGTGCTGCATCTGTTCCTGCTGTCCGTGGCGTTTCCGGTTTACAGTTCACTCGAAAACATGGTCGGTCTCTTTGCGCTGGCGATTCTCTTCTGGATGTCGGTCATCTGGTGGATCACCGCCCCCTATTACTTACCGCTCCGCCAGAGGTTGGATACTTCCATTCCGGCAGCGTTGAAAAAGTCCTTTATCTTTACGTTTGACAACACGGGCTTTACGGTGGGTGTGGCGCTGGGGGCGATCGTAGTTGTTTTGTTAAGTTTCTTCACAGCGTTTCTCATTCCCGGTATCGCCGGTCTCGCAATTTGGTACCAAACGGCGGTGAAGCTGCGCTTGTACAAGTACGATTATCTGCAGGACCACCCTGAAGCGGATCGCAAGAGTATTCCGTGGGACGCGTTGTTATTTGATGATCGCGAGCGTGTGGGTAAGCGGACCCTCCGCGGAATGATCTTCCCCTGGAAAGATTAGTTACTGTGCTGCTTCGGGAAGCAGGTTACTTGTCCGCGCGGTGCGTCTCCGCACGGCGGTGGACAGTACCGGCAGCATAGAGAAACGGGGTGTCGGCGATCGCGACTACCGCCTTGACCAGATACGTCGTAACAACAATCTGTATCAGAACCGCCCCGGGAAACACTCCTGCGAACGCAACCAAGGTGAAAACGATACTGTCGATCAGTTGGCTCACGACGGTACTCAGGTTATTACGAATCCATAGGGGCCCCGGAAACCGGTTACGCCAGAAACTGTACGCCCAGACATCGTGTCGCTGACTTATTACATACGCCAGGAGACTCGCTCCCGCAATTCTTGGAAGCACCCCAAAAACGGTAGCGAGGCTACTATGCATGGTATCTGAAGGCGCAGGTTCAAAGAGAACCGCCAGGTACATGAGACCGGTAACTACCAGAATCGCAAAGAACCCCACACCGACACCACGCCGAGCCGCATCCTTTCCGTAGTGCTCGGACAGTATGTCGGTGGCGAGAAACGACCCGGCATACACAATATTTCCGAGAGTAGCGGTAAAACCGAAGATCTCGATCGTCTTGCTCACCTGAATATTCGCAACAACCCCAGCCAGCGCGATCCACACGTATAGACCCGTTTGACCGAAAAGACGAAACGCCAGCAGGACGGCGCCGAAGTTCAGCAGGAGCATGGCCCCCCAGAGTATCTCGTTTGAAACGACAAAATTCACGATGTCCACAATTCCTCCTGGGAAAAATCAACCGGTCGGCGATTGTCGGCAAGCCGACGGCTCAAAAACTCCGTGTCAAGCTGTAGCCTTCGCACAATTCGGCGAAGCATCAGTTCGCTGATAATATTCTGCTCCGCGAACAAATAGGAAAGGGCCCGCTCCGCGAGACAGGGTACGCAAAGAGCGTTGCGGTTGAGCCGATCGAATTCGGAGTCCCCGGGGAACCCGCGTTGGATCGATTCTCCCAGCTGCGATTGGTGGGGACGGTTCTTTAAATCGGACAGCTCCGCCTCCAGGGCCGCCCAGTCACCTCCCACTGCGGCTTCCGCCAGTGGCTTCAGAACCAGAAACGTGTACTCTTTGCCCGGCAATGTATGGTGTTCCGCGCAGCGCGTGGCGTAATTCGGCTCGCGTCCATCGGCAATCGTCCGGTCCCCGCCGATGATGATCAGCGGATCGAAATACATAGCAGGGCATTCATCGCCATCCACCAAGTAGTAGCGATAGGTGTGACTGGAATCGCTCAGACAGGACCGGTGCTCACAGTATGCCGTTAAGGGAAATACGTCGGTGGTGATCTCCAGCAGGAGTTGCGCGGTGGTATTGAACACCGCATTTCGAAAATTGAGAATCAGCGTGGGGAAAACGAACACTAACCCCCGCGCCACAGATAGTCTCTGGATGACGTACGCGATCCGTTCGTCGTAGAACGACGCTTCGTCCACGATCCAGGTGCCCACGTCGGGGTGAGAGTGAACCAAGTCTTCCAATTCAAAAGAGGAGGAGATTTCCGCAATCGCCGGGCCAAGTTTTTCGTAGCCACCGCGATACGCCAGCGCGTCTTTCGGGTAATCGGAGAAGCGGCGTGAGTCCAGTCGGGACCGCACGAAAAACACATTCCGGAGATCCGCCCCATCCGCAGTGCGACACCCGGCAATATCGGTATCCTTCTCACGTACTACCCGGGAGTCTCGCCAGATCTGCGCCGCAAAACCGGTCTTACCGGATCCCATGGGGCCTACAACCAGTATCCTCCGCCCCTGACGAGTGAAATCGAAGTGATTCGTCGCGTGGTGCACGCGAAGCTCGGGAAGCCCCAGCGTCCGATAGAACGTGTTGTCTGTAACGCTCATCTGTATCGGGGATCCCGCACCGCGTTCCGGAGCGTTCCAACCTGCTCGATCTCCACTTCCACGATGTCCTCATGGACAAGCGGCCCTACTCCTGCCGGTGTTCCGGTAAGAATGATATCCCCGGGATACAACTCGAAGTTTCGAGATACATAGTTGATCGTTTCCGCAATCGAGAAAACCATCTCCCGAGAATTACTCGATTGCACAACTGTACCGTTGAGACGCGTCTCGATACCGATGCCCTCGATATCGGTGAAATCGGAGGGTGGAACGATCCTCGGGCCGATCGGAAGAAACGTGTCGAACGACTTTCCCCGAAACCAGCCGGAGCGATCACCTTGCTGTATATTGCGTTGACTCACGTCATTGGCGGCGGTTACCCCCATGACGTAGTCCCAGGCCGCACCAATGGGAATATCCTTTCCTTCTCGCCCAATTATCACCGCGATTTCGCCTTCGTAGTCGGTGCGCTCGTCGTCGAACTGGTACTCCGCGAGTATATGGGGAAGGATGATCAAGTCTCCCGTTCCAATCAGTGAACTGGCAAGTTTTGCGAAGAGCACCGGCTCTTCCGGCTCCACAGGGTCGAATCCACCGCTCCGGATGGTGACGCTCTCTTTGATGTGGTCGCGATAGTTCAGTCCAAGGGCTACGATCTTCGTGGGCCGTAATCGGTACGACTCCCCGTGATGGAGGAGTTCAACAACAGGTCTCATGACCGCGAGTTTAAAGGAGAAGAGATTGGAAACTCAATGGGAAGCGAGGGACCGGTGAAGCGCGGTTCGGTATTGAACACGTATACGTCCAGGACCGCCTGGACCCGCGCTGCATACTCACGAACGCGCACGTTGAGCTGCGCCATGCCGGAGGCATCATCGGCGGCATATGCATACGCGTCGATACGGTGTGCCGCCGCGATGAAGATCGCCCGCTCTACATGAAAGCGCTGCGAGACGATGACGAACCGATCTTGCTGAAAGACGCTTCGCATCCGAATCACCGAGTCCAGCGTCCTAAACCCGGCGTAATCCCTGACGATTCGATCGGATGACACTCCACGCTCCCTGAGAGCATCGGCCATCGCCGCCGGTTCATTGTAGCTGCTGTGTGAATTGTCGCCACTCACGACGAGCACTTCAACCCGGCCCTCTTCAACCAGGTCGGCGGCGGCGTCCATACGAGCGACGAAGAAACGGTTCGGTGTGCCACTGCGACTGTATCGACTGGTCCCCAAAACCAAGGCGGCGGATGATACCGGAACTTCACTTATCTCCGAGTACACCCGTCCCTCGGCGGCGCCCCTCACGAGACTGTGCGACAGAAACACCGCCAACAATACGAGGAGAACTCCATATTTGATTAGATGCCGCACGATGAGGAGTACACGAAACATAGATCAAGTCCGGAGGAACGGATAACGATATGAATCGGGGCACCTTCGATATCTGGGAGTCGGTTCACCTGAGGAGGACGCCCGCAGGGAACCACAAGAATCATCGGAAGGCTGAATCACCCACCGTGCTCACGCATATTCACGATCGCTTCAACCGCGCGCCGACGAACCGTTCGAATATACGGACTAGAAGCGGTCTCCAGCAAAACGTTCAACACTTCCGGATCCGGCAGCCCGCCGTTCTTTTCCGACAGTCGCTCGAGCGAAATGATCAGCGAAAAGGCGAGGTTGTTATCGGGTGTGGGGCTCGAGTTTTCGCGCAACAACGCCTGAACCATGTAGTCCGATACCTCGTTGTTCTCGTTGATTCCGATCTGACCCAAGGCGTACGCGGCCTCCGCCAAGACCATCGTCTCAGGATCATCTCTCAGAATACCAACCAGCGTGTCTTTGGCTTCTTCTCCGCCGACTTGCCCCAGCAGTTCTGTGGCCTGCCGACGAATCTCCGGAAAATTATTGACTATGGAGCCGTTGGATCGCACCTGCCGTCCGACACCTTCCGCAGCCAAAGACTCAAGGATGACATATACGCCGTCAGGCGTCTCACCACTTTCGACCATGTCACGGATACTGCGCAGTGCAAGCTCCTTCATCTCCCGGTCATTGGCGCGAGCCTGGCTTCGCATGATTTGCAGCTCTAAATCCTGACTCAAATACAGTTCTTCGATCGTACGCCCCGTAGCCACCGGCGTGTCCGAATCGTCTGCGTCGCCATTTTGACCGAATACCACTGCCGGCGCTACCAGCATCACGGTCATCAACAATAGGTGCGTTAATATCTTCATCGTCGGTACCTCGTTTCGTCCTGACTATATCCTAAAACGTATCGATCTTCCATTGATTATCGACCTTTTTTAACAGATACAGAAGGTATCGCTCTCCGCGAACCTCCATGATCGCTTCCACCGTCTGTTCGTCCACGAAGATCAGGTCATCCAGTCTGGCGTTCGCCCGGCTTGGAACAACCACATAGTTGAAGTAGTCCTCAAGCGACTCCAGATCGATGTTGTTCCGCTCCAGCACACCACTCTGTGAGCTTTCTGCGAGAACATCAGGATTGGAATACGTCCTACGGTAGGCGTCGGTCAAATAGTCTTGCCACTCCGGGAAGTTGCGATCCGATACGATCTCGTTCAATTCCTGGATCGTCTGCTCGACTTCCGTAAAGGTCTGATCGTAAAGCTCATCCGACACCGCGATCTCGTGCGACCTGCCGGACTCGTCCTCAGGTTCAGGCTCTGGTTCAGGCTCTGGTTCAGGTTCAGGTTCAGGTTCAGGTTCAGGTTCAGGTTCAGGTTCTAATGGCGGTTCAGCGGTAGCCTCATCCGCGGGGACCGTTTCATCCATGGGCTCAGGTTCTGGAGGGGTGGAACACCCCATAATCACAAGAAACCACAGGGTGAGCCCGGCAACGATCATTGTCGGCGTTTTTCTCATACTTGGAGTGTAGTGTTGTCTGCGAAGCAGTGTCAATTTCCATCTTGCCTCGCTGCAGTGCAGAACATACAATTGCCACCAGAGGTATCGATGGTATCGGCCCAGAACATCCAGAAATTGCTACACGCGTACGTTCGCCGAAACGGAACACCCCATGTGACCATGGACTCACTCTCTAAATTCGCCATGCGCTTCGGCAAACGATTTGCCGGAGAGCAGCCGGAGTTTGCTCCTCTGATTCCTGAGGATCGGGACGATCATATCTCTTCCGGCTTGGATGAGCTGGAGAAATCGAACGCGGTGCAGTTGGAACGGGATGAGAATGGGACGATTGCTACCGTGTACTATCTCGCGTTCTACGCAGCAGAGGTGGGGCGGTGGTATCGGAAGATGCAGGATGACAAAGATCTTCCGTTTCCCGCCGAGGAGAACCTGGATATCACGATACCGTCAAGTCTTCTGCGTACTGTGGATGTCGCGGACAATCTGATGCATTTTCTGCAATCCACCGATGAAAAGCCTGAACAGATCCTCTTGCTGCGCTTCCCCGGCAATATTCGCGATGTTGTTTCCACCGTGAAGCTGCTCAAAGACGAGATGCTTCCGCTCGTCATCAATCAACTGCGCGACTATCTTCGTACCGAACGCAACGGGAGCTACATGGAAACGAAACTCCGATCCGTCTTTCGGAATCGCGAGATGCTGGTCCATGAAATCATTGAAACAACGCAAACCCGCCCCGATGAAGCGGTAAAGACGGTGACAGATCCCAACGAGTTTCAGTTTCATTTCTGGACACAGCTTTCATCCCTGATAATCAAGGACTACAAAGACAAGGTCGATAAGCTTGAGTCGGAACACGGTTTTTGCCAGGCGGCATATCTGTTGGGGTACTACTCAGTGTATTATAAGAGACTACACCGGGAAGATAAGACCCGCGAGGAGGTTCATCACCTGCTGACGGACGCTCTCCAGAAACCGCCGTTCACCTTTACCGTGCAGGATGTTTACAACCTCACCGATGATCGCGGCGTTCTGCTGATGAAACGCGTTTCCCGGGAAGAGATCAACCGCTGGCTGGAAGAGATGATTCGTCGGCCCAGCGAGAACCGAATCTCCGAACTGGTGACGATCAACACGCCCCAGCAGCACGGACTCATGATTCACTCCGTCCAGTATGTTCCCTTGCTGTTGAGACTCGTCAAAGCGGCCGCGCCGGTCATCCGGCGGGAGCTTATCAATGAGGCGTACACCGTTCTTCTTGAGGAACTCGATGAACCATGGGTGCACGACGACACGGCGTTCGGGACTATGCTCGCCGCGCGCGTCCGGGATGAGTTCCACATTCTCTTCGGGCTGGCTCAGTTTCAGACGCTCTATCTGGTAATAGATGGTCAGGACCTGCCCTCGGGGCAGGAACAGGCAGCGATGGGATTGATCGACACGAGCGAGAAGAAGATGCGGCCCTGGCAGGACATCCTAAAAATTTCCCGTTCCGATGTGTACCGCGAAGCGCGACTACGCCTGCCCGTCTGGATGCTGATCCCCATCGTTCGCGGAATCGTCCGCGTGTTTCGGAGCATGTTTTCCATATCCGGGCCCCCCCACTCTATGGCTACCTCGGCGGCACCATCGAATAGTCCCACGCCGCCGCGAGCGGAAGACTCCGAGAAACTTCGTCAAGCCAAACAGAAGAAATTCAAGGAGTCGGTGGCGGTTATGCAACGCGCGTATCTGGATTCCGGAGAAACACCGGATCAAAAACTGAAAAAGCTGCGAAACCAATGGAATCCGCTAATCGATCCGGTGGCGGCGGAAAACTTGGTGGAGGACGTGAACGCGCTCTGCCGCGATACGGTCCGCCGTCTGCGCGTGACACGTACCTTGCAGATCCCCGACACCGCTCGTATCGACGAGCTGGCGAATCGAATCGCCGCAAATTCCGCGTTCGACCGCATCCGCCGTCGCAAGGCGTTTGAGACCTACCTCAAACTCTATATGCTCACCATTATCCACCGCAGCTGACGAGCAGGCAGTGCGCCATTACATCCCGGGCGGAAACCGACGACATCTATCTTGTGGAAGAACAGACTATCAGCGTGGTGTCGTCGTGCTGCGGAGCTCCTGATACAAACGCGTCCAATCGCGACATCACACCCTGCAGAACGCGGTCACTGCTCCGATCTCCGTTCAAGGCCAGCTTCGTAGAGCGCAGTGCCGAATAGAGCCGTGCGTCGCCAAACTCGTCACCCTCGGGATTGCACGCCTCGATCACACCGTCGGTAAACAATACCAGCGTTGACCCGGCGGGAAACGCGGCTGACCGAGACCGATACTGCCCCGTCTCCTCAATACCGATCGGGAGTCCTTCGGCATCGATCGAATCTACCCCGTCCGCTCCTTCCTTCAGCAATAGTGCAGGATGGTGCCCGGCGTTCGCATATGACATGCGGCGTTCGGCCGAGTCGAAGACAACCACACTGGCCGTGGCGAATCTGTCGAGTTCTACCGCGCCACTGACTCCGTGATTGATCATCTCGAGAATCTCCCCGGCATCATCAGTACGGCTCAAAGCCAGATGCGCGATCGTCCTGACCATGACCATGACCAAAGCCGCCGGTACCCCCTTTCCGGAAACGTCACAGATGACCACCACGGTTCGGTGGTCGTCGATCGGGATTACATCATAGTAGTCGCCGCTCACCCCAAGAGCCGGCCTGCTCACTCCGGCAAATTCGATCCCGCCCACTTCCCCCGCCGGGGGCGCTTGAAGACGCTTCTGAATATCACCGGCTATCTCCACGTCGCGCTGGATGCGGTAGCTATAGTAGTTATCCAAAGTCACCGCTACGAAGTTCGTCATGGTTCGGGCGTGATCGAATTCCGCAGAGCTGAAGGGGCGCGAATCCCCGCGGCGCACAACGCTGAGCAGACCGAGAACGTTCCCCCGAACTTTCAGAGGTAGAACCAACATTGACCGCAATCGTAGCACGCGGTCGCCGGCATGTTTGGCCAGAATCGGGTCATCGCCGGCTTCCGGAATATGGACGGCGGTACCGGTTTGGAGCGCCTTGCCCCACAGCGGCGTATCGGTTTCGATATGAAGACTCATCACAAATTGCCGGAGTGCTCCCTGCTTGGACTTGATGATCTCCGGGACCGGCACCGGCGGGGGGTACGGACCGACCACCGAGGAGACGTGGGCGTGCGCTCCATCAACCAGAATAGCGACCGCCGCATCAGCCTCCGTGGCGGAGGCCATCGTCTTAATCGCTGAGTTGAGAATGGTTTCCGGATCACGGTCACTACCGAGCGAGTGTCCGACGTCGGCGAGGAACTGGAAGATCGTCCGGGCGTTATCCTGAAGCGTGCGGATGCGGACCCGCTCTTCCTTCATCGCAACATCGATCAAGAATAGGGAGGTTGCGATGAGGGGCGCCATCGGGAGAATCGCGACCACCGGCTCAAAGATCCCGGAGCTCAGAGGCATAACGAGGTAGAGTAGCGCTTGTGCCGCAAGCATAACTTGCATCCACGGTTTAAGGTCCTCGATCTGATAGCCGCGGGAAAACACGAACCGGTCCACCCGCAGAATCGCAACCAGCGACGCTACAAAGAGAATCGGAGGAAGAAAGTAGAGTGCCACCCGTCCGGCGATTCCCGTCCCCCATAGACCATCACCGATGATGACGCCCCAGGCAACCACGCTTCCCGCCAGCGCCACGATGTACGACCGATTGCTGATTCTAAAGCGCCCGGTCCAGAACAGAAACACGATATACGCCGTAGTCTCCCCGGCCACGCGGATATAGGGAAGTACCCACGGATTCTGAGGACCAAAGGAAACGGCGACGATATCGCGAATGACGAGTACAAGTGCGGCAAACGTGAACGGACGCACGTCCCGCCGGCGTGTGACGACTCGGGAGAAC
>JBBDTM010000040.1:0-7837 GCA_040904425.1 Alkalispirochaeta sp.
ACCGCCAGCAGTTCGCGCCGGTGGTTATTGCGCCCCACCAGTTGGATTCTGTAGGAGGTCTGCCTCCGTGGAAGATAGATGTACCAACTTGAATCAATGAGCTGAACAGGGATTTCGAAGGAATCACGGATACGCAGCTCTTCGGTATGACCTTCCAATTCGAGAACTCTCAAGTAGAGACCATCGAACCGGAGAGATTCCTGGTACTCCCGAATCTTACCGGAACTCAGGTCCCAATACGTGAACGCCCAGCGCGGATCACGGAGCATCAACGTAATGCGGTTGATCTCATACCGCATTGGAAGCTCGATTTCGTCGAGTTTGTCTTGGGAAAGAGGAGCTTCATCGTCCCGCAACAGCGCATATTTCTTCTGCTGTATCTTGACCGTTACGGAATTTGCGGACTCACGCTCCTCCCGGTTCTCCACGATCAGGTCGGCCAGTTCATCGATCACGTCGTCTCGATGGAGATCCGGCTCGAGTTCCAACCCATTTTGGGACGCTACCAGAAGAAGCGCTTCCAGAGAGAGCTCTTCCAGCCGTTTGCGGATCATCGGATCATCTCCAGAAGCATTAGCTGATTGTGGAAAATGCCCTACGGAGTGTCAAGTGCTACCGGCGCCGGGTGAATCGCCGGCTCCGGGACGCGAAAGGGTATCGTACGACGTTCGACGCTTCCGTCGAACTGGTGAGACTCCACTTCCACCAGAACGGGCCCGGGCTCGAGAAAGATGGGCAACAACAGCAGGTGGCCATCTGGAGTAACGCGGTGTGCCACATCTTCCGGCACGGTGAAGTCGATCTCCACCTGGAGCAGCCCGTCGACCAGCACGTAGATTCTTCGTGGGAGCGCGGACGGATCCAGCCATTGCTCAGGCACAACAAATTCCGCCTCTCCCGCGGCAAGGTTCCGGGAGAGTGTGAGCGCACCGTTCTGGATGAATCCAACCACCGGCAATCCGTCGTCAGGCATCGCCTCCTGCTCGGGTAGAACCGCGCGGGAGTTCACGAAGACCTGCCGCGCCGCATCAAACACAGCAAACGCTATGTCTCCATCGGCATAAAACCGGGAATCAGAATCAACCACTGTCCCCGCCGACCAAAACGATTCAGACAGTTGCAGGTTTTCGCCCGCATAGAACGACCAGAACCCGTTATCGTGTTGTACTACTACAAGATCGTCGGTCCTGGGCACCGTGTGAGCGCCGTTTAGGGTGTGAGACTCCGTGTCGTGATACAGGACGGTCCCGGGTGCTACGAAACGATACGCCCGCCGCTCGCTGCCGTTTTCAGCCGGAATCCCCGACACGCTCCACCACGGAGAAATGGTACCCTTTACGATTTCTGCTGACTCCAGGGCAACCACCGGCGCCGGCCATTTCCATTGCGCACCGAATGCCTCCGGGACCGCGACAGCCAGCACTGCCCCGGCGAGCACGATGCGCATACACTGGGGGATTCTCAACGCCACGCGATTCATGAGCTCATCTCAAGACCGACCAGACGACGGTTGTGCTGCACGACAACGATACTCTCGGACAGTGTCCGGTCGTACACCCATGCTTTCGAAGATCCGTCGGACAACTCCCAATGGGCTATCTTCGACATATCCGGGGCGCCGACGATGATCACCGAGCCAGTCTTCCCCGTACCAGTAGCTACTACCAGATCGTTGTCCGCTCTCCCCAAGCCGTAAAGGCTGGACAACCCCGTGACAGGGATAGTTGTGTGATCCTCCGTCCGGAGGCGAGCCACGAAAAGGGCACCGTCCAACCCAACCACCAGTAGATCCTGTCCGAGTTGAACGATTGACCGCGGCCCGGGTCCAGCATACTCGTCGGGAATTTCACCGATTCCAACCTCAGCCACTTCACCGGTATCTTCGAGATCAAGCCGTGTCACGGCCTGTGGAGCCAGACTATGGACGATGTACACCGATGGAAGCCGCAGTACCGGATCGGCGGATCGTTCCGTTGCTGCCACGTGGATACCATATATGGCCGGAGTTGTAGCGGTGTCCGGCTCAAACTCACGAGTGTAGACCCACTCCTTGCCACCAGGCCCGTCGGTGACCACGACGGTTCCCCCGACCGTTCCCACCGCGAACCACTGAGTTCCGGCGCCGTCATCAGCAAGGTGGTACACTGTGGGGTTTCGGGGAAGATCTAGATGCCACTGCTCGCCGTTGGTTACCAGATCGCCGTAGACAGTAGATTCACTATCGAATTGTAGCAACGTGGCGCCATGCAGCTGGGGAATGCCGCGGCGCCGTACAACGCGTAACATGCGTCCGTCCCAGGACTGAACTGCCCAGCGCGGCGCGTCTGCGGATTGGTTGACCATCGCTCGAGAAGAGGCGAGAAAGACGTCGGTCTTGAAGCCTGTGACAATAACGTCACCGGTGTAGCTGTTCACGAGGAAAAATCGCCGGGCGGTTTCCACCGGAAAGTATAGTTTAGACGACTCGGCAAGCGTTTCGGTGGCGGTATCGGCGACTTCCGAGTCCAGCGTATGCTCCCACGCCACCACCCACCGATGCTCTCTTCCGATCTCCCGCGGAATGCCCATAGCCACAACGGAACCTATCAGAACCGCCAGAAACGCTCGAAGAAGCCCTTCCACGACTATTTGACCGCTCGTTTCCGTTGCGCCGCCTGGGTTTTTTCGTCAGTCTCCATCTTTGATTTCCAGACGTCCATCTTCTTCTTGACCTCTTCAGCCTTCTCTGCGTCGCCGAGAAGAATGTGAATGCGGCGTAACGCTGCGAGAAACGCTATCGCGTGCTTGAAGTCATCTATGCGCAGTGTGGAAAGCTCGTATTTCTCTCGGTACCGATCCGCGGCCTTGGTCAGGAGGTCCTGCACCAAGTCCAGATGCCCCATCCGCGCCTGGTATCCGTCAACGCGAGGATCCATCCCTGCCACGAATGTCTTAAAATTGATCAGGTTTTTTGCCACCGCAGCGTAGCGACCTTCAAGTTCTACAAAGGACCAGCGCCACTTCGAGTTTGCGCCGAACGCTTCTTCCACCGACTCAATGGTGAATCCGATCTTGCGAACCAGGTGGTAGCGCTTGTCATCCTCGTATCCATCAATCTGCTCCAACAGGTCCGAGTAGTCCGAGAACGCCACATCCACGTAGTTGGACACAACCTCTTCGACATAGATTACCGCCTGATAGCAGCTCTTTCGGGCGTCATTGAGAAACGCTTCGTTCTTGACGCCCAAGAGTGATACTGACAGCAAGTTCTGAAGCAAATAGTAGGACGCCAAGTTGAGTCGTTCATCGGCGAGAGCCAAATACTTGTACGACACGCCTGGGGACTGACCACGAGCAACTTTCAGGAGACTCTTCTCCCGTTGGACGATCGCTTCGGCGGTCTGTTTGTACTCTTTGATGCGATCGAAATACTGTTGCCGTGCCTCGTTACTGATCTTTGCCATTAACTTCTCTCTGGTACCGCTTCAACAGCGCTCGTGCGTGTTCGACACTGTGACTCTCCTCCACATCCCCAGCCAGCATGCGGGCGATCTCCCGTTCACGATCACTGGATACTACGTTTCGTGCCGAAATCCGAGTGTTACCCTCATGAACACTTTTTTCCACAACTATATGATTATCGGCACGAACGGCGATCGTCGCAAGGTGGGTGATCGAGATCACTTGTGAATGTTGAGCCAATTCAGCCATATGAGCGGCGATCGCCAGGGCAACCTGCCCACCGATACCGGTATCGATCTCGTCGAACACGAGACTTCGAACGTCATCCACGGCGGCGACCACCGTCTTGATCGCCAGCATTACCCGGGAAATCTCACCACCGGAGGCAATTTTGGAAAGGGGCCGGGGTTCTTCTCCGGGGTTGGTGCTAATCAGAAATCGCACCCGATCAGCCCCCTGAGAGCCACAGATGAGTCGACCCGTATCGTTACTCCGCGTGGCTATGTCCACAAGGAACTCCGCCTGAGCCATAGCAAGATCGGACAACACTTCCCGAACTCGAGCCTGTAGTGTGTCGGCCGCTGATACCCGGGCGGCGTGAATCTCTCGCGCACGGCGGCCGATGTCCTGCTCCGCCTCACCGATCCGTCGCGTGAGTGCCTGCCGCGATTCCTCGGCGCTCCGAAGCTCTTTCAGAGTGGATTGCGCACTTTCTGCGTAGGCGAGGACACCCTGCTCCGTATCGCCATATTTTCGAAACAACCGCCGCAGAGCGGATAGACGTTCTTCAATCTCTTCCAGTCGCGCCGGATTGAACGCAAGTTGCTCTTGATACGAAGCGAGCGCGTGCGCCACGTCCTCGATCTCATAATAGGAGGTATCGAGGCGTTCCGCTTCTCCTGAAAGCTCCCCGTCAACTCGTGCAGCCGCCGAAAACTCCTGCCGAGCCCGTTTAAGCATCGGCAGAATCCCGTACTCCGAACCGTCAAAAAGCTGGGTTACCGCCTCCACGTGAGCTACGAGCTTTTCAAACTCGTTCATACGATGGCGCTCGTTCTCCAACTCCTGCGCTTCTCCCGGACGTGGTTCAACGGCGGAAATCTCCTCCAGGGCGAATTCCAGCATCTCTATCTCTCGAATCCGTTCCGCTTCACGGCTCTCAATCGTCTGGAGTTGGCGCTGAAGTTCTCCCAGATTGGTAAACGCTTCGGAAAACTGGGTTACCTGGTCCTCAATACCGGCGAAGCGGTCCAGAATTCGGCGGTGATTCGTTTCTACGAAGAGAGACTGATGCTCATGCTGACTGTGCAAGTCCAGGAGAAACCCGGCAAACTCTGATAGGTCTGCCCGCGTCACCGGAACCGATTGCATATGGATCGCACCTCGACCGGCGGTCTTGATTGAGCGTCTCACCAACACAATGCCGTCTTCCGGCGAGATATCTCGCTCACGGAGCCATTCCAGACAGGCGGCGTGGCCGCCAACCCGAAACTCTCCGACTACGGACGCCTCATCGTTGCCGGAACGGACAAGGTCGGTATCACCTTTGGCACCGAACAGCATGGACAGTGCGCCAACGAGAATACTTTTTCCCGCCCCCGTTTCTCCAGTAAGTACATTGAACCCCTGGGTAAACTCGATCTCCAACCTGTCCACCAGAATGAAGTTCCGCACAGTGAGGCGCTCAATCATACGGACCTCCGGACCAATTCAGCTTGGTCCTCAAGACCTCGTAGAACGTACGCTGGTCGGATCGAATGATCTTAGCTCGTTCACCGCTGGCACGGACGAGTACGTAGTCCCCTTCGCTCAATGGCGTCAAGCTTTGACCATCAACGGTGAGCGCCACGCTGGTTCGTTGGGTCTGGTCCACGGAAATCCGAACTTCCTCGTCCGGAGGTAGGACGATCGGTCGGTGAGATAGTGTGAACGGACAGATCGGATTGAGAATCATCGCGTCCATTTCGGGGTGGAGGATCGGTCCACCGGCGGCGGCAGAATAGGCGGTAGAGCCGGTGGGAGTAGCGACCATGACACCGTCCGCCTTGTATGTTCCCAGGTGTTGTTTGCCGAGAGAAACTGACAACCGAACCATTCGGGAAATCCCTTCGGAAGAGACAACTGCGTCGTTCAGTCCGCGAAACCGGCACAGCTCCACGCCCTCCCGATAGACACAGACCTCAAGAACGAAACGGTTTCCCGCGACGATTTCTCCCGCTACATAGGAGTGAAACGCTTCACGCCATTCTGTGTGCCCGATCTCGCTGATGAAGCCGAAATCTCCCAAGTTAACCGGAAGGATGGGAACTCTATGCGCTGCAAGCACCCGGCTGGCAAAGAGCACCGTTCCGTCACCGCCCAGAGTTATTGCCAGATCGTAGTGTTTCTCTATAGGAATATCGTGGGCGACGCCTTCATAGCGAAACGAATTGACATCTATTCCAGCGTCATTGAAGAACGCTTCCATCTCGATTGCGAGCTTCTGGGCCTCCGCTTTTCCGATGTTAGCGATAATTAGAACTGAGCGAATCGTTTGCTTCATTCGTGCCTCTCTACACTATACAGACCGGTTGGTGAGCCGTAAAGCTTCGGGAAATCACGGCATTGTCGCAAGAATCCGTTCGATCGTTTCCTGTTCGCTTTTTCCCAGAGTAGGATATAGGGGAAACAGCACCATTCGTCCGGCCAGACTCAGGGCATTCGGGAACATTCGGGTTACATCATGTTCGGCATCGGAGAGCAATGCCAGCGCGGTGTCCTGAAAAGCCCTGCCTGCGCTCACCCCGTGAGTACGCGCGTATTGCTCCACTTCCCGAGGAGATGATTCCACCAACACCGGCAGCGCCGGAAAGACAGCCTCGCCATCCCCTCCCTGCAACGGGAGCGTATGCCGACCGCGCTGGATCGTCCTGAGAAACCTGGATGCCAACTCTCGCCGCCGTTCAATGAACGTCTCCAGCTGGCGCATCTGAGTTAACGCCATAGCAGCGTTCATGTCCGGCAGCGACGCTTCTCCATAGCCGGTATCCGTAGCCGCTGATAGAACCGAAACCCGGCGCGTGTTGTTGGTCACCACAGTGGCCCCGCCACCGGCTGTAACTATGTGTTGAGGTTCCAAGCCGATGATTGTAAGCTCCCCGGCAGACCCTGCCATTTCACTCCCCGTATTGCCCCCGAGCCCCTCAGAAACGTCTTCTATAATTGGAACTCGTATCTGCCGCAGCCCGTCCAAATCGGGTATGAATCCAAGGCGACTATCTACATATATGCAATCCAATTCCAGTGGCTGATAGTCGAAATCCAACGGGCTCGGAAGAATTGGAAGGGACCGTTGTGTATCGATGACCACCGGGGTGAGTCCTACGTTTTCGACGATTCGCCAAACGAACCCATGGGACAATGCGGAGATACCGACGCGCGCTCCGGATTCCAACGATAGCGCGCTTAGCGCCGCCCGCAGGGCTGCCCCTATGGAGCGCATCGAGACGCCGCTCCTGCGCCCGAGATATTTCGCCAGGCTCTGGGAAAACTCACGGGACAATTCGCCGGCCCCAATCGAGTCCTCAGCCAGCCGTCGCAGCACTGCGTCCATATCAGCGCGACGGATCGTCGGTCTATAAAGAGGTAACATCTACTGCTGCACTCCGGTAATCAGCCGGCAAACGATTCCAACGTCGCAAGCTCACGCAGATTGAATAGGCGATCGATATCCAGGATAATCAAGTAGCCATCATCTCGATGTACTACACCCTCGATGTATTCAGCACCGATCCCTGACAGCATCTGTGGCGGCTGCTGAATCTCATCGCTGGAGACTGTCAGCACACGGGAGACTTTGTCGATTATGATCGCCACGTGCATGCCATCCAAACGGATGATGAGAAAACCACTGAGCAGTTCATCTTCCTCAGCGAGTTCCGCGCGTTTCAAGTGAAAACGGCGATGCAGGTTAATGACAGGGATAATCTCTCGTCGTAAGTTGAAGATGCCCTCAACGTAGTTCGGAGAATTTGGAATCGGCCGAACCTCTTTCGTCTCCTCAATGCTCTTTACCTGCATTATATCAATGCCGTAAAGCTCCTCACCAAGTTGAAACGTAACAAGCTGCAATTGATCTGTTTGAGTTGCCATGGACACCTTCCGCTGTAAGGATAGTTGTCGCGCCCGCCTCTGACAAGCCTGAATTCACCAAATCGTATCGGGCTGCACACCCCGCTCCTGCGGACCACCGGTTCGGGTCCCGCGTGGTCCACGGCCGCGCCAACACACCGTTCCTCGCAGCTTCGCTGCTGTGGTACGGTGCCGGCCCAAGGTGACGGGATCGCTCCTCGGCTTCGCCTGCGGTACGACCCTGGATGTCGTCGCCCCCATAGAGTATTTTATGTCCAAATGACCA
>JBBDTM010000041.1:0-41280 GCA_040904425.1 Alkalispirochaeta sp.
TGGTAGAACGGGCAACGGCGATCGCTCGGGAGCGCAATCTCTCCTTTCATGCCGGCAATATCCTCTCTAGTGACGCGTTCTACCAGCACGATCCGGATGAGTGGAAGCTGTGGGCGGAGTACGGGGTGCTCGCCGTTGAGATGGAAACTAACCAGCTGTACACATTGGCCGCGAAATACTCGGTGGAGGCGATAGCGTTGCTCACCGTGAGCGACAGCCTGGTCTCCGGGGAAGCGCTTTCCAGCGAGGCGCGCCAGACCGGCTTTCATGAGATGATGGAGCTGGCGCTGGCGCTGTAGCGAACAGATTGGCGCCGACGACCGGCGGTATGCTACGCCAGGAAAAGCAGTCCCACGCCGATCACGGCGATGAGCGATCCCAGAATCTCCCGCAGCGTGACCCGCTCCTTAAAATAGACGATCGCCACTGGAATGAGCAGTACCGGTACGGTGGCGATAATTGTGGCGGCAACCCCGGTGCCGGCGCGCTGGGCGGCTACCAGGCCCATGGAAACCCCCAAGAATGGTCCAAAGAACGCACCCCGACCGATGTGGCGAAGCGCCCGCCGGTCTCGAAGCGCCGTCTTCACCCGTCCCCATCGCCGCGTGATGAAGAACAGCGCGACAAATCCGACGATCCCCGAGAGAGTGCGAATCTGCGTGGCGCCGAAGGCGTCGTAGGTGGGTGCGCCGTATCTGCTCAAGACCAGGCCCCCGGCCTGGCCGAGCGCTCCCACCACGGCAAACCACACTCCCCGGATGCGGCGGGGATAGGGAATCGCATCGCCGATCGGCTGCGGGGCGCGGGCGGTGGTGACGACCATAATACCCGCCACCGTCAATCCCATCGCCACTACCTGGTCCGGGGTCAGGCGCTCATCCAGAATAAGACGGCCCAGTACGGCGGTCATGGGCGGAACGGAACTGTATACTAGCATCGCCGTCCGGGCACCGGCGTCGACAAACGCCTGAAAAAGAAACAGATCGCCGATTACGAACCCCACCAACCCCGACAGGGATAGCCAGATCCAGACGTGACCCCCGGCGTCCAGCGGCAGAGCACGGTTGTGGACTATCGCACCGTACAGGGCGAACAGAAGGAAGGCGATCACGAGACGAATCAGGTTCACCTGCAGCGATCCCACCCGGCGGCCGGCGGCTTCAAAGGAAAGGCTGGTCACGGTCCAGCAGATAGCAGTGGAGAGCGCGGCGAGTTGGCCGACCATTTGCATGTTCAATCGTTGCTTGCCCTTTCTATCTCGTTTACAATGACGTAGATACCATGGTCCATGACACGATTTTCCGCATCCTGTCGGCGTACGGACAGATAATCATCATCGCGGCTGCGGTGATACCATTGGTTACCCTTCTCATCAGTTTCACCCACGGAGTGTATGACGGACGACGCGGCCCATGGCGTCACTTCTACGCTCTCATGGTACATCTGACCACGGCGATTGTCGCGGTGGTAGCGGCTGCTCTCATATACCACATCGTGGAGCGCGGGTCACCGGACTGGTCTATGATTTCCGCGCTTCCCATGATCGTGATTCTCGCGGGGTGGTTGTTTACCCTGATCTTCGTGAAACGGGCCGTGGATTTCTCTATGATTCGCTCGGTGCGTAATCCCTTTGCGCTGTTCCTCTGCTGGGCGTTTGGCTGGGCGGCGGCATCGGTGCTGGCGTTCAGCGGGATCTGGCTGATTCCCGGGCCGCAGTACGTCACCGTTCTGGTGACGGTGGTGGTGGTTTTTCTTGCGATCCGACTGTTTCTGAGGGTGGTGTTCGGCCTGAGAGACCAGGACTAGCCGCGTGACGGACGGTCGAATTTACCTGCCGTGGCGTTCCTACTGGATTACCGGAGGCAGTTCCGGTATTGGGGCGTCTTTGGCGCGGGAGCTGGCGGCCTCCGGGACCACGCTGTACCTCTCCGGACGATCATCGCAGCGCCTGGAAGAGGTGGCCGGTGAATGTCGGGAGCGGGGCGCCACCGTACACGCGCTTCCGTTCGACATGGCCGATGCCAACGCCCGGGGCCGAGCGGCACGTGAGATTCTCTCCGGTGATCCGGCGCCGGAAGTACTCATAAACAACGCCGGTATCAGCCAACGGGGTACCGCCGCCGAGACCGATTTTGCGGTGGATCGGAGGATCATGGAAGTCGATTTTCTCGGTGCGGTGGAGCTGACAAAGGCGCTCCTGCCATCGATGCTCGAACGGGACTCCGGATGTATTGTGGCGGTATCCAGCGTGGCGGCGCTGGCGCCGGTACCGCTGCGAAGCAGCTATAACGCAGCCAAGGCGGCGCAACTGGCGTTTTTCGGAACCCTGGCCAACGAGCTCGCCGGTACCGCTGTATCCGTGCACGTGGCAATTCCCGGTTTCGTGAGAACCGCAGTCTCCCGCAACGCACTCACCGGTTCCGGAGACGCTTCCGGTGCAATGGACCCTAACCAATCAGGCGGAATCGATGGAAAAACCGCTGCCCGTGATATCCTTCAAGGTATTGTGGCGGGCCGGACGCGCATTTTCACGGGGTTTACACCAAAGCTCCGAATTATGCTTTTCCTCGCGCGCCGCGTTCCAGGTCTCCTCGACCGTATCTTGCAGAACGTGGAGGTGCGCTAATGCTCCTGGCGATTTTTCCCGACTCGCGGTCAGTCCTGCTTCTCCGAAAGGTGACTCCGGATCAGCGCAGCCATACTCCCTTGTATACCATTCCCACGGTGGAGCATCTGAAGGACGCCGGATTGAACGTTCCTGATCCACCGTGGCAGTTCGCCCACCGCCAGGGAGAATCGGTGAGTGGAGTTTTCATGGAAGGTTCCGTGTTGGAACACGTACTGGCGGTAACCGGGGCCAAGACCGGTTTGAGCACACAGGCAGGACTGGAAATCGTCGGTCGCCGGGAAGCGGCTGACCTCCTGGATGTGGACGACTACTGGCACATGAATCGCGCCTTCCACCTTGCCGATTGGGACCGACGGACGCGGTTCTGCGGATCGTGTGCATCGCCGATGGAGCGTAGTTCCCGGGAAATCGCCAAGTCGTGCCCTTCTTGCGGCGCCACGAGCTATCCCCAGATCGCCCCGGCGGTCATTATGGCGGTTGTCAAGGACGGACGCCTGCTGATGGCCAACAGTCGCCGCCACACCGGAGCGGTCTACAGCGTACTCGCCGGATTCGTCGAGGCGGGAGAGACGCTGGAACACGCGGTCAGTCGGGAAGTGCATGAAGAGGCGGGAATCCTCATTCGCAATATCGAGTACTTCTCCAGCCAACCGTGGCCGTTTCCCAACTCCCTGATGATCGCCTTCACCGCGGAATGGTCTTCGGGAGAGATTACCGCGCATGATGATGAAGAGATCGTCGACATAGGGTGGTTTACACCAGGGGAGATTCCATCCCAAATTCCCAGTAGCTATAGCGTTGCCCGACGTTTGATTGAGTGGTTTGTCAGTGAATTCGGAACTGCCGATGACCTGCAGCGGATTCTGGACATCGCCACCGGTTGAACGTTGGTTGAACATTTGTCACAGGAGGATTTTACAGTTGCTAAACCGAAATTCTCGGTTTACCCTACACAACACGACACAAGGAGAGAACGTATGAAGCCAGTACAATGGGGAGTCATAGGAGTTTCAGGACATTACCGCCTGCGGTGCTCGGCGCCACTACAGCGGTCGGAGACCGTCCGGATGCGCGGCATCGCATCCCGATCGGTGGAGCGTGCCCGGGCGGCAGCGGGTGAGTTCGGGATGAGCGTCGGATACGGCAGCTATGAAGAGCTCCTGAAAGACCCTGAGATCGAGGCGGTCTATATTCCGCTTCCCAACCACATGCACCTGGAATGGATCAAGAAAGCCGCGGATGCCGGGAAACACATCCTCTGCGAGAAACCGTTGGGACTGAACGCCGGCGAGGTCGAAGAGGCTATCGCCTATACCAACAAGAAAGGTGTTCTTCTGATGGAGGCGTTCATGTATCGCCTGCATCCGCAATGGCTCACCGCTAAGGAGCTGGTTTCCATCGGTGAGATCGGATCACTCACTGCGGTGCAGAGTCATTTCTTCTACGATAATCGGGATCCCAACAACATTCGAAACCGTCGGGACGCCGGTGGCGGCGGCATCCTGGATATCGGGTGCTACGCCGTTTCCTCTGCTCGCTTTCTCACCGGTAAAGAGCCGGTGCAGGTAATGAGCCTGATCGACTGGGATGAACAGTTCGGTACGGACCGGCTCGCATCGGGAATCCTCGATTTCGGCGACGGTCTGCAGGCAACGTTTTCCGTGGGAACGCAGACCTATGCCCAGCAGAAAGTTCAGGCGTTCGGAACCGGTGGAACGGTTCGGGTGGAATTGCCGTTTAACGCGTATCCCGATGTACCGCTCGAAGTACACGTGGAGACGGGTATTGGCCACCGCACGGTAAACCATCCGCCTATGGATCAGTACCAGATCCAGTTTGAGAAGTTCTCCGAGGCAGTCCGCCAAGGTGGGCCGGTCCCCACTCCGATTGAGGATGCCCTCGGAAACCAGCGCGTGTTGGATGCACTTTTCAGAAGTGGAAAGAATCGGTCGTGGGAGCGACCTGAAACGTAAGAGGAGAGCCCATGTCTCATGGACACGTTATAGTGATCGGTGGAGGCGGAACGGGGGCAGCGATCGTCCACGATCTGATGCTGCGAGGTTTTTCCGCCACCCTGGTCGAGCGCGGTGAGCTTACCAGCGGTACCACCGGTCGGCACCACGGACAGCTACACTCCGGAGCGCGGTACGCGGTGGGTGACCGCGAAATCGCCAAGGAATGTATGGATGAGGTGCGGATTCTGCAGAAGATCGCGCCGGAAGCGTTGGAGATGAACTACGGCCTGTTCATCGCGCTCACCGACGAGGATGTGGAGTTCGCGCCGAAATTCATCCAGGCCTGCGAGGAGTCCACGATTCCCACCCGAAAGATTCCCGTGGAGCAGGCGCTTCGCATGGAGCCCAACGTGAATCCCGCGATCAGGAAGGCGGTACAGGTACCGGACGGTACGATCGACGCGTGGCGGTTGCCGCTGCAGTTCTTTGCCACCGCTCGCGCCAACGGCGCCGACATCCGTACCTTTACGGAGGTGGTGGAGATCCTTTCCACCGGTGGTGCGGTCACCGGTGTTCGTGTCCGGGACTTGGGAACACGAAAAGAGTACGAAATCAAGGGCGACATAGTCGTAAGCGCCACCGGGGCGTGGGCGGAAAAGGTAGCCAAGCTCGGCGGAATCCATATTCCGGTGACGCCGGGCCCCGGCACGATGGTGGCGGTGAAGAAACGGCTCAACAACATGGTGATCAGTCACCTCCACCCCGCCGGCGACGGGGATATCGTGGTGCCGCAGCGGGGGCTCTCCATAATCGGCACGACCCAGTGGAGAACTGATGACCCCGATACTGTGGAAGTACCCAAAGCCGACATCGACTATCTGCTGGGTCGGGGGACGGAGCTGATGCCGGTGTTTGCGGAAACGCCGTTCCACGCAGCCTGGTCGGCGAGCCGGCCGCTGGCGGGGTCTTCCAGCAACGTGGAGGAGGGGCGCAAGCTCAGCCGCGACTTCATCGCAATCGATCACGGAAAGACCGACAACCTGCAGGGAATGATCTCGATCATCGGGGGCAAGGCCACGGTGCTCCGGGCGATGGGCGAGAAAACCGTGGATCTCATCTGCGGTCTTTTTGGCGTAGATGAGCCGTGCCGTACGGCGGAAACGCCGTTGTTGCCACATCGCGGATTCTACAACCCCAATCTCGCCACCCAGCCCTCGGAGGTGTCCTCATGAGTAATGCCACTCACGATCCAACCACGATGATGGAACCGGCATTGCAGACGGTAGTCTTCCGGATTGAGCGCGCGCAGCTGGACGAAGGCTGGGGCGAATACGAGGTACCCAACAAGGGGCACACCACGGTGGTGGACGCTCTGGAATGGATCAAGAACCACCTGGATGACACGCTGCTCTTTCGCCACAGCTGCCACCACGGAAGCTGCGGTACGTGTGGCATGATCGTCAATGGTGAGCGTAAGCTTGCATGCACCACCAACGTGAAAGAGCTTGTGGACGCTGCTGAAGCGGAAGGTAAGGACTCAACGGTGGAGGTGCTGCCGCTGCAGACGATGAACCATATAGGAGACCTTGCGGTGGATCCGACGCCTCTGTTCAAGGATTTTCCCGTGGCCGCTACGTATCTGCGCGCCAGCGAAGCCAATAAAAACAGCGAAACGCCGCAAGAGATCGACCGCTACGTGCGCTTTGAGAACTGCATTGAGTGTGGGCTGTGCGTCTCGGCGTGTCCCGTGATCTCTATTCGGGAGTTCATGGGACCGGCGGGATTGGCGGCGTATAACCTCGAACTGGACAAGAATCCGCAACGGAGTGCGGAGTTACTGCCTCAGGTGGACACCGACCAGGGCGTCTGGGGCTGCGACCGCCATCTGGCGTGCAGCGCCGTGTGTCCCACCGGGGTCTATCCGGCGAAACAGATCGCCATGCTGCAGCGGAAGATAAAGAAAGCGCGCGGCGAATAGCGCCGCGCAGCATGCCCCCACTCGGCCGGGGTGCGGCGAAGGCTAACACGAGCGCGCGGCGAGTAACAGCGGCGTGGCGGTGGGCTGCCCGCCACCACTGATTGCCGCGCTAGATCTTGTCCACCAACATTGAGCACTTGCCGGAGGGAATCGGGAGCGTCTTTGGTTGCTTCCGACCGAGCCGGTCCAACGTAAAGTAGTACAGTTTCTCCGACTCATGCCGGATTTCCCACCCACGGCCGCTCTTCTGGCTAAGGATGGTGATCGTGTTCCGCCGAAGATTCAGGTTCTCGATTCCCATAATCTCCAAGGTGGGAACCACCCACCGCACCGTCTTGCGCGGGAGGCTTACCTCCAGCCCTACCACATTCTCGATCATCAGGGTAATCGTGGAGAGGCCGATCTCCGGTAGGTGCATCGCGCGGGGAAACGTGTCGTTGCCGGGCCACTCCGCGGCGCCCTCCCGCATCGGCCGATACGCCTCCCAAACGGTGCCCTTGCGGTCACCTTCGGGATGCAGCGTGTCGAGCATATTGTAAAGGTGGCGAATCGCGAACTCCCGAGCCGCTTCCCACTCGTGCTGCCGCTCGAGACCTTTGAGAATCATAAAGGTGAAATGGGGAAACACCGAGCCGCGCCAGCCCTCGCCGTCCTCGGAAAAGGTGGGCTCGCTCACTGCCAGCGAGGGGAAGGGATTCTCCGTCCCGAAGCTATCGGGATCCTTGAGATGGTCCACGAGACGGCTGGCCCGCGCCTCATTAGGAATGTCGGTCAGCAGCGGCCAGAAGGTGGCTACCGTCTTTACCGGCACCTGCTCGCGATTCTTATCGAGATCATAGTACACGCCGTCATCATCGTTCCACATGAGCTGGTTGATCCGCGTCTTCAGAGAAAAGTACTGGCGGCGATAACGGAACTCGATGTCTTTGTCGTTGAGCACGTGGCCCAGCTCCGCCATGCGGGCGGCGTTGAGCGCCGCCTGCGTGTTGAAGTCCACCGGATAGTACATCTTCTCACGAGGGGCGTTGGGCATGCCCGTGGCCGATAGCGGAACGTGAAACAGACCGGTCTCATCCTTAAAGGTGGATTCCAGCCACTCGAAGTAGCGTTCGAGGGCAGGCATCACCTCCTTAATCCGCTTCTTATTGCCCGCCTTATGGTACATGTTGTACTCGGCCCAGGCGAAAAGCGGCGGAGCAGCACCCTCGGGGTTGTCCTCCGAGAAGATCGGTTTTCCCGTTTCCACGGAGTACTCGCTTCGGATTGCGCCGTCCGATTCCTGCTTGCCGTAGAAGTTGTCCAGTTGCGGCTCCGCAGGGTAGTTGCGGTTGCTGTACACCAGGAAAAACGAGGAAAACAGGGCGTCGGTCTGATTGATCCGGTCCGCATCGGGAGCGTTGAAGTACCGGGACTCGAAGCCGTTTTTGCTGGTACCTTTCTGCCAGTAATCTTCGATCCATGCCCAGGTTTGTTCGTAGATGTCGACAAAGTCCTGATCGTAGAAATGGATTGTCGGAAACTCTTTTTTTGTTGCCACTGTTATCGACCTTACTATTTATGAATACGCTGTATGGAACGTGAGGTGCCGCTAAACATAGCGCGCCCACGACGCTTCGTCAAATCGCCCGCAAATCCTTGCTTGACAGGGCTATACCTTGTTGTCATAGTTGCGCGCATGGACATGTCCGAGCTCAAAACGACCATCGATATGGCAATGCTGGAGCTGGACGAAACGCAGACCGCATCACTCGAGGGTGCTGTTGAGCAGATGCTCGAGTACTTCGCCCTGATGTCCACCATCGATGTCGAAGGGGTGGAGCCCACTACCCACGCCCTCATAACTGCGAATCGTCTGCGCCGAGACACTGCGCGCACCGACGTCGACCCCGACTCACTCCTGGAAAATGCTCCCGATCTGGAAGACCGGTTGGTGGCAATTCCCAACGTCCTGTAGTTGCCCATGTGGAATACCATCCTCACCAATGCGCGCGATGAATACGCGCAGTTTCTTGCGGAGCAGGATCGGACCAGCGGAGCGTTCCTGGAAATCGGGTCGCCCGCCCAGTGGTCCTCGTCCGCGCCTGCCACCGGCGACGGTTCCTCGTTGCCGGTTCCCGTTGCTGTCAAAGATAACATTGCTGTCAAGGGGTACCAGCTGTCCTGCGGGTCGAAGATGCTGGAGGGGCTCCACAGTCCCTATGATGCCGCCGCGGTCCGGCGCTTACGTCACGCCGGGGCGGAGATCGTAGGTAAGACCAATCTGGACGAATTCGGCATGGGAAGCTCCACAGACAACTCCGCCTTTCAGCAGACCAGCAATCCCTGGGACTATTCCCGCGTAGCCGGCGGCTCCAGCGGGGGCTCCGCTGCGGCGGTAGCTCAGCAGTTGGTACCGGTGGCGCTGGGCAGCGACACGGGGGGCTCGATCCGGCAGCCGGCGGCGTTCTGCGGGGTATACGGGCTCAAGCCGACCTACGGCACCGTGTCACGGTACGGGCTGGTGGCGTACGCCTCATCCCTGGAGGTGATCGGCGTGCTCGGGGCCGAAATCGGAACAGTGGCGGACACCTATCGCGCCATGCGAGGCGAAGACGAACAGGATCATAGCACGGTGGCGATTCCTCCCGAGGCCACCGAGCCGGCGGCGGCCGATTCGGTCAGGAAGATCGGTGTTCTCCAGGGAGACCTGGGGTTGGATGAGGCGGTTGCCCGAAACTATCAGCATACCGCAGAGATGTTCCGGGAGTTGGGCTATACGATCGTACCGATTGAGCTTTCCACGTTGGAGTACGTGGTACCCGCGTACTACACGATCGCCGCCGCCGAGGCGAGCGCGAATCTGGCACGGTACAACGGAGTCCGTTACGGATATCGGCCGGTGTTCTCGGAGAATCCCGAGGAGCTCATGCGAATGGCCCGGAGTGAGGCGTTCGGAGATGAGGTGAAGTTGCGCATCGTTCTGGGAACGTACGTCTTGCGCAGCGGCTTCCAGGATCAGTACTACACGCGGGCTCAGAAGATCCGCACGCTGATCCGCCGCGAACTGGAGGAACGGTTCCACGAGGTGGATCTGATCCTGGCACCAACGTTTCCCGTGCAGGCGTTTGCCCACGGCGACAGCGGTATGGACCCGTTTCAGCAGAAGGTGGCGGACCGCTTCACCGGTACCGCCAACCTGGCGGCGATTCCGGCGCTCACCATCCCCAGCGGGCTGGAAGGGGGCCTTCCGGTGGGGATGCAGCTCATGGGACCTGCTTTCAGTGAAGAGAGACTCTTCGCCGTCGCGGAACACGCGGCCACGGTAGAACCGGTGCGGTTTCCTGACCGGAGTCGCTCCTTCGAGCAGTGGCGTAGCGAGCACGGCGCCGACGGCGCGCGGGGGGGCAAATAACCGTGTACCAGTCATTCGTCGGTCTCGAGATTCATATTCAGTTGCTCACAGAGACCAAGGTCTTCTGCAACTGCCGCGCCAACTTCGGTGACGAACCGAACACGAACGTCTGTCCCGTGTGTATGGGGTATCCGGGAGTCCTCCCCACTCTGAATGAGCGGGCGATTGAGATGGCCTATACTGTAGCTCGCGCACTGAACTGTGAGCTCAATCCGGAGTGCGTCTTCGACCGTAAGAACTACTTCTATCCCGACCTTCCCAAGAATTATCAGATTACCCAGTTTCACGAGCCGCTCGGCCGCAATGGCTATATCGACCTCGAGTTTCACAAGAAGAAGAAACGCGTTCGCATCCATGAGATTCATCTGGAGGAAGACGCCGGCAAGATGATCCACGCCGGCGATATGTCGCTGCTGGACTACAACCGCGCCGGCACTCCCCTCCTGGAGATCGTTACCGAACCGGACCTCGAGATCGGAGACGAGGCGGAGGTTCTGTTGCAGGAGCTCCGTCGCATGGTGCGCTATTTGGAAGTCTGCGACGGGAACATGGAAGAGGGCTCACTGCGCTGCGACGCCAACGTTTCCGTGAATACTCGCGGGGCCGGTCTCGGATCAAAAGTGGAGATCAAGAACCTCAACAGCTCGCGATTCGTTCGCAAAGCGCTCAACCATGAGATAGAACGCCAGCAGGAGATTATGGAGCGAGGCGGTACGATCACACAGGAGACGCGCCTCTGGAACGAAAACCGCGATCTCACCGAGAGTATGCGTACCAAGGAGAGCTCCCACGATTATCGCTATTTTCCCGAACCGGACCTACCGCACTTCCGTGCCGGTGAGGAGTTCCTGGCTCGAGTGGATGCGCGGATGGTGGAACTTCCGGCGCTCCGGAAAGAGCGTTTTGTCTCGCAGTACGGGGTCTCGATGTCGCAGGCGGAATTCCTGTGTGATGAGAAGAGTACCGCCGACTTCTTTGAGACCGCCCTCTCCGCCGGGGCCGAGGCGGAAGCGGTGGCCACGTGGCTCGCTGGGGACGTCCGCAAGCAGCTCAATCGGCATGAGGTGGAGCTCACCGAGAGTCCTCTCACGCCGGAGCGCCTGGCGGCGCTCCTGAAACTCCTCGCCGGCGGTACGATCCACGGGAAGATCGCCAAACAAGTGTTGGCCATGGTCTTTGACGAGGACACGGATCCGGAGACGATCATCGCCGAGCAGGGCTGGGAGCAGATCACCGATCGCGGAGAAATCGGCGCGGTGGTGGACACGATCCTCAGTGACAACCCGCACACGGTGGAGCAGATTCGCGGTGGCGACTCCAAACCGATAGGCTTTCTGGTGGGGCGCATCATGAAAGCCACCAATGGTCGGGCCGAACCCAAAATTGTCCAGGAAGTGCTTTCCGAGCGATTCGCGATGAGCACAATTGAGGTCTACTCCTTCGGTGGGGCGATCGCCGGTCGTCGTCAGGAGGACGGGCTGGTGGTTCCCGGAGATCTCATGAGTCTGAAGACGCTCTTCGAGAGGGATCCGGAGCTTCCGGAGGGAATTCGTTTCGAGGAACTGAACCTGGGCCAATTCCTCAGCGAAGAGATCACCCCCGCCGACTGGGCTACGCTGATTGCCCGTACTGCCGCCTCGCTGAATACGGGACGAAGTCGCGGAATCGTGGTCGGTCACGGAACCGACACGCTCTCCTACACCTCAAGCCTGCTGTACTGGTTTTTCGCGGACACCTCGACGCCGGTGGTGCTTACCGCCGGCACCGTGCCCAGCGAAACGGGAATCCGGAGTGACGCGGTGGAAAACCTGCGACGGTCAGTCCAGGCTGCCGCCGGAAGAGAGCGCGGTATCCACGTGATCTACGGGGCCGATGATTTCTATCCGTTGAATTTGAAGTTCGAGCGTTCCGGCTCTACGGCGATGGAGGGTAATTCTAACGACTCCTATGCGGGACAGTTTCGTAACTGGAACAGCGCCGGCCTCCGTCGAAGTGGTCGGGCTGTGGCCCCCACCGGTCGGACGTTGTCTCCGGCGGCGCTGACCCGCGTCCTGGAAATGGCGATCGGCCGCAGTCACATCGTCAAAGTCTATCCGGGAATGCGCGGGGAAACGCTTATCGCGCTCATGGATGCCGGTGTCCGCTATTTCGTGCTGGAGATCTTCGATACGGGAACGGCCAGTCTCCGGGAGTCTCCCTTCTCGCTGCGTCGTGCCTTTGGCCACGCCCGGGAGCGGGGAGTACTCTTTTTCTGTACCTCTCAGCAGGAGGGAGTGGTGGACTTCTCCGAATACGTTACCGCCCACGCGCTTTGGCGGGAGGGCGCCGTGCCGATGGGTAGCCTTACCACGGAATCGGCGTGGACGCGTCTCATCGCCGCCCAGGTGGAGACGATGGCGGTGCGCTCGGCGGACGATGGGGAGACGCCGGAATCCGTGCCGGTGGATGATGAATATACCGAGCGCGTGCGTGCTCTGATGGAGGACTGAACACATGGATACAACTCGAGTACTAGCCGCGGCGCTTCCTCTCCACGAAGGCACCGAAGTCACCGTCTCGGGATGGGTGCACCGCGTCCGCGACCTGGGGGGTATCACCTTTGTCCTGCTCCGCGACCGCAGCGGACTGGCGCAGCTTGTCTACGAAACGCCGCCGGAGTTCACCAACGAATCGGTGATTTCCGTCCGCGGCACGGTGACGGCCAACGAGAAAGCTCCCGGCGGGTTCGAGGTGCGCGTCATGGAGACCACCGTCCTGGGCCCGGCTGCCGGTGAGTTGCCGTTGTCGGTGAACCAAACCCCGGAGAACGTCGGGATCGAGGCGATTCTCGATAATCGCATTATCAGCCTGCGGAATCCCCGGATTCGCCACATCTTCGAGGTGCAGGCCTCCATCGTGAAATACTTCGCTGAGTGGCTTCGAGATCAGGATTTCACCGAGATTAAATCCTCCAAGATTATCGGGTCGGGAACGGAAGGCGGTACGGGGCTGTTCTCTGTGGACTACTTCGGAGAGACGGTGTACCTAGCGCAGAGTCCGCAGTTCTATAAGCAGGCGATGGTTGCCAGTGGACTGGAGCGGGTCTTCGAGATCGGCGCCGCCTACCGGGCGGAAAAGCACGATACGCCGCGCCATCTCAACGAGTACGTCTCTCTGGATGTGGAGATGGGCTTTATCGAGAGTGAGGCCGATCTCATGGATCTTGAGGTGGGACTGCTGAGCCACATCTTTGCTGGGGTCGCCCGGGATCATGGCGATATTCTCGGTGAGTACGGCACCGCCGTGCCCTCCACGGAGGCGATGGCCAAGACTCCCCGCATCAGCCACGACGATGCGAAGAAGATCATTAAGGAGCGTACCGGAAAGAGCGCCTTCGAAATCAACCCCGAAGGCGAGCGAGTTCTCTGTGAGTGGGCCCAGGAGGCGCACGGGGTGGATGCGGTGTTCGTCTACAGTTTTCCCCGCAAGAAACGTCCGTTCTACACCTTTCCCGAGGGTCTTAAGACGCGCAGCTTTGATCTGCTCTTTCGCGGCTTGGAGATCACCACCGGCGGCCAACGGATACACGATTACAACACGCTTCTCGATACCCTCCCCAAGTTCGGCCTCACTGAAGAGGGGCTGGGGGACTACTGCAAGATCTTCAAGTATGGATGTCCTCCGCACGGGGGATTCGCGATCGGCCTCGAGCGAATTACCCAGCAGATTCTTGGGTTGCAGAACGTGAAAGAGGCGTCCCTATTCCCGCGAGACCGGAAACGAGTACGACCGTAGCCGTCGCGTTTCTTCCGGGAGGGAGTCGCGCCGTTGTCACGACGGTGGTGATCGTTCTCGTCGCTACTCTATCTGCCTGCTCCACGGTTCCTGACCGTTCCCCTCCGCACTCACCCTGGCAGACGCATACGTTCAACACCGCCGAACCGGCGGTTCCGGTGACCGTCACGCTCCTCGACCCGCCTCCCGCTCCACGACGCGTTGAGATCGCTGGTGCGATCTCTCGCGGTGACGGCGCACTCTACCTGGGGACCACCCCGTGGCGCCGTTCGATCACCGGTCGGTGGCCGGTGGGAGTAGTGGTGACATCCGGAGACGTTCAGTCGAGGCCGGTTGCGCCATACTGGGCGGTGGTTCTCCGGGAAAATGGCCGGTGGGAGATGGTGCGACAGAGCGAGATAGCGTCGCGGTTGAACCCGGATCCGACGAGGGAAGCACCGCTGCCCGGTGACATCCACCTTGCTGTGGGCGGCTTCTATCCGCTAATTGCTGAGGGTCGCGCCGTGGCGAGGGCGTTTCCCGGCGGGAGCATTCGCGCGCCGCGGTTGGCGATCGGCGGCACCGACGGCACGCCCGGCACCGAAGGCGATGATCCCCGCCTGGTGATCGTGACGTCCGGTATCGGGGCCGGTGGTGGGCTCACCACGGAAGAACTGGCACGGGTGCTGCTCCCTTACGAGCTGGATTGGGCGCTGAATCTCGACGGAGGACGCTCGGCATATTTGCGCGTTCCCGGTGGGCAGGTTCATCCCCGGGGTGTGTGGTTTCGCCGTAGAGGTCCGGTGATGCTGCGAGTGCTCCCACCCGCTTCCCCTCTGTTGCGCCGGGAGATGGTAGAATGACTCCATGAACGCCACTACGCGCCGATCCGTGTTGATCCCCCTCGCTCTCGCGATCGTTCTTGCCGGATGCGTGAGCGCGCCGCCGCCGGATAGACCTGGTCGCCCGCCGGATCAAACTGGGCTCCCGTCGGATCAAGCTGCTCCCCCGTCGGACGATGCAGATCCTCGGGAAACGCAGCGCGCAGAAGTGACGTTCCGCGCGATGTCCCTGCGGGAACGGATCGCGCAGCGCTTCGTCATCGCGGTGCCCCGGGATTTTGCCGAAGACGGTGCGGTGGCGCGCAGCTATGTGAACGTCCTCGCTGCCGACCCACCGGCGGGGGTGATGCTGTACCCGTGGAACTACGCCGATCGCGACGATGTAGTTCGCATAACGGAGAAGATGCAGCTGGCCGTCACCGCCGTGGGCGCCCCGCAGCTGCTCGTCAGCGTCGACCAGGAGGGAGGCCGAGTTGCGGCGTTTCGCTTTGGCAACATCGTCAGGATTCCCTCGGCGGCGAACATGGGTCGCCACAATGATCCGCAGTTTATCGAGGCTGTGGCCTATACGATCGGCGTTGAGCTCCGCTCAATGGGGATTACCATGAACTACGCCCCCGTCCTTGACGTACCGGAGCGCCCCGACGATTCGATCATCGGAGATCGCGCGTGGAGCGGCGATGTCGAGGTGGTCCGGAGTCTCACCCCGGCGTACCTGGCCGGAATGGAGCGTGCCGGAATTATCGCTACGGCAAAACACTTTCCCGGCCACGGCGTCACAATGGTGGATAGCCACGGACGGTTGCCGGTGGTGGATCTCACCTGGGAGGATTTGCGCGCGTCGCATCTCAAGCCCTTTGAGGCGGCGATCGCTGCCGATGTCCCTGCGATCATGACCGCTCATCTGCTCTTTCCCGAGGTCGATTCGGAGTACGCCGTGACGATTTCTCGCGAGTTTCTGCATTACCGGCTTCGGGAAGAGTTGGGATTCTCCGGGGTTGTGGTGAGTGACGCCCTTTCCATGCGAGCGATGGCGGATAACTATGACCTTGACCTGATCCTGGAGCGGGCGCTACGGTACGACGTCGATCTGCTCCTGCTCAACGCGGGATTTGACTATCCCGATATTATCCGCCGTGTGGAACGCCTGCTTGCGACGGGGCGGATTACCGAGGACGATATTGATCGGGGCGCCCGGCGGGTGGTGCGCCTCAAGAGCAGATACGGTCTGCTACAAGAGAGTACCCCATGAGTATTTACGCCGCTGCAATAACGTTGTTTCTCGTGCTGGACCCCTTGGGCAATATTCCCGTGTTTCTGGGCGTTCTGGGTCACGTGGAGCCGGGGCGTCGCAAAGCGATCATTCTTCGGGAGATGATTATCGCCCTGGCGATACTTGCGGTTTTTCTGTTCTTCGGAAAGTACATCCTGCAGGGCATGAATATCTCGCAGCCGGCGCTCAGTATGGGAGGTGGCACCGTACTGTTTCTGATCGCGATTCGGATGATCTTTCCCCGCCGGTCGACGGCGGGTGAGACGAGTGATCCCGAGGAGGAACCACTCATCGTGCCCCTGGCTGTGCCGCTAATCGCTGGACCATCGGCGATGGCCACGCTGATACTCTTCTCCACACAGTACCCTGACCGTCTGATGGACTGGCTGACCGCGCTGGTTGTGGCGTGGCTCGCGGCGTCGATGGTACTGATCTCGGCGGATTTTCTCCGCCGTGTGCTGGGACGCCGGGGACTGGCGGCGATGGAACGGCTTATGGGGATGATTCTCATCACCCTTTCGGTGCAGATGCTACTGTCCGGAATCGAGATGTTTGTAGCCGGCCTGTAGGGCGGAGCGCGGGCGCTGTCGGCACTCCACGGGGCGGCGCCGGTACGCACGGGCTGGACGGTGCCCAGGGGTCGCGCCGGTACGCACGGGCTGGACGGTGCCCAGGGGTTGCGCCGTCGCCCCTATTCTTCCTCCAGGACGCGCATCACTTCCGGAAGAAGCTGCTTCTTTCTGGACAGCACTCCCGGCATATCGAAGGTGCGCTCATTGATCTGCTTGAACGGGAGCTGTTTCTCTCCATCGTCGTAACCGGAGGTCAGAAGCAGACTGTTCCGCTTGATTACATCGGTGACCATAATCATCGTCCACGCGAGTCTCTTGTCGGTGGTGACCGACTCCAGCGCCTGTAGCAGCCGGGGGCGGTAGTTTTCGGAGTCGGTGAGTGTCGTCACTTCCACCTGGCCGATGCCGAAGTCCACCCCGCGGTGGTCGTACTGCTTGAAGTCCGAGAGGACGATCTCTTTTGGTTCGCGGTTTTCCAGGGCGTTGAGTTGTGCAAAGAGATATTTGGCGTGCTCCGCGGCGGAGATGCCGGTGATCGCCTCCAACCGGTGGACGGCGCGGCGGTCCACCTCCGTGGTTGTCGGCGAATGGAGGTTCACCGTGTCCGACACGATTCCCGACAGGAGCAGAATCGCCACATCCCGATCGAGGCCCAGGCCGTAGTTGGCATATTCCTCGTAGACCAGTGTGCAGGTGCTGCCCACCGCCCGGGTGGTTACGGCGATCGGATGCGTTGTGGAAGGGGGCGCCAGGCGGTGATGATCTACGATTTCCAGAATCTGCGCCTCGTCGGCGCCATCCACCGCCTGAGAGACCTCATTATGATCGACCATGATAAGCTTTCGTCGCGGCCGTTCGATAAACGATCGGCGGCTGACCATACCGATCAGGACATCCCCGTCGAAGACGGGAAGACCGCGGTACTTGGAGTTGAGCAGGTCCGTCTTGGCCTGATCAAAGGGAGTGGTCTGGCTCAGGCGGGGAACATCGGTGTCCATGATCGTGCGTACCGGTGAACTCAGGCGCAGCAGACGAATCGTCTCTGCGGTGTCGGTGTCGGAGATGTATACCGATCCCCGAAACGAGCTCAGATCCACCGAAAGCTCTTCATTGACGCGCAGACCGGTTATTACCAGCGCCGGAAGCTGCGCCGTCACCGCGTGAGCCAGGATCTCCCGCCGGTTTCCGACTACTAGAAGTGGCGGCGTTTCCAAGGAGCTGATAATCTCAATCGCCCGATCCTGCGGCATAGATCCGGTCATTATCGGAGCGTCAAAGTGTTCCTGATCCCCTTCCTGGATGAGTCCACCGGGGAGAACACGATTGAAATTGTCCACGAGGAAGGAATAGATCGGTCGGTCGCCGCGATTCTGCGCCAGTACGTAAGAGGTAATCTCGTTAATTCCTACCACCCCACGGAAGATGCCATCGTCATCAATAATTGGAATCGCGCTGATCGTCTGGTTCTCGACCTCCCGAAACGCCTCGAGCACCGGGTCACGAGGTTTTAGGGTGACGGGACTCGGTTTTGCCACCAGACCCACCGTGGGAGCGATCGTGTCGTAGTGATCGGGAACGGGAACATCGGCGAGTTGGAAGGCGTCCCGGATTTGGCCGCTGAGGGGACCGGACCGGATTGCACGATGGTCGGTACCGGGGTCAACTTTGTTTTTCAGGGCTGCGTAGCAGTATGCCGAACACACGCAGTCCATGTCAGGGTTTCTGTGCCCTGCGACGTATACGGTATCCATGTAGCGCATAAGCTACCGTGGGAAGCACCGCTGTGTACACCACGCCCTTCGTTGTACGTTTGACGGCGAGGTTTGTTGGGCGTATCTTCACTACATGAAAAAAATCTTACTCTTGTTGTTGCTGGTTCTCGTAATATCCGTGGGAACCGTCGCCGCCGATACCGGCGTGGGCGTGATTCTCGGTGACCCCACCGGTGTCAGTGTCCTTTTCGGAAACCGCGTTGCCCTTGCCGCCGCGTGGAGTCTCGACAGCTATCTTCATCTTCACGCAGATCTCTGGCTGCTCAATCGGCCGCTGGTGGATCCGCTGAACTGGTACTTCGGTGTCGGCGGCAAGCTGCAGGTCGTGACGGATCAGGGAAGCGGCGACGATCTCCGCATGGGTGCGCGAGTTCCCTTCGGAATCCAGTGGTACGTCTTGCCGGAGTTGGAGCTGTTTGCTGAGGTCGCTCCGGGGGTCTCAGTTGTTCCGGAGACCGATTTTGATGTCGACGGGGGTATCGGACTGCGATACCACTTCTGAGCTGAGCTGAGCTGAGCTGACCCGACCGCCGTTACATCCCCTGCGGCGGCGCCGGTCGGCGGAGGCCGCAGTGAGACGTTGCTCAGAGGCCGCTGCTGCCGGCGGCCCGTTTGAGAATGCCCTGGACCCCGGTGAGCATGCTGTCCAGGTCGCTCAGGTTCATGGGCAGAATCACCTGTGTACCGTTCCCGGCGAGCGAGCGCAGTTCGTTGATGTACTGCTCCGCCAAGCGCAGCGTGACCGCCTCGTCACCTCCGTCGGCTTCCAGTGCTTCCGCCAGTTTCCGCAGGGATGAGGCGGTGGCTGAAGCTAAGGCGGTAATCTCCGCCGCTTGTCCCTCGGCTTCGTTGATCCACTTCTCCTTCTCCCCTTCGGAGCGGTTGATCGATTCCTCCATTTCCCCTTCGGAATAGTTGATTTTGCTCTCCATCTCACCCAAGGAGCGCGCAACCTGGGCCCGCTTTTCGCGCTCCGCTCGAAGCTGCGCCTCCATCGCCTGGAGGATTTCGCTGGGGACGGTGATGTTTTGGATCTCATAGCGGGTGACGTCCACCCCCCACTCCGCACCGGCGGCGTCCACTTCTTTCACGATCGCCGCGTTAATCGCCGCTCGTTCCTCGAAAGTCTTGTCCAGCTCGAGCTTTCCGATGACCGACCGCATTGTTGTCTGGGCGAGCTGGATCGTGGCGTAGTGAAAATTCGAGATGCCGTAACTGGCCTTCCTGGGATCGGTGACCCGAAAATACAGCACACCGTCCACATCGACTTTTACGTTGTCCCAGGTGAAGCACGGCTGTGACGGCACATCGACAGCCTGTTCCTTGAGGCTGTGGGTGTACGCCACGCGGTCGATGAACGGAATCAGCAGGTGAAAGCCCGCGTGCAGGGTAGTGGCATACTTGCCCAGGCGCTCGATTACCCGCACCGACTGGGCAGGTACGATCCGAATGCTTCGAACCAGGGCGACAAGCACCACGACTCCAAGAACGCCCAGAACGATTTGTAGCGGAAGAAAGGGATTCACGATGCACCTCCCTGGTGTCCGTCGGCGTTGTCGCCGGAGTCTGATTGGGTGCTGCCGAGCCCACCGGCCGAACCACCACCACCTGCTACCCCCGCACCGTGGAGCGACTCCACAATAGACCGAAACTGCGCGAGGTCCGCCGGGAGTACCGAGGTGTTGCTTCCGCGAATAATCTCACCGAGACCGCTTATGAACTGCTCGCCGATTCGCAGCGCCACGGCGGTGCGTCCCTTGGGCATGCGGATCGCGGCCGCAACCTCCGCCACGCCTCCGGCGGTGGCCTCGGCGATGATCTCGGTTGCCCGGGCGCGCCCCTCGGCCTCGTTGATGCGGCGCCGACGCTCTCCCTGAGAGAGATTGATCGACTGTTGCCGATCTCCTTTAGAGGAGTTGATGCGCGCTTCCCGGACCCCTTCGCTGGAGAGGATCTCCGCCCGTTTCTCCCGCTCCGCCCGAACCTGCTGTTCCATGGACAACATCACCGTTTCCGAGGGGGTGATATCCTTGATCTCGTAGCGCGTAACTTTGATTCCCCACGGGTCGGAGGCCTCATCCACCGATTGCACGATGGAATCATTGATCGCATCGCGTTCGGAGAAACTGCGGTCCAGTTCTATCTTTCCGATCTCGGAACGCATCGTGGTCTGCGCCAATTGCGCTGTGGCGAAGCGATAGTTCTCGATGCCGTAGCTGGCTTTCTCCGAATCCATCACCTGCAGGTAGAGTATTCCATCCACGTTGACCTGGACGTTGTCTTTGGTGATGCACACCTGCGGCGGTACGTCGATCACCTCTTCCTTGAGAAGCTGCTTGTACGCCACCTTCTGAACCACTGGTATCACCAGGTGCAGGCCGGGGCCCATGGTGCGCCGATATTTGCCGAATTGCTCCACCAACCACGCCTGCTGCTCGGGGACGATCCGGATCAGCTTGAAAAAGATTGTAAATATCACCACCAGCAGAACAATGGTGGAAAGGTAGGCACTGAAAACGCTCATGAGTCCTCCTCGAGTAGATCGCCGGCGGTGACGATGTACGCCAATGATTCCTGTTGCAGGATCGTTACGGTGGTGCCTTCGACGATCGTCTCGTCGAAGCTCTTGGCTTGCCAGGTGGTACCGCGGAAGCGGATGCGGCCGGGGTGGTCCGGAGCGATGCGTTCAGTTACAACGGCGGTCTTGCCGGTGGCATCATCTCCCTCTGCTCCCGGCTCGAGATCATCTCCACGGAACCAGCGAGCCGCATACCGACGAAGGAACGCCAGCGATACTCCACTGGTAACCGCCCACAACGCGATCTGTAATGGAATGCGCGGTTGCAATCCGGGGATCAGTGCCACCAGGAGCGCATTTAGCAGCGCCCCGAGGCCGAAAAAGAACACCACGAATTGCGGAACCGCGAATTCCGACAGAATGAGAACGAGCCCTATTACCGCCCACAGTCCGGCACTCACTCCGTTACTGTAGAACTCCCGACGGGCGTTGTCAAAGCGTGCCTCCAGGCTGCCTCACCGCCGGCCGTGGCTCAGCCCAACACGATCCGTTCCACCTGCTCCGCGTCGGCTTGCTCCGGCGCCAGCACCAGTGGAGAGTCGTCTCGCGCCACCTGAGGGGTGCCGATTATCAGGTCCAGCCGTTCCACCATCGCCAGATCAGTCGCGGTTCGAACGTCATGAATCAGTATCCGGTTTGCCTGGCGCGCCAGTGATCCGATCGTGGCTCGACCTCCACGGGCGATCTGTTCCTCCGATAAAGGTGGAACATCGCGACGACCGGCGAACTCGTTCCACGTCAGCTGCCAGAACTCGTGGTACGGATGAACCACCACCGTCTTCAGTTCGCGGGCCAGCGCCTCCGCCCGCGGTCGGTCGTCGATGACCGCCACGTGTTTCAGGAACCACGGTCGCACCGCCGGCGGAATGAAGCGCCAGTTCTCAAAGGGATGGGCGCGGATCGCCGAGGCCGACACGGGGATGTTGCTGCGGCTGGGATCTACCGGAATGTACTGCGCCTCAAGATTCCACGCCAGGTCCCAGCCGTAGTTCTCCGAGGCAAAGACGTGGGTGATCGGTTCGGGCACGGCGTTCCGTACTGAATCCGCCCAAATCGCGATCGCTCCCGCTGCACCGCGCCGCGCTTCCGGTATCTCTTCCGTGATATGGATGATCTCGCTGTGGGGTGCCAATTCTCGGACCCACTCGTAGCGGAGTTCACCGGGAATCGGTTCGTGAGACAACGTGCAGACGAGGACATACAACCGGTCCACCATCGCCCGGGCAAAGTCGATGAGGTACAGATGGCCGTTGTGAGGCGGCATGAAACGCCCGATGATGACGCCGGTCATGGTAAGGTGGTACAGTATCGACTTTCCCTAGAACTCGACAAGGAGGATATCCCATGCGAATCGGATTCGATCTGGGCGGAACCAAGATGCTCGCCGCAGTGCTGGACGATGAGCGTCGTATTGTGGCGCGTAACAAAAACAAGACCACCGGCGTAGACAATGACGGCGTCTTCCAGCAGATCCGGGAAACGATCGCGGGAGTACTGGAAAAGGCGAAGATCTCGCAAGGAGAGATCGAATCGGTGGGTATCGCCGCGCCGGGTCCGATCGACCTGAAAACCGGTACGATCCTCTCCACTCCCAATCTGGGACTCAAGGATTTTGCCCTGAGCGCGCGCCTCGGCGCCGCCCTGGGATGTCCGGTGTATCTGGAAAACGATGTGAACGCGGGACTATGGGGAGAGTACATCTCCGGCGTTGCCTGGGGAAAACGTCACGTGATCGGAATTTTCCCAGGAACGGGAATCGGCGGTGGGATTATCATGAACGGTGAACTCTACCGCGGAAAGAACGGTTCCGCTGGTGAAATCGGGCACATCACCGTACAGAGTGACGGTCGCCGCTGCGGATGCGGCAACCATGGCTGTCTGGAAACGGTAGCTTCAAAAACGGCGATCGCCCGGGACCTGGTGTTGCTGGCGATGAACGGGCAGTCTCCGGTGCTGGCGGAGGCGGGCGCCACCGACATAAAGCTGGTGAAGAGCGGCCTAATCAAGAAGGCGTTGGACGCCGGCGATTTTGGGGTGGCGGCGGTTGTGGATCAGGCGGCGTATTTCCTGGGAATTGGGATGGCGGCGATGGTGAACACCTTCGATCCGGAGATGATAGTTCTCGGTGGCGGTCTGGTGGAAAAGCTGGGCTCACGATTTACCGACATCGCCGAGCGTACGATGCGGGAGCGCTCGATGTCCCGACTCGTTGCCGATGTGGCGGTGGTGGAGGCGGAGCTTGGTGATGACTCCGCCGTGGTGGGTGCCGCGGATCTGGCGGACCGGGAGCACGGCGGGGGAGTAAGCGCCAGGTAATACGCGTATGCAACGAAACGGAACCAACAAGGACAAGCCGGTCTCGACGACAGCGGCGCCGCGAGTCGTATCGGTGATCGATATCGGCTCCACCGCGATCCGGGTGGTAATCGCCGAGATTCACGCAGATTCGGAGTGGATTACGCTGGACCGGGCGTCGCGGCCCCTTTCATTGGGACGAGATGTATTTCTCGCCGGTTTCCTCAGTAGTGAATCGATGCGGGAGGCGGTGGCGATTCTCAAGAGCTTTCGAGAACTCCTGCAAGGATGGCAGATTCCGCCGGATTCCGTCAGAGTAATCGCCACCGCTGCGATTCGGGAGGCCAAGAACCGCGACACGTTTCTCGACCGCGTGCAGATCCGGACCGGCTTCAAGATCGACGTGGTGGAGGGAATCGAGGAAAACCACCTCACCTATATCGCCGTCCAGCACGCGATCAACGACCTGCGCCCGCAGTTTGCCCGCTCCAGCGCGATGATTCTTGAGGTTGGCGGGGGCACCACGGAGATTATGCTCCTCCAGCGGGGGCGAATGGTGGCGGCCCACTCGCTACGCATCGGCACGCTCCGGGTGGAGCAACAGCTTCAGGCTCCGGCAAGCCTTACCTCCAACGATCGCGTGGAGGAGTATCTGCGGGAGAACATCCGGGTGAACCGGGAGGTGTTGAACAGTGAGCTTCGCCTTGACCGCATCCGCTATTTCGTGGCCGTCGGCGGGGACGCACGTATCGCCGCCCAGCGCGTAGGAAAGAAGGAAGGAGAGCACTTCTCCGTCATCGACCGGAGTGCTTTCGAGCGGTTTCTCTGGGAGCTGCAGCGGCGCACCCTGGATGAATGTGTCCGGGAACTGAACCTCACCTACACCGAAGCGGAGGGACTCCTGCCGGCACTGCTTTCGTACAAATTGTTCATGGAGGCGACCTCGGCACAGCAACTCATCGTGCCCGACGTAAGCATACGGGAGGGCGTTCTCATTAACTTCGCCGTAGGTCGCCGCGGTCCCATGCGGCAGGAGTTTGCCGAGCAGGTGATCAACTCCACGGTGGGGTTGGGGCGCAAGTTCCACTTCGACGAAACCCACGGCATGCACGTGGCGCAGCTGGCGGTGAGCCTCTTCGATCAGTTTGCTGAGGACCACGGCATGGATGAGCACGCCCGTTTACTTCTGGAAGTGGCGGCGATCATTCACGATATCGGTAATTTTATTCGTGCCTCGGGCCACCACAAGCACGGACAGTATATCGTGGAAAACTCCGAGATCTTTGGGTTGTCCCGGTCGGACATACGGATCCTGGCCAACGTGGTTCGGTATCACCGGGGGGGAACCCCCAACTCCGGCCATACCGACTACGTCTCTCTCCGGCGGGAACACCGCATGTTGGTGTTGAAGCTGGCGGGTCTCCTGCGGGTGGCGGACGCCCTGGACCGGGGACACGTCCAGCGGATTCGGGGATTCACGCTGGAGACGCAGGATGAAGACGTACTGTTGCGGTGTGACTATTCCGGCGATATCTCGATCGAGCAGTACGCCCTGCGGCAGAAGGGGCGCCTCTTTGAGGAGGTTTTCGGATTTGGAGTGTTAGCAGTATGAGTGGACCGTATATCAATCGCGAACTGAGTTGGATAGAGTTCAATGGCCGGGTGCTGTCGGAGGCGGAAAACGCCCAGGTTCCGTTGCTGGAACGGCTGAAGTTCCTGAGCATCGTGGCATCCAACTTCGACGAATTTTTCATGGTGCGGGTGGCCACGGTAAAACGGCAGCACACGTTAAACAAAGCCTCAACCTGCCCCACGGGCATGAGCCCGAAAGACCAGCTTACGGCGATCCGCGCCCGGGTGACGGAGCTCTCCGAGCGGACGTACCGCGTCCTCCTGGACGATATCTTTCCGGCGCTGGCGGAGAATCGCCTGGTGCGGGTGAGACGAGATGAATGGGACTCGGAACAACAGAGCTTCGTGAAGCGCTTCTTTCGGGAGCGAGTGTTTCCTGTACTGACGCCGGTTCGCGCGATGGAGGGCGATTCGCTGTCGGCGGTGGGAAATCTGCGGCTCCACGCGGCGTTTCTGCTGGAGCCGAGCCCCGAGGCACGGGCTGAATCGGTGGGGCTTGCGGCGGCCTCGGCGATCTCGGAGACAACGACCCCCGCCGACGCCGAACGTACCGACGGCCGGACAACCAGCGACGAACCGCTCATGGCGATCGTGCAGGTTCCCCCGTCGCTGGAGCGCGTGGTGTATCTTCCCACTACCGATGCGGACGTCGTCGCGTTTACCTTTCTGGAGCAGGTGATCCTTTCGGAAGCGTACCAGCTGTTCCCCGGATTTTCCGTGACCGAGCAGTGTCTCTTTCGCGTTACCCGGGATGCGGATTTCGGCGTAGATGAAGAGCGGGACGAGGACTTTGTGGAAGCGATGGAGCAGGTGATCGAGACCCGGGACCGCAGTGACGTGGTGCGGCTCAACATCAACCGCGGTTCCCAGCGGCTCCGCCGGATTCTTACCGATGCGCTCCTCCTGGAGGAGGATGAGGTCTACGAGAGCGCCGATCCCCTGGAACTGCGAAACTTGATGGATGTCGTTTCGATCGACGGCTTCGCGGAACTTCGGGATCCCCCGTGGAAGAGTATGCCCTCTCCCTGGGTGGAGGAGGACGAAGCGATCTGGGACAGCATCCGCAAGCGCGATATTTTGCTGCACCATCCCTATGAAAGTTTTGATCCGGTGGTGCGCATGGTGCAAGAGGCGGCGGACGATCCGCAGACGCTGGCGATCAAGATGACGCTGTACCGGACCAGCGGCAACTCTCCGATCATCAAAGCGCTGGAGCGGGCTGCGGAGAACGGAAAACAGGTGTCGGTGTTGGTGGAGCTCAAGGCGCGCTTCGATGAGGAGCGCAATATCGGTTGGGCGCAGCGACTCGAGCGGGCCGGGGTAATCGTCGTGTACGGAATCGCCCGGCTCAAAGTGCATGCCAAGGCGATGCTCATAATCCGCCGTGAGCGCCACGGCGTTCGACGCTACGTCCATCTGGGTACCGGCAACTACAACGACAAAACCGCCAAGCTCTACACCGACTTGGGGCTTATGAGCTGTGACGACACGCTCTGCTATGAGGTGGGGCGCTTTTTCAACGCGATCACCGGCTACTCCGTGATACCAGGACTGCAGAAACTTGCCATGGCACCGGTAGGCATGAAACGTCGAATAATCGAGCTAATTCGCCGGGAGGCGAGCCGTGCCCAGGGCGGAGGGAGCGGTCTCATAATTGCCAAGATGAACTCCCTGGCGGATCCGGAGGTGATCGATGTCCTCTACGAGGCGTCGCGGGCGGGGGTGGAAATCCGGCTCAACGTCCGTGGCATCTGTATGCTGGTTCCTGGGATTGCCGGTGTCAGCGAGACGATTTCCGTGGTGAGTGTGGTTGACCGCTATCTGGAGCACTCCCGAGCGTTCTACTTCGAAAACGGCGGGAGTGCCGAGGTGTATCTGGCCAGCGCCGACTGGATGCCGAGAAATCTGGAGAAGCGGGTGGAACTGATGTTTCCCGTGGAGAATCCCGACATTCGGCGCCGTCTGCGGCGTATTCTGGATCTTTTCTTCCAGGACGACACGAAGGCGCACCGGCTCCTCTCCGACGGCACGTGGCACCGAATCGACGCGGGAGCAGATGGGGCCGCAGCCGTTGGAGAAGCGGTGCGGGCGCAGGAGGCGGCGTATCGGCGGATCCGAGACCGGCTTTCCGGGGATGAGCCGCAGAATCGCCAGGAGTTCAAGGTCCGGCGCAAACCCCCGAAGTAATGGCCCGGATCTCGCCCTTCGCTGTTCCGATTGTGCTGACGCTTGCGGTGGGTGCCTCCTTCGCGCTCCCGGCCCACCAGTGGGCGGTGGGGCTTCCCGCTCTGGCGTGCCAGGTAGTATGGCTGGGGCGATACGTACGCCGACAGGGGACGATTCTTGTTGAACAGGAACAACGTCACGACCGTCGGCGGCAATTACTCTCCACTCTGGCCCATGAAGTGCGCACCCCCCTCACCGTGATTCGATCCAGCAGTACGATTCTTATGGATGAGGAGCGCAGCGGCGCGCTTTCCGAAAAACAGCGTCGGTTTGTGGGCAGCATCTACGGCAACGCGCAGCGGCTCGAGGCGCTCACGGAAAACATTCTGGCCGGACTCAAGATCGAGAGCTGGAGCGATTCTCTCCGTCTACGACCCGTGGACCTTCGCAAAGAGGTGATATCCGTGGCACGGTCCATGGAACCGGCTCTTGCACCGCGAGAGCAGCGCATCCACTACATGTTTCCCTCCATGCTTCCTCGGGCGCAGGCCGACCCGCAATGGATCGGGCAGGTACTGGTGAATCTGATTCATAACGCCGGGAAATACACCGACCCCGGGGGAACGATCGACATCACCGTTACCGAGAACGAGCACTACCTGGTACTGTCGGTTGCCGACAACGGCGCCGGCTTGCCGAATCGGCGACCCGACGTCTTTGAGCCGTTTGTCCAGGGCGACCCCCAGGGGTCGGCAAGTAGTGAAGGAACCGGGTTAGGACTGGCGATCGTGAAGCGAGTGATCGCGCTCCACGGCGGTGAGGTGTACGTGGCATCGCGGCAGGACGGCGGCACGACCGTCTCGGTGACGTTGAAAAAGGCGGGTACCCATGGGTGATCAGACCGCGGGAGCCTCCGTTCTGGTCGTGGAAGATGAGCCGGATGTCCGGGATATTTTGGAGTATCTCTTTGTCGGGGAGGGGTACACCGTGCTGGTGGCGGCGTCGGCGGGGCAGGCGTGGGAGGTCGTGTCCGCTCGCAATCCGGATATCGTCGTTCTCGACGTGGAGCTTCCCGGTGAGAGCGGTCTGGCGTTCTGCCGCCGGGTGAAACCGTTGGGAATCCCGGTGATCATGGTGAGCAGCCACGACCGGGATGACGAAGTTGTGGCAGGGCTGGAGACGGGGGCCGACGACTACGTCCGAAAGCCGTTCAATAATCGCGAGCTGCTCTTACGGGTTCGACGGCTTCTGGAGCAGTCCTCCGCTGCCGGTCCGGGGCGATCGGTGCTGCGGGTGGTCGTGGGCGATCTTCCGGTGGATCGTGAAGCCGCCCGGGTGTGGCGCGGTCCGGTGGAGATCCATTTGACGCCTACCGAATGGAACATTCTCGATCTTCTGGTGGCGCATCGCGGTCAGGCGCAGAGTGTCGAGCGCATATTGGAGCACGTCTGGCATACCACCACCTGGGACGGTGGCGGGGAGATGGTTAAGGTGAACATCCGCCGCCTGCGGCACAAGATCGAACGTGATCCACGGCAACCGGAGATTGTGATCAACCGTCGCGGCCGCGGGTACCTGGTCGAATAGAAAACTGTCACCTAAATGTTTCTTGTGTAATGCTCACTGCGGACTCACACTCCTCATACAGACTCAGGTCACAAACCTACAAGGAGGTCTTTTTATGAAACGAATTATCAGTGTATTGATCATTCTTGCTCTGGTTACCGGCGCGGTTATTGCGTCCGGTCAGGCGGAGCCCACTCAGCGTGTTACCGCGTATACCACCCTCGACGAGGAACTGGCGCGGGATGTTTTCGCGGCGTTTACCGAGGATACCGGAATTGAGGTCGACTGGGTTCGGCTGTCTACCGGCGAGGCGGTAGCCCGCATCGAGGCGGAGCAGAACAATCCGCAGGCCAGCGTCTGGTACGGCGGCGTAGGCCTGGGCCATATCGAAGCCAAGCAGAAAGGTCTTACCACTCCCTATCAGTCACCGGAAGCGTCCATGGCGGATCAATTCCGCGATGAAGAGTGGTACTGGTCGGGAATCTACGCCGGTCCCCTGGCGTTTGAGAGCAACGTGAACATGCTCGAGCGCTACGACCTGGAAGCTCCCACCAGCTGGGAAGATCTGCTGGATCCCGGGTACGAAGGTCAACTGCAAATGGCGAACCCCGGCTCTTCGGGTACTGCGTATAATGTGCTCGCCACCATGGTACAGATTCTCGGTGAGGACTCCGCCTTCGAGTACATGCAGGAACTGAACCGGAATATCACGCAGTACACCCGCTCCGGCTCCGCACCAGGTCGCAACGCGGCGATCGGCGAAATCACGGTGGCGATCGGGTACGCCCACGACGGCGTTCGGCTTATCGCTGAGGGGTATCCCCTGCAGCTGACCTTCCCCAGTGAAGGCACCGGATACGAGATCGCATCGATTTCGATGATCGCCGGTGGTCCGGAAGAGGAGCGAGAGGCGGCGGAAGCGTTGATCGACTGGGCGCTCACGGAGCGTGCGGCGGAGCTTTACGCCACGAAGTTCGTGGTGCCCTTCGTAGATGTACCGCTGGCCGACGGCGCGGTACCGATCTCCCAGGTCAATACGATCGTTCAAGATGACGTGTGGGCCGCCGCCAACAAAGAGCGCTTGGTCAACAAGTGGAACGAAATGATCGGTAGTGACGCAGTTACCGAGTAGTTTCCGATATGGTCGCTCCCCCGGTACGTCGGATGCCCCGGCTATGTCGGGGGAGCGATATTTTTCTTGATGCATCTTAGGCAGTAGGCCTTACGCAGCACGCGCTACGTAACACGCATTCTTTGCGGTCAGGAGGACCCACCGATGGCACAGAACCTGGGCGGTTCCATCATAGGACGTGAATGGGGATTGCGGGCGACGATTATACTCGTCTTCGCGCTTCTCGGTCTCTTCATTCTCTATCCGATATTCTCCGTCCTCAGAATGAGTCTTACCCCGGACGGTGGATTTTCAATGGAAGTGTACCGGTCGATCTTTGATCACGCCCGGTACTTCCGGTCGATCCGTAACAGCGTCATGCTCGGGCTGATCGTAGCAACGCTGGCCACCACCATCGGGTTTATCATGGCCTTTGCCATCGAACGTTTGCGGATACCTGGGCATCACATGTTTCGGTCGTTGGCGATTCTGCCGATTGTCTCACCACCGTTTATGTTTGCACTTTCGGTGATCTTGCTCTTCGGGCGGAGCGGGCTCATTACCCGGCACATTTTCAACCTGGATGTGGGCACCATTTACGGGCTCCGCGGGCTGATTTTGGTGCAGACGGTGAACCTCTTTCCCATCGCCTACATGACGCTCTCCGGCATTCTCCGGGGAATCGATCCCGATCTGGAAACGTGCGCCCTGAATCTCGGCGCACGGCGCACCCACGCGTTCTTCACCGTAACCCTTCCCCTGGCGGTACCGGGGATTCTGGCTTCCTGGCTGATCGTGTTCGTTACCTCAATGACGGACTTTGGAAACCCGATCATTATCGGCGGTGATTTCGATGTGCTCTCGGTGCGGGCGTACCTGGAGTTCACCGGAATGGGAAACCTCCCGCGGGGCGCGGCATTGGCGATTCTCCTGCTCACCCCGACGGTGCTGTTTTTCATGTTGCAAAAGCGTATCATGAACAACCGCTCCTACCAGACGATTACCGGTAAAGCTGCGCGGCGCAACATGCTGCCGGTGCCCCCGGTGGCGCGGATCGGTTTCGCCCTGTTTGCCGCGGTGCTGTCACTGTTTGTGATCATGCTCTACGGCACCATTATCGCCGGCAGTTTCATTCAGCTCTGGGGAGTGGACTGGAGCTTTACCTGGCGCCACTTTGCGTACAGTTGGGACGTGGGTGCCAGTACGATGGGGCGGACGGTTCTGTTGGCGCTGATCTCCACGCCGATTACCGCGTTCCTGGGTATGATTATTGCCTTTCTGGTGGTGCGGCGGCGGTTTGCCGGGCGCCACTTCATGGAGCTCCTGGCGATGCTCAGTTATGCGATACCCGGTACCGCGATCGGAATCGGCTATGTCCTGGCGTTTAACGACGCCCCTTTCCGGTGGTCCGGAACTGCGTTTATCCTGGTTACCGCCTACGTATTCAGGAACGTTCCCATCGGAGTGGAAGGTGGAATCGCCGCGCTCAAGCAGATCTCCTCGGAGATCGAGGAGTCTTCCACCAACCTCGGTGCCAATAGTTCCTACACGTTCCGCACGGTGACGCTGCCGCTGATACGGCCGGCGTTCTTCGCGGGAGCCACCTTTGCCTTCGTCCGCGCAATGACGGCGATTAGCGCGATCATCTTTCTGGTCTCGGCGCGCTGGAATCACATGACGGTACTCATTCTGGCGCAGACTGAAATTCTCAGGCTGGGAGCCGCCTCGGTTATGTCCTTTGCGCTAATCGTGGTGGTAATGACAGTGATCTTCCTTATCATGAAGCTCACCGGTCTCGATCGGTCCCAGGTCTTCGGCGCAGGAGCGTCCCAATGAACAGCACGATCACGAGTACATCCCACTCCCCGAAGGAGGATCACAAACCTATGGAATCAGCTCACCTGACTATATCGGATCTGGTAAAGGTGTTTCGCGACGGCAGCGGCAGCGAAACGCGCGCCGTGGACGGTATCTCCCTGGATATCGAGAAGGGCGAATTTGTGACCTTGCTGGGTCCTTCGGGGTGCGGCAAGACTACCACCCTCCGGATGATCGCCGGATTCGAGCAGCCCACCGGCGGTGAGATTCGGGTAAAGGGCAAGAGCATCAATCCGGTGCCCCCTTTTGAGCGGAACATGCCGATGGTGTTTCAGAGTTACGCCCTGTTTCCGCACCTCACCATTTTCGACAACATCGCCTACGGGTTGAAGCTGCGCAAGGCGAGCCGCGAGGTAATCCGCAACGAAGTGGCGGTGGCCAGCCAGATGGTGAACCTGGTGGGGCTGGAGAAACGCTATCCCGGGGAGCTTTCCGGCGGTCAGCAGCAGCGGGTGGCGTTGGCGAGGGCGCTGGTACTCAAACCGGAGATCATCCTCTTTGACGAGCCCCTGTCCAATCTCGACGCCAAGCTGAGGATTCAGACCCGCACGGAAATCAAGCGAGTACAGCACATGCTGGGGATCACCGCGATTTACGTCACCCATGACCAGGCGGAGGCGCTGAGTATGTCCGATAAAATCGTGGTCATGAACAACGGCAAAATTATGCAAGTGGGCTCTCCTGAACAGGTGTACAACCACCCGGCGGATCCCTTTGTGGCGGACTTCATCGGCAACGCGAATTTCTTGGAATCTCAGGTCACCGCCGTGAACGACACCGGCGTTACCGTTACGATCGGCGGTAAGAACTTCGTGATCGATCGCGGACGGGTGTATCCTGAGGTCTGCGTGGGAGACGAAGTGTACGTCACGGTGAAGCCGGAGGCGATGGAGATTTCTCAGGATCCCGGCGATCTCACCGGCAGAGTGGACGTAAACTCTTTCGTGGGAGCCGTCACGGAGTATAAGGTGGAGTTTGACGGTCAGTTTATCACCGTGATTCACTCCAACACGGGGGAAACGGTGACGCTGCATCACATGGATGATGAGGTTTCGATTCATCTCAACCCCGAGTATTGTCGAGTGTACAAGAGATAGTGGCGAGCATTACGACACCTACAGATACCAGTGAATCGGGAATCAGCTGTTCCCTGAGATCTCACGGGGCGACGCAGCTCCAGATTAAAGTGGTCTATCCGTTCCACAACCGCCGGTCCAGCCGATTCCGGACCGACGTGTTCGTGGTGGTGCCGCAGCAGATCAGCATCACGCTGGACGAGCAGGGTCGCCGGTCCCTTCTGGAGGACACGCGGTCCAATACTCGCTTCACCGTGGCCAATATGCCGCTTTCGGCGTTGGCGGACCAGAACCATCCGGACAATCCGGTGAGCCGCATCATCGCCCACATCGAGAACCCTTCGAAACCGGGGAAACTCGATACGAACCGTATCGGCTACGAGATGCGCACCTTCTGCAATCTCTTCACGTTCCAACTCAAGTCGCTGGTTCGCGTGATTCAGCAGGCGGTGCGGGACGAGTCGGGCCGAGCGGACGGAATCCGAGCGGGGAAGGACACGATCCGCGACGTGAAACGGACGCTTGCCGCCTTTCGAGATCTGCGGCGATCACTCCTGGACCCGGCGGTTCCCGACGAGGTGCGCAGCACCCACATCCTGGCGGACGAATTTCTGGGAGACCAGACGGTACGGCACCTCCTCGGTCTCTCTTCTATCCTGTCCAGGGAATCCTCCATGGAAAAGCTCCACAACCAGATCGAGAAGATGATCGAGCGGGAACTGGAATACCAGAAGGAGCGCGGCTACTCCGCGGTCCGTTCCGACACCACCAGTCCCGACGATCCGCGAGAGCTGGAGAAGCTCATCGTCCGGGAGAGCCGTCTCAAGAAGTGGGTGCAGTCGGTGCTGTACCTGGATGTGGCGGAATCCGGCGTGCCCCGGAGGGTGGGACACATCGCAGCGTCGCTGGCCGCAGCCACGGCGATGAGTATCGCGGTGGTTGCGGCGTTCTTCGCCGATCGTATGTACGCCAGCTATAGCGTGCCGTGGGCGTTGCTGATCGTGGGGTCCTACATTGTGAAGGATCGGCTTAAGGAGATTCTTCGGTCCGTGCTGGTGCGGTTTTTTCCGATCGCCATCGCCGACAGGACGCGGATTCTCAAGGATCCTGCAACGCAACGCGCCGCCGGCCGAGCGCGGCTGGCGATTCGCAGCGTTGATCCTGGAGACGTTCCGCCGCGTGCAGATGTCGCCATGCATGACGAGCTCCTCTCGGAAACGGTGGACCGGAGCGCTGTGGTGTTTTCCTCGCTGGTGCGCCTGAACGGGAGACGCCTGCTCAAGAGCCATCGGCGCGTAAACGGAATTATGGATATCACGCGAATCCGGCTGGATCAGTGGTTGCGGGACATGGACTCGCCGACCAAGGGTATCCGACTCTTCGTGGGTCGCCGCCCCGTATCTACTTCGGGACCCCGAACCTACCGAATTCAGGTGGCGGTACGGCTGGTTGCCGATGATGGTCAGGTGGACAGCATCAAGTTCTGGACGGTAATCCTCACTCGGGAAGGAATTCTCCGGGTCGAATCCTGAGGGCGTGCGCAGGAAGCACCGAGACACTTGACCGGAGCACCGCTGCGGGGCACGATAGTATCCACAGCTATGAGTACCAAGAATCGAACCACGGCGGCAATTTCCGGTGTGATCACGCTGGTGGTGATGACGGTGGGAATTGCGGCACCGGAACCGGTCTCGTCGCAGGATCGCGTTCTCGCCGACCGTAGCGCGGAAGATCTGCTGATCCTCGTGGACGAGACGCTCTTTCCCGACAGCTTTGTCGCCACCTTCCGCATGACCACCGAACGTCCCGGGCGACGCACCACCGAAATGCTGATAGAGAACACCCACCTTGAGGGCTCCGGCACGTTTATGGAGGTGGAGGAGCCGCGCCGGTCCCGGGGCATGCGCTTCCTGCAGAAAGAGAACGATCTGTGGATGTACAATCCGCGCTCCGGCTCACGTCGAGCGATTCGCCTCTCCCCGCGAGACTCCTTTCAGGGAAGCGTCTTCTCCAACAACGACGTCTCCGACCCCGACTACAGCGACGACTACACCGCCGGCCACGCCGGGAGCGCCACAGTGGACCACCCCCAACTGGGCACGGTAGAAACCACCGTGATCGAGGCGCGCGCCACGCATGACGAGGCTGCCTACGGACGCATGGAGATCTATCTGTGGCATGCGGTGGGAGCAGCCGCGGAGGAGCTCCCCGGTCCCGGCTCGCCGGGGGACGTCATTCCTGTGCGGTTTGATTATTACTCGCGGTCGGGGTTGCCGTTTAAGCGCATGCTCCTTCTGGAAATCGGACAGCTCGCCGGCGCCACCCGACCGACGGTGATGCGCATGGAGTCGCTGGAGGAGGAGGGGGCCGTCACTACCGTGCGGATTGAGGCGCTGCAGGCGCGGGACGACATTCCGCAGCGCCTGTTCAACCAGCAGGAACTTACCCGATGACCCGCCGTACCCCCACCCTCCTGATTGCCACTATCGCGGTTTTCGCCGTGCCGGCACCGCCGCCGGTGGCCGCTCAGGACTACTCGCTCTTCGGGTCGGTGGAGACGCGGGGGGCGACGATCTACCGTAAGGATAGTCCAGTGGTGGTGGACGCGACGCTCCGGGGTACGTGGTATCCCTCGGCGGTGACGCGGTTGGCCGCAACGCACCGGCTCACCCTCGGGAGCGATTCCGCTCCAGCGGAGCTCCTCGTTGACCACGCGATTACCGCGATTCCCGTGGGCGCCTCCGACGGTGACGGCAACGCCCTGACCGACGCCTTTGCCCCGGCTCCGGGATCCACAGGGTCCGCGACGGGTACCGCCGGGACCGGCGCCGGAGCCGCCACGGCGGTGGTTCTTGGCCATGAGATATACCAGGCGTATGTCAGCGTTCGAGGGGGAGATCACGTTGCGCTCCGCGCGGGACGACAGCGGCTCAACTGGGGCACCGGCTGGACGTTCTCCGTGACCGACGCGCTGCACCCGCAGAGCCCCAACAGCGAGGTGGAGCCGGGATTTGATGGGATAAGCGTAGCCTACCTCCCCAGCCCAAACCTCTCCCTGGAAGCGGCGATCGCCGTCCAGGACGCGCTGGCCACCGAGCAGCTCCAGGATCTGCGGCAGGCGGCGTACATCTCCGCCTATGTGGCACCCGTCGACATCGCCCTGTCGGTGGTGCACCAGTACGCCACGATGCTTCGCCCGGGGATCGGAATGTCCGTTCCCGCCGGGCCCCTGCTCATCGCCGGGGAGGCGGCGTTTGAGGCGTACGATCCCCGGGGCGAGGTACTCAACACACAGCCTTTGGCAAGCATCGGCGCGGAGTACACCTGGTACGGTGATCTCACCGACGTGGTGATTTTGGGGGAGTACATCCACAACGGGCTCGAGGAAACCTACCAGGAACCTTCGGCATTCACCGTCGCGGTCACCACCGACGCCGCGGGAGGATTTCAGCGGCCCGGGCGCCACTATCTGGCGCTCACCGCCGGAGCCACCGCTACCCAATCGTGGTCAACCGAGCACACCCTGCTGGCCAATCTCACCGATGAGAGCTATCTCGTCCGCCACGACGCCACGCTCCTGCGCATTCCCGCGGTGGATCTCTCCGCCGGTGTCACGTGGAACGCCGGCGCCGCGGTCACGGAGTTTGGCCGGCTGCCCCAAGGGATGGTGGTGGAACTGGGGGCTACGGCCTACTTTTAGGCTCCGGCCGGCGGGCACCGCCGGCACATACAGCCCGGCACGGTCGACACGCACAGCCCGCCGGCACCCACCCTGCAGAGGAGGCCCCATGGCGCTGATTACGCTACAGAACGTCACCAAAGACTACCCCCTGGGGAAGACCACCATTCACGCGCTCCGGGGAATCGATCTCTCCATCAGTGAGGGTGAGTTCGCCGCAATCGCCGGTCCCTCCGGGTGCGGAAAGACCACGCTGCTCAACATCGTGGGCTGCATCGACCATCCCACCACCGGATCGGTGCGCCTCCGGAATCGGGAACTCCACGCACTCTCCGACACCGAGGAGGCGGGGCTCCGCCTGCGGGAGATCGGCTTCATCTTTCAGAGCTTCAACCTGATTCCCGTGCTCACCGTGGAGGAGAACGTGGCGTTTCCCGCCGTCCTGGCGGGTACGCCGAAACCTGAGCGCCGGGAGATGACCAAACACCTTCTGGAGGCGGTGGGAATCAGTGAGTACGCCCACCACCGTCCCGATGAACTCTCCGGCGGCCAGCGGCAGCGGGTGGCCGTGGCCCGGGCATTGGTGAACCACCCCAGTCTGGTGATCGCCGACGAGCCCACCGCCAATCTCGACTCGGAAACGGGCGACCGTATCGTGGACCTCATGCGCACGCTCAATACCCGCGACCGGGTGACGTTTCTCTTTTCCACGCATAACCCGGAAATTCTGAAGTATGCAGGTCGAACCATCCGGTTGCGCGATGGGTTAATCGAGAACGAGGCGGGGGGCGCCCCATGATCTGGAAGATCGCCTGGGGAAGCGTGGTCCGCCACGGCCGCCGCAGCCTGCTGATCATCCTGGTGGTGGCGATCAGCGTGGCGGTGATGCTCTTTGTCACCGGCATGCTGGACGGCATGCGCCACGACTTCTTCCAGACGATGGTCTCTTCCGGGGGCCACATCCAGGTGGATCATCCCGGCGGAGCTGATGCGCTGGACCCGTACTCCCTGGAGCTCCTCATCGAGGACTGGCAGGACGCGCGGGATTGGTTTGCGGCGCAACCGGAGACGGTGCGGGCGGAGCCGATTCTCACTTTTGGGGCGATGGTGCTCATGGAGGGAAGCACCGTTCCCATGGTGGGGCGCGGCGTGGAACCGGAAACGGGCTTCTTCACTGATGTCCGGGAGGGCATCACGGAGGGGCGCTTTCTCTCAGACGAGGCGGTCGGAGGCTCCACGACCGGCTCCAACGCACTCCCGGAGATTCTCCTTTCCACGGAAACCGCGGAAATGCTCGACGTCTCGGTAAACGATACCGTCTCCGTGCTGGTGGAGGATTCCAGCGGCGCCCCATACTACCTGGCCTACACCGTGGTGGGGCTCTTTCGCAGCAACTCCCCGGAGTTTGACCAGTCGGCGTTTCTCATCGCTCACCGGGCGGCGCAGGAGCTGCTCTACCTCGAGGACCGCACGCGCCAGGTCCGGGTGGTACTCCAGGATGAGACCGACGCCGAAGCGGTGGCGGCGCGCTTTGCCGGGGGCGGGACCGGCGGGCGCGCAGCCGACCCCGATGAGCCTGCGGGCACCGCGCAACCCGACAGTTCGGCCTTGAGTTCCGAGGAATTGCGGGTGCGAACGTGGCGGGAGATCATCGGCGGGCTGGCGGTGCTGCTGGAGATGTTCGATGTGATGATGTACGCGGTGAATCTGCTGATCCTGATCGTGGCGGCCACGGTGATCACCAACGCGATTCTGATGAACGTCTTCGAGAAGATCCAGGAGTTCGGGATGATGCGGGCGATCGGGCTCACCCGGAAGGGACAGTTTGGTCTGGTCATGGCGGAAGGTTCCAGCTATGGAGTGATCGGCAGCCTCTTGGGAGTTGCTATCGGGGTGCCGCTGGTGATCTGGTTCTCGGAGCATGGGATCTATTTCGGAGAGATGATGGACTCCTTCGGGCTTTCCCGGGAGGTGACCACGCGCTTTGATCTGATCCGGACGGTGGTGAACACGCTCTTTGGCACTGCGGTGGCGGTGGTGGGGAGTCTGTACGCCGGGCTGGTGGCGGTGAGAATGTCGGTGATCGAAAGTATTCGGGGGTCGGCGTGACCGGCGGCGCGCGTAACGGCGTTCCGCGTAGCCGTGAAGGTAGCGGCCGCCGATCGGTAACCGGAGAGTTGGCGGCGCTGGCGTGGCGCAACGTGTGGCGAAACCGGCGGCGAACCACCCTGAACGTGGTTGCCCTGAGCGTGGGCATGGGGATCTTCGTGCTGGCTCTGGGGTGGATCGGCGGCTACCACACCTACATCTACGAGACGCTCCGCGATTTCCAGACGGGCGAGGTGCAGGTGATGCACGCCGACTGGTACGATGAGCGCACCCGGCTACCGGTGGATCTGCTGGTGGAGGACTATGAGACGGTCCGCGCAGCGGTGTCCCGGGTGCCCGGGGTGCGCGAAGAAGCGGTGACCGGCCGGGTCCTGTTCTCGCTGCGGGTGAGTACCGGCCGCCGGAGTTGGCGGACGATGGCCACCGCGATCGATCTCCGTTATGAGTCCGCCGTAGGTGTCCTGGGGGAGTACGTCCGGGAGGGCCGGCGGCCGGGGGAACGCGCGGGCGGAGAGCGTGGTGAACGAGAGTCCGACGACACAGCCGAAAGCGGTCAGGAGCGGGCTGATAGCCGGCCGCCGGCCACCGCAGCCCAGCGAGGAATCTGGATCGGCCGGCCGGTTGCGGAGAAGGCGGGGCTCTCACTTGGTGATACGCTGTTCCTGCGGGCGGTGAATCGCCACGGCGTGGAAAACCTCTTCGATGTGCCGGTGGCGGGAATCTTCGAGTACGGCTATCCCGCCCTGGACGAACAGATGGTGTACGTGGATCTGAACACCGCCGATGAGCTGCTGGATCTGGACGGCGCGGTGACGCACGTGGTGGCGCGGCTGGATCAGGGCACCGGGGTTTCCGCGGGCGTGGAGCGGATCGCCGCGGAGCTCGGGGGTGCAGCAGTGGAGGTCGGTGTACGGCGATCAGACGCTCCCGACGCTGAGCTTGAGGTGCGACCGTGGCAGGACTTCGCCCGGGCGGCGGTAACGGCGGTGGAGCAGGACACCAACAGTTTCGCCCTGATGATGGCGATTATGTATCTGCTAATCGTCCTGGGGATCGTCAATTCGATGTCCATGAGCGTGCATGAACGGACGCGGGAGATCGGGACGATGCGGGCGATCGGGATGCGCGGCCGGTCGCTCCTGGCGATGTTTGCCATGGAGAGCGTGTGGCAGGCGGTGATAGCCGCGGTTGTGGCCCTGATCGTCACCACGCCGGTGGCGATCTGGCTGGCGGGAACCGGCGTAGACCTCGTTTCCAGCATGCCCGACGACATCCCGATTCCCTTCGGCGATCGATTTCGGGCGGATTTCGCCGTGTGGCACTACCTCTTCACCGTGGCCAGTGGGCTGGTAACGGCGCTCCTGGGCGCGATCATTCCTGCCCGCCGGGCGGCCCGCATTACCGTGGCGGAGGCGATGCGCACGGTGGGATAAAGTGGCGCGGGCGTGCATTTCGCACGTGGCGTTTCTGTTTCCCCTCTGCTACAATTATGAAAATGGCAGAAAAGGGACCGAATATGGCTGATCTTATGCAAAATCTGAAATCGTTCTTCTCGCGAAGCACCGCAGTGTCCGAGCCGGGGCCGCCGCCGGCCGATCCGGAGGGCCTCATGGAGGATCTCCGCCTCTTTCTGCACCAGCTGGCCCGGTCAATTTCGGAGCATTTGGATTATGAGCGGCAGATCGCTCATGGACGGCCTAAAGACTCCGGTCTGGTGCTGCGGTTCGAGATCGCCGACTACGTCTCTGATCTGTTCGATTTCTTTGAGCGGAAACAGTTGATCGGCACCGACGAGGATCTGATGTTTCGCGCCGCCACTGAGATCCTGGTGCCACCGGAATCGGTGAGGGACCAGCTGTCACCCCAGCACTGGCGTCGCCTGTTTGCCGGTATCGTGGCGATCATTTCCGAGCGCACCGGTCGGTCCTATCCAGTGCTGACCAAACAGTTCTACGATCGTATTGCCCGCAGAGAAACGATTAACGGTGTGCCTTCGAAGCAGGTGATGGAGAGTTTTCAGGAGGCGCTGGACGCGATTCCCACCGATTCTCAGACAGGTGATCCGTCGCCGGCAGCTCCGTCGGTGGAGAATTTTGATCCCAAGCGTCTTCTGACGAAATCGTTCGCCGCCTGCGGTGCCGCGTCCTACGATGCGCTCCGTACGCTGCTGCTGAGACGACATGCGCTGGAGTTTGCATCAGCGCTCTTTGCGCTGTCGGTGGTGGGGGTCGCGGCGGTGGTGTTCGCGCCGATGGCGACTCCGGTGATCGCCTCAGCTTTGGCCACCCCGCTCATCACCGAGGGATTGCTGATCGCCACCATCGTCGTGTTGTACCTGATTCTCGTCAGCCTGCGCTTCCAGCGCTACCGACAGCGCGCGCTGCGTAGAAAGATCCTGGTTCGCGTTTCAAGCGCGATCGCCGATTCCGTGGGACTGTCCTACAAGGAAATCGATGAGGTGCTGCATGAGGCGTACGGCACCAGCCTCAGAGAACTGAAAAGCGCATTGTTGCCCTGGAAGCGCCGGCGGTCACGGGACGGATGACATGGGAATCGTCACCCGAAAGTGAGCCGAGGCGGGGTCTTTCACGACCAGGGCGACAGCTGCCGTGATTCGTCCTCGGTAGAAACGGCAGCCACCTCAGTCCAGGGACTCCGGTTTGCACAGTCGCTCTTGGTCTCGGGCCGCGCGGGCGCACTTCCTGCAGTGGAAGCGCGGTTGTCTCAGTTGCTTCCGGAGGGTATCCGCCTTCTTCCGAATCCGATCGGTATCCCACTTGCAGAGTTTCTTCTTACCCATGCGGTGAGTATGCCGGAGACCGATTTGCTATGCATCGCCGGCTATGGGCAGTTCCAGTATCGCGATCGTCGAGAAGGTACCGTCCCTGTCAAACGTGAGGGTACCTCGATGACGTTCAACGATCGTGCGGACGATCGACAGGCCCAAACCGGTACCATCGGCTTTGTCAGTAACAAACATCGCCGGCGATGGATCGTCGCCGGCGATGGCTGGAGAGAAACCGGC
>JBBDTM010000042.1:0-41187 GCA_040904425.1 Alkalispirochaeta sp.
TTGCTCACGGTAAGATTTTTAGATGAGGCATGGTTTCCTTTGGGTAAGATTTCTGATGAGTCAACGCGCCGCGTTGACGGGGCAATGTCGTGGCACTACAATACGGGAGAAACCAGCCCAGACAACGTAATAAGGAGCTTATTTAATGGCTAAACTGCAATCCAGCTATATGGGGATTCCCCTGAAAAACCCATTTGTCGTCGGCGCCTGCAGCATGACGGCTCATATGGACTCAATCAAACGCATGGAAGATGCCGGAGCAGCGGCAGTCGTGATTCAGAGTCTATTCGAAGAGCAGATTCAACTCCAGCAGATGCGCATGGAAGAGGAACTGACGGTTAACGACAATTTGGACGCGGAGATTCAGGATCTCTTCCCGGACGTTGAACATGGCGGACCTGAAGAACACCTGATGTGGGTAAAGAAGACCAAGGACTCCGTTTCTATTCCGGTAATCGGCAGTCTGAACTGTACCAACCCGGACACGTGGGCCGAGTGGGCGGTAAGAATGGAAAAGACCGGCGTGGACGGCCTGGAACTCAACTTCTTCGCGATACCCGTGGACGGCACGAAGAGCGCCGCCGAAATCGAGGGTGAGCAGATCGACGCCCTGAAACGGGTCAAGAGCAAGGTGAACGTTCCGATTTCAGTGAAGCTCAGCCCGTTCTACACCAGCCCTCTGGAAATCATTCACAAGATGGATGCGGTGGGCGTCAACGGTTTTGTCCTCTTCAACCGCATGTTTCATCCCAGCTTCAACATCGAAAAAGAGACGGGACAGTATCCGTTCAACCTGAGCTCCTCCAACGACCACCGCATGGCACTCCGCTTTGCCGGTCTACTGCACAACAAGGTGAAGGGATCGATCTGCGCGTCAAACGGTATCCATACCGGTGAAGATGCAGTAGAGGTCCTGCTGGCGGGAGCCAACGTCTTTCAGGCGGTGAGCACCCTCTACCGCAACCGGATCGACGTCATCGGATCGGTACTAAAAGACATCGAAGCGTGGATGGATCGCAAAGGCTACGAGACGCTGGATGATTTCCGCGGAAAACTGAGTGTCGAGAAGACTCCGGACAAGTGGACCTATCGCCGCGCGCAATATGTGAAGATGCTCCTGAAAGCCGACGACTACGTCGCGCGGCCCCCGGTGTGATGGGGGGTGTCTGTATGACAATTTCTCGCAAAGAGTTCGGCCGCCTGCCTGATGGCACGGCGGTTCATGTGTTCACCCTCGATAACGGAACGGGCCTTCGCGTCTCCGTGAGTACCTACGGCGGGATTATCACCAGCGTGCAGACCCCCGATCGTAACGGCACTATGGGAGAAGTCACCCTGGCCTTCGATACGCTCAAGGAGTACCTCGCCGGACATCCCTTCTACGGATCGTTTGTCGGTCGTGTCGCCAATCGAATTTCCGGCGGCGGCTTTGAGATCGACGGCACGCGATACGAGCTGGTTAATAACAAGGGCAGCGTCCATCTCCACGGTGGAACCGGTGGATTTCATACGCGAGTCTATGAGGGCGAAACTGAAGAGCGTGATGACGCGGTGATGGTGCATCTGACCCGGGTCAGCCCAGATGGAGAAGAGGGCTATCCCGGCGCACTTTCGGTGCGGCACTCGATCGGCGTAACCGCCGACAACCGATTGATTTTGGAGTTCACCGCAGAGACCGATGCCCCTACCGTAGTCAATCTGACCAATCACACCTACTGGAATCTGGGAGAACCTACGATCCTTGATCACGAAGTACAGATCCACGCGGACCAGTACATCGAGATCGAGAACATGGTGCCCACCGGGAACACTCCTCCGGTGGAAGGGACACCCCTCGATTTTCGGGAGTTCAAGACGGTCCGCAAGGATTTCGACGATGTTCTCAAGATGGATATCAACGGATTCGATCATTCCCTGGTGATCCGCGGCTGGACGCCGGGTACCTCGGCGCTTCGAGAGGCGGCGCGCGTCCGTAGCCACGCTACTGGTCGCGAAATGGTCATCAGCAGCACCTATCGGGACGTCCAGTTCTACAGCGGAAACAACCTCCCCGGTGAGCGAGGCCGGGATGGATCAACGCTTTCCGGACAGGAGGCGATGTGCCTGGAGTGTCAGTTTTCACCGGATAGTCCCAACCGTCCGGAGTTTCCTTCGATTACGCTCCAACCGGGTGAGCAGTATCACCAGGTGACGGAACACCAGTTCCGTACCTTCGATTCCTGACGAGACTCATCGCGGGTTTAGACTCATCGCGGGACTAATGCAGGCGGCTCACCGCCGCCTGCAGTTCCTGGGCAAACGGCTCCAGGGCACCTTCCACGGCAAAGACAAAATCGTCTTCCTCCGGCCGACGGCTTGACAGCCGAAACACGCGGTCTTGGCTCTGAAGTAACCGCATGATTCCCGTTCGTGGCATGGGCAGCGTCACGGTCTCCACGTCGCGAAAAGGAACCTCCAACGTTACGTTTCGGTTACCTACCGGCCCTCCATCTCCATCAGCACTCATCATCGACGAGAACCAGTTGCTTTGGGCGAAGTGACGGAAATACAGCGTATCTGTGGTGATGTAGACCAGTCCCCAGAGAGGCCCCGCCGCCTGGCGCCCCTCGATATAGCGACCCAGGGTGGAGGCGACAATCGGTTGGCCCAGCTCGGCCTCGAGCTGTTTCCAGAACTCCTCCCGGGAACGGGCAGGTCGGGATCGACGAAAGGGAAACGCCATATCAGCGATCCTCAGGTCTCCGTCTCTGCCAGACGGACACCCTCTGTTTCAGATCTCTCCGCACCGTGGACCGGAGCGGTCGAAGCGGTAGACGGTTCCTCACTCTCATCCCCACCGTCATCGTCATCTTCATCCGAGGTAGCCCGCGCGACCCGAAAGGTAGCAACCAGCTCCGACAACACCTGCATCCGCTCACGGCTCTCGTCGGAGAGGCGCGAAATATCGGTGAGAGAGGTGAGAATTTCCTTGGCGCCGTGATCGATCTCCTGCATCCCGTTAGACATGGAGAACGACAGCGAACCGGCCTCCTCCATAGCGTTCGTAATCTGTTGGCTGTTACCGGCAATCTCCGTGGCCGCTTCGTCCACCGATTCCGTAATGGAGGAAATCTGTTTGGTAGTACCCACCACCGACCCGCTGCTCTGCGACAACTGGGCCATATTCTCGGTAATTTCCTTCATAGCGGTTCGGAACAACTCCACATCGCTGCTCACCTGGTCAAAGGTGGTCGCCCCCGCCTGACTCGCCTCCCGGGCGTCGCGCATCTTTCCCGTAATCGACTTCAGAAGTCGATCGATCTGGGCAGCGTTGTCACTGGTGCTCTCGGCGAGCTTTCGAATCTCCTCAGCAACTACCGCAAACCCCTTTCCCGCTTCACCGGCGTGGGCACTCTCAATAGCGGCGTTCATGGAGAGCAGATTGGTTTGTTCCGCCACGGCGTTGATGATCTCAATGATCTCGAGGATATCATCTACCTCGGAGGTGACCGAATCGATGATGTCGTTGGTGGACTGAATCTGCTCTCCGCCCTCGAGAATGATCTGGACCAATGATTCCGCCGTCTCCCGGCGGTCCTGGGAGAGTTGGTTCACCTGCTGAATGGAGGTGTTCATCGCATCCACCGAGGAAGCACTTTCGCCGATCACCTTCTTCTGCTCCCCGATGTTTCCGGTGAGCGATTTAATCCGTTCATTGATGTCGGTAATCGAGTTCCAGCTCTGGTCTACCATGCCGTTGAGTCGTTCAAACTCCTTGGTGAGACCGTCGATGTTGTGGCTGATCTCGTTGAGTGCGGAGGCGCTCTCCGAGGTCCCCGAAGCAAGTCCATCCTTGAGCGCATCCGCTTTGTCCACGGCGGACTTCACCGATTCCATGAACTCGCACAACACGTCCAATGTCCGGTCAAGGAAGCGACCGAGATCGGCGATTTCATCGTTACCGGTTACTGCGGCTCGAATCGAGAGGTCCCGCTCGGCCACCTGGGCCATCGTCTCCTCTACCGTGCGCACCCGCTTGGTAAGCTTCCGACTGAAAAGCATGACAAAGATGAGGGCCACCACCACCGCCACCGAGCCGACGGTCGCCACAAGAATCGTGCTCTGCCGTGCCAGAGCGGTGGATTGCCGGTTGACGTTGAGTGCTATCGATTCAAGATCGCTCACCACCAGGTCCCTGGCGGCGATTTCAAAGGAGCGCAAATCGTTCCGAACCTGTGTCACGCGAAATCCGAGCTCCAGCTCATCTCCGTCTCCCACGAGCCACCGTTCAAAGGCGATAAGGCCCCGCTTACGGAACTCTGGAACGCTGTCATCCGCAAGTATTCGGTCAAGTCCCTCGGCGGCATTCGTCAGTCGACGGCGGGACAGGTCCCATACCGTTCCGGTGCGCCGCACCGCTTCCCGCAACTCATCGGTGGTGTACCGCGCGGCGGGGTGGGATGCGAGCGTCTCCACCTGACTGTCAAACCGGGCCAAAGCCTCTTCCCAATCTTCCACCAGGTTTCCCAGGGGCAGGGTGCTCACCATGAGCTCTTTATTGGTATCGGTAAGCTGATACACGTCCCGCAGTGCCACATTCGCCTGGAGTTCCAGGTCCTGCATCGACCGAACGATGATGTTGGACCAGATCAGCCCTCCCACCGCCAGGAGAAATGCGAGAACGAGGACAACAACTAACAGATTTATCTGGGAACGGACTTTCAAAACGCACCTCGTACAAAAAATATCGGAATAGAATAGATGGGAGATCGGCGACTCCTCAGGCCGCGCATTCGCACCGTGATTATAACTCACCTTGAGCAAGCGCTCAAGTTACGCCGGCCGCGGCCCCTCGGAGCGCACCTCCGGCGGAACGCGGTGCAACGCGCGCTCCAGAAGCTCCCGTCCGGGTATGTCCGGCAGGCGCCCGCTGAGCGCCTGCTTCCACTTGCGCGCTCCCGGACGCCCGGCAAAGAGGCCCAGCATGTGGTTTATTACACGGCGCGGAGGCTGTCCCGCCGCCTCGAGCCGGTCAAGATACTCATAGACCGACCTCACCACCGTTTCGCGGTCCGTGCCGGCGGGAGGATCACCGAAAATCGCGGTATCCACCCCGGAAAACATCCACGGATCGTCATAGGCCGAACGTCCCACCATGACGGCGTCCACGTGTTGCCGGTGACGAACGATTTCCGCAATCGACTTCACGTGTCCGTTGATTTCGATCTCCAGGTAGGGCCGTTCCTGCTTGAGCCGGTATACGTCGTCATACCGCAGCGGCGGGATGTTACGATTCTGTTTTGGATCCAGACCGGCGAGGATCGCGATTCGCGCGTGTACCGTAAAGCGGGAAATGCCGGCAGCCGCCACCGTGTCCACAAACTCCAGCATCTCGTCATAGCTCTCGCGCCCATCGATTCCGATGCGGTGCTTAATCGTTACCGGCCGGTCGGTGGCGTGTCGCATCGCGGCGGCGATGCCAGCCACATGGTGTGGTGTCGCCATGAGACACGCCCCAAAGTTCCCGTTCTGGACTCGATCGCTGGGACACCCCACATTGAGATTGAATTCGTCGTAGCCGTATGCCTCGGCGATTTCGATCGCCCGGGCGATCTCATCGGGATCATCCCCGCCGAGTTGGAGCGAAAGGGGATGCTCGCTCTCATCAAAGGCTAGCAGTCGATCCCGATCACCGTGAATAATCGCCACGCTGGTCACCATCTCGGTGTACAGCAACGTGTGACGACTGATCTTACGAAAAAAATAGCGGTAGTGGCGATCGGTATAATCCATCATGGGGGCCACGCTCACCGCCGGAACGCCGGTTGGTGTATAGCCGGCAGCCATCTCATCCACTGGAATCGTCCCCAGTTTGTGCCGCTCCATCACCGCTCCTCAGGCGAATCGATGATCATGCCCGCGCCCAGGCACACATCGCCCTGGTAGAAGACCGCGAACTGCCCCGGCGCTACTCCGCGGTCCGCCGTATCCATCGTCACCGTGAGCTCCTTCGCGGTATCGATCGGACCTCCGCCGGGCACGGACAGCTCGCAACCGATTCGTTCCGGACCGTGTCGCAATTTGAGCGTCAGCCGGCCGCCCGCCCCCGCGTCATCCTCCGGCGGTTCAGCAATCCAGTGCAGATTTCCCACCGTGAACCTTCGCCGCGCCCGTTGCGCCACCTGCAGCGCGTGGGAGACCTCGATCACGTTGGCGCCTATATCGCGACGCACCACGTACCACGGGCCGTTACCGAGCCCCAACCCCTGCCGCTGGCCGATCGTGTAGAACCACGCGCCGTCATGGCGTCCGAGCTCCTCGCCGGTCTCGGCGTTGCGAATCGATCCCTCCCTATCCCCCAGGTAGTGGCGAACGAAGTCAGTATACTTGATGCGCCCCAGAAAGCAGATCCCCTGGCTATCGGGTCGATTGCGGTTGCTCAGCTGCAATTCTTCCGCCCGGGCGCGGACCTGCGCCTTGGTCATCTCTCCGATGGGAAACTCCGAACGGCGCAACTGGTCCTGCGACAGGAGAGAGAGAAAGTAGGTCTGATCTTTAACGGGATCCGGTGCCATACCCAACCGCACCGGCTCCGGCCCGGCACCGGAAGACCCTCCGTCTCGGAGGACCCGCGCGTAATGACCGGTGACGATCCGATCGGCACTGCCGCCGATGGCATTGTAAAACGCGCCGAACTTGATTCGCTGGTTGCAAAAGATATCGGGCGACGGCGTATGCCCCGCCTTGAGTTCCGCCAGCGTGTAGCTTACCACCTGCTCGTAGTACTCATCCTGTAGCGGCACCACCTCCAACGGTACGCCGGCGGCGGCGCACACATCGCGGGCGTACTGCAGATCCTCTTCCCAGGGGCACTCCCCCAGAAACGACAGTTCATCTTCGAGCCAGATTTTGAGATAGTATGCCCGAACCGGACCGTCCGCCCGGGACGCGATCGTGTGCAGGGCAACGGCGCTATCTACGCCGCCGGATACGAGTGCTGCATATTCCATGGACGGTGTATACTGACAAATTCCGGCCCGGGAGACAACACGAAGCGGTGTGTCCGTGACACAATGGGACTTTCGTAGTCATATTGAGAGAAGGAGGTATATTGCATGCGAGTAGCAAGTCTTATATACGACGATTTTGAAGATCTGGAGTTCTGGTATCCCGCGATGCGCCTGGAGGAAGCGGGGCATACGATCGACATCCTCGGGGAGAAGGCGGATGTCACCTACCACGGCAAGTACGGAGTTCCCGCCAAGAGCACCCATAGTTTTCTCACGGCGGATGCCGCCGACTACGAAGTGCTCCTCGTTCCCGGAGGCTGGGCCCCGGACAAGCTGCGCCGGTTTCCCCGCGTACTGGACCTGGTGCGCAGTATGAATCGTGAGGACAAGGTCATCGGTGAGATCTGTCACGCCGGGTGGGTTCTTATTTCTGCGGGAATACTTTCGGGGAAGACCGTTACCAGCACACCGGGAATCCGCGACGATATGGTTAACGCCGGAGCCACCTGGGTCGATGAAGCGGTGGTGACCGATGGAAACCTGGTGTCCAGCCGCCGTCCGCCGGACCTGCCGGAGTACGGGAAGGCCCTGCTGGCAGCGATGGACCGTCTTTAAACCGACCGCAAGTTAGGTTACCTTTAGGGAGGAAGTGCGTTGTCGTTTTCGGCCCCGAGACCGTATATTTCCGCACCACCCGAGGAGAGGTTTATTACATGAAAGAAACGACCGTCGGCATCAGCGATATGAGTCTGTACGTTCCTCCCTGGAAGATCGACCTTGACGACATCCTGAAACAGAGAGCCGCTGAAGATCCGTCGTTCGAACGCCGTCTGCGGCGGGCGATCGAATCCACCAATCAGAAGGCGATTCGCTTCCCCGCTCCCTGGCAGGACTCGGTTACCCTCGCCGCGCAGGCTGCGAAGCCGCTGCTGGAAGACGAGTCACGCGCCGCAGGGGTGCGGTACTTCGCGGTGGGATCGGAAACCTCGGTGGACATGTCAAAGCCGATCTCCGCCTACGCGCAAGGTGTACTCCAGCGGTCGGGAGTGGCCCTGCCACGAACGCTCTCCACGTTTCAGGTTCAGCACGCCTGCGCCGGAGGAACGATCGCGATGCTGAGCGTCGCCGGTATGCTCCACGCCACGGGGCGTCCGGGGGAGTCGGGGCTGGTGGTGAACTCCGATATCGCCCGCTACCAGACACCCTCCACTGCGGAGATTACGCAGGGAGCCGGCGCGGTGGCCCTTCGGATCGAGACGGATCCGAAGCTGCTGGAGCTCGACACCCACGATGTGGGGTTCGCCTCGGCGGATGAGGATGATTTTTTTCGTCCCCTGGCTTCCGTAACCGCCCGGGTGAAGGGACGTTACTCGGTAGACTGCTATAACGACGCGCTCAATGCAGCGTTCGTTGATCACGCCTCGCGCAAGGGCATCACCCCGGAGGAGGCGCTCCGCGCCCACGATCTGTTTGTGGTGCACGTCCCGTTCCACAAGATGGCGATCACCGCTCTCACGAAGCTGGTGGAACGCCACCTGGGCACCGATCCAGCGGAAACCGCCGCGTTCTTGGAGGATCACCACTTTAACGACGGAATTGAATCGTCCCGTTGGGTGGGAAATATCTATTCCGGATCGGTGTATATGTCTCTCATGTTCCTGCTGTGGAACCGGTTTCGGGCGGAGGGTGAGGACATCGTCGGGAAGCGGGTACTTATCGCCTCCTACGGGTCCGGCAACACGATGACGGTGCTCTCCGCGCGAATCGCTCCGGGCGCGCCGGAAGTGATCAAACGGTGGGACCTCGATTCAGTTCTGTCCTCCGCCACCGATGTGGATTTTGACACGTATCGCCGTTTTGTTGATCGCGAGACGTATTCGCTGGACCATGGACCGGTGACCGATGGAAATGATGTTGCCGGGGGACTGTATTATCTCAGTTCCATCCGGGAAGACGGATACCACCTCTACGAATACCGCGACGCATGAGTTTTCATAGCGCCTCTGAAATGAGCCGAAGGAAGGCGCAGCATCTCGAGATCTGCGTCGAAGAGGAAGAGTACGCGGTGGAGACGGGACGAACCCGTCTCGACGAGGTGCATCTCGTGCACCACTCGCTTCCGGAACTCGATGCGGCAGCCGTTGACCCCGGGCTCGACTTCCTGGGCCACCGCGTCCGCATGCCGGTGTTCATCTCTTCCATGACCGGCGGCAGTTCCGCAGGTTACCAGACCAATAAGGACCTGGCGGCCGTGGCCCAAGCGCTGGGAATTCCGGTGGGGATGGGATCGATGCGCATCCTCTTTCGCAAACCCGACGTGATTGAGCACTTCTATCTCAAACGGTACGCCCCGGACGTACCGGTGTTTGCCAACATCGGCGGCGTACAGCTACCGGAGATGTCCCATGCCGAAATCTATGAGATGCTGCGTCGTCTGGAGGTGGATGGCATCGCGGTGCACCTCAATCCTGGGCAGGAACTGTTTCAGCCCGGGGGTGACCGCGACTTTTCGGGAATCTACGACGCCCTGCGAAGATTTATCGAGAACGCTCCCGTTCCGGTCCTGGTCAAGGAGACGGGGTTCGGTATCAACCCTGGAGAGGTGCGCCGCCTGCTCGACGCGGGGGCCCGGTACGTGAACATCGCCGGTTCCGGCGGAACCAACTGGGTTCGGGTGGAGGCGTACCGCCGGGAGGAGCAGATCATGGCCGCGGCGGCAGCCGAGTTCGATGAGTGGGGCCTCGCCACGGGGCTGGTCCTCGCGGCGCTGGGCCGCGGCACTCCAGGAATTCTGGCCTCCGGCGGAATCCGAACCGGCATGGACGTGGTGAAGGCGGTGGCGCTTGGGGCGGAATCCGCCGGAATGGCCCTCCCCTTCGTACGTGCACTACATACGGGCGGTGTAGAGGCCGCGGTGGATTTCGGTAGAAGACTTGAGTATGTTATCGGCACCGCCATGGCGCTGTGCGGGTGCGCGAATCTAATTCAACTGGCCCAGGCACCGCTGTGGATAGAGGAGCAGTTACGGACGGATGCGGCCGCGCTTGCCGCCGTCTGTGGAGATTCACGCGAGACGAGGTAGCATGGCAGACACAGCGTTTTCCTTGAACGACGAACCGGTTGAACTTCCGCACAACTTCAGAAAGCTCAGCGCCCGGAAGAAGCGGGAAGTGCTGTCCCAGGTACTGGATCTTGATCCTTACGAACTGTTCACCTCTCTGGCAAATGAGGACCTCCTGGACCTGGCGGATGTGATGGTGGAGTCCGCCGTAGGCGTCATGCCGGTTCCCCTGGGGATAGCTAGTGGCATCCGCATCGACGACCGCGTGTTCAACATACCGATGGCGGTAGAGGAACCCTCAGTGGTGGCAGCGGCGACCTATGCCGGTCGGCTGGTTTCGCGCGGGGGTAACTCCTTTCACACCAGCACCACCGGCCAGGTGATGACGGCGGAGATCGCGATCGATCAGTGGGAAGCGGGGGCCGATGCTCGCATTCGTGCCGCCGAGCGTGACCTCCACGCCGAGCTGGTCAACATCCTCGGCCCCATGACACGGCGCGGCGGTGGGTATCGTGGGCTGGACGTGTCAATCAATGAGGAGAGCGGGCTCCTGGTGGTGTACCTTCACGTGGATACCCGCGATGCGATGGGAGCCAACATAATCAACACCGCCGCCGAAGCGTTGCGAGCGCCGCTCGAGCGACTCAGCGGTGGCACGGTCCTCATGGCGATTCTTACCAACGCCGCTCCTCGGCGGCGCGCGCGGGCCACCTTCACCATTCCCGTGGACCGCCTCACCCGCACTCCCTACGATGGGGAAACGATGGCACATCGCATCGTTCGAGCCAATCAGTTCGCCAATACCGACTCGCTCCGGGCGGTGACACACAACAAGGGAGTGATGAACGGAATCACCTCGCTGGCGCTGGCCACGGGGAACGATACGCGAGCGATCGAGGCCGCCGCGCACGCCTACGCCGCCCGGGACGGCCGGTATCGTAGTCTCACGGAATACCGGGTCGACGGGGACACCCTGGTGGGAGCTCTGGAACTGCCGCTGGCGGTGGGCACCGTGGGCGGAGCGGTCGGGTTTCATCCGGTGACGAGCTTCGCGCTGAAAATTCTGTTTCTGGACGACCACGTGGAGCCGTCGGCGGATCGATTGAGCCGGGTGGCGGTAGCGCTGGGCCTTGCCCAAAACCTGGCGGCACTGATGGCGCTGGTGAGCGAAGGGATTCAGAGCGGTCACATGCGGCAACACGCCCGGCGCCTCGCGTGGCAAGCGGGCGCCCGGGATGAAGAGTTGGCGCTTCTATCGCGCCGCGTCTGGGACCGGGGCACGTTTAATATCCAGACCGCCCGCGAACTCCTCCACACCCTCCGCAGTGCACGGTAATCGCGGGGGTGGGGCTTTGGCTCGTGTTGTCGCTAATGCCCACGCTGTGGCGCATCCCTCCCTGGCGCTGGTCAAGTACTGGGGCAAACAGCCGGGCGGCGTGAATCTCCCGGCCACCAGTAGCCTCGGCGTAACCGTGGAAGCACTGACCACGCGCACCGTGTGCCGCATCGCGGACGAAGATTCCCTAACGATCGATGGCGTCAGCGCAGATCCCGGTCGAATCGCCGGTTACTTTGGGGAGCTTCGCCGATACCTGCACCAATTGGTGTCCGCTTCCACGCCGAACACCGCAGCCCTCCGTTCCGCGATGGGGAGGCGTGATTCGGCGCGGCACGATGACGGCCCTCACTTCGCCGTAGAATCGCACAATTCTTTTCCCACCGCCGCGGGACTGGCCAGCTCCGCCTCGGGATTTGCGGCGCTCACGGTGGCGGCGGTGGCCGCCGCCGGTGGTGATACCAGTGATCGAAGAGCCCTCTCCGCCCTCGCCCGCCACGGGTCGGGATCGGCGGCGCGGAGCATTTTCGGAGGGTTCACCGCGTGGCGCGCCGGAGCTGAGGCGGCGGAGGAGATCTTTCCCCGGGAGTGGTGGCCGGAGGTACGGATCGTGGTGCTACCCCTCTCCTCTGAGACCAAGCCGATCTCCTCCCGGGATGCGATGAATCTCACTCGCGATACCTCGCCATACTATGGCGCCTGGGTGGAGGATGCTCCCACGTTATTTGATCGCGCTCATGACGCCGTCTCCCGACGAGATCTCGAGGCGCTGGGAACGGTAATGCGCGGAAGCTACCTGCGCATGTTTGCCACGATGCTCACCGCGGAACCGCCGGTGGAATACTGGATTCCCGCGTCGGTGGCGGTGCAGCGCCGCCTGGCGGAACTTCGATCGGCGGGCGTCGGGGCGTGGGAGACGATGGACGCCGGCCCCCAGGTGAAGGTGCTCACCACCGTTGGGGAGGCCGACCGCGTTGCTCGCGAGTGTGCGCCGTGGTGCACCGCAGAACCGATTATCTCCTCCGTGGGAGGAGCCGCGCGTGTGGTAGAAGCGCCCGGCGCGGCCTGACGCGACCCATATCCGTCCGCATCGGCCGCCCACCTGCAATGATAGCCGCGTCCCACGGCAATGATTACCTTCTGACCACGATGATGCAACGATGGCAATGGTCCGCCCCGGCAAATCTGCTGGTGGCAGGAGAGTACGCGATCACCAGTCCCGGCGGATTGGGAGTCGCCGTGGCTGTGGAACCCCGCGCCACGGCAACCGTCTTTCTCAGAAACCGCGAAGCGCAACCCGGACGTGATCTCGCACGCCGTCCGGGAGAGATCGTAGCTCACACCGGAGACGGAACTGAGCGGATCTATCCCGATGCCGGGCACCACCTGGCGGAGGCGATTATGGCCTATATGGTGGACCCTTCGCGTGGGGCGGCACCTTCGCCGGAGGTGGCGACCGCCCCCGCGACGGCCACTGCAACAGATCGAACCGCACCGCAATGGCGAATCGAGGTGGACACCACAGCGTTTTTCGACGCTCACAACGGCGCTAAGCAAGGACTCGGTTCAAGCGCTGCCGCCGCCGTGCTCCTCACGGCCGCCCTCTTCCAGCTCAGCGGTCGCGAACCGGTTCTTGCCGGGGATGAGGTGATCCGCGTGGCAATCGCCGCCCACCGTGCCGCCAATGAAGGACGAGGCAGCGGATACGATATCGCCACCAGCGCTCTGGGAGGGGTTATCCGGTTTGTCGGTGGCGAAGTACCGCAATGGCGCCGCTGCTCCTATGTCCGCCTTTGGAACTCTCACCAGCTGCGTGTGTTCGGATGGTTCACCGGCACATCGGTGGCCAGCTCCGGCGCGGTGCGCCGGTTCGACCGCTACATTCCCGAAGGGAGCCGGGAGCGAACTGATTTTATCGCCCGAAACAACTCCGTGGTGAATCGGATCGAAAGCGCCTCCGGTTGGAATGACCTCTTTCAGGCGGTCAGCGAATCCCGCCGACTGGGAGAGGAGATCGGCGAGTCCCTGGGCGTCCCGGCGACGATCGACATCTGTCAACCGCACCGTGACGATGGATGGGTGGTAAAAGCCAGCGGTGCCGGGAACGAACGCGCGATTATTCTATCGCAACCGGAGCCACGACGGTCCGTGCCGCGCCGGGCCACCGCCTTCCCGGTGAGCCCGGAGGGATTGCGATGGGAATTCGACGCCGACCGGGACGGGCCGCGTCTATGAGTTCCTCGCACAACACATACTGGGCTCCGGGGAAGCTGCTCCTCTTTGGTGAGCACTCTGCGGTTTTTGGGTATCCCGCGGTAGGCACCGCCCTGAACCGGGGGTTGCACGTATCCGTGTCGCCGGCGCCGCGCATGACGCTCACGCTCGGGGGAGAGGCGGCGGCCGCGAAATCGGACACGGAGGCGGCGCTCCACCGTTTCGGGGCGTTTCTGTCACAGCGGGCACCCCATCTGCCACCGTCGCGAGTGGAGATCGTATCAGATCTTCCGATTTCCAGCGGTTTCGGGTCGAGTGCGGCCCTGTGTACGGCGCTGGCGCAGTGGTCGCTACAGGTGGAGGCGCCCGGCACCGGCGGAGAGCCGGCTCGGTGGGAGATGTGGCGCCGTGCTCACGAGTTGGAGACGTTTTTTCATGGGACGCCCAGCGGAATCGACACGGGGCTCGCCGCGTTGGGCGGAGTTCAGGCGTTTCGCTTTGGCCCGGACCGGAACACGGAGCTTCCCTCCGCCACACCCCTCCCGAGAGGGGTTCCGCACTTGGTGGTGGGTTCTATCCCGCGTGGTCGCAGCACCCGCGAGCTGGTAGAGATGGTTCGGCAACGCCACGAGGAAGAACCCGTCGCCACGGGACGGATTCTCGCCGATCTGGGATCGCTGGCGAAAGATGCAATTCGTTGGCTGTCTACGACCGGGGCGCCCGCGGCAGCCTTGGGGGAAATGGCGACTGCGGCCCATGGGCATCTCTCCCGTCTGGGAATCTCTTCAAAGACCATGGACCAGATCCTCCACGCGGGATCCAGCGCCGGCGCCCTGGGAGGCAAGTTGAGCGGTGCGGGAGACGGGGGAGCCTTCTATCTGGTGTGTTCAGACTCGGACACGGCCGGTGCAGTGCAGGCAGTAATCAGCCCGAAACTCCCTCCCGGGGCCGTGACCTTCAGAGTATAGAGTCGACGCCGCGCCTTACAGGTGGAAGCGTCGGCGAAGATCGATGTACCGCAGCACCGTGCGATGGATCAGAACGAGCGATGCCGCCGCCGGCAGGGTCGAAATCAGTACAAATCGCGACCAGCTTAGCCCTACCGCTCCCTGAGTGTAGATCATGATCGTCGCGTCCACCACCGCCGTCAATAGTCCCGCACCAGCCAGGATCACCGCGCCTTTCACTACTCCCGGCAATCGCGGCAGGAGAAACCGGTGTAGTTCCACGATTACTCCGGCGGCAACGGTGATCGGCACCGCCACCGGCACAAACCAGTCCAGGACGCCGTCCGAGAGCACGTCCAGAAGCGCCAGCATCGCTATGATCGTCACCATGGAGCCGCTGAAAATCGGCAGCCACCGCCGAAAAATGAGGGGAAGCACCACCACCGCGGTACCGGCGACAACTGGAACAATAGCCGCCGGTGACCAGGAGACTGCCCCATCGATCCCGATATCGACGATCAGCAGAATAATCGCCGCGGTGGCGCCAATCCCGAGAATACTGCGCCGGACCATCCGGCGGAGAACCGGCTCCACGGGGATCGGCTCATCCAGGTAGTACTCGGTCATATCCGGTTCCTGATCGTTTTGCTCTGTGGCCCCGCAGAGGGGACAGACGGAAAAGCCCGGCTCCAGCTCCACACCGCACCGTTCACAGTACATCAGATTTCACCTGCATGTCGTCTCCAGTTCGTTCGCAGGACTCCCTGCGCTCCCAGGCGGTGGAGCGTCTTGGCCACGTCCTGCTCGATGTCGTGTTCTCGCCGGGTGCTCCCGAAGGTAACGGCGGTGGTTCCACCATAGGAAATGATCGTCATATTGACACCGGTCACCGCGGACGGCGGAGGAACGAACTCCAGCCGCTCCACCAGGGACCCCATCGATTCCGGAAGCTCCACCGCCCCCAGATTCGAGAAGCTGGCGGTATTCACCGCTTCTCCCTGAAGACGGTGCACCACCCGGAGAACGATATCCTTGGCGAAGACCGGACTCACCCGAATCAGGACGTTTCGCTCCGCCCTGACGTTTCTGGTAATCTGCCGACGCAGACTCCGCGGGTCTAACTCCGCCCGGAGCTGGTGGTGGACCTTGGTCACGATCTCGTCCAACCCGTACCGACCAAGTCGCTGATCGAGCTCAATCATGACGAAGACGAAAAAATTTCTCATCGTCCGGGACCCGGTATGGGGCCGCATATTCACCGGAATCAGAATGCGGATCGGCCGCCGGCGGAGCCTTGGCGGCGACGCTGCATGATACCGCTCCGCCAGGGTCTTAACAAACACCGCCAGGAGGATATCGGTAAGTCCCGCCTGGAATCCGCGCGCAATCTCCCGCAGCGACTGGGTGGGATACGCGAGCGACGTCACGTGATACACGCCGGTAGCGAGCCTCCGTCCGTCCACGTGCCACGCCCGAGAAAACTCCTGAGGATGCGGAAGGCGCCGTTCGTAGTACCGCCGGCTGGCGTATTCCAATTCCTCCCGCGGGGGAGGTTCCCCGGGTAGAGGAATCTCCGCGGCTCGTGCCTCCGCGGCAATCTGCACCGCGGTGGCGCTTCCCCGCCCCCCGCTGAGCTCTACGGAATACGCCACCAGCAAAGCTCGGAGAAATGCCAGCGCTCCCGTTCCATCAGTGAGAATGTGGGTCGTCTCGACGGTGATGCGCCGTCTGCGGACATACACGGTGAGCAGGGGCTCACCGCCGCGGTAGCGAGGTACCTCCATACACGGCATGCCGTTATCGGGTTTTGGTAAGCCGGGGGCGCACTCTTCCAGGTAGTGCCAGAATACCCCGCGCCGCAGGTGTACATGAAATTCGGGAAAGCGCTCCCACGTCACGGCCTGTGCAACGTGCAGCGCGTTGATTTGTACCGGCGCCGACAGAACCGCGGACACGCGAAACAATGTGGTGTATTTGGGTGATCGGATCGGGGGAAATAGGCGGGCAAGGTTGTCGAGAAGATACCACCGGCGGCGATGCTCTCCTCGACGATTATCTACAGCCGGCGCCCCCCCGGGGGTGTCGCCGCGAGGTATCATACTCCGATGATTCAGAGTCCCAAGTCAAACTTGTCTTTGGACCTGAGGTTGTCAAAGGCCTCCAGTAGACGTTTAGTCATGCCCTTTTCACCTTCCACCATCCACTTTCGGGGATCGATCGTTTTCTTGTTGGGCTGATCCGGCCCCTCGGGGTTGCCGATTTGCGCCATGAGGTAGTCATGGTGCGTGTCCATGTACTCTCGGACGGGACGGGTATATGCCCATTGCGTATCGGTGTCGATGTTCATCTTCACCACGCCGTACTGCAGCGCCTCGTGGATCTTGGACAGCTCCGATCCCGAACCACCGTGGAATACGAGATCCAGCGGTTTCTCGTCATTGAGCCCGCGCTCGGTACGAACCTTTTCCTGCGAGTGCTTAAGAATCTCAGGACGCAGCTTTACGTTACCCGGCTTGTACACGCCATGGGTGTTACCGAAGGCAGCGGCCACGGTGAACTTACCCAGTGGTTTCAGGGCGTCGTATGCCTTGAGCACATCGTCCGGTTGGGTGTAGAGCTTGGCGTTGTCAACCTGTGTGTTATCCACACCGTCTTCCTCTCCGCCGGTCACCCCTAGTTCAATCTCCAGCGTCATATCCAGCTTGGCCATTCGTTCCAGATACTCACCGCTGGTTTTGATGTTGTCGTCAAGGTCTTCCTCGGAAAGGTCAATCATGTGCGAACTGAAGAGCGGCACTCCGTGCTGTTTGTAGAATTGACGTCCCTCCTCAATGAGGCCGTCGATCCATGGCAGCAGTTTGCGCTGGCAATGGTCTGTGTGAAGAATAACCGGCACGCCGTAGAGCTCAGCCATCTTCCATACGTGAAGCGCCCCGGCGGCGGCACCGGCGATGGCGGCGCGTTCGTTGGTGTTGTCCAGGTACTTTCCGGCGTTGAACGCGGAGCCACCATTGGAAAATTGAATCATGATCGGGCTCGAGGCCTCGCGGGCCGCTTGAAGAGCGGCGTTAATGCTGCTCGAACTGATCACGTTCACCGCCGGCAGCGCGCAGCCGGTCTCTTTACAATACGCGAATACTTCTTGTAGCGCGTTACCGGTGAGTACACCTGGTTTTAGTTTCATCTTAGCCATGTATTTACACTCCTTACACGGGATTAGGTCTTATTGTATCGGTTGTATCGTCCCGGTTCAAGATGACGTGCCATCTTCAGTCCCGCCACGTCGTCGACGCTGCAACCGGTACATGATCGCCCGACTCACGCGCCACGGAAGGCGGGGCCCCACCACCGCCCACACCCAGGCCCCCACCCCGATGGGGGCCACCGTGCGCCCACGGAGAATCGCCCGCAGCGCCCGCCGCGCCACCAGAGCCGCACCGGGCAGCTTCCCGAGCCGGGAGCGATCCATACCCGCCCCAGCGTGAAATCCGCTCTCGAACGGCCCGGGACACACCGTGCACACCCGGACTCCCCCAGGACGGAGCTCAGCGTCCAGGGACTGCGTAAAACTGAGCATCCACGCCTTGTCCGCATAGTATTCGGTCATAAGCGGTCCCGGAGAAAAGGCCGCCACCGAAGCCACGTTGGCGATCGTCCCCGATCCGCGCCGACTCATATGCGGCGCAATCCAGCGACTGAGCTCCATGGGAACGTGCACGTTCATGCGCTGCATCATGCGCAGGCGATCGGGATCGGCCTCGGCAAACGGGCCAAAGCTGCCGAGGGCGGCGTTGTTGATCAAAAGATCTACCGCTTCCGGCACGAGTCCCACCTCGGCGAGAGCCTCCTCCAGCCGCGTAGCAACCTGCGGTTCACTCAGATCAAACGGCACCGGCACGATATTCGGCCCGATGGAGGCGCGCAGTTTTGAAAGCGCCTCCCGCCGACGAGCGACCGCCGCCACGGTACACCCCGTTTCGCCCAGGGCCCGCGCCAACTCGCGGCCCAGTCCGGAAGAGGCTCCGGTAAGGATAACCGTCCACTGTGAATCGATCACTTGCTTCATTGGCTCACTCCGGCCGTTCCCGGGGAGTAATCACTGACCCCCCGGTCAGACTCCCACGTTGTGCACAGGAATCTCCGCTCCCGCTCCGTTCAGCGCCTGCGACCACTCTTCCAGGCCGGCGCTTCCTCCAAGAATCACCACTCGCCCCCGGTGGAGACGAGAAACGAGCTCACCGGCTATCGCCTGAAGATCGGCGGGCGTCACCGCCCGGAGACGATCGCGCGTCTCCTGTCGAAGGGTATCGTCTATATCGTGCAGGCGCCGACGGAAATTGGTAAACGCCGAATCCCGCGGTGTCAGCGGCTTTAACTCCCGCCCCAGCACGCTCACTTTGGCCAGGTCAACCTGGGCGTCGTCGATCCGGTGCTCCGCGAGCTCGGTGAGAGCGGTGCGATACGCCGCCAGCGTCTTTACCGTGTTCGGATCCCGATAACTGCCGAAGGAGAACAGCTCCTCCGTGGTACGACTCGAGGCAAACGCCCCGTACGCCCCACCCTGCATGCGAATCTTCTCCCACAACGGTCCGGTGCGGAGGATGTGCGACAACAGATCCTGCGCCGGAGCGAGGGGATGATCAAAATCAACCGCCGGCATCGTGAGAGCCACATAGGAAACGCCGGCGGAGGCCATTAGGTATTCTCGTTCTCGCCACCGCTTCCGGGGAACGATACGAATGCCCGCAGGCTCCTGCGCACCGTCCGGGCGTGCCTCCGCTCCGGCTTCCGTCTCGGCTTCGGTAGCATACCGCCGGCCGACTTTCTCCAACAGCTGCGGTACCCAGCGCACGGCGGAATCTACCACCTCATCGCTGCCGGTGAGGTTCACCTGTACCCGCTGAGGATCGATCAGCCGCAGGAAGAGGTCCCGCAGCTCCCGCGCCACCTCCGCCGGCTCGGTAACGAACCGTCGAAGCGCATCCAGCTGCGTCACACCGTTAAGCCGTTCCTCGATCTCCATCAGTTCGTGCAGCTCGGCACCGGCGCGGAGACCGGAGAAGTAGTGGCCGGAGGGAATCACCGCGCTCTGCATCTCCTGTACCAGTTCGTCCAGGAGCTGCTCCAGGCGATGACTGTCGGAAAAATCTACGCGTTCCAGAATTCGTTCAAAGAGCTCCGCCCCCTCTTCCCAGGTGCGCTCCAGAACGCGCATGCGCAGGACGAACAGCCGCCGCAAACGAGTGCGATCGCTGTAGCGCGTCTGGTTGCTGACGAAGGCGGTAATACCGCCGGTCTTGAGCGCGATCTCATCGTTCAGTCGGTAGTGTGGCACGTCGGGGAGACCCACCTCGGTAAAAGCCGCCCCCAGCACGTTCAGCAGCAGCTCTTCCCGTTCCGAGAGGCGCCCGAAGTCAAACGCCAGGTCCACATACAGGATGCCGTTGGTGAACGTCCGGTGGAGAAACAGCTCACCGGCGCCGGAGAGCTCCCGCTGCTCATAGGGTACCGTCTGAATTCCCCGGGGAATGTCTTCTAGCGTGAGAAACGGAATCTTCGCCACGTCTTCCGGATCATCGGGCGATGCCTGCATTTGCTCCAGCTCCCGCACTTCCTCTTCTATCCGTTGGCGTTCACCGTCGGTGAGCCGCTCCGCGATCGCATCGAGCTCTTCCCGCTCGCGTCCGGCCTCCCGGGCCATCTGTTCCGGGTCGGGCCGTACTACCACCGTGGAGCAATGCGGGTTCTGAAGGAAAAGGGTGTCGATCAACTCCTCGAAAAAGCGCGGATTGGCGGTGAGATCATCGCGGAGTGAATCGATGTGTTGGTCAAACTGGAGGCCGGCGTACGGATCAGCTCCGTACATCCACCCCCGAAGCGCACGGCGTGTGACCCGCATGCCGTTGGGGCCCCCCTTGATCTCCCGATTGCTGAACTCCACCCGCCGTAGCGCACCTTCCACCGCCTCCGGATGTATTCCCTCGGTCACCAGTGTGCGCAAGGTTGAGAGGATCAACTCCTGGATCGCCTCCTCATGCTGTACATCGGTGCCACGAAGTCCGGCGGAGAACACCGCCTCCGCCAGGTCCGTCTCCAGACCCAGTACCGGGGAGAGATCCTGGCCGAGTCCGGATTCCAGCAGCGCTCGGGACAGCGGGGACCCACTGTGACCCAGGAGGATCTCGGAGAGAACGGCGGCATCCACCACGCGCCGCGCCTCCGTCACGGGGAACAGGAGCCAGTTCAGCGTTACCGACGACCGCTCACTGAGGTCGGTCACACCTTCCAGGGGATAGGTGGTTTCCCGTCTTCGCGGCTCCTTCCAACGCGGCTGGCGTGGCGGCGGCGGAATCGGGTCCTGCCGTTGAAATCGCACCAGAAACCGATCATGAAGAAACGAGAGATACTCCTCGCTGGGGATGTTGCCGTATACCACGATCCGCGCGTTACTGGGATGGTAATAGCGGCGGTGGAACTCGGTAAACTGCTCGTAGGTGAGCTCGGGGATCGCCGCCGGGTCACCACCGGAGTCGAAGCTGTAGATCGTGTCCGGGAAGAGAGATTGAAAACACGCCTCCCCCACGATCGAGTCGTGGCTGGAGTAGTTGCCTTTCATTTCGTTGTAAACGATTCCCGTGCGCTCCAGGATGCCGTTCTCGTCAAACTGTAGCCGGTGCCCCTCTTGCCGAAAGAGTTCGGGCTTGAGCAGGGGAAAAAACACCGCGTCGCCGTACACCTCCATCATATTGAACAGGTCCCGGGCCACCGGACTTGCCGCGGGATATACCGTTTTGTCGGGATAGGTCATGGCGTTGAGAAAAGTATTTACCGATCCCTTGAGCAGCTGCAGAAAGGGATCTTTTACGGGAAAGCGCTGCGACCCACTGAGAACCGTGTGCTCCAGAATATGAGCCACACCGGTAGAGTCTTCCGGGTAGGTGGCGAAGGAGAAGGCAAACGTGTTCTCCGGGTCGTCGTTGGCCACGTGAAAAACGTGCGCTCCGCTGTCGCGGTGGCGATAGAGGTGGCCCGTGCCGTGGTAATCGGGGACATCTCGAGAGTCAATACGGTCATAGGCAAAATGCGTGCTCATGCGAGCTCCCCGGGACACGTGCCGGTGAGAGCCGGTTGGTTTGTCAAAGTCATTGCATAACAATCGCACCATCCGGGCCCATGCGGCAAGAGCGAAGCATCTCCGTTATGATTTCTCCGATCGTCTCACAGGCGTGCACGAACCCCAGGCGGTCACCACCGGTGACGTGATCCGAAATGAAGCGCGTCAGAACGATGGGCGTCCCCCCACGGTGAGCAAACGCCATCCACACGGAGCTTTCCATGTCCACGGCTATCGCCCCCTCGATCATCCGGCGGCGATTCTCCGGCAAGGCAGACAGCGTCCGACGAGTCAGGAGCGTATCGCCGCTGGCGATACGCCCGCGACGCACGGCACGTGCGTGCCGGCCGGCGATTCCCGCCGCGGCGTCTCGCAGCGCTAATGAGTCCGGCGCCGGCGTCACGGAAGCGCGTTCCCGGCGGAGCGTTCCCAGGGGCATCTTCAAGGCCGTGGCGTCCTCGTCGTAGCACACCGTCTCATCGGCGATCACCACATCCCCCACGCTCACCTCCGCCCCCACGCCACCGGCGATTCCGCCGGCGATCACCAGGTGGGGACGGTACTGGGAGAAGAACAGCGCCATGCCCTCCGCGGCGGCGGCACGCCCGGGACCGGTGACGATCACGACGATCGATAGACCTGCGGCGGTCTCGCCTCGGTGGAAGCGTGCATCTCCCCCGGGAAGCGCCCCCAGATCCAAGGGAGTCAGCGCGAACTCATCATGAAAGAGGGCGGCTTCTTCGGTGAGGGCTGTCACCACTGCCACGTCGATCATCTCCATCAGCGCGTGTCAAACTCCTGCAGGGCGCGGCGAAACCGGGCAACACCCTCCGCCACGTTACGCTCGGAGGTGGCGATATTCATTCGCATAAAGCCCTCTCCCTCGGGCCCAAATTGTGATCCGTCGGAGAGCCACACCCCCTGCCGGCGGGCGATACGGCCAAACCGCATCGATACGCTCTCACCGGCGGCCTCATCGGGCACTGCCGCGGACGCCGGAAGCGGCGCCGGAGAATGGCCCCGTGGCATACCCCACCGCTCCCGAAGGTCGATCCAGGCGATGAACGTGCCCTCCATCGTATGTACTCGGACTCCCGGTTCCGGAGTCAGCACCCGCCGAAGCTGAGCGTATCGCTGTTGAATCGTTTCCTGAATCGTATCCAACCATCGGTCTCCATGGCGGTACGCCGCCTCCGCTGCGGTAAGCGCGAGAATGTTGGGAAGGCGCAGCATGTGGGCGTTGAGCGCGCGTTTATATCCGTCGCGCCAGGTATCACCGGGAATAATCGCGGTGGCCGTGGGAAGTCCGGGAATGTTGAACGTTTTGCTGGGAGCTACCAGCGCCATATCCCGTTCCGTGGCGGGCCCTACCGCCAACCACGGAACAAACCGCTCGCCGGGGAACACGAGGTCTGAGTGAATTTCGTCGGCGATCACCGGCACATCCGCGGAGGATACCGTCTGGTGGAGCGTCATCAGTTCGCTCTGCGTCCAAACCCGGCCGCCGGGATTGTGGGGAGAGCAGAACAGAAAGAGCGCGGCTCCTTCAAGCGCCTCGGCGAGCGCCGTGTAATCCATGGCGTACTGCACGCCACCATCCACCGTGTCCCGTTCCACCAGGGGTACCCGGACCAGCGTGCGCCCCATCGTTTTCACCGTCTCGAAGAACGGAAAGTACACCGGTGAAAACGTCACCACCCGATCACCGGGGGTAGTGAGCGCTTCCACCGCTACCGCCATCGCCGGCATGACGCTGGGAACCACCACCATGTGCCGGGGATCGATCTCCCACTGGTTGCGACGCACTTCCCAGTGCGCCAAGGCGTTACGATAGCTGTCGGGGACGCCGGTATAGCCGAAAATTGGATGCTCGATTCGCCGTCGAAGCGCATCGGTGATCTCCGGCGCCACGGAAAAATCCATATCGGCGACCCACATGGGTATCTCATCTTCTCCGGCGAGATCCCACTTGAAGGCGCCGCTTCCCCGGCGGTTCGGTGTCTCAATTAACTCGTCGCGCACCTCGTCGCTCATGCTCGGTCTTCCATCTCTTCCAGCGTTCCGAAGTCGGTCCGGCGGTCGGCCCCAGACCGGTGAAACTCCGTCTCGAGTCGGTCCAGATCGGATTCCTCCAGGTCGGCGCCGGTATAATCATCCTCCACGTAGGTGGTACCGAACCGAGCTTCCCAATTGCGGTTGTCCTCATCATCGTACAGGAACTCTTTATACCGTTCGCTCATCTCTACAGCATACTGCCGCGGTGTTTTCTGTGCCACCGTAGATCGTGTACCGTGACCCATGATGACCGATCTTTCCCGACGAATCGCCCCACTCCGACACCGTGCCCGTCTCGTGGCGGCGATACGAGCGTTCCTGGACGGGCGCGGCTATCTCGCCGTAGAGACGCCACGGCTGTGCCGAACTCCGATCCCCGAGGCCCACATAGAGCTGTTCGAGACGCACCGCGCCGCCCATCCCGACGATTCGCTCTGGCTCCTGCCGTCACCAGAGTACTACCTGAAGCAGCTCCTGGCGGCGGGCTCCGGAAGTATCTATGAGATCACCCACAGCTTTCGCGATGGGGAAGAGATCGGCCGGTACCACGATATCGAGTTTACGATGCTGGAATACTATACGGTGAATGCCGACGGCGACGCGTCGCTCGAGGTCACGCGGGAGCTGCTTCAGGCGCTTGGGGAAACCACCGCCCCCGTGAACCTTTCGATGCAAGAGGCGTGGAAGCGGTTCATCGGCATCGATCTGGCGGCGACGATCCAGGAATCCGGCGTAAGCGGGGAGCGCCGGGCCACCGCCAAAGCGGGCGGCAGGGGACTGAACTCCAGCGCTTCCAGCGCGGGCGCGCCGGAAACCACCGGCCACCGCGATCTTATGGTCGAGGCGATTCGCCGTGCGGGGCTGACGCTTTCGATCTCCCCCGACGACGCGTGGGAGGATCTCTTCCAGCGGGTGTTTCTGAGCTATATCGAGCCGGAACTCCCCCGGGACCGGCCGGTATTCGTCACCGACTACCCCGCAGCCGTCTCCACGCTGGCCCGGAGGAAATCGGGAACACCGTGGGCGGATCGGTGGGAGCTGTACCTGGGAGGAGTGGAAGTGGCCAATTGTTTCGGGGAGGAGACCGACCCCGACAGGATCGCCGTATTCTTCCGCGAGCAGCAGACGGAGAAGCCTCTCCTGGGCCGTCGGGTGCATCCGGTGGACCCCACGTTCCTGCGAGCACCGCCGTTGCCGCGCTGTTCCGGGGTGGCGATGGGCGTGGATCGGCTGGTGATGCACCTGCTGGGTGCGAACGATATGGGAGAGGTGGTGAGCTTCCGACCGTAGCACTACGGCGAGCTTTTCAGGTATCCTGTCGGTTCTATATTCAACTACGCGAAGAGGATGAGAGAACGATGATAAAAGGTGGATCAATTGATAAGGGAATGTACATTCTGTACAAAGGAGATCCGTATCTCGTGGCGGAGCGGGAGTTTGTAAACCCCGGTAAGGGAGCGGCCTTTACCCGGTGCAAACTCAAGAACGCCAAGAACGGCTCCGTCCTGAAAGAGACGATTAAGACCAGCGATAACGTGGAGGAGGCCAACGTCTACGACCGCGATGGCCAGTATCTCTACTCCGACGACACGTTTCATTTCATGGACACCGAGACGTACGACCAGTTCGAGATTCCCGCCGCCGTACTGTCCGATAAGGGTGGCTATCTCATGGAAGGTGAACAGTATCGGATCATTATGTGGGAGTCGGAGCCGATCGATGTAGTGATCCCCATGAAGATCGTGGCCAAAGTCACCGACGCCCCGGACGCAGTGAAAGGTGACACGGTCACCGGCGCCTCCAAGACGGTCGTTGTCGAAACGGGAATATCCGTGCAGGTTCCTATCTTCATTAAGACGGGAGACAAGATCCGGATTAACACCGAAACCGGCGAGTACGTGGAACGCGTCAACGACTGACGCCCACCGGAAAGAGGCGTACCGGGCGACCAGGAGACGTTCGTCCGGTATCCCCCTTCCACGGATTTCACCGAGAGCTAGTTCCTACCCAAGCGATCTGAAAACTCCTGAGAGATTTCCGACCACAAACCACCCCGATACCAGGACGACATATCCCGCAACAGCCGGGCGTACACGTTGGAATATTCCTTGGCCGCTTGGGGGTCTTCATCTTTGCGGGCGTACAGCTCGGGAAAGCGCGGGTTCGCCTTCATCCACTCCTTGACCTTGTCCTGAGCCGCCTCGGGACGCTCCACCCAACGTAACCACTCGTTCCACAGTTTTGACTCACCGTCGTCGCCGTCCTCCGGCGCAAGGAGCGAGACAACCGGGATGTGCTCGGTGCCGTGATCCGTATACCACTGCTTTAGGCGTGTGTTACGGCTCTGCCGGAACACCCGGGCAGGGATCTGCAATTCTTCCGCCAGACGGGCGATGTAGGGCAACGTCGATGCACTATCGCCGCACCAGTCCTCGGTGAGAATAACCAGTCGCAGTTGATCCGCCGGGGCGGGAAGCACCGCCGCCACGCGGTCGCGCTCTTCCGAGGCGACGGAGGCGTCCCGGTAGAGGCTCAGCACCAGGTGTTTGTAATTCGCCAGCGATTGAAAATAGTCAGGAGGCTTGAGTCCGCCGCTCCAGGTGGACTCATCGAAAGGCAGTTGTTCCATGGCCACAGGCTACGGCAACGTCAGGCTGAACACAAGGGGCCGGGCTGGGCTCCGCCCTCAACACAGCTTGGCCGGGCCGGGCCGAGCCGCGCCCTCAACACAGCTGGGCCGGGCCGAGCCGCGCCCTCAACACGGTCCCCGGCGATAGTATACACTGCAGGCCATGGACACTTCCCCGCAGCCGACGGGTCACCGCGCCGGCAATCACGCCGCGGAGCGCCCCGCCTCTCCTGTACCACCCGCACCTCCTGCAGCGCACCAGATCTCATATGATGACCCCGCCGCGCTGGATCGGGTCCTGACGCGACTCCGCGATCTCCCGCCGCTCGTCTTTCCCGGCGAAGTCGACGATCTGACCCGCTCTCTCACCGCCGCCGCCGAGGGCCGCGCTTTTGTACTTCACGGAGGCGACTGCGTGGAGCGCTTCGCCGACTGCCGCCCGGGGCGCATCGCCGATCGTCTTAAGATTCTCCTGCAAATGAGCGTCGTCCTCACCTACGCCGCCCGCACCCCGGTGGTGCGCATCGGCCGCATGGCGGGGCAGTATTTCAAGCCACGCTCCGCGGAAACGGAAATCCTCGACGGCCGGGAGGTGATGACCTACCGCGGAGATCCGGTGCACCGTTTCGAACTCGAAGGCGATCCCCGGGCACGCACCCCGGACCCTGACCGCCTCCTGCAGGGGTACTTCACCGCCGCCGCCACCCTCAATTACATTCGCGCCATGATCGCCGGAGGCTTTGCCGACCTACACCACCCTCACGCCTGGGACCTGGACACGATGCGCACCACCTCCCGATGGGAGGAGTACCGGACGATGGTGGACCGCATCCTGGACGCGATCCATTTCATGGAAAGCTTCGGCGGGGTGGACGAGCAGACGGTGGGAAACATTCGCTTTTTTACGAGCCACGAGGCGTTACACCTTCCCTGGGAGCAGGCGCTCACCCGCGCCGCAGAAACCGGGGCCGTCGGCTCCGCCGGTGGTGCCGCAGGTGCCGGTGGTGCCGGTGGTGCCGCAGGTGCCGCTCCCCGATACAATCTCGCCGCCCATACGGTGTGGCTCGGAGCTCGCACCAGCGATCCCGAGGGCTCCCACGTGGCCTACCTTCGGGAGATCGTGAACCCGATCGGCATTAAGGTCTCCTCCAGCACAACACCGGAACAGCTCACGCGGCTCCTACGCGCGTTGGATTCGCACCGCACGCCGGGACGTATCACCCTCATCACGCGAATGGGGCGCTCCCACACGGCGGAGCGGCTCCCCCGGTTGATCCGTACGGTTCGAACCGAAGGTCACCCGGTGATCTGGTCGGTGGACCCCATGCACGGCAACACGGAGACCACCGCATCGGGCCGCAAAACCCGCCGCTTCGAGGCGGTCCTGGATGAGCTCAAGACTACCTTCTCCGTGCACCGCGCCGAATCGTCCCGCGTGCAGGGCGTGCACTTCGAGCTTACCGGCGACGACGTGACGGAGTGCACCGGGGGCAGCGTCCCCTTGAGTGAGGCGGACCTGGAGCGCAACTACGAGAGCTGGTGCGATCCGCGCCTCAACTACACCCAGAGCATGGAAATGGCCTTCCTGTTGGCCCAACTCATAGAGGAGCAGAACCGATGAGTACCGAAGGACCGCTGAACATCGCCTTTCTGGACCGCGCCACTCTGGACATGGGAGACGTCGATTTTTCCCCGCTCGAGGCGCTGGGAACGCTCACGTCCACCGATGCCACGGATCCCAAGATAACCGGTGAGCTCAGCGCCCACGCCGGTGACGCGGAGGCGCTTATCGTCAACAAGGTTCCTATCAATGGTGGGGCACTGGAAACCCTTCCCAACGTAGGTCACGTAGCGGTCATCGCCACCGGCGTCAATAATGTCGATCTGGAAGCAGCGCAGGAGCGGGGGGTGGCGGTGACCAACGTTGCCGGGTACGCGCGCTACTCCGTTCCACAGCACGTCTTTGCCCTGATCCTGAGCCTGGCCGGGCGCATTCGCGATTACGCCGACGACGTCGACCGCGGTTCCTGGACCACCTCGCCAATCTTCACCCTCCTCCGCCATCCCACCTTTGAGCTCGCGGGAAAAACCCTGGGGATAATCGGCTGGGGTGCTACCGCTCAGGCCACCGCCCGCATCGCCGAAGGCTTCGGAATGCGCGTGCTGGTGTGGAACCGGCGTCCCGTGGAGGCACCGCCGCACCGGGTGGTGGAGTTCGACCACCTTCTCGCCGAGAGCGACGTGGTGAGTGTGCACGTGCCGCTGGCGGAAGAGACTTGGGGACTTATCGGTGCGTCTGAGCTCGCCCGAATGAAGCGCACCGCGTTGCTGATTAATGTGGCGCGCGGAGGCATCGTGGATGAACCGGCGCTAATCTCTGCGCTGGAAACAGGGGAGATCGCGGGAGCGGGCCTCGATGTACTGATACATGAACCGCCGAGAAACTCACCGGTTCCGCCGCGCCTCGCCAAGGGAGATCTGAATCTGGTGGTCACCCCCCACTGCGCCTGGAGCGCAGTGGAAGCGCGGCAGCGACTGGTGAACGAAGTGGCCGCCAACCTGTCCGCCTGGCGGCGGGGAGAATCGAGAAACAGGGTGGTCTGATTTGCCGCACTGTTTCGCCTGACGGCACCAGTTCACCTCCCGGCAGCGGCTGCAGCGCCGGGTACTATACCGGTCTATCGTCCCCATTCACCGCGGGGCTCCTCAGGAATCGGCGCCTGCTGCACGGAAATATACGATGGAAGCGTGGGTAGCGCCTGGCGGCCGGGAAGCTCCAGGGCGATCGCCACGTTCACCCACTCATCCCCGTGCCGTACATACACCGTAACGGGATCAAAGGCCGCGCCGTTGATTAGGAGCGCCGGGGCCCAATCCGCGGACCCCTGCGGCAGCGGCGGCACCGGCGGTACGAACATCGCTCCCCGCCTGCGGGTCCACGTGTCCGCATCGTCCGCCCCCTCCCACCGGAGAGAACGGACCCACACCTCCTGCGCGTATTCATCGAAGCAGGGCGCGCAGAACAGCCGCACCCGCGGCACCAGACCCCGAAGACCGCCGCCGGCCTTCTGGGCGGCGTCCTGAGTCACGGCGTCCGCCCCCGCGCCCGCCTCCTGGGCTCCGGCGGGAACGGAAGCTATACCCAACGCCAGGACGATCACCAATCCCATAACGGCGCCGGCTCGCCCGTTCACACCGTCAATTCCACAACCTGGTCCAGCCGATACCGGACGATCAGTAGCGTCACGATCATCACCACTACTCCCACTCCGTAAAGCCCGGCCAGCGCTATATTCGTATACTTCTTCATGACTTGCCTCCTTTCCGCCACGCCTCCCAGGCGTCCCGCAGTTCCTCGGCGGTAAATCCTACCGCCTCCATCGTCTCAAAGACGCGCGGCAGCGTCTCAGTTTCAAACTCCCGCCGCCGGAGATATCGTGTCTGTGGTCCCGCATTCTCAGCGACAAAATACCCCACACCGCGTTGATTATAGATCAGTCCGCTCTCCTGGAGGCGACTGTAGCTGCGCTGCACCGTGTTGGGATTCACGCCAAGCTCAACCGCCAGTTCCCGCACCGACGGCAGCCGGTCACCGGGATGCCGCTCCCCGGTGAGAACCTGATTCTGAATATACTCAACGATCTGTTCGTAGATCGATCGTCCCTGTTCAAAGCGCATCCTACGCCTCCGTCTCGCGCAACCGCAGCACCGCCAACAGCCAGAAGATCACGACGATCGCTGTGGTCAGAATCGGCTCAAGCGCCTCCGGGTTCTGCAGATACCAGGGCATCACCTCGTTCCACAGCCGTCCATCGAAGACAAACGCCTCCTCCGATCCAAATTCGTGGCCGAGAGCCCGGATTCGCCCACCTCCGGAACGAGCTTCCTGAATATACCGTCCGAAAACGATCCGAACCGCCACCACGGTGAGCACCACGTAACTTCCCAGCCAGCCGACGATCGCCAATAACGTGCGCCCGGCGGGATGCTTGCGGAAGTACACCGAGCCAAAGAAAAAGACCGCATGCGCCGGCAGGTAGGAGATAAACGCCTCCCCGGCGATTCGCCACCACTCACCACCGGCAAAGGAAATCTCAAACGCTCGCGCCGTCTCACTGCCGCCGGAGAGAATCCCATACAGTCCCGCCGAAACGAGCGCCGCCAGAAAAAATGCCACCGTCACCGACAGCCAGACGAACACGGTGGTCACGAGAATCTTGGACCCCGCTTTCTCCCACACCGTGGACGGCCGCAAGAGGTACGCGATCCGCTGCCCGGGAGAGCGCAGCTCTCCGAAGGCGCCGCTGGTCACCAGGACGCCGATGAGGATCATCGCCAGCTGATATCCCGGCCACAGATCAAACGCCTCCACCCCACCGATCCAGGTGAGCATGGCGAAGAGCATCATCGACCCGGCCACCGCCCCGGAGGCGATCAGAATATTGCGGTACTGCAGCGTCAGTTCGTGCTGAATCGAGTGCATAAACCGTCTCATAGCTCACCTCCGCATACGCGCATCATCTCGTCCGGATGGGTCACCGCCGCCTGAAACAGAAGCTCCAGATCGATCTCGGATCCCAGCTCCTCACCGCCGCTCTGGTCGCGAGGGACCAGCGCCACGGAACTTCCCAGCTGCGTCTGAATCGCCAACGCCCCCGCGCGTTCCGCGGCAACCTCCGACTCAAAGCGGCGCAGCGTAATACCGCTCTGGATATCTCCCAAGCTCGCCTGAAACACCACCGCTCCATCGTCCAGGACAACGATCGGATCGATCAGACTCTCCACATCGCGCACCTGGTGGGTGGAGACGATAAACGCCCGCTCGTCACCGGCGGCCTCCGCCGTGAGCTGCCGAAACACTTGTTTCGAGGGAATATCCAATCCGTTGGTGGGCTCATCCAGCACCACCAGCTCCGCGCCGGTGGCCAGAGCAAACGAGAGCAGCACCTTCTTCTGTTGTCCGAAGGAGAGTTCCGAGAGCTTTCCGTTGCCCGCCACCTCGAAGCGCTGTAGATAGCGTTCCATCTGTGCACGGTCAAAGCGCGGATAGTAGGCGGCCAGCCGCTCCACATACGGCTTGAGGCGGATCGAAGGCACATCGAACTGCTCCGGAACGTAGGCGATCCGGGACAACACCTCCGGCCGCCGCCGCCAGGCAGGTGCATCGAAGAGCGTCACATCTCCCGCATCGGGAAACAGCAACCCCGTGCCCAGCTTCAAGAGCGATGTCTTTCCAGCGCCGTTCTTCCCCAACAGCCCCACGATTCCCCCGGGGCGCACGGCAAAATCCAACGTTTCAAACAGTACGCTCCGTTTACCGTATCCGAAGCGAACTCCCGTCATGTCTAACATCATGGCTCCTTGTACTACCGTATTGGTGTATTATTTAATTAGTACACCAGCACAATAACCACGAAGAGAGCATGCGTCAAGTACTATCTTGAAAGCGCCCGGCGATTCGGTCTTTTTTCACCTCGCCCGCCGAGAACGTCCGACCGTGCATCACGATGTACACTCCCGGCGGCAGCGTCTGCACCGCCACCAGGGCGCCTCCCAGGTTAAACAGCGCATCCGACCCCGCCACCGTGAAGGGTACCATCGCCCCGGTGAGCACGATCGTTTTCCCTGATAGGGGGCCCGCGTCGGTCCCGCCCCCGCCGGCACCCTGCTTGGCCGCACCTTCCCGGCCCGCGATCCCGCCGGCAACCGCCGCCCCGGTCATCTCTGCCGCCAGCCGCTCCGCCGTCACCGTCATCGTATCCGTACCGTGGGTAATCACGATCCGGTTCTCCGGGGCCGCACAGCACGCCGCCACAATCCGCTCCCGGTCGCTCTCCCCCATCTCCAGGCTGTCGATCAGCTGATTCAGCTCGAGCTCCACCGGCACCGTACACCTCACCGTATCCAGAATCTCCGGCATATGCGTCTTCTGAAACGTGAGCTCTCCCCGGATCGCGTCATATTGCTTGTCAAACGTCCCACCGGTGATGATCAGTCGTACCATGCTCGTATTGTACACCGGGCGCCGGACGGAACCAAACGCGTCGTCCGTGTTCCGGTCTTCAAATTGAACGCGCAGCGACGGCACCCGGCACCAACGGTTTGCCGCACGCCCCTCCCGCATCGAGCGGGCGGCGAGCATACCGTGCCCTTCGGCATAACAAATCGAGAGGCGAGCATGACGTGGGCGGTGAGAAAAAAAGCGCCCCCGGAAAACTCCGAGCGGCGCATGATACTGAGCGGGCGGCTGAGGGCCCCCGCGTTAAATCTGGAAGCGGGCGCCCAGAGTTCCGCCGAGAGCCCCGGAGGTGATGTTGTACATCACGCCCAGGTCCAACCGAAACACCACGAGATTCAACGACGCACCACCAAAGGCGCGTAGCGAGAAAGTAGAGACGTCGCTGCCCAGGGAGATGCCCTGTTCGCCGATGGTAACGCCGGCAACCGACTCAAGCTGATCCAAGCTAATGTCTTGGCCGTTCTCGTCTTCCGCCGTAACGGACGCCGTGAGACCAGTATTCGTCTCGGCAGTGCCGAACGCCGCCCCCAGTCCAAAGTGCGGCTCCACGATGAGAAAACTCTTGCTCACCTGGGCCTTCACGTCAAAGACGTTGGCGGTCCAATCGAAGTCCAACTTCGGATCGCTCAATAAGACCGTGGCACTTCCGTTCTCGCCGTAGGTCACGCTGCCAATCTCCGTCTGTCCAAATCCCAACGGCGTTACAATCCGGCCGCTCAGGTAGTTATACCCCACGCCCACCGAGAGCTTCGGAAAGACGAGGCCCCCGTCCAGAACGGCGTAGCGCACATCAAAACCAAAGTTCGTGTACTCCGCTTCCACGTCGCCCACCTTCATGTCGCCGATCGTACCGAACTTGAGCCCCACGTCAAACGGCAGGATCACTCCACCTACGCGCGCGTCAAACGCATACCCCGGTAGCGGAATACCCAGCGACGGCAAATCGCCAAGGTCACCGCCGCTACCGTCGGTACCGACCAGGTCACTGGAAAGGTCCTCGAAAACTGACAGCGGAATCGTCGTGGCTCCCGCCGTGATACCCACACCAAAGCTGGGAAACGGCAGCAGCTGTCCCACATACGCGTCCGACCAGTTTAGACCGATCATCGAGTTCATCGGCAGAGAACTGGTGAACTCGTCGGTAAAGCCGCTAAAGCCGCTCTCAAAATCTTCAAGGCCGGGAATTTCGGTCTGTGCAAAAACGGTCCCGCCGGCGGAACCCACCGCCAGCACCATTATCAATACTAAAAGTCGTCGCATCAAAATCCTCCTCAGGAATACTGCAGACCTTAATGTACCACCGCAGGCTGACATTTTCGAGCGAAACGTGCTGAGTATCCCATACCGCTGTACACACAAAGGCCCCGGACAGATCACTATCCGGGGCCGAACGTTGCAGAAGAGACGCAGGCACCTATTCCAGTGTGTTGTTAATCCTCCGGTCGGCATCCGCCAGAGCGTTATCAATCGACTTCCCTGTGAGCCAGGTGGATTCGATCTCTTCCTTCAGGATGTCCTCAACCGCCTGCCAGTTGCGAATGGTGGGAACCAGTTGAGCAATGTTCGCGGTCTCCGCGTAATTAGTTCGTTGGGCCACCTGCTGCAGGGTGTCGCCGGCGAGAACACTCCTGCGCGGCGCAAGATGTCCCGTTCCTGCGGCCCAGTCGCCGGTGCGCTTGTGGAGAAATGCCAGGAAGTCCATACCTGCCTCGTACTTGGCATCATCGCGTTGGGCCGGAAGAACCCACATGTGGCTGTTGGCCCACACGGCGGGACGATCATACAGCGTGGGAAAGTCCATGGCGCGATACTCAAAGTCGGCTTCCCGGTTGTACTGATCCACCGCCCACGTTCCGTTCATGAGAATGGCCGCCTCCCCGGACAGAAAAGCCCGTTCGGAGGAGGTGTAGTCAAACTCGGGATTGGCGTATCCTTGGTCAAACATCGTCACCATGAAATCCACCGCTTCCCGCGCTTCGGCGGTATCAACGGTTGCCCGGCTGCCGTCCGCGGAAACCAGATCTGAGCCTTGCTGCCAGACGAGGCTGAACATGAGGCGCACACCAAAGGGAAACTGAGAAGCATCGGTGGCGAGATACAGCTTACCCGTTTCCTCCATCATCGTTTCCGCGTGATCAAAGAACTCTTCGCGACTGGTGGGGAGAACCGGATTTCCTTCGCCGTCTACAAGGCCCGCTTCCCGAAACAGATCGACGTTCACGTGGGTCAGCAGGGCGTGCAGGTCGAAGGCGACGCCATAATACGACCCGTCGGCTGACACTGCTCCCTGGGCAGGATCGGTCCAATCCGAGGGATCGATTCCAAAATCACTCAAATAGGCGTCGATTGGCTGTATGAGACCCCGCGACGTATAGTCAGGCAAGTTGGAGCCGTGCATCACCGCGATATCCGGCGGGTCGCCGGCGGCGAACGTGGTGTTCAGAGCGTCGTAGTACGAGCCCCACTCGCCACCACCGAGGCGTTCGACAACGATCCCTTTGTCATTTTCAGCGTTGTATTTGTTGGTGAGGATCTGGATCACCTCACATTCACTGGTCGCCTGACTCACATCGGTTACCCCTTCCGTGGTGTCTCCGCAGTCACCAAAGAATCGAGCCAGCGTCAGGGTGGTCGTCCCGTCGCCGGCGGCCTCCTCCTGGGCGCCTCCGGCCCACGCCATAGTGGCAACCAGAAGAATTGCGACCGCCAGCGTAATCTGTCGTGTGTGTACCAACATCGTTGGATACCTCCTTATTGTGTGTTTCCGCCGCCCACGGCGTCGGATCCAGGTTTCTATTTGCCTCCGCTGGACATGGAGATGCCGCGAATGAGGTTTTTCTGGAAGATAAAAAACAGAACGAGCAGTGGTACCGCCGCCACTACCCCACGCGCCATGAGGCTGCCAAGTTCGGTCGACTGGGCGAAGTTGCCCTGCAGGCTCGCCAGTCCCGTGGTAATAGTGAACATCTCTTTCCGAGTTGCACTGACCAGAGGCCAGAGGTAGTCGTTCCACGTCTGGATGAAGGTGAAGACGGAGAGTGCCGTCAGGGCGGGGAGACTCATGGGAAGCACGATCTTCCAGAATGCGGTCCATCGCGTGGCACCATCAATCTGGGTCGCTTCTTCCACCTCTCGCGGTATTGCCAGCATAAACTGCGTCACCAGGAACACTCCCAGAGGTATCGCCACCCGCGGAAGCACCAGGGCGGCGTAGGTGTTATGCGCGCTCCACTCGGCAAACATCAGAAACAGCGGCACGAACATCGCCTCCCGGGGGACCATCAGCCCCGCCAGGATCATCGGGTAGACGATCATGCGCCCCCGAAACGGAATACGGGCGATCGCATACGCCGCCATCGCCTGGCTCAGCGCCACCAACACCGTGGTAGACGCGGCCACGATCATACTGTTCATAAACCAGCGCACCGTGAGACCGCGACGAAGAACGCTGATCAGGTTTTCGATGGTAGGCTGCGCCGGTACAAGACGGATCGTGTTCTGCTGGACGAGGTTGTTGGGGGTCAGGGCGAGCACCAGCATCCACAACAACGGAATGAGCCACAGAGCCGCCACCGGAACCATAATGAACAGTCGTGTGTGCATACGTTTCATTCGACTTCCCCCCGTCGTGAGATGCGCAGTTGAACCATCGAGACCCCAAACATGACGATGAAGAGGACCACCGACATCGCCGAGGCATATCCCAACCGGAAATCGCGAAATCCCGTCTCGTAGATGTACTGGATCAATACTCGCGTAGCGCCCCCCGGTCCGCCGCGGGTCATGATGTGCACCTGGCCAAAAATCTGAAACGAGGCGATGATCTGCAGGATAGCTACCGTGGTAAGCGTGTGTTTGAGTCCCGGAAGCGTGATGGAGAAGAACTTCCGCACGGGGCCCGCCCCATCAATCGTTGCCGCCTCGTAGAGAAACCCGTCGATATCCTGCAATCCGGCGATGAAGAGCACCATGTTAAAGCCCACCGTCCACCACAGCGTAGTGATGACGATCCCGTGCATCGCCAGGTCGGGATTGGTGAGCCATGCCAGCGGAGGCAAACCCACCGCCTTTAGGGCGGCGCCGATCAATCCTTGCTGCGGATTGAGCATGAATCCCCACAGAAGCGTAGTCACTGCAACAGAGAGTACGTAGGGACTGAAGAACACGGTCCGCAGCCAGCCACCCCGGGGACCACTCAAACCAAGTGCCAGAAGAAGCCCTACCCCGATGATCAGTGGCGAGGAAAGCAGCACGAAGACCACCGTGTTTCCCAGTGTCCGCCAGAACGATGGATCGCCAAACAGCATCTCGCGATAGTTCTGAAACCCGAGAAATTCCCGACTCACCGATAGCAAATCCCAGTCGAAAGCGCTCATCCACAGTGCCTGGAACACGGGATACACCGTAAAAAGCACGTAGATAAGAAGAAAGGGACCGAGAAACGAGTACGCCGCTGCATTTTCGAACCGTTTTACCATAATGAATATCCGTTTATCATGATGTTCTTGCTTGATTATAGCTTTATACTGATATATAATCAAGGAAAACTTTTAAGGATTTATCGATGGCAGTATCGCGCGCAGAAATACCTGATCCGGCTCACTACCGCCCCACCTGGAGAACGCTCAACGGTCCGTGGGAGTTTGCGGTAGACGATGAGGAACCGATCCGCTCATCGTCCGGCCGGCATTCCGAAGACCTGACCGGTACCGTTCCTCCGTTCAACCAGATGATCAACGTTCCCTTCTGTCCACAAAGCCCCGGGAGTGGTATCGGAATGGCGGGGCACCATCCGGTCATGTGGTACCGCACCACGGTATCCCTGAGTACGGAAGAAACGCGGCAGCGCGCGTTTCTCACGTTTGGGGCGGTTGATTTCGATGCCACGCTCTGGATCAACGGTGCCTACGTCGGTCGACACCGGGGGGGATATACGCCGTTTCGGGTGGAGATTTCCGCCCTGGTGGAAACCGGCGACAACACCGTGCTTCTCCGGGTAGAAGACCGGCTCGATCGCAGCCAGCCGCGTGGCAAGCAAAGCTGGCAGGCTCCCTTCAGCTGCTGGTACCGCGAGTGCAGTGGTATCTGGCAGCCGGTGTGGATTGAGTTTGTTCCACACCAGGGGATCAACCGCGTGACATCGCAATCATCGGTGACCCGGATCTTCGGTGACGGCCGCGGCGCCGGCCACCTCACGGTGGATGTGCAACCCCTTGATCCGGCGGACGGAACGATCACCGTAACGCTCGAACACCGCGGGTCGGAGTTGGCCTTCGCCGAGACACCGGTGCGCTTTCCGCTGACCCGGTTTCATTTCGATATCGAAGATCTCCCCCTGTGGTCTCCCGATACGCCGGAGCTTGTGGATATCGTCGTGCGGATGAAGTCCCCAGCCGGCACCGGCATTCCCACAGACACCGACACCGACACCGACGAGATTCGCTCGTATGCCGGCTTCCGTCGGGTGGAAATCGTTGATGGTATGTTGCACCTCAACGGCGAACCCCTCTATCAGCGGCTGATTCTGGACCAGGGCTACTGGCCCGATGGCGACTACACCGCCCCGGACGACAAAGCGATTCATCGAGATATCGAACTGGCGAAGGAAATGGGCTTCAACGGGTGCCGCAAACACGCCAAGATCGAGGATCCCCGCTTCTACTATTGGGCCGACCGTCTCGGGTACCTCGTCTGGGAAGAGCTGCCTTCAGCGTATGACTTCTCTCAGGAATCACGGGAAAGTCTGACATTCCACACGGTCGAGATGATTCGCCGCGACCGAGCACACCCTTGCGTCATCGCCTGGACGTTGTTTAACGAATCCTGGGGCGTGCCTGATATTCACACCGATCGGGATCAGCAACACTTTGTCGACGAGCTCCTGCGACTGGTTCGAGATCTGGATCCCGAACGCCTGGTTATCGGCAACGACGGATGGGAACAGGTAGGGGGTGACGTGTACGGAGTTCACAGCTATGCTCCCACCGCAGAACGACTCGAGCGAGATCTGGATGTCGCGTTTTCCCCCACGGACGCGCATGCGGGCGCGCATTTGGAAACGCATCTCGAAAACGGTCGCCCCTTTCGGTCGCTCAACCTTCCCGCAGGTCGTCTGCGGATGGTTACCGAGTTCGGTGGCATCGGGTACCGAGCGCCGGATGATACCCGCCACGATGCCTGGGGCTACGCCAACCTCGCCGAAACGCCGGAAGAACTGCTCACTCGCCTCAAGGAGCTGGTTACCACCGTTCGCAGCCGACCCGGCCTGGCGGGATTCACCTACACCCAACTCACCGATGTGGAGCAGGAGGTGAACGGACTGCTCTACGCCGATCGCACCCCAAAAGCGGACATTTCCGCCATCCGGGAGATCATTATCGGAAAAAATTGATACTATGCGCCCATGAGACGACGCATACTTACCGTGGAGTACGACGCAGTGGAAGCACTGGCAAAGGCGCTCTCTTCCCCCGTACGACGGCAGATCATCAATACCCTCAACGAGGGAGAGCAGTCGATTCAGGAACTGGCCAACCATTTGGGCATTCCCCAATCCACCTGCACCGTCAACGTACAAATGCTTGAACGCACCGGCATCATCGCCACGCGCAATGAGCCCGGCACCAAGGGCAGTCGCAAGATGTGCTCCGTGGCATACGACGAAGCGATCGTCCCGATCCACGGACGTCACCGGAATCTCGAAGACACCTCGATCGAAATCGAAATGCCCATCGGCCTCTACACCGATTTCGACATCGTGGGACCCTGCGGAATCGTAAGTGAAGCCGGCGTCATCGGCCGATTCGACCACGTGGAGAGCTTTCTTGACCCCCACCATGGCTCGGCCCAGCTCATATGGTTTACCGACGGGTGGGTGGAATACAGCTTCCCCATTGAGATTCCCCCACAACACACCGCCACCGCCGTCACCATCAGCATGGAACTCTGCTCTGAATTCCCAGGATTCAAAAACAGCTGGCCCAGCGACATCGCCGTATGGGTCGGCGGTCTAAAAATCGGAACCTGGCGCTCCCCCGGCGACATGGGGGGGAAACGCGGACAGCTCTCGCCCTCCTGGTGGAGCCTTGATAACACGCAGTTCGGCTATCTCAAGGAGTGGCGAATCACCACGGATGGATCATACCTCGACGGCATTCGAGCAAGCGACGTGACAGTCGCAGATCTGGATCTCGCCTCTCGCACCAAAATCACCGCCCGGGTAGGCATCGCCCCGGATGCGGAATACCGCGGAGGCATAAACCTCTTCGGCCGCCAGTTCGGAAACACCGGTCAGGACATCATGCTCCGCATCGAACTGGCGTAGCGAGGGCAAGCCGACCGAGTGCCCGGGACGGAGATACCTGCGTGCCCGCGGGGTCTCCCGGAGAGCCGGGGATTGACCGCCCCCATCCCATTGAATAAGGTTGACCCGCCGGTGAGTGACCTCGCCCTGCAGGCGCGTCGCGCTGCCGGCACCCCGCCCCGGTAGCTCAGCTGGATAGAGCGACGGCCTCCTAAGCCGTAGGTCACGCGTTCGAATCGCGTCCGGGGTACTTATAATTCATTTCATAATAACGATTTATAATAGATCCTGTTCTCTGCCGGTCTAAAAAAATGTCTTACATCCTTGAATTTACACCAGATTTTTGGGGGTGAAACAGAATCTCACGCCATTCAAGCGAAAAAACGGGAAGTACTATTACTTCCACTACTATGACCGTCACGGGCAGCGAAAGACGAAGGGCACGAACGTCACTCTCAAATGGCAAGCACTACAGTTTATCGAAGCGTTTATTGCGGATTTAGAGAGGCCACCAGATACCGGTATTCGAGACATGACCTTTGCTGAATATGCTGAGTCATTTTTTGTTCCAGACCGGTGTCCGCACATTCAACGCCTGCTCGATGATGGCAGAAGCATCGGCACCCGACACATCAGAGAATCACGAAACCGTTTAACCAATGATATCCTCACTGACGAGCTCGCTACGATTCCGATAACCAAAATCACTCGGGGAGATTTATTGGACTTCCGATCACGGCTACAGGCAAAGTTCAGTGCAAACTCCGTGAATAAGGTTATGAAAACCCTCAAAACCGTTTTTACTGAGGCTCTCTACCGCCAAGACATCGAGAGCAACCCGGCTGCGGGAATCGGCAATATCAAGTATGAAAAGTCTGAGCTTGGTATCTTCACGGTCAATGAGCTTTTCTCGTTCTTTCCTGCAAGTTCTCTTGGGCCATGGAAGGACTCATATGATTACACTTGCTTTCTCATCGCAGCTACAACAGGGATGAGGCGCAGTGAAATCCTCGCTTTGCGATGGCAGAACGTTGATTTTGATAGTGCGTTCGTTCACGTTGTCGAGGCATGGAAAGATCCTCATGAACTTGGCAAACCGAAATGGAACAAGACCCGCGTCGTTCCAATCTCTACTCGCACCGTCGAGAGCCTGAAAGCATTGAAAGCTAATTCGAAGACGCCGGAACCGGAAGATCTTGTATTCAGTTATGCCGACGGTCAAAGATTCGGCGGAACATGGTGGCAGAAACGATTTCGAAAGGCTATGGGAAAGGCACAGATTGATTGGGCGACGCGGAACCTCAAGCCCCACTCGTTCAGGCACACCCTTAATACTCTGTTGAGAAATGCCGGGCAGGATCCCGCCAAGATTCGAGCCGCTCTCGGGTGGAGTGATGAGTCTATTCAGGAAAACTACACTCACTGGCAAATCGAGCATCTCAAAGGGCAAGCTCAAATAATTGACACCTGAGCTGAGCGATTCCACGTAGCAGGGGCGATCAGGGGCTGGGATTTGTCGC
>JBBDTM010000043.1:0-7475 GCA_040904425.1 Alkalispirochaeta sp.
AGGAAGAGTTCTGCGTGTATGCGGCACCGGTGGGGAAGAAGCCGAGAGGGTGAGGAGCGTCCGTGGGACCGTCTCGGGAGCGGCGGCCAATCCTGCGAGCCTTTTGGACGGTCCGCTAATACTCGTTGTCGTTGCCCGTGTCGAAAATCGTGGTGTTGCTCAAATCGCTCTGCATGATCTTATTGAGGTTTCCCGAAATACGCACCCTGCCGGTGACACGGATGCCCCTGATCTCGTTCCGGTTGCCGAATATGATGAGATCGCCGTCGATAATGGTACGGTCGGCCCCCTGCCCCAGGACCCACACGCTGGTCGCATCGATAATGAGATCTCCGCGGTAGGTAGTGGCTTCCAACTCGACCGTTCCATAGTCTTCCACCTCGACGATCGATTCCCGCGGCGAGCCGTCGGCGTCAGTGCCCGGCGCCCCGAGGGCAAAATCCAGCGTCTCGCATCCCGTCAATAACACCAACGCACCGAGAATCGGCATCCATTGCAGTCTGTTCACTTGCACCTCCGTTAGAAGCGTTAATAGTAGGTGTTGCGATCGCAATCGGCAAGCGCTCCGCGGAACGTCAGTTCGACCTGGCGCGGATCGCCTCCACGTTAAGAAGGTCCATCGTGCGGTCCCCCATGCCCATGGCGTAAACGCCGTGAGTGGTGAGGGCAGACAGGTGTTCCGCCGAGATATTGAGGGAACTCATAATCGGGACCACCGCGTAATCCGCGTATTCTGGAAAGAACTCGATCACTTCCCGGTAATTGTGAGCAAAACGCTCGATGTCCTGTGTGCGCAGCGTCGATTTGGTTTCATTGACGAAGACGCTGTCGTCCGACACGGCAATCACGTCGAACTCACGTCTCCGTGAACGGTCCTCCGGGTGACGACGTCTCACGCACTGCGCCAGCATGGCCAGGTCCTCGACCCCAAAGTACTCTCGTAAAATGCGAGGGATGTTGGGCGCCACGATATCCTCAACGATCGTGCCCATCTTGTTGGCGATCTCGCCCCACCGCTGGTTCATGCCACGGATGATCCGGCGGTTCTCCTCCTTGAACTCCTCGAGTCCTCGGCGGCTGGTAGCTTCCGACTCGCGCAACTCACGTTGCCGCTGCTCTTCCTGCTCGACCTTCTCACGCTGTCGCTGCTCCTCTTGTTCCTGCAACTCGCGCCGGCGCGCCTCGTTCTGGGCGCGCATCTCCTCGTGATAGGCGTCCATTTTCATCTGAAACTCAAACTGGGCGTACGCGGTCTTTTGCAACCACCGTTCTACATCGGCCATACGGGTCTCCATCGGTGTCGACATGACATTATCCTCCTTTAGAGTAATACAGGCAGGAAATGTCGTCACGCTTTTCGAACTCGCCGAGAAACAACACTCAGTAATCAACGCAAGGAACTATCATGGCGACCGGCTCCTTGTTCTTGCCATACAGAATCCCGAAAGACTCCCCGTGCTTTACGGGTCCGAGGACTTCAGAGAATTGGGCTTTGATTTCGCCAACGGGCAGTACGTGTTTGGAGCGGCGACGAAGCTCACCAGAACCTCGATACCTCAGTTCGACCTCATGACTCGCACTGCGGCGTGTGCTATTTTGTTCATTACCGACGTCATGCGCGTGCCGGATCGCCGTTTGGAAAAGTGAGCACAAAAAAAGGAGATTTCTATGAATATTAAGATCTTAGCTCTTGATTGTCCGAACTGCAGGAGATTCGAAGAGCACGTTCATACTGCAATACAGAATCTCAATATTGAGCCGGAGATCGAGCGATTAACCGATGCGGAGGATATGATAAATTTGGGTATCGCTTCTTCACCCGCGCTTATCGTCGACGATGAGATAAAATCCTCCGGTAAGGTTCTGTCTGTTGAACAGATTGAACGATTCCTACAGAGCCAATAACTTAGCGTAGCGGTCCCACAGCGCCCCCTCGATCCGGTGTTTCGCGTTGGGGCGGGGACGGAGCTCAGCAGAACGTCAGTTCAACGTAGACCAGGGTTTGCTCGTGTTTGCTCCGTCCCCCGGGGAGGGATATACTTGAGGTATGCCTACGCGTGTATCGGCAGCTGCAGATCTGGAACGGGAGCTTCTCACCACCACCGATTTTCTGGAGTGGCTGGAGCCGGGGCGCCACGCCGACCTCATTGACGGGGAGGTCTTCATGCATTCACCGGTGTCGATCCGCCACGCCGACCTGTTGAATTTTCTCGATCGTTTAATGGGAACGTACATCGACCGCCATCGTCTCGGCGTGCTGTACCGGGAGGTGGTAGCGGTTCGCCTGAGCGGGCGCAACGCGTTTCTGCCGGACCTGGCGTTCTACCGCACCGGAAGAGAGGGTGAGATCCGACCGACCCACATCGTCGGCGCTCCCGATCTGGTGGTTGAGGTTCTCAGCCCCCGCACCGCGGACCGTGATATCGGTCCCAAGTTTGCCGAGTACGAGCAGCACGGTGTCCGCGAGTACTGGATTCTGGACCCGGAGACGCTGGCACACCGCTTCTATCGCCTCGATGGCGAGGAACTCGTGGAGTACGCCGACGGGGCCGAGACGATCGATTCCACGGTGATCAATGGGTTTTTTCTGAAACGCTCCTGGCTGGACCCGGCAGCCCTTCCCCGCGTCGATGACGCGATGAGCGCGCTCGAAACGTGACCTGATGGTTTGTGGCGCTACTGCGTGGGGGCCCACCCACGATACGCCGGTAGTGCTGCGGCTGTAACACACCCCGCCCCTACGCCCCATACCCTACGCTCTGCTCACACGTCACACGACGAGTCTCTTGCCACAACGGCCGCCGCTGGAACAGACCCCAATAATCGTTCATTGATTTCCTGACGATTTCGGTTTAGTTTAGAAGTGTATCGGGCGGTCGGCCGACCGATAGCGACGATATGGAGGTGAACACGTATGGCACAGACCCTTCCGGATCTTTTCCTGGACGCGTTTCAGCACCGGAGTTACGACGACTATCTCAACTATCCTGAATCGGACGGATGGCGGCACGTTTCAACAACCGCGGCGCAAGAAACGATCCGCAACCTGGCGCTGGGACTCGCGGATCTCGGGGTCACCCGCGGTGAACGGGTGGGATTGATCTCTCCCCCGAGTCCGGAGTGGGTTATCGTAGACCTGGCGATTCAGAGCATCGGGGGCGTGACGGTTCCCATTTTCAATAAGATCTCCCCGGAGAGTTTTCGCCACGAGGTCACCGACTCAGGCATGCGATATCTCTTTGTGGGATACCCCGAGGAGATCCCCATGGCGGTGGCCCATGGTAAGGGGCTTGCAGAGGTGATCACCTTTGGTTGCTGTACGGACAATGAACGGTATGAGGAACTTATTGCCCGCGGTGCGGAGATCGCCGAAAAGGACCCGGAGCGGTACGACGCGTTGGTTGCACGAGGCGCTGCCGAAGATCTGTGCACCATCATCTATACCTCCGGGTCCACCGGCCTCCCGAAAGGCGTGGAACTGACTCAGAGCAATTTTCTAAGCCAAATCGCGGGTGCCGCCGAGCGGTTCCAACTGACCGCGGGGGAAGATGTGGCGGTTTCGCTGCTTCCCCTGGCGCATATTTTCGAGCGAATGGTTGTGTACTTCTATCTGACCCACGGCGTACGGGTGTACTTTGTCGACGATCCCAAGCAGCTCACCACCTACGCCCCGCAGGTACTACCGACCGTATTGACCGTTGTTCCGCGCCTGCTCGAGAAGGTGCATATCAAGATGAACGACAAGGCGGCGGCCAGATCCGGCATCGGCGGACGGCTCGCCCGCGCGGCGATCGCCCGGGCCGAGACGCGCCCCGTGAACGGGCGCGCATCGTTCATGGATCATATCTTTGACCGATTGGTGTATAGGAAGTTCCGCGGCGCCCTGGGGGGCCACGTTCGTATGATGATCAGCGGCTCCGCGAAACTCGCGCCGGAACTGGCGCGCTTCTTTATTAACGTCGGCCTGCCTGTCTATGAGGGATACGGGATGACCGAATCCGCGCCGGTGATCGCGGTAAACTACCCAGGGAACCGGAAGGTGGGCACCGTGGGTCCCCTGTTCCCGGAAGTGGAGGTTACGATTGCCGATGACGGAGAGATTCTCGCCCGCGGACCCAACGTGATGCGCGGCTACCATAACCGCCCCGACGCCACTGCGGAAACGCTGGTAGACGGGTGGTTGCATACCGGCGATCTGGGAACGCTCGATGAAGACGGCTACCTGACCGTTTCCGGCCGCAAGAAAGAGCTCTTCAAGAAGTCTTCGGGCGAGTATGTTCCACCGGTTCCGATTGAACGCGCTATCTCGGAGCATCCCGTGGTAGATACGGCGGTAATTTTCGCCGACAACCGCGTCTACGTGACGGCGCTGATCTTTCCCGATATGGAAAAAGTGAAACAGATCCGCGAGGAGCGGGGGTTTTTCGCCATGAGTGATGCGGAGTATCTCGCCTCCCGCCATCTCCGGGATGAGCTGCAGGAACATATAGACGAGATGAATACGCACCGGCACCATTGTGAGCAGGTGGTCCGTTTCGAGATCGTAGATCATCCCGCATCGATAGAGACGGGGGAACTGACACCGACGATGAAAGTCCGTCGCGGGCAGGTTGAAGAGATGTACCGCAACCGAATAGAAGAGATGTACCAACAGATTGGAGGCAGCAAGTGAAGAACCGAATCGCAATTATCGACGGTATTCGGACGCCCATGGCGAAGGCGGGGACCGCATTGAAAGACACTCCCGCCGATGATCTCGGCGCCGCGGCGGTGCGCGAGGTGGTAAATCGTGCACCGGTGGCACCGAACGAGGTGGACGAAGTGATTATGGGCAACGTGGCGCAGCCGGCGAACGCGGCGAATATCGCCCGGGTGATCGCTCTCAAGGCGGGGTTGCCGGTCGACGTGCCCGCTTACACCGTTCACCGCAACTGCGCCAGCGGCATGGAATCGATCAGTGGCGCCGCCACCAAGATCGCCGCCGGCCGCGGGTCGATCTTCATCGCCGGTGGCGTGGAGAGCATGAGCAATATTCCGCTCCTCTTCAATAAGGAGTACACCGAGTTTATGAACCGCCTCATGCGGAGTAAGACGGGGCGTGATCGGATCAAGACGCTCTTGTCGTTTCGCTTGCGCATGTTGAAACCGGAGATTGGCCTCATCCAGGGACTCACCGACCCGGTGAGCGGTCTGATTATGGGGCTTACCGCGGAGAATCTGGCGCAGGAATTTCATATCACCCGGGAGGAGCAGGACGAGTTTGCACTTCGGAGCCACCAGCTGGCGGGTGCGGCCCAGCAGGAGCACCTCTTTGACGAAGAGCTTCTGCCGATCCCCCACTACCCGGACTTTGAATCACTGGTGGAACAGGATGTGGGACCGCGGAGCGGGCAGTCGATGGAAAGCCTTGCCAAGCTGAAACCCTACTTTGACCGCCGGAGCGGTACCGTCACGGTGGGCAACTCCTCGCAGGTAACCGACGGGGCCGCGGCCCTGCTGGTCATGAGCGAGGCCGAGGCGAAACGGCGGCGCCTCACTCCGCTGGGCTACCTCCGCGATTTCGCCTACGCCGCGCTGGAACCGGAACGGATGGGGCTGGGTCCGGTATACGCCACCGCCCGCCTCATGGGCCAAACCAAATTCCGCATGTCGGATATCGAGTACCTGGAGATTAACGAAGCGTTTGCGGCGCAGGTGATCGCTTGTGAGCGCGCCGGCGACTCCGACCAGTTTGCCCGCACCTATCTGGGTCGGGACAAGAAGATCGGCCTCTTCGACCGGTCGATCATGAACCTCCAGGGCGGCGCGATCGCCCTTGGTCATCCGGTGGGAATGACCGGTACCCGCATCGTGCTGCACACGCTGCGGGAACTCCACCGGCAGAACAAGTCCACGGGTCTCGCCACGCTTTGTGTCGGCGGCGGCCAGGGCGCGGCGATGCTGCTCGAGGCGGCGTGAGCAGGACCCGTGCTGGGTGGGCGATTAGTTCGTGGCGCCGGGCTTGCTGCGCCCGGCCGGGCACGCGCCACCGCACGAAGATGGGCATACCCATTCGGGTACGTGGCGCGTCGAGGCACCCCATCCCGAGCGGCCACGAGAAAGGAGGCACGATAAAAAGTAGATCGTGAGTCGGTGGGTTAGAATATCGCCTGAAATCATATGATTTGAGGCGGACCGGGAGCTGCTCGTCATGTTGTATAGCCCGTGAGGCTGAAAAGGAGAATGAGGAGCGGTTACCGCAGCGTGCAATGACCTGCGAGGTCGAATAGGAGAGTGGCACGATCCACCGCATAGGACTCCGGCTCAAATCGAAAGAGGAGAGCGAGATGCGAATGAGTGTAGGAGTTGATCTGCACAAGAGTCAGTTCACGGTGTACTGGCGAAGCGACGACGGGATTACCGAGAAGCACGAACGGTATCCGACGAGCGATGACGGCTACCGGCGATTTGAGTCGGCGCTGCAGTCGGTGATCGAGACGGGAACACCGGTAGAAGTTGCGGTGGAGTCCACGGGAAATACGCGGTACTTCAAGCAACGTGTTGAACGCTGCGGCGTACCGGTGCGGGTGGTGAACACGGCGAAGTTCAAGGTGGTGACCGAATCGGTGAAGAAGACCGATCGGCATGATGCGGCGACGCTGGCGGAGTTCCTGGAGAAGGACATGCTGCCGGAGGCGCATCTATGTTCACCGGAGAGCGAAGAGCTCCGGCGGGTGATCAAGACGCGCAAGACGCTGGTGGAGACGATCGTCACGGTGAAGAACCAGCTACACGGATTGCTGTTGAGCCTGGGGATCGAATCGAAGCGCGGGCAACTGCAGAGTGCAAAAGAACGCCGGCGCGTGAAAAGCGTGCTCGCGGCACATCACGTCACCGGCAACGCGGTAGACCCGCTATTCGAAACGATAGACCGACTGGCGGCGGAGGTCAAGACGTTGGATGGGGTGATCGAGGAGATGACGGAGGACGACGAGGCGGTGCAGCTGATCAAGTCGATTCCGGGAGCGGGGCTGATCACGGCGGCGACGATCCGGGCATTCACCGACGACATCCAGCGGTACCCGACGCCAGGGAAGTACGCCGCGTATGCCGGGTTGGTTCCGTGGGTACAGAACTCGAACGAGACGATCCACCACGGACGAATCACGCGGCGCGGTCCGGTGGAGCTCAGAACGGCACTGGTACAGGTCGTTATGGGGATGGTGCGGAATCGGCGGCGCACGGGAACATATCGGATTCTTGAGCGATATGACCGATTGAAACGAACAAAGGGATCCGGGCGAAGCATCATCGCGACGGCTCGCCAACTCAGCGAGATCATCTACCGAATGCTTACCGATGGTGTTCCGTTTGATGAAACCAAGATGGTTGATCCGGTGATACGCCGGAAGGTGACGGAAATGCAGGCGGCGGCATACGACGCCGCGTCGTAACCATGAGCCGGAGATGGCTCACGGTTGACTTTTTATAGGAGA
>JBBDTM010000044.1:0-7286 GCA_040904425.1 Alkalispirochaeta sp.
CAGAATCGCCGGCGCCGGCGTGACGGTTCGTCCATCGTCGGGGACCGCCGTCTCCGGCAACCACACCCGCGCCGCCAGCTGGGTACCGTCCCGCATGGGGATCCACACGTGCTCCAGCGTCGTCACCCCGGCGGGCGTACGCCCCCCGGTACCGGCGGCGGTCATGGCGTTTCCCCCTCGGCCGGATGCGGCACCGCCCCGAGCCTACGGGCGCGGGCGCGTTTTCGCGGCCGTCTTTTCGGAGGCGTCCCGAGCGTGAAATCCAGGAGCTCCATGCACCGTCGGCGGCGCTCCAGGAGCTCCTTCTGCGAATCGGCACCGAGATAGATGTCGGCCAGTTCATAGCTGTACGCATCTTCATCGAGCAGACCCGACAGCTGCGTGCCTTCATGAACCAGCAGCGCAATCGATGCCCCCGGTATTTCCGATTCAACCTGGCGCAGGTGCTCGATACTCGGAAGGGAGGTAATCACCGCGTCGCGAAAGGCGTGAACGAAGCATTTGGCGGCGACCCGGTTCGGCCCACTCCGGTGGTGCACCACCGGAGTCCTGCCCCGGGCCACGTCCACCACGATAGCCTGGTTGGACTCGCCGTCTACCCGCTCAAAGAGCGGCGCGTGGGACTGCGACGCCCGGGGATTGATCTCCAGCAGCCATATCTTCCCAGTTTTCGGGACGTAGTAGAACTCGATGTTGAAGGCACTATTGTCAAACCCGATACGCTGGATCACGTCCCGCGTGATCTCGCCCATGCGCCGACGAACCCCTTTCGGCAACTGCGAGGGGTACTGATAGCGGGAAAAAGTCGAGCCGTTGGATTCCCGGATCGAGTCCACCACACCGTAGATCACCACCTCACCGCCAAGCGCATAGCCCTCGAGGGTACACTGGCGGCCCCCGATGATACCCTCCGCCAGACAGGCGTGTTCCGGGAGATTCGCGATCTCCTGGGGAAGCTCCGCCCGGTGGAGGATGTCCTGGAGCGGATCCGAAAGACGAGGCAGCTGTTCACGAAACACTTCCGTCGCATCGTGGAGTTCCTCCAGTGAGTTCACGCGGTAGCCCAAGTGCGAACGGTATGAGTTCATCGGTTTCACCCACAGGGGAAAAGATAGCTCCTCGGTGAGCCGCTTCAGAGATCCTTCATCATACGGATCAAACACCGCAAACGGCGGCACCGCCTCCGGTGCGGCCTCCCGCTGCAGGAGCCGGCTCCAGTACTTGTGATTGCACCCCAGAACCGCTTCCAGGGTGGGACCGGGCACGCCAAACCGTCGACAGAGGATCGGCAGCAGTTCCGTAGCGGGGAAGTCCAGGAGGGTGATGATCGCATCGATCGATCCCGAGTGGGCCGCAAGCCGCGCCTCGCAGGTGCTCAACAGGCGATCCATGGCGAAATGCTCCACTCCGCGCAGCTCATCGTGCGTCAGAAGCGCGTGGAACTCGCATTCCGCCAAGTGCTCGGTGCGTTCGAGGATCTCCCGATTGTCATCGTCGAGACCGAGAACAAATATGTGTTGTGCCATTCAGGATTCCTTCGGATAGCCGGCGGCGTCCCAGGCGGCTTTTCCCCCGGGAAATTCGTAGACGTGCGTGAAGCCCATCTTCTCCAGTTTCTCTGCGGCGATCGTGCCGGCACGACACTCCTTGTCGTGGCAGTACGTGATAATCTCATCCTCCGGCCCAAACCGGTCCCGCGCGGTCTTGCCGATCTTGTTGAAGTGGATATTGATCGCTCCCGGGATGTGCCATTTCTCATATTCTTTGGGCAGCAGGGCTTCAACCAGATGAAACCGCTCGCCGCGGTCGATTTTCGCTTTCAGCGTATCTATATCTATCGTCTGAGCCATTTCGGTCTCCTTGTTGAGTCGGTTATCAGTCCCGAATCCGCACCGGCTGGTGAGTGCTCTCAAGCACATCTCGCCAGAGATTACCCTCGGGATCAACCTTCTTGCGTTCCGACACCGCCACTGCCATGGGGATGTGCACGAAATGGTCGTTCACGAGTCCCACGATCGCCTCCGTTTTGCCGGCCATCGCCGCGTGGACGGCGGCGTTTCCCAGGCGGGAGCAGTACACGCTGTCGGTGGGAACCGCCACGGCACTGCGAATGATGTAGCTGGGGTCGATATACTTGAGACTGAACGGAATCTCCCGCCGTTCCATATGCTCGGATATTCTTCGCTTCAAGAATACTCCGATATCCCCGAGCTTTCGGTTGCCGCTGGCGTCCACCTGCTCATTCTCAGGGAGGAGGTCCTGTCCCGCTCCCTCGGCGGCGATGATCACCGCGTGCCGGCGCTTCTCCATGCGCTTTTCCAGAACGTTGAAGAGCCCCTTGTCCCCATCGAGTTCGAAGGGGACCTCCGGCACCAGCACAAAATTAGATTCATGACTGGCCAGCGCGGTGTGCGCCGCAATAAATCCGCTCTCGCGGCCCATCAATTTCACCAGACCGATTCCGTTCACGGCGGACTTGGCCTCGGTATGCGCCGCGGCCACCACCCGGGCAGCCTCGGAAACGGCAGTCTCGAATCCGAACGATCGTTCGATAAAGCTGAAATCGTTGTCGATCGTCTTAGGAATGCCGATCACCGCAATTTTCAACCCACGCTTCTTGATCTCCTGAGCGATCGCCAGCGCACCCTTTTGCGTACCGTCACCTCCGATCGTAAAGAGAATATTGAGATTGAGCCGTTCAATGGAGTCGACGATATCCTCGGTTCGCTCGCCGCCGCCGCGGCTCGATCCGAGGACCGTTCCCCCGATCTTGTGGATGTCGTCTACCACATCGGGATTCAGTTCCATGGTTGGTCCCGCTGATTCCGGCAACAATCCCTGAAACCCGAAGCGAATACCGATGATTCGCCGTACGTTGTAGCGATACCACAGACACCGCGTGACCGCGCGGATCACGTCATTCATGCCTGGACACAGCCCGCCGCAGGTGACGATCCCGGCATGAACGTGCCCCGGCGCAAAGTAGATCTTTTGCCGGGGGCCGGCCTTTTGCAGCAGACCGTGGTCCTTCTCGGCGGCGGCCTCGGCGTTGGGAATGTCTACGTCATACAGGACGCGCTCTTCATCGTTACCGTAGTTGGCGATATCGTCTCCGCGTACGTGAGAGTACGGGATCGGAGAGGGAATCTTGGGAGTTCCCAGTGTGGGAATCGTAAAATCGTGAGCCATGCCGTCCATGATAGTACACGCGCCTAATGTTGCCAAATGGCGCCGTTACGAATACTCTAACCGTATTGTGAACGTCTTGGTAATCGGCGGTGCTGGATATATCGGCAGCCACGTGGTCCGCGAGCTACTGGATGAGTCGTACTCGGTAACCGTCTTTGACAATCTCTCCAGCGGGGTGCGTATCAACCTGCAATCCACGGCGAAGTTCGTCCACGGTGATATTCTTCGCCCCGACCAGCTTGCATCAACAATGGAGGGGCACGACGCCATTATCCATTTGGCGGCGTTCAAGGCGGCGGGAGAGTCGATGCTCCGACCCGAGAAGTACGCCCTGAACAACCTCAACGGCACCATTCACATCCTAAATGCAGCTTCCGCGGCGGGTATTCGTCGGATCGTGTTCTCCTCCAGCGCCGCCGTCTACGGCGAGCCGGAATACCTTCCCATCGACGAGGCGCATCCCACGCGCCCGGAGAACTTCTACGGCTTTACAAAACTCGAGATTGAGCGTGTCATGGAATGGTACGACCGGATTCGCGGCATGCGCTACGCCGCCCTCCGGTATTTCAACGCCGCCGGCTACGACCCGGAAGGGCGCGTTCGTGGGCTCGAGCAGAACCCCGCCAACCTACTGCCGGTGATCATGGAAGTGGCCACGGGAGCCCGCGACCAGCTCAGGGTCTTCGGCAACGACTACGACACGCCGGACGGCACGGGGGTACGGGACTACATCCACGTATCGGACCTCGCCCGTGCCCACGTGGCCGCCTTGCGGACGATCGATACGCACGACGAATCGCTGGTGGTTAATTTGGGAAGCGAGACAGGGGTCAGCGTCATGGAGATCGTGGAGGCTGCTCGTCGCATCACCGGCCGGGAGGTCCCCGTGGAGATCACCGACCGCCGTCCCGGAGATCCGGCAAAACTGGTGGCCTCCGCCGCGTACGCCCGGAAACTCATGCAGTGGTCGGCACAGATAAGCGACGTGGACTCTCTCGTTTCCACGAGTTGGGATGTGTATCGCCGGTAGCACCACGGCTCCCAGCGCCCACAGGGAACTCACATTTCACGGTGGCCTACCGCGCCGTCCATGTTTTGGTTCCCCGCGCCCACAGGGAACTCCTCTCTTTGCAACACGCGTACGGGCTCGTTTCATTTTGGTTCCCGGCACGTCCAGGAGAAGTCACTGCTTATGGCGGTGCGCAGCCGTCGGTTCGAAGGCGGGACAGTGGTAGCCGGTATTCTCGTATACCACGAGGCTCGGCATTCTCCGTGACTTGATCTCGAATACGGTACACGCCCGGGGAAATCGAGCGTTCCAGGTCACGGTGAAGTGCCGACACTGCAGGCAATTGGGGGCTCTCTCCGGTAACCGACCCTGATTCATGGCTCCTAAGGATATATCACACCATTGCAACTTTACAAAGCTCGGAACCATGCCCTACGATTATCGTAAGAGGTTATTGGGATCATGCAGACGCATTTTTATCTTTCAGTTTCTCCGATCGAAGCGCTCATCGCATCACAGCTGGAGCCGGAACAGTTCGGCCAGTATATGGCGATCGGATCCAAGAACGGATCTTACGAGCGAATCATGTTTATGGAAGTCTCCGGTGGGTTCGGGGACCATTTCGACTGGAAATACGCGGAAGAACGGTGCGCATCCCATCCGTCGGGCGAACTCAAGCACTCCGTGTGGCTCAGCGTCTACCGCGTCCTGGAGCATGTACCGCTGTCGGTAATGCAGGCGATGTACCTGACCACCAAGGACGGTCGGAGCCTCAAACTCGAACCCACCCGGTCGGTCCCGGAGCGTGTCCGCCCCTTCTACGTGTATCAGGAACTCGCACCGTTGACGCCGTTGGTAGTAAGTGCTCTGCCACCGATGGAGTTCGCCGGGTTCATGACCGATCCTGCAAATCACGTCTCCGTGCCGTCGGTGGTGTTCAGTGACCTGAAGGTGGTGGATTTCGACGATCCCGAAGTCACCGGTAATATCGGCGGGGCCTACGATCGCAATCTGGAGCATCTAAAATCGTGCGTCAAAGCGGTCACGGAAACCCCGGACAAGCCGAACAAGAACGTGGAGCGCTCAGTCAGTTCGTTTTCCTACCAGATTATCCAGGATGGACTGTACGTGGGAAACGGAAACGGAGTTGTACACTTCCCGATGCCGGACCTGCAGACAATTCGCCGCGATCATTACGATTGGGGCCGTTCGGCGATGGTCCTCTGAGAGCGCTCGTGGGTATACTGTTGGGGTCCGGAAGGAGTGTTTCATGAGAACAATGCCGACGCTACTGTTGTGCGCACTGATCGGGATCAGCACCATCCAGGCCCAGGAGACGCGCGTCTACACCGAGGATGGTGTCACGTTCGCCCCTAGCACCACCCGCTTTGAACTGACCACCGAATCGGCAGAAGACGTCGTCGAGATCACCTATCAGGTGAATGACGGCGAATCTATGGTCTACGACGAGCCGCTGCGGTTCACGGAAGAGGGGCGCTACGAGATCACCTATTCCGCCGTTGATTCTTCCGGCGTTAGGTCCGAAGAAGATTCCTACACTGTGGTTATCGATGATACGGCACCGGCGCTAACCGCTACCGCTCGCGGGCAGGCGGTAGTGGAGGATAACACCACCTATCTCCGAACCGACACTGAGGTGCTTCTACGCGGGTCAGATTCCGCCTCCGGCGTGGCGGGAATCTTTGTCAGCTTGGACAACGAGAGCTTTCAGGAGTTCTCCGGAAGCGCGTCCTTTCCCGAAGAGGGTCGCCGGCGCGGCTACGCCTACGTTGTTGATAACGTGGCAAACCGTTCACCAACGGTGACGCTCTCCGTTGTGGTAGACGATACTATCCCCACCGTCCGAATCATTCCTCGAAAGCCAACGGCCACCGTCCGCGGGACGCGGTACGCCACCAGGGGAACCGCTTTCGCGATCCACGCAGAGGATGAGGGGGCCGGCGTGTCCCGGGTAGAGGCGTCGGTGGACGGCTCGGAGTTTGCGGAATACACGGAACCGATCGTATTTGACGAGCCCGGAGAACACTCGCTTCAGGCCCGAGCCGTGGACCGTGCGGGAAATGAGAGCGGCGTGGAACACCTGTCGTTGGTCGTCGACGAAACACTGCCCCAACCCAGCGTTGACACCTTCATTGAATAGCGAAACCGCCACCACCAACCAGTGTTACCTGGTGGGCTCCTTCACCACCGAGTCTCGTTCCAGTGCCCACGCGGATCTGCGAGAGTTGGAGCGTCTCTGCCGGGCGGCGGGGCTCGCACCCGTGGGGGGTGAACTGGTCCACGTCCGAGACCCTCAACCGGCACTGTACCTGGGCACGGGACAGGCAGATCGGATCATCACCGCCGCCCACGACCGTGAAGCGGGGATTATCGTCTTTGATCGAGAGATGTCTCCCGTCCACCTCCGCAACTGGGCCCGCCGGAGCAAACTGGAAGTGTACGATCGTCACGCGGTGATTCTGGAGATCTTCTCATCCCGCGCCCGTACCCGGGAGGCGCAGTTGCAGGTGGAACTGGCTCGCGCTGAATATGCGCAGTCACATCTGGCCGGTATGTGGCAGCACCTCTCCCGCCAGGGGGGCGGTAGTCGTCTTGCCCGCGGTGAGGGCGAGAAACAGATCGAGATCGACCGCCGCCGGCTCTCCCGCAGGGTTCAGCGCGCCCGAAAGGCGTTGGACCAGGTAAGCCGGCAACGGCAGCTCCGGCGGCGCGGCCGCGATGGGATGTACCGCGTGGCACTGGTGGGCTATACCAACGCCGGCAAGTCCTCGTTGATGAACCGCCTCACCACCGGCGGTATCCGCACTGCGAATCAGCTGTTTGCCACCCTCGACCCCACCACCCGCAAACTGTACCTGGATCAGGATACCACCGCCCTGGTGAGCGATACCGTAGGATTCGTCCGCCACTTGCCGCCGGAACTTATCGAGGCGTTTCACTCCACGCTGGAAGAGGTTACCGAAGCAGATCTGTTGCTGATCGTGGTTGATACCTCCGATCCCAGGGTTACAGCCCACTTTCATGAGCAAATTTGCGGCACTTTAGAATTAGATAATACAGAGATAGT
>JBBDTM010000045.1:0-40174 GCA_040904425.1 Alkalispirochaeta sp.
CAATCGATGAGGAATACCAGCCGAGACGGGTGTTGATTTCGGTGTTGTTTACCCCAGCGGCAAGCACCTTGAGCAGTACATCCTCCGGGCCGGGAACCGGTACGGGAACATCGCCATAGTGGAGTTTGTCGTACCCGCCGTTGCCCACCGTGACGACCGCCTTCATCATAGGCCGGCCCGAACGAGTCTCGAACCTTTTCGGACTGTTGTTGGCTAAGAGATAATTCAAGTCAGACATACCTTGCATCCTTCCGCTCCCGTTTCGGACTTGAGCTTCGCCATGTCGGTGAACCAGGGGATGCCGAGCGTCTCGCCCAGCTGTCGTGCCGACCCGCGCCAAGAAACGCGATTCGAATTGGCTTCATAGGTGACGATACCATGGTTGGCTGAAGTCAGGCATGCCTACCGTGGTTCCTGCGGGCTACAGTTTGCAGAAACTAATCGTTTTCTAACTTCGGAACTATATCTTCCGACCAAGTCCGATAAACGATCGGACAACGTTTTCAATACGTGAACAAGGAGAGTGTTATGAGACGAGTGTTTTTGGCGTCACTACTATTGCTTGCAGGAATGGCGTTGGTCTTCGCAAGTGGAGCTCAAGAGCAAGGTGTTCAGGAGCAAGATACCACCGTTGAGGAGTGTACGAATCGCGGATTGCTCGATGTGATGTACTGCGACGAGAACGGAGACTTGGTAGCCGATTTACCGAAGGATGAGAGTGAGTGGGTAGATCCCGACACCATTGTCTTTGCCTACACCCCCGTAGAAGATCCCGCAGTGTATCAAGATATTTGGCAGCCCTTTCTGGATCACCTGGAAGAAGTAACCGGCCGGAACATTCGGTTCTTTTCGGTAGACTCCTATGCCGCGCAGGTTGAAGCGATGCGAGCGGGCCGTCTTCATGTCGCGGGAATTTCAACGGGCCCCACGCCGTTTGCGGTCAACCTTGCCGGTTACGTGCCCTTCGCGATTATGGGAGGAGAGGATGGACGGTTCGGGTATACCTTGCAGGTTTATACGCGTGCTGACGGTGACATCTACGAACTGGAAGATCTGGCGGGCAGGCGCGTAGCGCACACGAGTCCCACGTCCAATTCGGGCAACCAAGCTCCCACGGCGCTGTTCCCGCAGTATGGAGTAGTGCCGGGAGAAGACTATGAAGTGGAGTTTTCCGGCAGTCATGAAAACTCAGCCCTGGGCGTAGTGGCAGGAGATTACGACGCCGCGCCGGTTGCCTCCGAGGTTGTCGATCGAATGGCCGAGCGCGGACTCTTTGATCCCAACGACATTCGTATCGTTTTCGAGACCGATCCGTTTCCGACCACCTCATACGGACATGCTCACAACCTGCATCCGGACCTGGTGGAGACGATCCGAGAGGCGTTCTACAGCTATGACTTTGCCGGAACGCCCCTCGGCGAAGAGTTTGAACAGGACGGCTTCATTGAGATCAACTACAAGGATCAGTGGTCGGTTATACGCACGATCCAGGAGAGCAACGGGATCGAGTACACCTTCGACGGTCTTTAGTCCGACAGCTCATTTCATCGAAGATTAAAATTTAACGAACGAAGGCCGGTGTCGGAACCGTAGACGGTGACATCGGCCTTTGCTCATTGTAATGTAGGCCAACATGCTGGAAATAAAACAACTGGTAAAAAGCTACGGGGACGGGCAGCCGGTACTGAAGGGGTTAAATTTCGCCACCGAAGGTAAAGCGCTGACCGCCGTTATTGGCTCATCCGGGGCGGGGAAAAGTACCATGCTCCGATGTATCAATCGACTTGTCACCGCCGATTCGGGGGAGATCCTTTTTGACGGGACGGATCTGCTCAAACTGCGAGGCAAGGCATTGCAGAACGCCCGACGGCAAATAGGAATGATTTTTCAGGCGTACAACCTGGTGGACCGATTGACGGTCATGGAAAACGTGCTGTCCGGCCGCCTGGGCTACGTGCCTTTTCTTCAGGGGGCGCTCCGCAGGTTTTCGCAAGACGATATAGATCACGCGTACCAACTCCTACAAAGGGTTGGTCTTTCCCAGTACGTGAATCAAAGGTGTGATGAACTCTCCGGTGGAGAGCGCCAACGGGTAGGAGTAGCTCGCGCACTCATGCAAGACCCGCGCATCTTGCTCGCCGACGAACCGACCGCCTCTCTCGATCCCAAGACCTCCGAACGCATTATGGAGCTGATCGCCCGGCTCACGGAAGAACTCCATCTGCCGGTGCTGATAAATCTTCACAATGTGGCTCAGGCGAAACACTACGCGGCTCGTATTGTGGGATTGAAAGACGGCGTTATCGTCTTTGACGGGAAACCTCGTGACCTCACCGACGACGTGCTTGAGCAGATCTATACGGGACACGAGGAGCTCGAGGAGCAACTCCATCCACACGACGAGGCAGTCCAGGAGGCCGCGCCATGACTCGTCCCGCCGACGGATCATCCGTGGGAACCCATTACGCGTGGAAGCGACCTCACTTCATCGAAAACCCCTTTGTAAGATTCGGGCTTCTGACGCTGGCGATAGGTTACCTGCTATACGCCATGAGCTCGTTGGAGGTTGATCTGCAACGGATCGCGCGCGGAATCCCCAGGGCAATACAGATATTCTCCGGGGCGATTCCTCCCAATTTTGCCGCCCGAGGAAGTCTGATAGTTAGCGGTTTTATCGAGAGTATCCAGATCACCCTCCTGGCAACCGCCGCGGGCGTACTGCTCAGTATCCCCTTTGGATTCGCGGCTGCCCGCAACATCTCGATTCTGCCCTTCTATGGTTTGGGGAGAGCGATCATCATCGTCGCCCGCAGTCTGCATCCCGTCGTCCTGGGTGTCCTCTTTGTGAAAGCTGTCGGGTTTGGCGCATTCGCCGGCGTCCTTACCCTGGTGATCTACACGCTCGGATTCGTGGGAAAGCTCTTGGCTGAAGCGGTGGAGGAGATCAAGTACGGACAAATAGAAGCGCTGAAGTCAGCGGGCGCTGGGTACTTCACCGTACTGGCCTACGCGGTGGTTCCGCAAATAATGCCCCGCCTCATCGGCTTAACGATGTATCAGCTGGACATTAACCTCCGAGCCTCCGCCGTCATCGGTCTTGTCGGCGCAGGCGGAATAGGCAATACCCTGAACTCAGCGTTTGGTCGATACGACTACGGTACCGCTTCCGCTATTCTTCTGGTGATGATCGGGATCATCCTGGTAGTCGAAACGATCAGCGGCAAATTGCGGAGGTTCACCAAGTGAGCGTCTTAACATCCGGTCCCCTCCGAAACGTGACCGATGACCACTTTGCATGGCATCGGCACAGCCTGAAAGAACGCGTTATCCGGTTTCTCTCTTTTCTGACTGTTGGAGTCGTGCTGGTCTGGACTCTTGGTACCATCGACGTGTTTTGGCCGTGGGTATGGACCGCGCCGGAGGAGATCCACGACATGTTCTCCCGCATGATGCCCCCGAACTACAGGACTATTCCCGAGATAGTTCCCGTCCTCATTGAAACAATAAATATTGCAACGATAGGCACGATCTTTGCGGTGGTTATATCGCTTCCAGTAGCGTACCTTGGGGCGCGAAACGTCTCCCCAAATGTGATAACGCTCGCCGTTGCCCGAGTCATCATAGTCGCATCACGATCTATCAACACTCTCATTTGGGCGCTCCTCTTCGTTGCGATCCTTGGTCCCGGACCCCTGGCGGGAGTTTTAGCGATCGCTTTTCGCTCCGTGGGGTTCATGGGTAAACTGGTGGGAGAAAGCATCGAAGAAATCGATTGGGGTCCGATTGAAGCGCTTCAGTCGTCGGGGTCGGCTCGCGGACATATTATTACGTACGCCGTCGTACCCCAGATAATACCCTCCTTCTGGGCGGTAGCTATTCTCCGCTGGGACATCAACATCCGAGAGTCCACCGTCCTCGGTATGGTAGGGGCGGGTGGTATCGGAATGCTCTTTCAGGTAGCGATTGACCTCTTCCGCTGGAACACCGTTTCCATGGTATTGGTATCGATTATCGTGGTGGTGCTGTTTGGTGAGGTAGTCACCGCCATTGTTCGACGAAAACTCATCTAAGAGTAGGGAACCATGCTACGCCGCGGGAGACGCTTCGGCTGCAGGTAAGATGTCGATGAAGGATCTCAGTGGGCATCTGTACGGATACGAGTTCAAATGGAAGACGGCCCCGGCCAGGCCACCTCGAAAGAGCTATGCAGAAGATTGAAGTGGAACCCAAACGCGACGGTATGCTGGTCGGAACGCTATAAACCAAGAGTCCGCTCTTTCAGGCGTTTCCGGTGGGATCAATCGTCGTTCTGAAACCAAACGGAACCAATGCGCGCTCGGACATGCAGCTCGGCACGCTCCGCAAGGAGTGGGCCGCACAGCAGGGTGTCAGCGCGGAAAGCTATAAGGGGAAACCGACCGAAACAGTTGCCGTTGAGGCCAACCCGCTGGGCAACATCGGTACCCTGCGTAACACGATGTCGCGCGCTTTGGGTTTGGCCATCCAGGTTTCGCCTGCGGTCTGGCGTTTGAGTGTTTGTTATAGCCTGAAATTCCCTGGCGGGCAACACTTTGCCAGTGACACGCGCACGGATAGTTTCCATCTACCTGTGAGGACATCTACCCCCGCGGAGGAAGCTGAAACGCCTTCTCCAAATCCTTGATCTCCTCGTCGCCGATCGCCACAACTGGGCCCAGGGCGCGGGCCATGAGGACCGATTCCGCCGTATACTCCGCAACTTCCAGCCGGTCAAACGCCTGGAGCAGGGAGCTTCCGGTGACGATGAGCGCCTCGTTGCGGACGAGGACATTCGGCGTGGCCGGACTGATCGCTCCCGTTACTGCCGCGTACTGGGAGTACGACACGCCGTAGGGTAACTGCTCGATGTCTCGCAGGAGGATGTAGCTTTCCGGGATCACGCGGGAATCAAACGGTGCGTGGGTCACGGCAAACGCCATCATCGCCGGGGGGTGGGCCACGATAATCGCGTTGAGCTCGGGGTGCGCCGCGTAGATCGCTTCGTGGAGGCGGGCCGAACGGCTCGGTGGGCGCCCGGCCTGCGCACGGCGGTCACGGATGAGTACCAGGTCCGCCGGCTCCAGGAGCTTCCGGTCATACCCGTAGGGGGTGATCAGAAACGATGTGTCGTCGACGCGGGCCGAAACGGTTCCCTCGGTGCTGGTCATAAGGAGCTGCTCGTAGGAGCGGTGTACCATGTCGGCGATCTCCCGACGTAGTTCCTTTTCGCCGGTGGAGTACTCGCCATGTTCGAACGTGTCGATCACCGGGGTTTTCTTGTGGACCTCCGCGATTTCCTCATCACTGAGTAGTTTCACATCTCCCAGCCGCGTGGCGCGTACTTCCAATCGCGCGCAAAAGTCCAGCGTTTCAAAACGCATAAACGCCTCGAAGATGTCGGCACCCACCGTAACCGTGCCGTGGTTTTCCAGGAGGACCACGTTGGAGCCGCCGGCAAACTGGTCGGCGATCTTGCGTCCCAGCTCCTCGCTGCCGGGGGCGGCGTACGGGACCACCGGGCACTCGCCGCAGATGAGGTAAGCGTTGGGGACCACCCGCGTCTGCACCGGAACCCGCACAGCCGAGAAGCTCACCAGCGTCGGCGGGTGGGCGTGCACGATCGCTTGCACGTCCGGGCGGGCGGCGTAAATGGCGCGGTGAAAGGGGTACTCGGAAGAGGGCTTATGGCGTCCTTCAATCGTGCCGTCGGGCAGAACCTTTACGATGTCATCTCGCCGAAGCGATCCCTTATCGACGCCTCCCGGAGTAATCCACATCGAGCCATCCTCATCGAGGAGGCTCAAGTTGCCTCCGGAGGTGGTGGTCATGCCGAAGCGATAGACGCGGTCCATCATTTCCACCAGGAGATCCCGGGGGTGTGCGATCCGGTGCTTAATGCCGGTGCGGTGGTTGGTGTTCATGATCATAGTTTCCGGTGGATTGGTGGAGGCGTCAAGAGAGTCGGCGACGCACCGCTCGCACCACCACCCCTTGAGTGAGATAGGGGGCTGCCGCCGCCGACGGTACGATGACGCCGTGGCCGGCGTTGGTGATGCGGTCTGTGGGGTTGCCCTGAAGGTCAAATAGATCGAACTCACGGTCATGGATCTGCGTCGGTCCCTGGGAGGAGGCAGGGAGATACTGGATTTCCTGCCCGCGGTGAATCGTGTTCTTCACGGTGATCGCCCACCCGCCGGAGACGGGGGCTCCGATGATACCCATGAGGCGGAAGTCCGGGCCCTCATTGGTGGTGGCGGGGCTGTGGACCGTCTCATCCCCCAGGAGAAACCCCGAGGTGTACTCGCGGTGGGAGATGCGAAAGAGCTCCGCCCGGTGGGCGGCCAGGTCTATTTTGCCGGTGGTAGGGGGCCCGGCGGGATGGTTGGGCCGCCGCGCGGCGCCGGCCGCGGGGCTCTCGGGCTGGTGCGGCGGGCCGCCACCGCCCGCCGCATCGATCGCCGCCCGGTAACTGCGCGTCACCGCGGCGGTGTACAGGGAGCTCTTCATGCGCCCCTCGATTTTCACCGCATCGATTCCGGCCTCGATCAGCTCCGCCACGTGGTCGAAGAGCATCAGATCCCGGGAGGAGAGAATCGTTGTGAACCGGCCGTCCGTTTCCACCGGAATGTACTCCCCGGGGCGCTGCTCTTCCTCGATGCGGTAGTGCTCGACGGAGTACTTCCAGCGGCACGACTGCGCGCAGTCGCCGCGGTTGGCGCTGCGCCCCGCCATGACGTCGGAGAGAAAACAGCGCCCGGAGTACGCCATGCACATCGCCCCGTGAACAAACACCTCCACCTCGAGTCCAGGCACCGCGTCCTTGATCGCTTTGACCTCATCCAGCGAAAGCTCCCGCGCCGGGACGATCCTGCTAAACCCAAGGCGGTGGTAGAGCTTGGCCGCAGCCGCGTTGGTGCAGTTGGCTTGCGTAGAAAGGTGAAGCTCCACATCGGGGAGGGCGGCGGTGGCGGAATCTATCAGACCGATATCGGCCAGGATCACCGCGTCAATCGGCAGTTCCCGTAACACCTCCAACGCCTCCGGCAGACGGTCGAGGTCCTGCTGGTGAGCAAAGAGATTCAGCGCCGCGTACAGGCGACGCCCCGAGGGCTTGATCTCCCGAATCCGCGCCGCCGTCTGCTCCGGATCGCCGCCCAGGGTGTCCGCATGCGCGCGCAGACTGAAACCGGAGACGCCGATATATGCGGCGTCGGCGCCATACCGAAACGCGGTGGCGAGTCTCTCGACGTTTCCTGCAGGGGCGAGTAATTCCATAAGCTTCCCATCCTACCTAGTGACGGTGGGCCGCCGCAATGCCGCCGTTGAAATCACCATCACTGGTCGCAGTCTCGGGGGCGAGCCGGTGGAGACGGGCGATGCGCTGGATGCGATGGCCGCGGCCGTACACCGGGAGATTCAGGCGCGCTGCGACGCTACCCTCGGAGGAACCACTGTCGACGGTTTACTGTTTCGGTTAACCTTACCGGGAGTGGCCGATACGGATGGTGATGATACCGGACCATAACCCACATTCGAAAGAAAGGCGGCGGTCACGGTCTTTTCTACCGAGGGTTTCGGATTGCCGGGTCATCCATCCGAGTCTCGGTAAAGCTTCAATCCAAACAGACCGGACATCGGTCGGGAATGTCCGCCATTAACGAGCTTTCCTAGTTCTGATATCCTTACGGACTATGGCACGCCCCGCACGATGGCAAGATCATGTAAACAACTACCTCCGCTCCCAGTCAGATTCTTTTGCTCTTGAGGATGCGATGGCAGTTCTCGCACACCCCGTCACTCGCCGATCCCTGACGGCGTATCTCCTCGATGTGGGTATGGCGCTTTCAGCAGATGGAGAGATGTTTACGCCCGCCTGGTCTTTGTTTCAGAACGGGCACATGCTGGTGAGACCGCAGCAGTGGGAGATTGACGGAGGGATACTTGTGTCGGGGCATCGACTGCTCCCGCTCTATCATCCGGCGCTGCTCCCGTCGGAGATCACGATGAGCCGCGAGGATGGGACTGAGCTTCCACGGCGGACGGTGGTCGTCCCGTTTGCGAGGGCCACGGTGTACTACAGCCTGTTTGGCGCGGAGTCGCTGCACCAGCTTATCGTGCTAGAAGATGAGTCCAATCTGGAGGCGGATTTTGAGTCGAGCCGGGACGCAGTGGTCCGTCTTTCCGTGTGGGATGTGAGCGATCTCTACACTCGGACCGGTTTTCGGGAAGGAGACTACTTTGATTGCCGTCTCGACGACTGGTGGGAAGGAAGGTTTACTATGGCCTATCGGCCGGCCGCGGAACTTTCCGACGCCCACCGGCAGCGATGGAACGGGACGCTTGGAACGGCCTTCGACCAGATGTTCGACCATTTCGGGGAGCCGGTGGATATCCCGAAACAACTGAGGTACGTGTGGTATTTTGCAACTGCCTTAGGGGGACGATCATTTCTCGATTATCCTGCGGGGACGGTGGGAGAGTTTCTCGCCGCCGACAACCCGGTACGGATTACCGCACCCTGGAGGACAAGTGGTTCTCTATCCTCCACGCTGTGGTTTGAAGAATCGCCCCAACAGCAAGCTCCGCCGTCGGCGACGACCGCACCGGAACCGGAAGGAATTGTCGGGGATCTGGACGAAATCCTGACTGATATTGGATCGGTCCTCACTGAGGATGAGTTGGAAGCGTACATGCGGGACGCGGTGTTCAATGACCGTGATTTGTCGTCGGTTATCATGCGCGTCTTCTCCGGCGCCGATCTGATCTTTGTGGATGAGGAGCAGCAAGAGTCATTTTTTGATGAATTAGATGAGCTGTGGTCGCAGGTGGTCGACGAATACGATCGTTCCGCCGACGAAGCGGTCGCTCCCGTTCGCGCCAGGTTTCTTGCGCTGTACGATCGGCAGATCCGGTGGATACGGGACCTGGATGCTCAGGGCATCGACCCCGCGGATCTTCCGGAAGGGCCGGTTCGTCAGGTGGGCGAGTTCTTTGGTATGATCACCGGAACAATCGAATTACTAAACCGTGATCTGGGTGGCGAAGAGAAGGGGCTGCACGCCCTAAACCAACAGCTTGATGCGATTGAAGAGACCGCCGTGGAGATTCTCGACGAAGCGACGCGGGCGGTAGACGGGGTGTTTGACGACACCCCGGTATTCGAGCTGAAGATATCGCTCAAGACGATTCGTCCCCAGATCTGGCGGCGGATTCGCGTGCCGGGTTCGGTGCATCTGGATCAGCTCCACCGGATTATCCAGATCGCCATGGGCTGGTTCGGCGGTCATCTGCATCTGTTTCGCATTGACGGAGAGGTGTTCGCCCCGGCGGAATTGGATGAGCCTGAAGCACACCCGGAAGAACACTTTCGTCTGGCCCAGATTGGATTTCGTGAGAAGGATCGCTTTCAGTATGTCTACGACTTCGGCGACGACTGGGTTCACGAGATTCTGGTGTCAAGGATCCTCGATCCGGACGATCTACCGGAACGAGACCGGACGACGCCGCGGATTTTGTCCGGCAAACGGGCGGCCCCACCTGAGGACTGCGGCGGGATTTCCGGGTATTGCTATCTTATGGAAGAGACGGACCAGGAAGAGCTGGAACAGATCGCCCCGCCAGGATGGGATCCCGAGCATTTCGATGTGGATTGGACGAATCGCATCCTGGCGGAGGAGTTCCATGGATGGTGATTCTACCCGCTTCGCTTGCGGAATCGAAGGGCCGCCGCCGCAAAGATAGCCACACCGAAGCCCGTGAGCATCACCAATTGATCCCACAGTTCTGCCGCTCCGGCTCCTTTCAGGAAGATGGCTCGCAGAATGATGAGATAGTACCGCAGAGGAAAAAAATACGAGAGGTACTGCATGACTCGGGGCATGCTCTCCAGGGGAAAGGCGAAACCGGAGAGAAAGAACATCGGAATCATCACGAAAAACGACGCGGTTAGCATCGCCTGCTGCTGCGTATCGGCGATGGTTGAGATAAACAGTCCCAGGCCCAGAGTGCTCCCCAGAAATAGAAACGACGCCGCGAATAGCAGTGTGAAGCTCCCCCGAAAGGGTACGGCGAATACTACCCGGGATACGATGAAGACCAGCACGATATCCACTAGCCCGATAATGACAAAGGGAAGGAGCTTGCCGGCAACCATCTGCAGTGGAGTGACCGGCGTCACGTTCAACTGCTCTAGGGTTCCCAGTTCCTTTTCCTTCACGATCGCCAGCGACGACAGGACCATCGTCACGAGCATCAGCAGTAGCGCGAATATCCCGGGAATCATGAAGTTCTTGGTCTCCATGGATGGGTTGAACAGTACCTGGCTCCGGATGTCGATACCGCCTCGGCCGCCGGTGCCGTGCGGATTCACCAGCTTTTCTTGGAACGCGCCGAGAATCGCATTGACGTAGGCACCGGCCGCCGTACCCACCGTAGAGTTGGACCCGTCGATGAGCACCTGGACCATCGTGGCGCGCTCTTCCGGGACGCCGCCTTCGTCCCCATGCGCGGCGGCGCCTCGGCTCCCGACAAAGGCGCTCCCGAATCCCTCAGGAATGGTGAGCACAACGGAAACGGTACCGTCTGCGAGCGCCCGGCCGCCGTCCTCCGGAACGGCGCCGTACAGCACACCATCGAAATAGTCGCTGGAAACGAACGTTCTCACCAGCTCACGGCTGGGGGCGCTGTTGTCCATATCGATAACCGCCATCGGCAGATGGGTAACATCGAGATTGGCGGCGTAGCCCAGCAGGATCAGCTGCAGAACCGGGGCGATGAATACGATGGGAAGCATCTTCCGGTCTCGCAGGAGCTGGAGGAACTCCTTGCGGACCATATGCGCCAGGCGCCTCATAGGGTGACTCCGCTCACGTCAGATCTCCCCGGCGTCGAAGCCGGATGATACCTGCGGTGAACATTCCCGCCCCAAACACGGCGAGAAAGGTGACCTCCTTCCAGTACGCGTTCACCGCTCCTCCGGTGAGCATGATCGTTCTCAGGGCGGATATGTAATACCGAGCCGGTACCAGGTGTGTTGCCACGCGGATCGGCACGGGCATGTTCTCAATGGGAAACACGAATCCCGACAGGAGGAAGGCGGGCAGAAAGGTGGCCATGATCGAGATGAGGAAAGCAACCTGCTGAGTCTCCGCAACCGATGAAATAAGCAGTCCCATGCCAAGGGATGCGATCAGAAACACCAGAGTTACTCCGGCCAGTCCGATGATACTGCCGGCGACTCCCACGTCGAAGAGGAAGTACCCTGCTGCAAAAATGCCGGCGGCAATGACACCGGATATCACCAGGTAGGGAACCGTTTTGCCGAGTATGAGTTCCACCGGCCGGAGCGGGGAAGCGGCGAGCTGTTCCATCGTGCCCAGCTCCTTTTCCCGGACGATAGAAAGGGCCGTGGATATCACCGCCGTAATGACGAGAATGAACGCCACGAGACCCGGTATGAGGTACTTGCTGCTCTCAAGCTCGGGGTTGAACCAGATCCGTAGCCGGACGTCCACCGCGCCTGCGGTTTCGGCGCTGCCGACGGGAGCAGCCGAGGTGATCGCTGAGGTGAGATACCCTTGCAGCGCGGAGGCGATCGTGCCGTGAGTGCCGTCTACCAGTATCTGAACTGGTGCCCGGCGCCCAGCAAGGGCATCGCGGTGGAAGTTGCGGGGAATCACGATGCCCCCCTGTAGCTCCCCCCGGAGAATCATGTCATACAACTGAACTGAAGAGTCGGGATACGCGACTACGTCAAAGAACCGCTCGTTGTGGCTGACTGCGGCGATGAGACGCCGGCTCGCGGAGGTGCGGTCTATGTCTACGACACCGAGCGGAGCGTTCCGCACGTCAAGACTGACGGCGTATCCGAACATCACCAGCAGAAATATCGGTAGGAAGATCACCAGACCCAGCGTTCTCCGGTCGCGAAGAATTTGCCGGAACTCCTTGGAGATGACCGCGGCGAGTCTCAAGGGTCACCTCCGTCCCCGCGGTCGGCTTCTCCGGCGTCGGCGGTTTCCCGGGCGATCTCCTCTTCCACCACGGTGATGAAAACCTCTTCCAGTGTCTGGGTGCCGCGGGTGGTCTTGAGCTTGGCCGGCGTATCCTGTGCGACGATGCGACCGCCGTACATAAGGCTCACGGTGTTGCAGTACTCCGCTTCATCGAGGTAGTGGGTGGTGACGAGAACGGTAGTACCGCCGTCGGCCAGGTCGGCTATGAGGTCCCAGAACTCCCGCCGGGATACCGGGTCGACGCTTCCGGTGGGTTCGTCCAGAAAGAGCACGGACGGTCGGTGAAGGACCGCGCATCCCAGGGCAAGCCGCTGCGCCCAGCCTCCGGAAAGGTCCGCTCCACGAAGACGGTCCTTTCCCGTAAGTCCCGCCATTTCCAGGGCCCACCCGGCGCGATGACGGATCTCGCCTCGGGAAAGGCCGTACATACCGCCAAAAAAGGTGATATTCTCCATCACCGTAAGATCCCGATAGAGGGAGAAGTGCTGGGACATATAGCCTATGCGGCCCTTCACCGTTTCCGGGGACGTGGCCACATCGCGCCCATCCACTGCGACGCGGCCGGAGGAAGGCTTCAGGAGACCGCAGAGCATTCGGATGGTAGTGCTTTTTCCCGCGCCGTTTGCTCCCAGGAGACCGAAAATCTTCCCCCGTTCCACCGCGAATGAGATATTGTCCACCGCAACAAAATCTCCGAAGCGGCGGGTGAGATCGTGAGCCGTGATCGTCCCGTCGCCGTGGAGCTCTTCACTTCTTCCCATTATTGCTCCTGCAGCGCGATGTAGGCGTCTTCCATTGAAGGCGGCATGACGGAGACGGAATCAGCAGCGATGCCGGCTTCCGCCAGGACGGAACGGATCGCCTCCGATGAGTCGGCGTCGTAGACGTGGATCCGATTACCCTGAATCTGCACCGTGTAGCCTTGGTCGATGAGAATGGTACGGAGTTTCCGGGCGCCGGCGGTTACGATCTCCGTTATCGATCCTCCCACCCTGGATGTGATCTCACCGGGGCTGCCGGTAGCAAGCACGCGTCCCGATCGAAGAAGCGCGACCCGATCGCAGCGGTCCGCCTCGTCCATGTATGGTGTCGATACGATGATCGTGAGACCGTCGTGTTTTAGCTCGTTCAGGATCGTCCAGAACTCCCGCCGGGAAACGGGGTCTACCCCCGTTGTGGGTTCGTCCAGGACGATCAGTTCCGGTCGGTGTATAAGGGCGCACGCCAGAGCGAGCTTCTTCTTCATTCCGCCGGAAAGATGTCCGGCGAGACGACGCCGAAACGGTCCCAACCGCGTGAAATCCAGCAGTTCCTCACGCCAGGTTGCGCCCCGGGTATTGGATGCGCTCCGGGTAGTGGATGTGCCCCGGCCAGTGGACGTAGCCCGTTGACCGGTTCCGGTACCGTAGAGGCGCCCGAAGAAGGTGAGGTTTTCCTCCACCGAAAGGTCTCGGTACAGGGCAAATCCCTGGGCAAGGTACCCGATTCTCCCTTTCATGTCTCGGGTGACTCGTGAAACTGCCGCTCCCAGGAGCGTCAGTTCGCCTGTGTCGGCCCGAGTGATACCGGCGACGATCCGCAACAGCGACGTCTTTCCGGCGCCGTCGGGGCCGATCACGGCAAACATCTCCCCCCGGTGGACGTCGAGATCGACATTGTCCAGGGCGACGGTCTCACCATACGCCTTGGACACACCCTGCATGCGTACCACCGGCTGTTCCGCCGAACCAGGCATTTCCGCGGTCATGGCGCTATCGTCGCCGTGGCGGGCATACCGATCTTGAATACGCCGTCGGAGTTGTCCAGCACGATCTCCACGGCGTACACCAGTTGAGCCCGGGCGTCCTCCGTCTGGACGTTGCGAGGAGTAAACTCGGCCTGCTCCGCTATCCGACTTACCGAACCGGCAAACCGCGTGTCGGGCATGCCGTCCACCCGTACCGTCGCCTCGGCCCCGAGCTTCACCTCGCCGAGACGCCGCTCGGAGACGTATATCGTGAGATACACCGTGGAGAGGTCGGCAACCACCACCACCGGCGTTCCGGGAGAGACGATCTCGCCCGCTTCCCGCACAACTACGGTGACCGTTCCGTCCCGGGGAGCCGAAATCACTGCGTGTGCGAGCTGCCGCTCTGCGCGGGCCACCGCCGTCTCCGCCTCGGATACCACAGCCTGTGCCCGCCGTCGCTCCTCGGGGCGAACCAGTGACTCCAAACGCTGTAGCTGCGCTTCAGCCGCGTCCACCCGGGCGCGGGCCTGTGAGTACTGCGTCTCCACCCGGTCCAGTTCACTGTCGGTGGTACTGCCGGCGGCGTGGAGGTTGCGAACCCGCTCCAGGGTGCGCTCCGCCAGGGTCATCGCAGCGCGTGCTTCTGTGAGCCCCGCTTCGGCCCCGCGGATATCCTCTTCCCGGGCCCCCGCAAGCAGTCCGTCCCGCTCGGCCTGGGCCGCCTCCAGGCGATACCGCGCCTGGGACAGCTGGAACTCCAGATCCACCGGGTCCACCCGGGCCAGGACCGTTCCCCTCTCGACCGTGTCTCCACGACGAACGTTCAGCTCCAGCAATTCCCCGGCCGTTTGGGCGGAAACCGTCACCTCCGTCGCCTCGATCGTGCCCGATCCCCGAATAGCCGTGGAGTCCTCGGCGCTGCAGGACGCGAGAACGAGCGAGGCCCCCGCCACCAGGACGACGGATAGGAAGGAGACCACGAACGCAGCCGTGGGGCGCGTTCCAGAGCGATTGCTGTGTGCCTGGGCGACGGCCATCGGATCCTCCCTCGATTTCATATTGAAATGCCGCGGACCACCACCGATCCGATCTGCTCCATCAGAGCAGAGGGCGTCGTGTCAAAGGCGACCATCTTCTCCGGAGTGAGAAGGTTTTCCGCCAGAACCACCAGCATCGTCGCCGCAACCGGCGGCGACACATCGCTACGGACCGTTCCCGCTTCCTGTCCCGCTTCGATCCGCTGCTGCAGTCGAGAGTAGATGTGCTCCCGCCGAAACGCGTTCACCTCCGCCCAGAGTTTCCCGTCGTATTTCATGACATCGGCAATGAACTCTGCGCCCAGGGCGCGCATCTCCCCGGCAAGAATACGGAAATGCTCCATGAGCGGAGACAAGTCTCCCGCAGCGGCACCGTCGCGATCGAGCGTCCGGGCAAGAACCTGCTCCAGTCGTGTCATCTTGCGACGCACAACGGTCCGCACTAGATCCCGCTTGCCCCGAAAATCCTGGTACAGGGTTTTCTTGCTGATCCCCACGGCACCGGCGATCTCATCGGCGGTAACGTGATGGAATCCCCGCCGGAAAAAGAGCGCTTCCGCTCCGTCCAGAATCCGTTTCTGCCGATCCGATAGCGTTTCCAGCTCCATATTTCAGGTATAGACCCGATGGTGTGTCGGGTCAAGAGGAAACTACATCGGTTTTTTCGGTTTACTACAGACAGGATGCTCGTTGTGCTCGACGTATCAGGAGTGCTTGTCCAGGCGAGCATCTCCGAGGATGGAAGCGTGCGTGTAGCTCTCCCGGCGTTTTGACGTTACAATGCTCGGAAATGAGTTCCTCAGCAGCAGAACCGCTCAGCACCCCAGTTGTGCTTGAGGCGTGCAAGAGCCTATTGCAGAGCAAGACCTCGGAAACGATCAATGAGGTTCTGAGACGGGTGGGTTCTGCCGCGCAGGTTGACCGCGTGTACATATTTGAGCTTACCCGGACGGAGGTTGCCGACGCCACCTTTGTCACCTACGCTTCCCACGCGTACGAGTGGAGTTCCGATGCCGTTGAGCCGCAGATCGACAATCCGGATCTCCAGATGATCCCCCTCCGCGAGGCGGGGTACGGGCGCTGGTTGGATGAATTGGAGCGGTACCGCCCGATCGTCGGGTCCGTTGCCAACTTCCCGCGGGAAGAGCGGCCCACCCTCACAGAGCAGGGAATCCTCACACTTCTTATCCTCCCGATCCGCGTTGGTAGTCGCCTGTGGGGGTTCGTCGGATTTGACGACTGTACCAGTGGTAGGCAGTGGACTACCGGTGACGTTGATACGCTTATCGCGCTCAGCATCGCCCTGGGGAACGCCCTCGGCGGGCAGATGGTGGACTCCGTGGGTGCCACGATCGGGCTCTACCTGCAAATTGTGGGACGTCTGCTCCAGGGGCACTCGGTTCTCTTCGACGATTCCCGGGCGATGCGGCTGCAGGAGCGGGCGGAGGTGCGGCTTCGGGTCGTCAGTCGCTCGTATCAGTACTTTGCCGGAATCGCGGTAGAGGAGCGCATCGATCTGGGAGCGTATCTTTCGGCACTGGAGCCGCTGTTCCGGGATATTGTGCGGCGCGCCACGTCTGCACCGGCGACGGAAGTCACCGTTGACGCCGACGTAGTTCCTCTTGCGCTCGCCCACGGCGTGGATGTGGCGATTGTGCTGGGGGAAGCGCTCGCTGCCACTGTGGACCGGGCGTATCCTAATCTCCGCGACGCGTCGTTTTTCATATCCGCTCACTGCCGGGAGACCGTTGTGGAGGTCACCGTTACGGCGCGAGCCGCAGACGGCTCCCCGATTGGGAAAGGCGATGTCCTCGACGGGCCGGCGGCGGCGCTCCTCCGCGATGTTCGGGAGCGCTTCGACGTCAAGGTCTCCGGTGACACGATCGACGGTCTGCTGGTGCGTCTCTCGTTTCCGTTCACAGACTGAACGTCCACGGTGGTCGGCGGGTGTCGGAGCCTTCCTAAATCTGAGGACGAACGCCATATGCAAGCGGCGCTTTGATGTGGAGGTGGTGTGAGGCCCTTACGTAAGCGGCGCTTTAATAAGGACGCCGTTTGGTGTAGTAGTGAAGCGACGCTTCAGGCATTACGGCTCGTGCCGGAAGATACGTTCGCCAACCGGCGGGGTATCATACGTTCATCCCCGCGAGCCTGCCGCCGGACCCACCCGTTGTGATCGACGGCGAGTTGCAGACGCTTCTCTCCAACGCGGATCGTGCCCTGGGACGCCTCGATGGTTCCATCCAGACTCTACCGCATCCGGATCTCTTTGTAGCGATGTACATCAGGAAAGAGGCGGTCCTCTCCAGTCAGATCGAGGGCACCCAGAGTTCGCTTCAGGATGTCCTCCGCGCCGAGGCAAAGGTCTTCTCGCCCGATCAGCCCAACGACGTGGACGAGGTTTTCAACTACGTCCGGGCGATGAATTACGGTCTTGCACGTCTTGCCGACCTTCCCGTTCCGGTTCGTTTGATCCGGGAGATTCACGAGCGGCTTCTTGCCGGTGTACGGGGTGAACAGCTTTCACCCGGGGAGCTCAGAATGAGCCAGAATTGGATCGGTCCCGCCGGAAGCACGATCATGGACGCGAGCTTCGTTCCGCCACCTCCGGATGTGGTGCCCGAGGCTTTGGGTAACCTCGAGAAGTTCATCCACGGCACTCATCCCCTTCCTCTGCTGGTGCGGACCGGTGTCGCCCACGCCCAATTGGAGACGATCCATCCCTTCCTGGACGGCAATGGGCGCGTCGGTCGGCTGGTGATCGCTCTGCTCTTGTCTGGGTGGGGCGTACTCCAGGAACCGGTGCTGTACCTCTCCTACTATTTGAAAAAACACCGGCAGCGGTACTACGAATCGCTCCAAGCGGTACGGGACACCGGCGACTGCGAGCAGTGGCTCCGTTTGTTTCTTACCGGAGTTGTGGAGGTGAGTGGTGAAGCGACCACCACCTCCCGGAAGATTCTGCACCTCCGGGAGAGCCACCGCGACCTCGTAACCCGAGAGCTCGGACGCTCCGCCGCCAACGGGCACCAGGTATTGGAGTCGCTCTTTGAGCATCCGATCCTGACGGTGACCGATGTCAAGGAACTCGTCAACATCAGCTATCCCGCCGCGAATGATCTTGTCGGCCGTTTTGAGCGGCTCGGAATCCTGGAAGAGACCACCGGCAACCAGCGCAACCGTAGATTCATCTACCGACCGTACGTGGAGCTTTTTTATGATGAATAGTTTCTTGTGGGTTTTCCTTCATACAGCTATGATTCCGGTATGGCTCCGGGTAGTACCGACCAATCTCGCCAACAGCTCTTGATCTCTTGGATCGGCAATACCGACATCAGGGCGATGCTGACGGCGCAGCCCTCACATGTCGCTGAGAAAATCGCCGACCGCTTGGGGATCAACATTGGTGGGGCGCCGGTGATCGACGGTCCCGTGAAAACGGCACTGAACAACATCGTTTTCGATAACGTGATTCTCCTCACCAACTACGCAGACCCCGAGCTCTCTTCTCTGTACCGGGACTGGGTCGGTACCCCCGTTGAGATTCGTGAGGTGGTCCTCAGGGACCCCACCGACTACGGAGAGATCTTTCGGGTTGTCCGGACCCAGATGGAATCGATCGTACCTGAACTACCTGCCGGTGTCACGCCGGCGTATCTACTCAGTCCCGGTACCCCCGCGATGGCCGCGATCTGGGTTTTGCTCGGTAAGACGCTCTTTCCCGGTCGTTTCTACCAGACCTGGCAATCCCAGGTCACCGAGACCGAGATTCCGTTTGATATTTCCCTGGATGTCGTTCCGGAACTCTTCAAGGCTGCCGACTCTCGGCTTTCCCATCTCGCTGCCGGGAGTCCTCAGGAAACGCCGGGGTTCGACCGTGTCATCGGGGATAGTGCCGCGATACGGACAGCCGTTGGTCGAGCTCACCGGGCAGCGATCCGGAGTGTTTCCGTTCTTATCACCGGCGAAAGCGGAACGGGTAAGGAGATGTTTGCCCATGCAATACACACGGCAAGCCCTCGGCGGGAGGCACCGTTTGTCGTTGTCAATTGTGCGGCGATTCCGACGCACCTCATAGAGTCGGAAATCTTCGGTCACAAAAAGGGCGCCTTTACGGGGGCCGTTACCGCCCGGGACGGCGCGCTCAAGCGTGCCGACGGGGGCACCCTCTTTCTGGACGAGATCGGAGAACTGGATCGCGATCTGCAGGCCAAGTTCCTGCGGGTACTGGAACCTCCCGTCGGTGAAACAAGCTCCGTCCGGGAGTTTCTACCGGTGGGATCGGATAAATCGGAACGTGCGGATGTACGCGTTCTCGCTGCCACCAACCGTAATCTCAACGCCATGGTCACAGAGGGGGCGTTCCGGGAAGACCTCCTTTATCGCCTTGCCGTCATTACCGTAAAGCTTCCGGCGCTCCGTGAACGGGGAACCGACGCCGTAATAATCGCCGATACCCTGATGCAACGGATCAATGATGAGTTCCAACGAGAAGAACCAGGCTATCGGCACAAAATAATTTCTGTATCCGCAAAAAATTTTGTATCATCACACCGGTGGCCCGGAAATGTACGCCAGCTCTACAACGCGCTGTTGCAGGCGGCGGTAATGGCAGATGGGGATACGATAACAGATCAGGATATATCGGCGGCCCTCGCGGAGACTCCCGTTGGCGAAAAACCGATTGATTTCGAGGAAGAATTGCCTCTCGGGAACGGTTTTGACCTGGATAATCACCTCAGATCGATCCAGAAAGCCTACATCCGCCGCGCACTTGCCCAGGCCCACGGCATCAAGGCGGAGGCGGCCCGGCTTCTCGGCCTCAAGAGCCACCAGACGTTGAGCGCCCAGATCGAGAGACTTGGTATCAGCGATGAATGAAGTCTTGTTGGCACGGCGATTGCTGATTACACACAGGAATGGATAAAGGAAGCGCGATGGTACATCGGGACGAACGAAAAACCTGCACGGACCTCATCGAGCCCGCCCTCACCGCAGCGGGGTGGGACTGGCAGGAGCAGCTCCACATCGGTCCCGGTCGGGTCAATATCACCGGTGAGGCGATGTATGACGGTTCCCAGGCGATTATCGCGGACTACCTCCTGCGCTACCGTGGTATCCCTCTTGCGATACTTGAGGCCAAGGCGGAGACCGAATCCGCCGCCGATGGTATCCAGCAGGCCTCCCGCTACGCCCGTCGTCTCCTGATCCGGTATAGTATCGCCACCAACGATACTGAGTGGATACTCACGGACAACGACAGCGGTGATTACGAGACGCTGACATCGGTTCCAACCCCTGAGGATATCGTGCAACATCTCGGAGTGACCATCGACTGGGAGCGGTGGGGCGCTGCTTTCACCGCCGGCTACCACGTGGATCAGGTAAGCCGAAAAACAGTGCGCCCCTACCAGGAGATGGCGGTCAGCAAGACGCTGTGGCACTTTGCCCAGGGGATGCAGCGGGCGCTCCTTCTCATGGCTACCGGCACCGGCAAGACCTTCACCGTCTTTCAGATGATCTGGAAGATGATAAACGGCGACTCACTGGAGAAACAGCACGTCCTCTTTCTCACCGACCGTAACAGCCTCAAGGATCAGGCGTATCGCGCCTTTGCCGCCTTCAGCGCCGCCGAGCGCGTTGCCCTGGACAAGGACACCGTTGCACGGGGAAACCACCTGGTGGGAAAGGTCTTCTTCGCCAACTATCAGACCCTGGATGAGGAGCTTAACGGCCGGAAAGTCTACGAGCACTACGATCATGATTTTTTTGACCTTGTGGTGATAGATGAGTGCCACCGCTCCGGATTCGGTGATTGGTTTGGGGTCCTGGAGCACTTCAGCGGTGCGTTGCAGCTCGGCCTGACCGCGACACCCCGGGAACTGGAAGAGGCGAAACGTGAGCTCACCGAAGAGGAGCAACGGAGGGACACCTACCACTACTTCGGCGAGGAGATCTTCCGTTACAGTCTCAAGCAGGCGGTGGAAGACGGGTATTTGGTGCCGTACCTCCTGGAGGAGCGGATCACCAACGTTGACGATGAGGGGTTTGACGGCCCCGACGGCAAGCACTACACCACCGCGAACTTCGAGCGGGAGATCCGCATGCCCGACCGCACCCGGGCGATCGCCGAGGACCTATGGTCCACCCTGGGCACCTACGGCCTCCGGGACGAGAAGTCGATCATCTTCTGTGTTGACGACACCCACGCCGCATTTATGGCGGCGGAATTACGGCGCCTCTCCGGTGATCCCGATTATGCCGCCCGTATTACCCGGGCGGAGCGCAACAGTCACCAGTTGGAGCGCAACTTTGCCATCGTCGGGCCCAGCAAACCACGCGTCGCTGTTACGGTAGATCTTCTGACCACCGGATTCGACGCCCCCGACGTGAAAAACGTGGTCTTTGTGCGCCCGCTGCGGAGCGCCATGCTCTACAAACAGATGAAGGGGCGGGGCACTCGTCTCTGTGAGGATATCAACAAGCGCTACTTCACGATCTTCGATTACTCCGGCGCCAGTCACCTGGAGGACGCGGAGTTTGACGGGCATCCCGCCAACCAGACCAAGGTTCCAAAAGCCTCGAAGGCGAAAAAGAAGGAAACGGAGCCGGAACCCAAGCCCATCGGCGGTGGGGTAGAAGTGATCATCTCTGATACCAACCGCTACGTCTGCCTCGCCGACGGACGCCGCATTCCCTTTGAGGAGTACGCGGAGCAGTCCCGGGAGTTTATCCAGACGGTAGCGCCCCACAGCCTGGATGATCTTCTGGAGCTGTGGATTGGAAAGACGACCCGCAAGGAGCTTCGGGACGAACTACGGGAACAGGACATTTACCCCGCGGCGTTCCGCCACTTTCTGGACCTGCCAACCACCGATGATGTGGATATCCTCGCCAAGATCGGTTTCAACCTGGTGCGCGTACCCACCCGGCACCAGCGGGTGGAGCGGTTCTGGGACGATGATACCGACTGGCTGTATGAGCCGACGGCAGGGGGCGGCGGGATGGATTTTCCTGCGGCGGCGGACGCCGTTCGGTCGTACAGCACCGACATGACCTATAAATTTTGGCAAACCGCCCTGGACCACTACGCGCTCTTCGGGATCGACGACCTGGAAGAGGCGCGGACCTATAGTACGCCCCAGTTTTCCGAGCAGTTCGGCAGTTTTCAGCGGTTGACCCGCGAGTACGGCGGGGTGGCCAAACTGAAGAGTGATCTGGAATCAGTCAAAAACCACCTCTACGTCCCGATGTCGGCGTAGATAAGGGAGCAGCGCAGATGAACACCACCGTAGATAGCCGCCGCCAGGAAGTACAGCAGGCGGTCAAAAACGCATCGGACGAGCTCAACACCGCCGGAGTGGATGCCCGGAACTACGTGGAGCAGCTGGCGTGGCTCTTTTTTCTTAAAGCCTTTGACGAGGCGGAAGCGCGCCGGGAGGAAGAAGCTGCTTTCGACGACGGACACTACCAGCGCCGTCTTAGCGGCGGATACGCATGGTCATCCTGGACCAAACGCAACCCTGACGAGATGCTCAAGTTTGTCCAGGGCGAGCTGTGGACGAAGCTCACCAGCCCGGACCCGGCGGAAGGCCTTGGCGACGACCTGTTGGCGCAGCGCTTCCAGCGCATCTTCTCAACGGTGCGCAACTACTGCCGCCAGGGAGTCACCTTTGCCCGGGTGGTCAAACAGGTGGACCGGCTCCACTTTTCCGACGACACCGACGTACACGTCCTCTCGGAGATCTACGAGGATCTCCTAAAGAAGGTCGCCGCCGACTCCGCCGGCTACGCCGGGGAGTTCTACACCCAGCGTCACATCATCCGCATAATGGTGGAGGTGGTACAACCCAAAGCGGGAGAGCGTGTCTACGACCCCGGTTTCGGCACCGCCGGTTTTCTGGGAGAGGCGGCGGAATACATCCGTACACACGGTGAGCTATCCGGTCGGCAACAGGAACAGTTCCAGAAGGAGACGTTCTACGGGGTGGAGATCAAGCCGCTCACCTACCTCCTGGGGACGATGAACATGATTCTCCACGGCATAGAGGGCGCCAATCTTGCCATGGCCAACACGCTGGAGCTCCACTCCCAGAATGTGGGGGAGAAGGACAAGTACCATGTGATCCTCTCCAATCCGCCCTACGGCGGCAAGATGGCTCAGGACCTACAGAACAACTTTCGCGTCAAATCCAGCGCCACGGAGTGTCTCTTTATCCAGCACATCATGGCTAACCTGGCCAGGGGAGGCCGAGCGGCGGTGGTGGTGCCCGAGGGGGTACTCTTCCGCGGCGGCCCGGACCAGAAGGTGCGCATGGAGCTCTTGCAGCGTTTCAATGTGCACACCGTTCTCTCTCTCCCGGCGGGGTGTTTTTTGCCCTACACGGGCGTAAAAACAAATGTCATCTTCTTTGATCGCCCAAAGGTGGATGTGTCTGCGGATGAGTGGGCGACCGAATCGGTCTGGTTCTACGAGCTCACCAACGACGGCTTTGAGCTCAAGTCTACCCGCCGCCCGATGGAGGGCAGTCAAATTCCCGACTTCCTCATGAAGCAGCGTGATAAAACGGACAGTGATACTTCATGGACGGTGCCGTTGGCGGAACTTGCGGAGAAGGGCTACGACCTCAGTGCCCGCAACCCCAACCGGAAGGACGACTACGAACACCGCCCGGCCCTGGAGCTGGTGCAGTCGATCAAGGCCAAAGAAGAGCGGATCATGGATCTGTTGGGGGAGTTGGAAGTGATTTTGGAGGGTGGGGAGTGAACGGGTGGCCGATGGTTCCGTTAGGTGAAGTATGCGAATTGATCAACGGAAGAGCATTCAAGCCAAGCGACTGGCAAGACGAAGGTTTGCCGATAGTTCGAATACAGAACCTCAATGACGCGGCGAAGCCCTTCAATCATTTTGGTGGTCCGTATTCCGTAAGACACTTTATTGACGACGGTGCGATATTGTTGTCGTGGTCGGGGACACCGGGTACGTCTTTCGGATGCTTTCGGTGGCAGGGTGGACCCGCGCTCCTAAATCAGCACATCTTCAAAGTGCTGGTTGATGATTCGAAAATCGACAGCGATTTCTTCATCTATGCGGTCAACAGCCGTCTGGATGAAATGATCAACCAGTCCCATGGTGGTGTTGGCCTGCGGCACATAACGAAGGCGAAACTGGTCGGTATCACCCTGCCTTGTCCTCCACTCGAAGAACAACGCCGCATCGTTGCCCGGATCAAGGAGTGCATGGTGCGGATTGATGAGATTGAGGAGCTGCGGGGGGATGCGCTTCGGGAGTACGTTGCTATGCGGACCGCACTGCTTGGCGCAATCATCGAGCCTGACGGCTGGTCGAGTATGAAAGTTGGTGATCTGGTAACGACCTCCCGGAACGGAAAATCGATCAGTACAAGCAACGAAGGCGCGACCGGTTTCGTGCTTGGTTTGTCCGCCGTACGTGGGGTAAATCTTGATACCAACGCCCGAAAACCGATCGTCCTACCAAGCGACATCCTTGCAAAATACCCGGTGCGCCGGGGCGACGTTTTCGTCTCTCGTTCCAACACCCAAGAGTTGGTTGGACTTGCGAGTGTCGCCACACAAGATATTGACAACTGCATCTATCCGGACTTGCTGATCAAGCTGTCCCCGGATCCACAAGTCATATATCCGCGTTTCCTTGCGTATGCCTTACGAATACCGTCGGCCCGCGCTCAAATACGAGAACGCGCCTCCGGTACCAGCCAAAGCATGGTTAAGATCTCAGGGGCCAGGCTAAAAGAAGTCGCGATTCCAGTCCCCCTATTGGAAATGCAATCAGCTCTGATAAAGAAATTGGACCAGGTTCATGACCGGGCAACCGATTTGTTTGTGGATCTCAACTCGCCCGAAATCACCCACCTCCGAGAATCGATCCTTCGCAAAGCTTTTGCGGGAGAACTGTAATGCTTCCTGACGAGTTCAGTACCGAAGTAAGTATTCCTCTTGACGACGACGGTTATCTTGATCGCGAGTGCCCCAACGAGGAATGCCGCGCAGAGTTCAAAGTTCTCGCCACCGACTGGACCGAGATAGTTCGCGATGAGGAAGTATTCTGCCCGATTTGTGGTAACTCGTCACCATCCGATAGCTGGCTCACTACCGACCAGGCTGACTATTGCCAAAATAAACTCTTGGAGGTTGTTCAACCGGCATTACACAATGAACTCAATCGGATTGCCCGCGACTTTAACCGCAGACAACCGAGAGGTGGCTTGGTCCAGATGTCGATGGAGGTTGCCTCGTCCAAGGGGCCTGTTTTTACCTCTCTCGAAGCGCAAGAGCTGATGAGACAGCGGTATTGCTGTGAGAAGTGCGGATGTCGATACGCAACAATCGGAGCTGCATTTTTCTGTCCCTCGTGTGGTCATAACTCGCCTATCACAGCGTTCTCGGAAACGATCGATATTGTCAGAAAACTACCCCAAGTGAGAGACGCAATCTATGCTTCGTTGGACAGGGATACCGCCGCCACCTCCTGGCGAGTAACCCTGGAACAGCACATGAGTAAAATCGTGGGGGCGTTCCAGAGTTATGCAGAAGCCTTGTTCGATTCGATTCGAGACGATGCTACTCCGGTACCGCAGAGAAACGTGTTCCAGAACCTCGATCGTTCCAGCGATTTCTGGGAAAAGAAGATCGGCCTTCGGTATGAAACGATGCTTACATCTCGAGACTGGCGGGATCTGAAAATCTGCTTTCAGCAGCGGCATCTGCTCGCGCATCGAGAAGGAATCGTGGACGATGAGTATTTGCAGAAGTCCGGAGATACCCAGTATCAGGTAGGGCAGCGTATCGTGGTTACGCAAGATACTGTGCTTCGCTTCGCAAATCTCGTCGATTCTCTGGCGGCTAAACTCCGAGAGGCGTGCCAAGGAGTTGAACGAGGCGGGGGATTGTAGAAAGATGTCCATCCCCCGGAACGCAAAAAGCCTGTTCCAACTCACCGACTCCCTCCGCTCCGACAGCGGCATAGATGCCCGACAACTTCCCGTTCAACTGGCAGCGCTCATCTATCTGCGGTGGGTAGATTTTCAGGAGGCCGAACGGGAAACAATTGCCGCCTTTGAGGACCGTCCCTACGATCTGCTATTGCCGGAATCGATGTACTGGCGGGTGTGGCACGCTTCTCGCGGGGACGAGCTGGTGGGAACGCTCACCAGTCGACTACCGGCAGCGTTATCCCGACTCCACAATGTACGCCACAACCCGTTGGCAACGTACCTCCACCACATGGCACGACCACTTTTCGATCTGGCGAACTGGTCGGTGGAATCGCTGTCGGTCGTCGTTCAGTGGCTTGCCGACCAACCCTTTGAGACACCCTCCGACCGACGAGCCCTGCTCGAGGACTACGATGAGTTCCTGAACCTGGTCCGGCAACATCCGGCACGGTTCGGAGGTGGCGAACACAGCGACCCGCCGTGGATCGTTCGGTTGGTCGCCGGTCTTGCCGCAGCATCCCAGGGGGATTCAATCTACGACCCGTGCTTTGGCGTCGGCGGGTATCTTGTTGCCGTTCACGATTCGGTTGTGCACTCCGGCGACAAGACGTTTCACAGAGTTGACGAGGAGAGTCCGGCGATCAACGGTGTGGAGATCAATCGCGATCCTTATATCATCGCCGTGACGCGGATGGCGCTGGTCGGCGTCGATACCCCGCGTGTTGAGTTCGGAAACAGTCTGGAGCGGCCGGCGAACCAAAGCAACGCTGCCGGAGGTTTCGACCGCATCGTGGCCAATCCCCCCTGGGGCATGCGGGTTGGTCCGGAAGGGCTGGACCATTTCCCGATACGGTCAAATGACGCGGTAGGCCTCTTTGTTCAGCACATAGTTGGTCAATTGAAACCCGACGGCCGTGCCGTGGTCGTCGTGCCGAATGGGTTTCTCTTTCGCAAAGGCGCCGACCAGCGGGTGCGGGAGATGCTTTTGACGGAACACTCTGTAGAAATGGTAATCTCCCTGCCGGAAGGGGCTTTCAATCCGGCGACCAATATCGCAACGGCGATTTTGGTGATCCGGCACGGATCAGGCGAGCGGGTACGGATGATCGACGGGGAGGAGTTGCTCAGACCGCCGGGGAAGAGGGCTGTCCCCGATGAGAAAGCGGTGGAAACGGTACTGGCTCTGGCTCGCTCAACGGAAACCGCCGACGACGCCTGGAACGTAACGGTCTCCGAGCTTGAGCCGTTGGATTGGGATCTGACACCGGTGCGCCGTGACCAGAGTGGACTGGACGAAGCGTTGGATGCCCTGGCTGTAGAGATCCCCATCAGCACACTGAAGGAACAGTGCGTGATACTGTCGGGACACGCGATCAAGTCGGCGGATCTCCTGGATGATTCACCGAGGAACGAAGATGGAGCTACCATTCCCTACATCCGTGTCGGGGACATCCGGAGCGGCATAGTTGAACGAGGTAGTAAATGGTTGTCCCCCACCATTGCTGGAACGCTCGATCCCAAATGGAAATTGAAATCCGGTGATGTGTTGATCTCCAAGTCCGGTACTATCGGCAAGGCGGGAATCGTGAGGAACGGTGCCGTCGGAGCGGTGGCTGCCGGTGGAATCCTGGTTCTGCGTCCCACCGGAGCACAACTGGACCCCCACTTCCTCAGCGCATACCTTTCCGCCGCCGAATGCAGGGCATGGCTGGACGGTCGGGCCCGAGGGAAGACGATCAGTCATCTGTCCCGGGATGTTCTGGACGAGATGCCCGTACCGGTACCCCCCATTCCGGTCCAGCAGCGGGTGGTGGAAAGCTATCGCGAGCACGGAGTGGATGTCCTTCCATTCTTGGCCCAGCTACTTCTCGAGAGGTCCGGTGATCCGATCGTCGAATGGATTGACGGTGCCTTGAATTGCCTGAAGTCGGACGAGGCCGACCGTCCCGGGGATCTGTATTCCCTTCGCCACGCTGCTGTCTTTGGCGAATCGTTCGTTCGTCTTCAGGAGCGTCTTCGTCATGAAGACATCGAGAATCTGCTACGCCCATGGGTATCGATTCTGGCAACCGACGTCGTTCCACCACTCGGCGGTGTGGAGGACGTTCCTCCCGGTCCCGCCCGGTACTCCATCGTGCAACAGGTGACCACCGGCGCCCGAGGTGCCGAGAACGCCATCGAAGGCCATCTTCCCCACGCAAACCGGGCGCGAGAGCTGACCCGTCTGGTTGTGGATAAGCTCTCTGCGGCGGAGCGGGAGATACTCGAAGACGTTCGCGTGTCGGTCAGTTCGAGCCAGACCGTAATCACTCGGGCCGAACAGGTCTCGCTGATTCTTACCCTTACCAACGAGGGCGTCCTACCACTTCGTGATGTTCACGTGTCGATCGAACCGTGGGAGCGGACGGTTGGTCTGGGCTATGTCCCGGAAGGTGCAACAAAGGAGATTCCCCTCGACGGTCGGACTCCATCTGACGGTGACGTCTTCACGATTACCGCCTCCTGGCGCGGCATTACGATGAATGGCGAGTCGGTAGACGACCGTCGAGAGCTGTCGTTTGAGATGAAAGGGAGCGGCAGCGAGCAAACCGAATCGTCCGACATGGGAGGAAGCCCATATGTATGCGGTGATCCGATCACTCCCAAACGCGAAGAGCTGTTTGTTGGTCGGGAAGAGACGCTGGAGACGATCAAGCGATCGGTACAAGACACCGGAAACGTCATACTTCTCGAAGGAAACAGGCGTGCCGGGAAGACGTCGATTCTGCGCCACCTTGAGGGGACAAACGGTGTGCCCGGGTGGTTTGGTGTTTACGCCAGTCTGCAGGGTGCAGAGGGAAGTAAACACGGCGTCGGCGTCCCGACGGATGAAGTCTTTCGTGCACTCGCACGATCTATCGCGGTGGCTGTTCATACTCTCGGGGGCGAGACGCCGCTTCCCAACGGTGAGGTTCTGCCGGCAGATGCCAAAACGTTGACCGTTCCCAAAGCGTGCCGCGCCGGTATCTCTCCGGAGGCACCATACACGGATTTTGCCGCGTACCTGGAAGTCGTGCTGGAAGTGCTCGAAGCAAGGGAACTCCGTCTGCTGCTGATGCTTGATGAGTTTGACAAGCTTCAGGAAGGAATTGACAACGGGGTCACCTCGCCGCAGGTTCCGGAGAATATTCGCTATCTGGTTCAGAGTTTCCCGGGCTTCTCGGCGATTCTCACTGGATCCAGGCGCCTGCGTCGATTGCGGGAGGAACACTGGTCGGCGCTGTATGGCTTGGGTACCCATGTAGATGTAAAAACCCTCGATCCCGCTGCGGCGGAGCGTTTGATTACCTATCCCGTTCGAGGTCGTCTGACCTACTCCCGGGAGGCGATCGAGCGCTGCACGTTCCTGACGGCGGGACAGCCGTATCTGATCCAGTGCGTGTGCAACCAGATCTTTGATACCGCCGTTCGTGGCGGAATCCGGTCGATCACCGTAGATCTCGTGCAGAACGCAGCAGACAGACTGATCGAAGAAAATGAGCACTTTGCCAGCCTCTGGGATTACGCCGGTACCGATCGGCGTCGGTATCTCCTGGCGTTGTGCCACACGCGATCCGAAGGGCGGGAGCCGATGCGGCTGGGAGTAATCCAGGAGTACCTCGCTGCGGAAGGTATCGAGATTTCCGACGAGCAACTCATCGCGGACCTGGAGGTTCTTCAGGAGCTTGATTTGCTGGATTTCCATGGGGATCGCGGCTCCGGGCATTACCGCCTGTCGATTCCCCTGATGGGAATCTGGATCGACCGCCAGCGCGATGTGGAAGCAGTTCTGGCGAAAGCGCGAAGAGAAACGGAGGAAGAAGATGACTGAAGAACGATTTCCGATCTGTACCGCGATTCCGCCTGCGATGTTCGGGCGTCGCGATCTGTTGGATGGGCTCATACGGGAGTTATCGAAGGAGAGTCCCAGCCATCGGTCGGTGGTGGGACCACGCTATATCGGAAAATCCGTTCTGCTTCGTGTGCTTGCAGAACAGATGAGGAATTCGGGTTCACCATACACCGCCGTTATCGAATGGGATCTCGGTCACTCCACCCCGACGACGGATGAAGGTTTTTTACAGATGCTGAGCGAGAAGCTCGGCACCGGATTGATTACTGCGGGAGCAAAGGACTACGGCGATTATCTACTCGGACTGCAGGACAACTATTACAACGAGCTTGCCAACGCCGTCGACTCAATGACCCGGGACGGAATCAAGGTCTTGATGATCTGGGACGGCTTCGACAAGCCTCTGTCATCGGGTAACTTCACACGCAATCTTTGGGATAACCTGCGTGAGCTTTCACTGAACGAAGGGTTTCGCCTTGTGGTCGCTTCGCGACGGAAGCTCCACGACCTCATTCGCGACGAATCATCAGTCACCAGTGACTTCTGGAACATTTTTGGAAATATCGTTCAGGTAAGTCCGTTGGATGAGACCGACATTGCCGCCGTACTCGAGGCCGTACCGGAGCTCGTATTTGATCGGGGAGCGATCACGGAACTCAGGAACTGGAGCGGTTTCAATCCGCCGCTACTACTGGGTCTGATCAACCGGGTTCGCGCCGACAAAGCACAGGGAGCGGTGAGTAACGACGACGTGAACAACGCGGCAGTCGCGATAGATGACGTGGCTACCCCCATATTGAAAGACCTCTGGTCTGATTGCTCGATTCAGTCGCAGGATCTCTTCCGGGAACTCTCCGACGGGAAAGCGAGACCCGCAAAAGAACTGTTCTTCGAACACCTGTACGAACTTAGCAGCAAGGGATTCGCGAGACGGGAAGGCGAAAAGGTTCACGTGTCGTGTCATCTCCTGCAGCGGTTTGTCGGTAAAACGGAAGACGACGCCGGTATCATCGGACGAGTCGCCGGGACCCGGGAAGCCTATCGAAAGAACATCCGGGAGATCCTGGCCCGACGCCTTAACCAGATTGACCGGTATGACGATCGGTTATTTCGATTGATCGAACGCTCTCTGGAAGACCTTCCCGACTATCCCGACGAGTGTCTGAACAGCCTTACCGGCATCCGGGACCGCATGCTGGATCTCATCTGGACCGCGGAATTTGGTGGTGATCGGCGGATTGCCCCGGAAATCGTCGATTATTGGTTGGCGGACCCGAAGCGGATGGACGATCGGGTGTTGTTACAGATGCGGGATTCCAATGACTGGAGGATTCCACGATCAGAACCGACGACTCAGCTCCGCCTTCTCCAGTTTCTCACTGGAAGTGCTCTGCGCTTTGAATCCCGCGCCAGGGTAGCTAACAAGGATATGTACGTCCTACTCAACGCGATCCATGGGTATAGGAATCGGAACCAGCATTCCGACGGAGAAACGATCCAACTGGGTGTTGCCGTTTCCGCACTAACGACCGCGATCGAATTGGCGGCCGTACTCGCGGAGGCTATCGCTAACACGTAGCAGCGACACCCATAGGCGCCTGTGTTCGGATAGCACTGCTAACATCGTAGGCGCGCGGAGTGCTGGAGTGCTTGCAAGAGCTGATACTAACCATCTCACGTGTTGAGATGGTAACCCGTACCTCTGATGTGTCGACTCACGGGAGCACGTTGCGTCTCACTGTGCCGCCAGGAAGCAGCCATCCGACACAGGAACAGTTTTTGACTGCCTGGTGTCGCGCCCAGCTCGGCTCGCTTATCCCGGATCGGTTGCGGCGCTGGGAAACTGAAATTGGACTGGCAGTCAACGAAGTTCGTATGAAGAAGATGAAAACGAAGTGCGGCAGTTGCAATATCGAGGCGTGTCGCATCTGGTTCAACTCAGAGCTTGTCACAAAACTTGAGCGCAGCATCGAGTACATATTGGTTTATGAACTGACGCACCTGCTGGAGCGGCACCACACCCATCGTTTCCGGTGCCTTATGGATCACTTCCTGCCGGCCCCCGCATATTCGCCGCGATGAACTGAGCCGCGCGCCGTTGGCGCACGACGAGCGGGAGTATTCGGGTGGCGCCCCACGCTGCCTACCCGATCGCCGACAGCACCGCCCACGGTACGATGTTAAAGAAGATAATCAGCACCTTGTAGCCCCCAAGCACCGCATAGGTGACAATCAGAAACTTGTCCTCCGGAATGGCGAACCACTTCTCCCGCGTCTCGTAGAACCAGACCCCCGCTACCTTCACCATTACCGAGACCGCAAACAGCACCACCACGTTGATCAGCGAACACCAGAACAGGAAATCAGTCAGCATTTCATAGTCCATGATATGCCTCCTAAAAACTAGTGTACGGCACGGAACGGGCTGTGTCGAGAATCGTGTTGCAGTTTTCAAGCAAGTCCCCACCATACAAGGAGTGACGGATTTCACCGTATTGTGCCGGCCCAATCTTCATCGTGAGAGGAAATTACACCGGTATTTGCAACATGATTGTGTATACCCCGGGTGGCTTGCCGTATCGGGGTGCACCCGTGTAGACTGAATGCTCAATCGAGGTGACGCCCCGCGCCGCCTCGGCCCGTATAATCCCGATAATTGGTTCGGGAGTCTCTACCGGAGCGCCGGAACGTTCCGACTACGGGCAGAAACGCACTTTCTTCTCTCCTGTGCTGCAGGTCCTGGAGCCGTCGCGGATTCCAGGTCGTGGTGTTTCTGCTCAATTGAGGCTTCCCTTCCAGTGCACGGCACCGCAGGAGGAGCCATGGACCGGCAACAGCAACTCTACGAGGGCAAGGCCAAGCGCGTCTTCGCCACCTCCGATCCTTCCTTGGTCATTTTCGAGTACAAAGACGACGCCACAGCGTTCAACGGACAGAAACACGCGGAGTTCTCCGGCAAGGGTGAACTCAACAATCGTTTGAGCGCCCACTTCTTCGCTGCGGTTGCCGCAGCGGGAGTACCCACTCACTTCGTGGAACTCCGGTCGGCCCGGGAGCAGGTGTGCCGGCGGGTTGAGATCGTACCGCTGGAGGTGGTGGTACGCAACCGCGTAGCCGGCAGCATGGCGCGCCGCCTCGGCCTGGAGGAGGGCTCCCCCCTCCGCCACCCCGTGGTGGAACTCTGCTATAAGAAAGATGAGCTCGGTGATCCGCTGGTTGCCCCCTCTCACGCCGCCGCCACCGGCATGGCCACCTGGGCGCAGATCCATTGGATGGAGCGGGCGGCGCTTACCGTCAACCGCATCCTCACCGATCACGTGGCGGCGGCCGGCATGGAGCTGGTGGATTTCAAGGTGGAGTTTGGGAAGATGGCAGCCGGTGTAGATCGAACCGAGGGTTCTGCCGACGCCCACCCCCTGGGACCCGGCGGACTCATCCTCGCCGACGAGATCAGCCCTGACACATGCCGTTTGTGGGATCGCGCCACCGGGGAGCGCCTCGACAAGGATCGCTTCCGGCGGGACCTGGGGCCGCTCCTCGACGGGTACCGCGAGATCCTTCGCCGCCTGGAAGGCACGGTGGGGGCCTCCCGATGAGCGGTGGCGCGGCGCAGAATCGTGAGTTCAACTTTGATATCCATGACCCCGAGGACCGACTCCACGAGGAGTGTGGGCTCTTCGGCGTGTTTAGTCCGGACCACAGCGATGAGATGGCGGCGTCTATCGCGCGGGTGGTGTACTACGGGTTGTACTCGCAGCAGCACCGCGGGCAGGAGAGCGCGGGCATTGTGGTGGCCGGTGACGACGGGCTCGAGCAGTACCGCGGTATGGGGCTGGTGGCGGAGGTGTTTACCGACCAGGTGCTGGACCGGTTTTCCGGGCGGGCGGCGATCGGGCACGTGCGTTATTCCACGGCGGGGTCTTCGACGATTTCCAATGCGCAACCGCTCATGGCGCAGTCCAAGCTGGGGCAGATCGCGATCGGGCACAACGGGAACCTGGTGAACGCGCCGGTGATTCGCGATTTGTTGGAGGACGCGGGGGTGATGTTTCAGACTTCCAGCGACTCCGAGGTGATTCTGAATCTGGTGGCGCGCAGCGCGCGGCACGGGTTGCGTCGGGCGTTGCAGGATGCGCTGCGTGCGGTGCAGGGGGCGTTTTCGCTGGTGCTCCTCACCGAGGATAGTTTGATCGCGGTGCGCGACCCCAAGGGGATCCGGCCGCTGGTGCTGGGAAAGCTGGGGGACGCCACGGTGGTGGCCAGCGAGAGTTGTGCCCTGGATGCGGTAGGGGCGGATCTGGTGCGCGATGTGGAGCCGGGAGAGATCGTGATCGTCACCGCCGACAGTATGGAGTCGTTGAAGCTCAATGAGCGCACCGGGAGTCAGGTGTGTTCTTTTGAGTTTGTGTACTTCTCCCGCCCCGACAGCGAGGTTGATGGGGTCGGCGTGTATGCTTCGCGGATGGAGGCGGGGCGCATTCTCTACCGGGAGGCGCCGGTCGATGCGGACGTGGTGAGCGGGGTCCCGGACAGCGGGGTGGTAGCGGCCCACGGCTACGCCGAGGCGGCGGGCATTTCCTATGCGATGACGCTCATCAAGAACAAGTACGTCGGGCGGAGCTTTATCGCGCCCACGCAGGAGCTCCGGGAGCGGGCGGTCAGCGTCAAGCTGAACGCGCTGCGGCACAATGTCGCGGGCAAGCGGATCGTGCTCATCGACGATTCTATCGTCCGCGGCACCACGATGCGCCGCTTGGTGGCGATGTTGCGGCGGGCGGGAGCCAAGGAGGTGCACATCCGCATCGCCTCGCCGCCGGTGCAGCACGCCTGCTACTTCGGGATGGACTATCCCAGCCGCAATGAGCTCGCGGGGCGACGCGGGGTAGAGCAGGTGCGGGAGATGATCGGTGCCGACTCTCTGGCGTATCTCTCGCTGCCGGGGCTGCATGCGTCCCTGGGCGATACGGGCAAGTACTGTGTGGGGTGTCTCACGGGAGTGTATCCGGTGGCGGCGCCGGTGGGGCAGGAAAAGGATGAGATTCCGGAGGCGATTGCGGTGAGAAATAGGGTGTATACATAATCGTGTTGCAAAATGGGGTGTAACTCTCTGTCTTGTAGGGTGTTGGCTCTGCGAAAATCCGTGGTCAATACCAAATCTCCGAGGTGTAACGATTTGCCGGCTGAGTTGCAACACGATTCTCGATACAGCCCCCGGCCGGCGAAGGAGTTCCCATGAACGACGAAACGATAGACTACCGCAGCGCGGGCGTGGACGTGGCCGCCGGCCAGCGATTGGTCCGAGATATCGGCGCCAAGGTAGCCGCCACGCAGGGCCCGGAGGTATTGGGTAACCTGGGCGGATTTGCCGGGCTCTACGCGCTTGGAAACTATCGCGATCCGGTTTTAGTCTCCGGCACCGACGGGGTGGGAACCAAGGTGGAACTGGCCCGCGCCGCGGGACGACTGGACACGATCGGCATCGACCTGGTGGCGATGTGCGTCAACGACGTCATCTGCCATGGTGCGCGGCCGCTCTTCTTTCTCGACTATATCGCGGTGGATGACTTATCGAAGGTGGATGCCGCGGCGATCGTTTCCGGTGTGGCCGAGGGCTGTCGCCGTGCTGGATGCGCCCTCATCGGCGGGGAGACTGCGGAAATGCCCGGCGTCTACCGGCCGGGGGGCTTCGACCTCGCGGGATTCGCCGTAGGTGCCGTGGAGCGCGATGAAATCATCGACGGAAGCGCCCTTGAGCCGGGAATGGCGGTGGTGGGACTCGCCTCCAGCGGGTTTCATTCCAACGGATACTCGCTGCTGCGGAAATTGTTTCCCGAGGTCGCGGAGACCGGTGAGGCGGATACCACCGGTGTACACATGAACGGTGGCCGGAGCGCCGGTGTCGCGACGGGGGCAAACCGCGGCCCAGGCAGCCCCTCAGATTCGGGGATACGTGCGCTGCGCGATGCCCTTCTCACTCCCACGCGCATCTACGCCGCAGTGGTCGCAGACTTGACGGCTCAGTGCCGGATAGCCGGTATTGCCCACGTCACCGGTGGCGGGTGGTGGGAGAACCTGCCACGCATGCTGGGGACACGGCGCACCGGGGCGGCCCGAACGGACCGATCGAAACCAAGCAACGGTGACGCCGGCGACCGGCCGGCACAGATCTCGGTGGTCGGCGGAGCGGGTGCGGCCCATCCCGAGACATCCCCGTTGCGCCTGGTGGTCGATGCCCAAGCGGTGCCGTTGCCGGAGACGTGCAACATGATTATGTATACACCCCTGAGTCCCCCCGAAGCGTACCGCACGTTTAACATGGGGTTGGGGCTGGCGGTGGCGCTGCCCGCCGCAGAGGTTCAGCGTGCGATCGGAATCGCCGCAGGCCACGGAATCGAGGCGTGGCAGATCGGTACGGTGGAGCAGCAGCTGCTGGAGGCCGCCGGGGTACCGGACGACGTCCCGACCACCGACGTCCAGACCACCAGCGACGCCGACCCCCGGACCGACCCCATAGCCGATCCTGCGATCGAGATTACCGGTATTCCCACGGAGTGGTTCCGATGACGGAGTCCGCGAACACCTCCGTTTCGGCCCGACCGCAGCGGGGCTCCGTCCCCACCCTCACGGTGCTGGCCTCCGGTTCCGGTACCACCTTCCAGGCGGTGATCGATGCGATCGCCGCGGGGGAGTTGAACTACCGCCTCAACCTCCTCGCCGTGGATCGCCCCGGAACCGGAGCTGCCGAGCGCGCCGAGCGCGCCGGGATCCCCGTGCGTCTCGTGGACCGCGGCGAACATCGAGGCCCGGGGCGGTCGGGAGAGCTATCCCGGGCGCTCTCTCAGGTGATTCCGGCGGAGACGGACGTGGTGCTGCTGGCGGGGTTCCTTTCGATCATCAGCGAACCACTGCTGACGCGTTTTCACCGGCGGATGATCAACCTCCACCCGGCGCTCCTCCCGGAGTTCGGTGGAGCAGGGATGTACGGTCGACGTGTCCACGAAGCTGTGCTGGCGGCCGGACGAGAACAGACCGGCTGCACCGTCCACTACGTCGACGCCGGTACCGACACCGGAGAGATCCTCCTCCATCGCCGCATCCCGGTACTTCCCGACGACACCCCGGACACGCTGGCCCGACGCCTGCGCCCGATCGAACACCGGGCGGTGATCGATGCCCTGCTGACGTTGCCCCCGGACCTGCGCTAAAATCCTCACTTCCCAAGGAGCTCATATGAACGTGTTGGTGGTAGGATCAGGCGGCCGGGAGCACGCCCTGGCGTGGCGTCTCGCCGAAAGCGATAGTGTCTCACAGGTGTTTGTGGCGCCGGGAAACGCCGGCATCGCTCGGGATTCCCGGGTGCAGTGCATTCCCGAACCGATTACCCCGGATTTGGTGTACAATCACGATATAACACTGGTTGTCATCGGTCCGGAAGCGCCCCTGGTGGCGGGGCTCGCCGACGAGCTGCGGGCCGACGGGATCGATGTGGTGGGACCCTCGGCCGCGGCGGCGCAGCTGGAAGGCAGCAAATCGTTCGCCAAACGCTTCATGGACGACAACGGAATTTCCACGGCGGAATACCGCGTGTGCCGCACCGTGCAGGAGGCGCGCACCGCTGTGGCGCACTTCGGTGCACCGGTAGTGATTAAGGCTGACGGGCTCGCGGCGGGGAAGGGAGTCTCCGTCTGTGATTCCGAGACTCAAGCGCAGGCGGCCATCGAGACGATCATGAAGGAGCGTCTCTTCGGTGACGCCGGCGAGACGGTCGTAGTGGAGCGGCGCCTGGCCGGATTCGAGGCTTCCGTAATAGTTGCCGTGGACGAGACTTCGCACATCACCTTTCCCACCGCCCAGGATCACAAGCAGATCGGCGAAGGCGGTGTCGGTGCCAACACCGGCGGCATGGGCGCCGTAGCTCCCAACCCGGCGATAACGGGTGAGATGTGGCGCCAAATCGACGCCGAGATCGTGCAGCCCAGCGTGGCGGCGGTGCAGCGCAGCGAGTGGATCTTCCGGGGCTTTCTCTTCATCGGCCTCATGATCGATGAGGGCGTTCCCCGCGTGCTGGAATACAACGTGCGCTTCGGCGACCCGGAGGCGCAGGCGATCCTGCCGTTGGTGGCCGGCGACTTCGGCGTGCTCATGCAAGGACTTGCCCGCGGTCGTCTCGTCGACGCGGTCTCGCAAAGCGGCTTTGCCGTGCGCCCCGGGGCCAGCTGTACCGTGGTCGCCGCCGCCGGCGGGTATCCCGGTCCCTATCCCAAGGGGGATAAGATTGAACTGACGGCTCTGCCGGAGCCCAGTGATCTCACCGGAACAACCGAAATCTTCTGCGCCGGAGTGGCCGCCGCCGCGGGAGAGGAAGCGGATCTCGTAACCGCCGGGGGGCGCGTCCTGGCCGCCGGCGGCACAGGCGATACGATGGTGCAGGCGCGGCGTCGCGCCTACGGTCGGCTGCAGCTCGTCCACTTCGACGGCATGCGCTACCGCACCGACATCGGCGGCGCGCCGGTGCTCTCCTCGGTGATCGAGGAAAGCGACGTGCTCATGCTCCAGGCGCGCAAACGCGGTGGCCTGGTGCCGGTGGTGGTCCAGAAGTACTCCAGTGGAGATGTGCTCATGGTGGGCTACGCCAACGACCGGGCGCTACGGGAAACGCAGCGAACCGGCTACGCCACCTTCTGGAGTACCTCTCGCAGTACCCTCTGGACGAAAGGCGAGACCAGCGGGGATCGCCTCAGGGTAGAGGAAATTCGCGTCGACTGTGACCAGGACGCGCTCCTGTATCGCGTCACTCTGGAAGGTTCCGGTGTCTGCCACACCCGCACCGCGGCGGGCACGACGCGCCACCGCTGTTTCTACCGTCGGCTTCAGGGCGAAGGTACGCTCATCAACGAGGACCGTTAGCATTTTTAGTCGGTCCGCCGACTATCCTCTGGCATTTCTCGGTTCCATAATCGAAACTAGTGGTATGGCCAACGCTTTGTTCGCTGGCGTGCTGTCCCTGTCGATCGCCATTCAGGTCTCGGCGGCAATTCTTGCGGTGTTCAATGTACGCTATACTCCTCGCAAGCTACCGTGGATGTGTATCGCCCCGGCGATCGTCCTGATGGCGGTCCGGCGGATCGTCACGCTCATCGGGATGATCGCCACCTGGGAAACGCCCCGAACCGTGTCATGGGGCGCGGAGTTTACCGCCCTCATCATCTCGCTTCTCATGTTTACGGGGATGCTTCTGCTCCTTCGTGAGCTACGAAGCATTACCGGTGCAATGAGCGAGCAGCAGGAAGTCTTTCGTGAAAGCCTGCACACCAGCAAGAACCATTTCCAATCTCTCGCGAGCTTGCTCCATACCCAGGCGGGGTTCGCCACCAGCGAGGGGCAGCGTGCGCTGGCCACGGAGATTGAGCAGAAGGTCAGTGCCTATGCAATACTGCAACAACAGCTTTTCGAGCGAGACTACGAGGTGGATATCCAACGCTATCTTGAACAGTTAACTGCCACAATCGAAGATGCCTACGCGGTCCCCGGACAGCATTCACCGGTACGCACGGAGTTTTCTTCGTTCCCGGCAACTCCCAAAGAGACGCTCTATGCAGGGCTTGTCGTGAGTGAGTCGTTGATTAACGCCTACAAATATGCCGCTACCGGAGCGGGTCCGGTAGAGATTGCCGTGTCTGCCGGTCCTGCGATAGAGGGGCCGGGACGAAGAGTTGAAGTGCGGGACAGTGGTCCCGGCTTTCCCCAAGAGGTGCTTTCCGCGGACCGATCCGGCTATGGCACCACGTTTCTCAGAAGTCTGAATGGCAGTGGCTGGAGCATCACCCTCGCCAACGACGGCGGTGCGGTGGTTCGGGCCGAGTTCTGATGGTATCACCGGCTGTATACACAATCATGTTGCGCCGGCTCCCCAGCCGGGCCCGAGATGGTGCCACGGGATCAGCCTCACGCGACCCGCGCCAGGTCGCGAAGGGTGTAGTGCGGGACACGGACCGTAGTCCCGGTCTGCCCTACCTGCCAGCGGATCGGCGGGGTCACCGCCGTCGCTCGCCACGCCTCCTCGAGACTCTCGGGAAGCACCGCACCCCGCACATCCACCCGGCGCTGGAAGAACTCCCGGTTGATCTGTCGCATGGCGTGAGCGCCGGCGTCGTCCAGTGATCCCTGCTCCGCATGCATACCTTCCTCCGGCTGCTTCACCCGCCACTCCCGCCGGGTGTTGAGATCCCACGCGAAAATCCACATCCGATACATCTGCATCGCACTGTGTCGCCCAAAGGCGATCGTCTCCCGGGTATGCTCCCTGAGGCGATGGCGAATCATCCGGTCTACGTAGTTCACCGGAAAGAGCGGGTTCTGCATGGTGCGCGGGGCTAAGCTGGAAGTGGTGCGGTGCTCGGCACGGTTTGCCAGCCGCAGGTGCCGGTAGATCGGTGAGCGCTGCACGATGCGCCGGTATCCCCGATGCTGATCAGTGTCGATGATCGCCGGTCTCTGCGGCAAGTGCAGATCCAGGTATGGCCATAACT
>JBBDTM010000046.1:0-40126 GCA_040904425.1 Alkalispirochaeta sp.
ACGTGTTGCTATGCAGCGGTTTATACTACGTCTAACCGGATTTTGTTTTCATAGCTGGACTGTCCAATGTGCCGCCGGCAAAGCATTTAGCCCCCGATCTGCAACACGATTCTGTATACTGCCGGGAGTACTACACCAGGATCTGTGCCGGATTCTCGAGCATTGACACCACCTCTTTCACGAACAACGCCCCCTGGGCGCCATCAACAAGCCGGTGGTCGGCGGTGAGACTCAGGTCCATCACCGACCGTTGGCGGACGAACTGATCTTCGGTCAGTTCCAGTTCCGTGCGAATCGTCCCCACTCCGAGGATCGCCGCCTGCGGCGGATTGATAATCGGGGTGAACGTGGTGATTCCGTACATCCCCAGGTTGGTTACGGTGAACGTCCCCCCTTCAAGATCGGAGGCTTCCAGCTTCCGCTCCCGGGCACGACGCCCGAGATCACGGGCGGTTTCAGCGATCTGGGACAACGAAAGGCGGTCCGCACTGTGAATAACCGGCACTACTAACCCCTGTTCCACGGCCACCGCCATACCTACGTTAACTTCCTGATGCTGCACCACCTCACCGTTACCCATGCTCACGTTGACCCACGGGCAACGGCGTACAGCCTTGGCAGCGGCGGCCAGAAGCAGGTCGTTAATCGAGAACTTCCTCCGGCCGGCAGTTTCCGCGCCATCGTTGAGCTGCCCCCGCAGACTGAGCAGGGCGTCCATACGGGCTACGCTGTTGAGTGTGACCGGCGGCATCGTGGTGTGGCTCTCCGTCATGCGCTGGGCGATAACCTTTCGTATGCCGGTAAGCGGGGTCCGGGTATCACCGGGGAGCTCCGGCGGCGGGGTGGTGCTGGGTTGGACGCCGCCCCTCACCAGCGAGGATTGGGCGACCACCGCAGCCTGTTCCACCACGTCCCGGCGTTGGATGCGGCCCCTCCCGGTCCGGTCCCCTGCACTCCGTCCAGGGAGAGTCCAGCGCGGCGCGCTTCCTGCCGGGCCAGCGGTGTGACGCCCGTCGATGGTCCAGTGCCGGCGGCGGCAACGGCGGAATGAGCGCCGCCATCGGTGGCTGCCGCCTCCACGTCACGCGCCCGCACATCTCCATCCGGTCCGGAGGCGCTCAACTGCGACAGATCCACGCCGAGTTCGTCGGCGCGGCGCCGTGCGGCGGGAGTTGCTTTCACGCGTTCCCCGACACGCTCCGGCCGCGATCCTCGGGATGCAGACTCGGAGGAACCGGCGGCCGCCTTCGCGCCGACAGAGGGTTCGGCGACGGCGGAACTCTCGGCACCGGGTTCATGCTCCGGTGACGTCTCTCTGGTGGCGTCTGCAGCGGTATCACTGTCGGATTCAGACTCAGGAATCTCCTCACCCTGCTCGCCGATCCACCCGATCGTCTCGGTCACCGGTACGACGTCACCGGGCTTGGCCAACGTTGCCAGGAGGTACCCGGAGGTCTCCGCCTCCACCGGCATCGCCACTTTATCGGTTTCAATTTCCAGGATTTCATCACCGACCTCGATTCGGTCTCCCACGGAAACGTTCCATTCGATTATCGTGCCGGTTTCCATTGCCATTCCGGTCTTGGGCATGATGATAGATGTCGCCATCGGTTCCTCCTCCGGTTATTGCAGGAGATCTCGCACGGCGGCGGTGATCTTCTCAGGGGTGGGGACCACATTGGCCTCCAGCACGGGATTGTGGGGCACGGGAACGTCCAGCGCCCCAGACGCTTGATTGGTGCGTCCAGATAGTAGAAGGCATCGCTGTCGGCGATACGCGCGGCGATCTCACCGCCGTAGCCCCCGGTCTGTACCGCCTCATGGACGATCAGAACGCGGCCCGTTTTGCGGGCGCTGGCCACCAACGGTTCTTCATCCAGGGGCATAAGTGTCCGCGGATCCACCACTTCCAACTCGATGCCCTCCTTCGCCAATTCCTCCGCGACTTCAAGACACCGATTCACCATACGCCCCCAGGTGATCACCGTCACATCGGAGCCCTCCCGTTTCACGTCGGATTTGGACAGGGGAATCGTGTACTCTTCCTCCGGGACGACACCTTTTACCCGGTAGAGGAGTTTCTGCTCAAGAAACACTACGGGGTTGTCGTCGGCGATCGCACTCTTGAGTAACCCCTTGGCGTCATAGGGAGTCGACGGAATCACAACTTTCAAGCCAGGCACGTGGGTGTACCACGCCTCCATACTGGAGGAGTGTTGCGCGGCGGCGCCCACGATCACCGCCGCCGATATGGGGGTATCGCGGACGCGTTCTTCCCCGAACTCGTCGATCATTCCCACGGATACCCCGAAGGCGCCGCCGTAGATTCCCACATCTTCTCCCATGAGAAAGACGTCGTCGCTCTTGCGCATTTCCTCACTCATCGCCTCACGAATCGCTTCCGCGTAGGTAATCTCTCTACTCGTACTCATCTGTTCTTCTCCTTGGGTAGGCAACTCACGCGTACACGTCGTTGATGATGTCGTCGAGGTCCGGCTCGCCGGCTTCCTCAGCAAACCGGACCGCCACTTCAATATCCTCACGGGTCTGCTTCTCTATGGCATCAAGTTCCTGCTCATCGACGGCGTTCCGCGCGAGCATTTCGGCCCGGAGGATGGCGATGGGATCCCGCTGTTTCCACTCATTAATCTCTTCCTTGGTGCGGTACCGGTTGGCATCGCTCTTGGAGTGCCCCATATACCGATACGTTTCGCTCACCAGCAGCACGGGCCCCGTCTTCTTGGCGTGATCGATCGCATCGATCATGGCGTCGTAGACCTCAAAGACGTTCTGTCCGTCGATTGACGTGCCGGGAATGCCATACGCCTTGGCCCGATCCGAGAGATCTTCGATATTGATACTCTTGTGTCGACTCATGGACATGCCGTACTGATTGTTCTCGCACATGAAAACCACCGGGAGATCCCACACCGAGGCGAGGTTCAGCGACTCGTGGAAGCTTCCTTCGTTCAACGCTCCGTCACCAAAGAAACTGACCACTACCTGGTCTTGTTTGTGCATCTTTAGCGTCAACGCCGCACCCGCGGCGATGGGAATACCACCGCCCACGATGCCGTTGGCACCGAGGTTTCCCCGGGACAGGTCGGCGATATGCATGGAGCCTCCCTTGCCCTTGCAATAGCCGTTGGTGCGGCCCAGGAGTTCCGCCATCATACGGTTCAGGTCGATGCCCTTGGCGATGGTGTGACCGTGGCCGCGGAGGGTGCTGGTAATCAGGTCCTTATCCGAGAGTGGTGCCAGGGCGCCCACGGCGGTTCCCTCTTCTCCCACATACAGGTGGGTGGTTCCGTGCACCATACCGCGAGAGAAAAAGTACGCCACCTTCTCCTCAAAGGCGCGGATATGGTTCATCTTGGTGTACATGTCCTTCAGCTGTTGTGGGGTAAGGGCGTCCGAGGGACGACCTCCGGATTTTTTCGCTTTGCTCGATGTCTTGCCGGCCATATATTCCTCCAGGAGGTGAGAATCGAGCAGCTCTTCGGCATAAAAGAGTGCGTGGTCACTCCCTCCTTTGAGCGGCCGGACAACACCTACCGCGCCTACGCGGCGGCCCTGGCGGATCTGCTTCCCAGGATTCTCCCGCGGAACGCAGTGGTCGGTGTGAGCTGGGGAGAGACACTGAAAGCGCTGGGGGAAGAGCTCACCGGTACCGAGGCGCTCCATTGCGATGTGGTGCCGGTAATCGGAGCTATGGGCACTATCGAGACGGGGGTGTACCCCAATAGTATCGCCCGAACGTTCGCCGAACGGCTCGAGGGCAAGAGCTATCTGGTGAACGCCCCGGCCGTGCTTGACAGTGCCGAAACCGCCGAGCGAATCCTCCGGGACAGCGCTTTTGAACAGGTCCACGAGATCTGGCAGCGGCTGGATCTGGCGATCCTGGGTGCCAGCTCGTTAACTGAAAGCACCAGCATGTATCGCGGGGGGATCTTCTCCGCCGATGAACTCAAGATGCTCAGGGACGTGGGAGCCGTGGCGGCAACCAATTTTCTCTTCCTCACCCAAGACGGAGCGGTCACCTCGCATCCGTTGAGTGACCGGATCGTATGCCTACCGGAGGAGCTGATGCGACGAGTTCCCAATGTGGTTGTCGCCGCCGGGGGCCCCGGCAAGGCTTCGGCGATCGCCGCCACCCTGCGCAGTGGTATGGCGCACATTCTCATCACCGACGCCGATACCGCCGCCGAACTGGTGTAGCGCCACTGTCGACACGAGACGACACGAGAGACGGCGCCCCTGTTGTGTCGAGGAACGTGTTGCAGCTTCTCCGGTAGCACCGAATGTTCTTGCCGAAACTCGTTGTATCTAATAAGTTTTATATATGACCTACGAAGTCCTTGTAATTGGATCAGGCCCGGCGGGATTTGAGGCCGCCCGACGGACGGCGGCGGCCGGCAAGCGTACCGCCCTTGTCACGTCCACACCACCGGGAGGTCGCGCCACGGTGGGCAGTCTTTTACCCAGCAAGGGGTGGCTCTACCACGCCCACCATGTCGGGGAAACCCCCGACGCAGATATCCCTGCCGCCGCTGCAAAGGTTCGTGGAGCGGTTGCCGACCGTATCGCCTGGACCCGGTCAGCTCTGGAAGAGTTGGGAGTGACCGTAATCGATGGCTACGCGCGTATTGTCGGGTCAAACTCGGTGTCCGTAACGATGGAAAATGGCGACACCGGGGCCCGGGCCGGGACCCGGGAGGGACAGGTGTTTTCAGCGGATTCAATGGTTATCGCCGCCGGATCGGAGCCGATCTTCTTTCCCGGAGTCAAGCCGGATGGTAAGCGGATCATCGCGCCTCGCCACACTCAACATCTGAGCGAACTACCGAAATCCCTAATTATGGTCGGTGGGGGAGTGACGGGCGTGGAGTACTCCAGTGTGTTCGCCCGTATGGGCACATCGGTGACGATGCTCAGCTACGATCCGCTGCTGCCGCGATCCGACCGGGAATACGTGGGCCGTCTCCAGGATTCCCTGCGCACCCTGGGAATCGAAATCGAAACGGGTGTTGCAGTGGACAAGGTGGAGAACACCGGCGACGGCGTCCGGGTGACGCGGCGTGGCGGCGGGACTCTGGAAGCCGATTACGCCTTTATCGCCACCGGTCGCGCCGGCGATCTCACATTCTTCGGAGAAGGGGCGCCGGAGTTCGGGCGCACCCCGGACGGGCGGTTTCTATCGGTTGACGAGGCGGGACGCACCGATGTCCCGGGAGTGTACGCCTGCGGCGACGTAACCGGTGCGCCGCTCACAGCCAACAAGGCAGTGCTCCAGGGTCGCCGCGTGGCGGCGGCGATCATCTCCGGGCGCGGTCGAGGCACCCCAGGCGATGCAAGCGATGCCGGTGATACTGGTGATGCCGGCGATGTCGCAGATCTCGCCGCCGGATCTCCCCGGAAGTGGGTAATTGAGGCGGTTTACACGGAGCCGCAGCTGGCACAGATCGGTCCCGTCTTGGAACTGGCGGAACGATCGGACACGACGGTAGTACGCAAGAGTTACAGTTCGTCGATGCTCAGCCAGGTCCACGACTCGGTCACCGGGGAAGTGAAGATCTGGACCAACACCGACGGATTGATCCTTGGCGCCGCGGCCTTCGGTGAGTCCGCCTCCGAGCTCCTCGCCTCGGTCCAAGTGGCGATGCAGAACAGCAACACCCTGGCACAACTGGAAGCGGTTCCCTTTGCGTATCCAAGTTTCTCGGAGATTGTTACATTTTAGGAGATGGCATCCACCGAACCGTATCGCACAATTCTGGATCTACTGCGAGTGCTCCCGGCAGTGGACTGCCAGAATCGGCTCATGAAAGTCAGCCACAGGGACCTTTCTATGGCGCTCATCTATGCGTCGAACCTGGAATGCGATTGGGTTCTGTCGCTGGTGGGAGGCGGTAAGGCGCACCGCGTGCGCCTCGAGATCGCCCGGTGCCGGCGCAGTCGAACACAACGACTCCATTACGAGACGGCGGTGGCCACAGTGGTAAAGACGTTGCAGGGGGCGTCCGTTATCGCTCCCAGGAGCTACTATCGGCCCTCGCGAGTCAGCAGGCCGCGATAGACAACACCCTGTCCGAAAACAGACACACCGGAGTTAAGAATCACCAGTCCCGCCGTGCCCAGCCAGAACCACGGAGCCCCATCACCTTTGGCGATAATCGCCTCTCCCACTACCGACACACCGGCGCCGATCAGAATCAGGCCGGAGATACTGAATATCAACCACCGCCGGACAATATCCGTGCGCGTGTACCTCGCCATCACGGTCACTCCTCACTGCCCCAACATCTGGGAGAAATCCCCGGTAAACTCCATTGATGATACGATTCGGGAAATTCGTTCCCGCCGTCGAAACAGATCCTCACGAAATCCCAGAGTCATCCCGAAGCCTATCACCTCTTCCTGCTCATGGACGACTGCGATCATTCCGGAGAACCCCTCTTCAGCATCATCGAAAAGGACCGAGGCAACGCGACGACCACCGAACGAATGCGTTTCCACCTCGCCGTTGCGGACTTCCCCCGACTGAGCGATCATGTTCTCGAACATGCCGTTGACAAGACCGCTGACGTCTTCCACGGGAATTCCCATCATCGCCATAAACATCGTTGGGAGCACGCCGAGCATTACGACGGTGTCTCCCGGTTGGAGATCCGGTTTATCCCGGTTCAGTTGCTCCGTGAGCGCTTGGCGACTTACCACTACCGGCGAGCCGTCCTGCTCTCCCGCGAACCACTCTTGCGGATAGTAGAACGCGATCTGCGCTTCAGCGCTCTGGTAGCTCAGATATCCGGAGGGGAGTTCTCCCAGTTGCGCCGTCGCGCTTGCAGCTCCGACGACACCGATAACGATCACCAAAAGAATGCGTTTCATACCATTAGCTCTACGCCATTGGAACCCGATTGTCAAATGAAACCCTTGCACCTACCGATTCATCCGAGTATTTTGGTAATCATCATGGTGGTAACGAAAGACAAGTACATTACGATTGAATACACCTTTTCCGCCCCCGACGGAACTCTGCTCGGGAGCAGCGACTATAGTGGACCCTTCACCTTCCGGCAGGGGTACGGCGACGTGGTCCCCGGCCTGGACGAGCAGGTGGAAGGAGCCAACGTGGGCGAGGAACTGAGCTTCATCATCGATCCGGAGCAAGGTTACGGAGTCCGGGATGCGTCTCTGGTGCGGCGGGTTCCCAAGGACGCGCTTCCACTGGGGCGCGACCCGGAGCCGGGCCTCCGGGTGAATCTTGGGGGAACGATCATGATCATCACCGATGTCACCGACTCGGAGATCGTTCTCGACGGCAACCATCCGCTCGCCGGTATTCCGCTGCACTTTGACGTACGCATCGCCGATATCAGCGATCAAGCTCCGGAAACCGCCGGCGGATGCGGATGCGGCGGCACCTGCAGCTGCTGATCGTCCACGACGCTCGCTGAGCACCACAATCTTCGGATCCCGAAATCTTATCGGAACGAAAGACGTAATATAACACTTGACACCGACCGACGGTCGGTCTAGTATTCACACATGAGCCGACCGACTGCCGGTCGGCAAATCGGGAGCACTTAACGGGTAAATGCATGGCAAAAGAACACGCGGAACGGAGAGAAGAGATTATCGCCACTGCCCATCGACTCTTCTTCTCGCTCGGATACGACACCTGTACGATCAATGACATCATCATGGACATCGGCATCGCCAAGGGGACGTTCTATCACTACTTCCGCGGCAAGCAGGAACTTCTGGAGGCGCTGATTGAGCAGCTGAGTCACCAGATTCTGGATCGGATCAACGCGATCGCCGGCGACACGTCGCGTTCCGCCGCGGATCGGCTGAGCCACTACTTCCAGGAAAGTATGGTACTCAAGGCGCAAACTCCCGAGCTCATGGTGGCCGCCCTGAACACGATGTACCGACCGGAGAACACGCTTCTCCGCGTGCGGATGTTCGAGTCGTCCAACGCACAGGTTGCCCCGGTCCTGGGGAGCCTCATCCGGCAAGGCACGGAAGGCGGCGAGTTTTGGGTGGACGATCCGGAGCTCTGCGGTGAATACATCATCCGAAGCTTTACCACCCTCTCCGACAAGGCCGCCCGCATGATTCTCGATGATGAGCACCAGGGAACCGACACCACCGGGACGATTCGCGCCGAATACCACCGTCTGTTCGATTTCATGGAATGGGCGATCGCCCGCCTCCTCGGCGTTGAGCCAGGATCGATCACTCTCACGGATCGGGACGTGGCGGACGATTTCTTCGACGCCCTGAAACAACACCGTACTACACAGAGGGAGACACAATCATGATTACCGTTGAGAACGTCCACAAGACGTACCAGACCGGTGACACCGCCGTATACGCCCTGCGCGGCGTGAGTATTTCAATCGAGGCAGGGGAGTTTCTGGCGATCGCCGGACCTTCTGGATCCGGAAAGAGCACCCTGTTGAACATTCTCGGGTGCCTGGACCACCCCGACCAGGGTTCAGTTACGATCGACGGTCAGGAAATGGTCCAGCTGGACAAGAGCGGCCGCGCCGACTATCGCCGACACCACCTGGGATTCATCTTTCAGAACTTCAATCTGATTCCCGTGCTCACCGCCTATGAAAACGTGGCGTTCGCATTGAATCTGCTGAACATACCCGAGGCGGAAATCAAAGAACGGACGATCTCGATTCTCCGGGAAGTGGGGCTTGAAGGGATGGAGCATCGTCTTCCCAGCAAGCTCTCCGGCGGCCAACAACAGCGGGTTGCGGTGGCCCGCGCCCTTATCAAGAACCCTCGAATCATTCTTGCGGATGAACCTACGGCCAATCTCGATTCCACCACGGGCGAGGCGATACTCGACACGATGCGGGCGCTGAATGAACGCCACGGGACTACCTTTATCTTCTCCACCCACGATCCAATGGTGATGGAATTCTCGCGGCGGCTGATTCAACTTCGCGACGGCACGGTTGCCTCGGAGCGGGAAGGAGCACCCCGATGAAGCCGACTCAGACGGTTGCCCTGGCCGCGCGAAACCTTCGTCGCCACCGTCGGCGTACGATTATTACCGCCGGCGCGGTGGCAGTGGGTCTGATGATGTACATCGCCGTGGACAGTCTTCTGGTGGGAGTAGAGGAGGAAAGCAACCGGAATCTTATCTGGTACGAAACGGGATCCGCCCAAGTGATGCACGAAGACTACCTGGCGGAACGGGACGACCGTCCGTTGAAGTACACGGTTGACGATGCCCGGCAGGTACAGCAGGCGCTGGAAGCGGCAGGATTGAACGCTACCTCCCGGATCGTGTTCTCCGGAGAACTGATCGTCTACCGGGACCCCTTTCCGGAAGACGGCTCGGTAATGGTTACCGCTTACGGCATCGATCCCGACACGGATAATGACGTATATCGCCTTCCGCAGACGATTTCGCACGGTTCATTTCTCGATCCGGGGGAGAATCAGGCGCTCATGGGAGCGTGGCTGGCGGAGGATATCGGCGCCGAGGTAGGGTATCCGATCACGGTCGTCACGCGTACCCGGCACGGCTACTACCAGACGATCGATCTGGAAATCACCGGGATCGTGAACACGCCCAATCCGATGATAAATCGTACCGCAATCTTCCTCCCGGAAGACGTGGCGGCGGCATATCTGCAAATGGACGGGGCGGCCACCGAGATAGCGGTAGCCGGTCGTCTGGGCCAGTCTCTTCCGGAGCTTACGGAGGAGATCGAGCAGCAGATCGCCGGTGCACCGGAGCTGGTGGTGGCAGACTGGCGGACGATCGCTGCGGACGTGGTGGCTCTGGCGGAGGCCAAAGAGATGGGCACCGGAATCATTCTGCTCCTGGTATTCATTATCGCCGCGGTAGGCGTTTCGAACACGATCCTCATGTCGGTCCTGGAGCGCACCCGGGAGCTGGGAATGATGCGCGCCATCGGCATGCGGGATCGGGAAGTCTTCGCAACCCTGATTACGGAAGCGGCGGGAATCGGCCTCATCGGAGGCGTGATCGGCATGGTGCTCGGCGCTGGTGCCGTGACCTATCTGGTGGAAGCTGGGATCGACTACGGATCGATCATGCGCGACACCGACGTGGGATATCGGGTGACACAAGTCATCTACGGCGCATGGAATCTGCCGGTCTTTGGCCGGGCGCTCCTCGTGGGAATCGGCATCGCCGTGGCCACCGCAGTGTTTCCGGTGCGCCGGGCGCTGAAGATGTCGGTAATCGAAAGCTTGAGGAATGCGTAATGAATATACCAACACTGGCATGGCGCAACGTTGGAAGAAATCGACGTCGCAGCGCACTGTCGGTCACGGCGATCGCCGTGGCCACACTATCAATCGTAATGCTTTTTTCGCTCCTGGAGGGCATGAAGAGTGATCTGGAACACAACCTGACCACGTTCTACACCGGGGACGTGGAGATCAGACACCGGGAGTACGGACAGTACGAGCACCTGAATCCGCTACACCTGTCGGTACCGGAAGCGGATGCCACTCGACGTGCCATCGCTGCAATCGACGGGGTGGAACTCGCCGTGAATCGGATTACCGTTCCCGGGGCGGTGATGCAGGACGATGAGCGGATCGGTCTCCAGGCGATGGGCGTCCAGTTCGACCGCGAAGCCAAGTTCAGTGAAATCCGGCAATACGTGGTCGCCGGCAGTCTGCAGGCGGTGACCACCCCCGGCGACGATACCGATCCCCGGGTCACGCCGGTTCTCGTGGGCAACCGCCTCCTGGAGCGCCTTGACCTGGAGATGGGAGAGCGCTTCACCATGGTCGTGCGCACAGCCACCCGCGGGACGAACGCCATGACGTTTCGGGCCGCAGCAGTGGCGGATTTTCCGGTGCAGTCATTGAATGAAACTACCTTCTGGGCGCCGCTGGAACGCGTTCAGCGCCTGGCGCAGATGCCCGGGGAAACGGGAGAGATCCTGGTGGGACTCACCGACCGGGCGAACCGGGATCCGGAACACCGGGCGCAGGTGCTTCGCGAAATCCGCTCCACTGTTCCCGAGCTGGAAGTACGCCATTTCACCGAGATCGAGACCACGTATGGCTTCATGCAGACCGCTTCAAACATCTATAACGTAATCGCCGTTTTTTTCCTTCTGTTGGCGAGTACCGTTGTTATCAACACGACGATGATGGTCATCTTTGAGCGCCGCCGGGAGATCGGCACGCTGGAGGCGATGGGAATGCGCTCCGGCGAACTGATCCGAATGTTCTTCTACGAGGCGCTGGTCCTCGGCTTTATCGGAGCTCTCACGGGACTTATTGCCGGCACGGGATTGGCGCTGGTCTTGAACCAGATCGGCATCGATATGGGGGCCTCCATGGACAGTGTTGAATTCGAAATCTCCCCCGTTCTGCATCCAGTCGTCAATTTACGGTCGACCCTGCTGGTCTTTGTGGGGGCGATCGTCGTGAGTGGGGCTACCAGCTACCTCCCGACGCTCAGAATTACCCGTATCGAGCCCGTGGCAGCTCTACGAGAGGAGTAACAGATGAAAACAATTCGCATGGTTCGCCGGGTCGCGCTCACATTGGTTACCGTTCTTCTACCGACGGTTACAGCCGCCCAGTCTCCGCCGTCGGCGGAGGAGATTATCCGGCGGCTGGAGGAACACCGTACCTATGAAACCAGCCGGGCCGAGATGACGATGACCGTGAGCGACCGTTTCGGCGAGCGGCAAAGCACGATGATCGCCTACAGCCGTGGGGCGGAAGAGGCGCTCATCGAATTCACCAGCCCCGGCGAGCGGGGCCAGAAGGTACTGCGAACGGAAGATGAGATCTATCTCTACTATCCCGATGCCGCCGAGCTTGTGCGCCTACAGGGCGCGGCACTCCGCGAGTCGATGCTCGGTTCCGACGTCTCCTACGAGGATCTCACCGGTGGCAAGACCCTGCTGGACACGTACGACGTGTCATTTGACGAAGAAGAGGAAATCGACGGCCACCCCACGTATCGCGTGCAGTTGGAGGCGCGCCGCCGCAACGTGCCCTACCCGCGACAAACGGTGTGGATTGATGCTGAGCACTTCGTTGCGCGCCGGACGGAACAGTACGCCTTGAGCGGGCGCCATCTCAAGACGGTGTCCGCCTCCCGGATTGAGATAATCGACGGAGTCCCTGTCCCCATGCAGCAGGTGATCTCCGACGAGCTCAAACGCAACAGCTCCACCACCGTCCGAATCGAAGCGCTCGAAATCGGGGTATCGGTGGACGACTCGATCTTCAGCCTGGAGGAACTGTCATGGTAATTCCGGAGATCCCGACGCCCCGGAACGAAACGTCCCGGCGCGCACCGTCCGGGAGCGTGCCACCCCGGAGGCCGGGACTAGGAGTGGCAACGGTGCCGGTGACGGTGCTGGTATGTGTCATCCTGCTTGCGGGGGCGCCCGTCCCGGCCGGAGCGGAAGTACACTCCGAAGTATCCCTGGACATCTACAATTCTCTTGTCTATGCGAAAGACATATCGCCGGGGGAGGACATCGCCGCAGGAGCCTCCGCCACCGTCCAACTGGACCTGAAAAATACCGGGAGCCGTGACGTACGCAGTTGGTTTCAACTTCGATCTACGCTGGCACACCGGGAGGACGGCACAGCGATGACGATCGTGGATGTTCCGCGGGCGGAGGTACGTTGGCGTATGACCGCCGGTGAACGCTACACGATGCGCTATACCGCGGGGCGGACCCGGCTCACCTGGGGGGACGGCGTGCTTTACAACGCCGGGGACGTGCTGAATGGGGTCGGCCCGAATCACGTGGATCTCACGGCCGACACCCTCCGGGATGAGACACTGTGGTTGATCTCCGCATATCTTCCAGTGGGGCGTTTCTCCTTTGTAGAACCGGTTCTCCTCGTACCGATGAACAGGCTTCTCGACAGCGGTCCCTCGACTGATCTGACCACGGCGGCTCCCCGCCCCGCCTCTGAGATCGGCGCCGGGGGACGGATGCAGGGACAGATCGCCGGGATAAAGAGCGAGGTGGGCTACCTGTACCGCGGAACGAGCGACGACCACCGCCCGTACGTCACGTTTCAGGGGAACCTGGTGCTGGACTGGTATACGGGGGCATCCTGGAGTTCCGCCTCCCGGGAGGGTTTCGTCAGCGGGGGAGTACTCTACAACGGCGTCACCAACCGCTACGGAAACTGGTCCGCGCGGACCGAGGCGTTGTGGGGAACCGCCGGTGATGTGGTGGAGCTCTTCCCGGGGGTGACCTGGTCGCCGAGCCGCTTGTTCTCGCTGTTTCTCCGTGGACTCACAAGCACAGAGGCCGAGACGCTGGACGCGGCTGCCGGCTTCACATGGATCCCGTCCACCGGTCTTAGCCTCTCGCTATATGGGATAGTAAACACCGAACAGGAGGCGGGCGCGATCACAACCGCCGTGTCCTACGTGTTCTGACAGCACGCCCCCATTCCGGTGGGCTCCAACCCCGTGCAAATTGCGCGGTGGGGCGTTACGCTGTAAGAGGAACAGTATGTTAGACGGTCGTTCGACGGCTCCATCCCGTGATGGCGACATCTATACGCAGATACTCATCCCCTCGCAGCGCCCGCTTCTCACCTTCTCCACCCGCTATCTCATGAATCACCTCATCCAGGGAATTGCCCACGAACAGGATCTGAACCACGAACTGGACCACCGTGTTCGAAACAATCTGCAATTGGTGAACAGCCTGATATTTCTCCAGTTGCGGCAGAACGATCACACCACCGCGGAGGACGCTCTCAATCAGCTCAACACTCGGGTCATGGCGATGGGGGCCGCCTTCTCCTCGGTGAATCGTACGGACCGGAGCTTTCGCGTTTCGCTATCTCGCCTACTGGAGGAACTGTTCGGGGAGGCGGCCAGCATAACCAGCGACTGCTGCGCCGTAGCCGTTCAGGCACCAATTCCAAACATTTCGATTTCGGTCGAGACTGCCGTTCCGGTGGCGATCATTCTCACGGAAATGGTAGTTGCCGGGAGCTCCTGTGAACCGGAATCGATAAGCCTCACGGTCACTTCCCACGGATCGCGGGATTCGTCGGTGAGTATCCGGTTTCATCGCCCCGGTACTCCCCGGGACCCGATACTATCCGAACCCCTCTCGCGGGACATCGTGACGGCCCTTACCGGTCACGTGGCGGGGTTCTACACGGAAACACCCCGGGGTGACGACATCGAGCTCGGTCTCACCTTCCGCGACTGAGCTCAACCCATTGGAATCGGCCCCTAGCGCTCGACCATCCGCACCGGCGCGAGGGCGATCCAGCCGCAGTGCGCCGACGGAACCGGTACCGGCGCCATCGACGGCCCTCCTACGGGCGCCACCGACGGTCGCGGACGATCTCCTCCACCCCGGACCGGATCGCCTGGCTGGCGGCGTTGTAGGTGGCGCTGATGGAAACCCCCAGTCCCGCGTTTACCACATCATGGACGAGATGCGTGGTGAGCTTCACGTAGGCTGAGGCGTTCACGTTCCCGGTTGCGTCCCGCAGCATGAGCGGCCGCAGCGAGAATGACTCGTTCAGCGACGAGATGCGGCGCGTAATCCCGGGAAACACCGTCCGCACCACCTGAAAGAAGAGGCGGTGGTACTCGTCATCCCGGCTGAGCACGCGCAGAATCTGCTGGTAGCGATCGCGGCGCCGATTGCCCCGGCCGTGTACCCGGGACGGAACGAGCCGACGCAGCAGCTCGGAGGTTTCGTCGTCGGCAAGCTCCTTGTCGGCGGCGATCAGGAACAGGGCCGTGGCTGCGGCGTGCCGCGCGAATACCGGTAACCGTGGGGGTTTGGACGGGCCGTCCCGGTTCTGGTCGAACTCCGCCGCCAGGAGCGTCAGCACTCTGGGAACCGCACCCCGGACAATTCGGTGATGGTCCAGGCTGTTCCGCTGCAGAAATCCCCGGGAACTGCCGGCGAGCGCCTCCAGGGCCTCGTCCAGAATCCGTAGTACCCGGACCAGCTCGCTCACCAGTTCGTCATCTTTGAGCTGAGTAACGATCCGCTGGACCATCTCCGCTTGTTTGGCGGAGAGCATCGCATGCCCCTGGGACCGCTCCAGTTTCTTCCACAACTCTCGCACGCGGTCATCGTCGCCGATCCCGGCGACACCAACGAGAAACGCATCGACGTCATCCACATACTGCTTCGGATCGGAGTAATCGTGGTTATGAATCAGGTAGTATGCGATCAGGTCGCGACTTCGCGCCGCAGCGGGAACACTTCCTGCCATCGTGCGGACGAGCTGGTCCAACACCAACGTCAACGTCTCGGAAATCTTGGAGTAGATCGTGACGGTGGGGTCCAACTCGGTCTGCAGGAGGTTGAGCGCCGGATCGGGAGGAACAAAGGCGACATCCCGCATCTGTTTCGTCTCGTCCCGAGTGATCTGAAGCTCTGTATCCACATACTTGTTATAGTTGGCCGCCACCGCCCGCGGATTGAAGCCACTCTCCCCCGCCGGACGGTACCGGTTGTGCCATACCAGCACCGGCATCTTGGGTCGCACCTCAAAGACGCTGCGCAAATACCCGCCCGCGGATACGTGAGATGTGGGCTCAGCGTTGGTCACCAGGAGCATCGCCCCCACGTACGGAAGAAACCCCAAATTCTCGTCGGCGCTAATACCGGCGGGCAGATCAAAGATCATCGCGTCATAGCGTTCTACCAGCTGCGGGGCGAACCGCTGAAACAGACGCAGCTTGCGACGACTCCCATCCTCCCGCCCTCCGGCGTGCGGGAACACGAGGTCCAGTCCGTCGCTGTAAGGGAGCACAAATGAGTTGAACGTTTGCCGCGCGTCGGGATCTCGCTCCACCGACTGCAGGCGATCATCCGGTATATCGAGAATTACCGCCACGTTGCTCAGCGGGTCAAGATCGACAAGCCCCGTGCGCAATCCCTGTCGCGCCAGCAGGAGGGCCACATTGAGCGCGGTGGTCGACTTACCGACGCCGCCCTTGCCGGAACCCACGGCGAGACTGCGTTTGCGAAGAACGGGAACAAGATCGGATGGAATGGAGGAGCTCATAGCCATATGCATTGTATCGGCACAGAATCGGAGTGTACAATCGAATCTGTACTATGAGTTTTGAAAAATCACCGAAAGAGGCCAGTCTCGACCGCAGGCTCCTGCAACTGGTGCCCACCGGCCTCACCGAGATCGTGGACCGTATGCTTCACGATGAGGAAATTAAGGCGCTCCAGGACTATGCCAACGTGGTCAGCATTAAGCGCCTCGGATATAACGATCACGGCCCGGTGCACATGCGTAAAGTCGTGAAGAACGCGCTCAAGTTCGCCAACCTCCTGCAGGAGGCGGACATCCCCATGAGTCTTGAGTCGGAAGAAATCGGAACATTTGAGGACAGTGTGCTGGCGATCTTTATGGCGGGCCTACTGCACGATGTCGGAATGAGCATGACGCGCCAGAACCATGAGAATTACTCGGCGCAATTGGCACAGCCGATTATCGAGCGCTACCTGGCGGAGTTCTACCCCGCCGACGTTACTCGGCAGATTATCGTCCGTTCCCTGGTATTGGAGGCGATCGTCGGCCATATGGCGATGATCAAAGTCTACTCTCTGGAAGCCGGATTGATTCTCATCGCCGACGGCTGTGACATGGAGAAGGGTCGTGCCCGCATCCCGATGCTGCTGAACACCGAGGCCCGCGTGGGCGATATTCACAAATACTCTTCATCCGCGGTGGAACGGATTACGATCGGCCGGGGTGAAGAAAAGCCGATCCGCATCGACATCGAAATGTCGCAATCGGTCGGCTTCTTCCAGATCGAGGAAGTGCTGTTTCCTAAACTCAACATGAGCCCCGCCAAGCCCTACATCGAACTGACGGCGGGGATCACGGAAGAGGAACCCAAGCGCTACCTGTGAGCCGCTGATGCCGGCGGCCGCACCCGCGCCGGCCGCCGGTGGCCCGCTGATACGGCGGCACACGGGCATCGCGGGTGATCAGTCCCCGTCAACGATGAACTTCTCCGCCTCCAGCGCGGCCATACAGCCGGTGCCCGCCGCCGTTACCGCCTGGCGGTACGTCTTGTCCTGCACGTCTCCGGCGGCAAACACTCCCGGGACGTTGGTGGCGGTGGACTTTCCGTGGGTAATCAGGTATCCGGTCTCGTCCGCTTCCACCTGACCATCGAGAAACTCGGTATTGGGCTTGTGTCCGATCGCGTAGAAGAGCCCCCCCGCATCCAGTACGCTCTCTTCACCGGTCTGGTTGTTGCGCACCTTAACCTGGGAAATGAGCTTGCCGTCCCCCAGAACCTCCGTGGCGTTGGTGTGCCACATGATGTGAATCTTGTCGTTCTCGAACACCCGCTTCTGCATCGCCTTGGAGGCGCGCAGCTCGTCGCGGCGCACCAGCATTGTCACGCTGGAGCCGAACTTCGCCAGGTAACTAGCCTCTTCACAGGCCGAGTCGCCACCACCAATAACCACCAGGGGCTTGTCGCGGAAGATCGGAAGGGCTCCGTCACACACCGCACAGGCGCTCATTCCGCGCTGCCAGTAGTCTTCCTCTCCGGGAAGGCCCAACCGACGCGCCGTGGCTCCCGTGGCAACGATCACCGTCTTGGATCGAAACTCCTTTGAGCCTACCTTCACCACAAAGGGGCGCTGGGACATATCGATCGCGTCCACCGTTTCCGTCTTTATGCGCGTTCCCAGACGGGTACTCTGCTTGCGCATCTCGTCCATCAGCTCCGGGCCCATGATGCCGTCGGGAAAACCGGGATAGTTTTCAACGTCGGTGGTAGTAGTCAGCTGGCCGCCGGCGGCCACTCCCCCCGCCATGAATCCTTCAAACAGTAAGGGATTCAGGTCTGCGCGGGCTGCATAGACTGCCGCCGTGTGCGCCGCCGGGCCCGATCCTACAATGATTACATCTTCGATCTCTTCACTCATCTCTTCTACTCCTGTCTATCGCGCGCGTGTTCACGACCGCCCAATCACTTCCGTGAAATCCAGCGGCACTTTTTCTCATAAATTTCTTATATAGTATAACAACCATGGAACACAGCGCCAAGGGCGCGCGATCGACCGGCATCAACCGGCACTGAACTGAATTGACAGCTCAGCCTATCCCGACTACCATGGGCAAATCCATACCCCAGAAGGAATTCACATGGCAGATATGCGCGTACGGTACATGGGGCTCGAGCTGGCCAATCCCTTCATCGTCTCCAGCTCCAGCCTTACCGATTCTATAGACAAGGTTGAAGCGTGCGAGTCCGCAGGAGCGGGAGCCGTCGTGCTCAAGTCGCTCTTTGAAGAAGAGATCCAGGCCGAGATCGATGCCGATTCCGGTGGTACCGAGCACACCGAAGCCGCAGATTACATTCGGGAGGTTCAGACCGACGCCGGTCTCAAGCGATATACCGATCTCATCCGCGGTGCGAAGAAAGCGGTAAAGATTCCCGTGATCGCCAGCATTAACGCCGTCAGTCACAACTGGTGGGAAGAGCATGTGGCCATTTTGGAGGCCGCCGGCGCCGATGCGCTGGAGCTCAACATCTCTCTCATGCCGTACGACTACCGCGATGACGAAGCGGCGATCAGCGAGTTTTACGTGAAGACGGTGGAAGCCGTGCGTCGCCGCGTGTCGATTCCGATTTCGGTAAAGATCGGCTACTACTTTTCCTCGATTCCCGCCATGGTGGATCGCCTCCGCTGGGCGGGCGCCACCGCTGTGGTGCTCTTTAACCGGTTCTATCCGCTGGATATCGACATCGACGCGATGTCGCTGCGCAGCGCCTCACCGTTCAGCACTACCGCCGATCTCACCTTTCCGCTGCGATGGATCACGATGATCTACGGCAAGACCCAGGCGGAATTGGCTGCTTCCGGAGGCGTCCACCGCGGCGAAGACGCGGTAAAAGCGCTCCTGGCGGGGGCCCAGACGGTACAGGTTTGCTCCGCGCTTTACCAGAACGGACTCGAGCATCTGGGCGTGTTGCGATCCTCAGTGGAGCAGTGGATGGATGCCCATAGCTTCGCCACAATCGATCAGTTCCGCGGCAAGATGAGTCAGAAGCGCAGCGATCGACCGGATACGTTTGAGCGCCTGCAGTATATCAAAGCGCTGGTCGGGCAGAGTTGACTTCAGATCACCACCGGACGCACCAGCACGCGCAGGAGCCCTCGCTTTCGGATCTCCGCCTCATCCTGGCCGACGCGATTCGCGCCGCCCGGATAGGCGGTGAGACCGACCGACGCCACTTCGGTCGCGTTACCCCGGACCACGCCACGCTCAAAAACGTTGACGGAGACTGGAATCCCGTTACTCACGCGGATAACGAATCCGAAACTGCAATTACACATTTCCTCGCCGACGCGTATCCGGAGCATTCGTTCTTAGGCGAGGAGAACGTCGCGGGGCAAAACCATTCCGCGGAACACCTGTGGGTGATCGATCCCATCGACGGCACGGTGAATTTTATCCACGGCATACCCCATTACGGCGTAGCAGTGGGCTACGCGTATCGCGGCACGGTCATGGCGGCAGCGTGTCTCGATCCCGAACGGGACGAGCTGTTCACCGCGATTCGCGGGCAGGGAGCTACACTCAACGGCACGGCGATTCGCGCCGCCGAAACCTCGGCACTGAAAGACGCCATCGTCTGCACCGGGTTCTACTACGACCGCGGAGCGATGATGGAACAAACGCTCGGAGCGATCCGTACTCTGTTTCAGAAGAAGATCCACGGCCTGCGCCGCAGCGGGAGCGCCGTACTGGACATCTGCTGGACCGCCGCTGGGCGGTACGACGCATATTTCGAGTATGAACTGGGAGCGTGGGACTACGCCGCGGCCGGGCTCATCGCCGAGGAGGCGGGGGTCCGGATTACCGCCGCCGACGGTTCGCCGTTGACACTACAAAGCGGCAGTGTGGCGTGTGCCACGACGCCGCTCTACGAGCAGTTTATCGCCGCAGTACGCGCCCGGTAGCGCTGTATACATAATCCTGTTGCTGATCAGATCTGCAACAACTTTGTGGATACAGCCGTCTATACCAACCCCGCGAATCCCCCGAACGCCAGCGCCAGGAGGCCCGCGGTTACCAGCGCGATCGGCGCGCCCTTCATCGCTTTCGGCACATCCACCAGATCCATCTTCTCCCGAATGCCGGCAAATATGTACAGGGCCAGTATGAAGCCCAAGCTACTCCCGATTGCGAAAAACACCCCCTCGCCGAGGTTGTAGGCGCGGCCCACCACCAGCAGCGCGACACCGAGAATCGCACAGTTGGTGGTAATCAGCGGCAGAAACACCCCCAGCGCCTGATAGAGCGCCGGGCTGACTTTCTTGAGCACGATCTCCACCAGCTGCACCAGCGAAGCGATAACCAGAATGAACGCCACCGTCTGCAGGAAGGTGAGACTCAGCGGAACCAGGATCAGGTTCTGAATCAGATGGGTGGCGATCGTGGCCAGGGTCATCACAAAGATGACCGCCGCTCCCATGCCGACGGCGGTTGATAGCTTCCCGCTGACGCCCAGAAACGGGCAAATGCCGAGGAACTGAGCGAGGACGATATTGTTGACCAGGGCCGCGGCGATAATGATTACGAGATATTCCATCGGTTACGCTCCTGTGGTGGTTTCGCCACCGCCGCCGGTATGGGACGCGTTTGCTGCGGCCACAAAGGACGCGTTTGCTGCGGCCACAAAGGCTGCGTTGGCCGTCACCGCCCGCGCCGCCTTGCGGCGTGCGGCGGCGGTCTCAGCCTTGTCCCGCAGCGTATTCACCACCGCCGTGAGAAATCCCAACGCAATGAACGCTCCGGGAGGCATGATAAACAGCAGCATCGGATTGTCACTGAGCCAGGGAATTGCCAGGCCGAAGAACTCCCCGGCGCCGAGGATTTCCCGGGTGGCTCCAAGCAAGGTCAGGGCAAAGGCGAATCCCAACCCCATGCTGAGCCCATCCACCACCGAGCGGCCGAAGGTGTTCTTACTGGCAAACGCTTCGGCCCGTCCCAAGATGATGCAGTTTACGACGATGAGCGGAATAAACAGCCCCAACTCAGCGTGGAGCGTTGGTACGAACGCCGCCATGGTGAGATCGATAATCGTCACGAAGCTGGCGATAATCACGATAAACGCGGGTATGCGTACTTTCTCCGGAACGAGATCTTTAATCAGGGATACAACCGTATTGCTTCCCAGCATGACCGTCGCCGTGGCCAACCCCATACCGAGTCCGTTGATCACACTGGTAGTTACCGCCAGTGTCGGACACATACCCAGCAACAGGACAAAAATGGGATTCTCCTTGAAGAACCCTTTCAGAAACTCGTTTCTCAATGTCATCGTACTCATTGGGTCGTCTCCTCGCTCGGGGCCGATTCCTGGACGAATTCCACCGCCTCCCAGGCTCGGTTCACCGCTTCCACAAACGCTCGGGAACTGATCGTTGCAGCAGTCAGGGAGTCCACCCGGCCGCCGTCTTTCGTAACCGCCAACGCTCCCGATTGCGGCCGGAGGTTCAGAAATTGCTCTTGAAAAGACACCTCGGTGAGTTTGGCGCCCAATCCGGGAGTCTCGGAATGTTGGAGAATCGTGGTACCGGTAATCGCACCGTCCTGGTCGAAACCTACCATGACCCGCAGATCGCCGCCGTAGGCGTTGGAGGAGTACGTTCTGACCGCGGTTCCCACTCGGTTTCCCTGGCGCGTAGCGGGATAGATCTCCATGTCAGGAAATTCCGCCGGTACCACAGACTCTTCAGTGGGATTGTTGTCAAACTCCGGCACGACGTCGGCCACCGCCTGGATCTCCCGTTGCCGCGCCTGCTCATCGAGGATCGGCTTGGTTTGGGCGTAGGTGAAGCCCAGGGCCGCCGCGGAAACGAGGGCGATCACCGTAAGCACCAGAAACATATTGGGCAGGGTCGATTCCAGCTTTTTCACGCGGCACCTCCCGAGACGTTGCCGTAGCCGTACTTTCGCGGCTTGATGTGGCGGTCGATCACAGGAACGAGGGAGTTCATGATCAGGATCGAATAACTCACCCCTTCCGGAAATCCTCCGAAGAGCCGGATCAGCCCGGTGAGCACCCCCGCCCCCGCGGCAAATACCAGCCGACCGGTGAGCGACATGGGACTGGTGGTCATATCGGTTACCATGAAGACCGCTCCCAGCATCGCGCCCCCTGCGAGAATATGGTAGAGCGGATCCACGTAGGTAGACGGATCAATCGCCCAGGCGATACCGGTTACCGCACCCAGGGCGGCCAGAAACGCCACCGGCACCTGCCAGGCGATATAGCCCTTCCACACCAAAAACAGCCCGCCCAGAATCACCGCCAGGGCGCCGGCCTCACCGATACATCCGCCGATGTTGCCCAGGAAGAGGCTGCCGTAAGAGGGCAAATCTGCCGCCACGGCGCTCAATCCGCCGCTACCGGCCTCCTTAACGAGCCCCAGCGGGGTTGCCGCGGTGACCGCATCCAGGTTCCAGGCCAGGAACCCCTGGCTTCCGGGAACGGGCCAGGTGGTCATGTCCACCGGAAAGGAAATCAGCATGAACGCGCGACCCACCAACGCCGGGTTGAAGGGGTTGTTTCCGATACCGCCGAACGCCATCTTTCCCACGCCGATCGCCACGATCGCGCCTGCGATGATTTGCCACAGCGGGACACTGGCCGGCACGTTAAACGCCAGCAACATACCGGTGACCACAGCGGAGCCGTCGGTGACGGTAGTGGTGTCGCGGCGAAACATGTACCGCACGACGAAGTGCTCCACGGCCACGCTCGCTCCCACGGCGACCAGGGTCACCACGGCGGCACGAATTCCGTAGAACCATACTCCCACCAGAGTGGTGGGTATCAGGGCCAGGGCCACCGTCCACATGATGCGAGATACGGAGACCTCGCTTCGCTCGTGCGGTGGCAGGGCCACGACCAGGGAGTGGTCGGTTGCTTGTGTACTCATATCAGCTCACTTTCCCGCCCGGGCGGTGGCCCGGCTACGCCGGAGCGCTCCAACTTCTGCCTTACCGAGCCGAATCCAGTCGAGGATCGGCCGGTTGGAAGGACACGCAAAGTTGCAGCTTCCGCATTCGATACAGTCCATGATGCCTTCCCGCTCAGCATCTTCCCACTTCTCCGCCTGGGCCAGTTTCTCCAGAAGGTACGGCTCCAGTCCCATGGGGCACGCCGAGACACACCGGGAGCAGCGGATGCAGTTGCTCACGATGTTCCGTCGGGCATCGGCGGCGCTCATAAAGATGATTCCCCCGGACCCCTTGGTGATGGGCACATCAAAACTGGTAATCGCCTTGCCGGTCATGGGGCCTCCCATAACCACTTTGGCGGTGTCTTCCGGCATGCCACCGGCGGCTTCCACTAGCGTGCTCACCGGCGTGCCGATGCGCACGCGATAGTTTCCACCACCCCCGCGGGCAACCAGCTCCTTCCCGGTGACGGTGACGATCCGCTCAATAAAGGGACGCTTCTTCAAGACTGCGTAATACACCGCGATGGCGGTGCTCACATTGCTTACGACACACCCCACGTCCAGGGGAAGTTTACCGCTGGGTACTTCCCTCCCGGTGGCGGCCTGTATGAGCTGCTTTTCCCCGCCTTGCGGGTACTTCACCTGCAGGGGCAGAACGTCGATGGTACCCTCGGGAATCTCCCCGGCGGTGCTCAGCTCGGAGAGGCGCGCGGCAAGGTGCTCGATAGCGTCGGGCTTATTGCCCTCGATTCCGATCCAGGCGTGGTTCACGCTGATCGCCTTCATGAGAACGCGCGTTCCCACGATGAGCTCGTCGGCGTTCTCCAGCATCAGCCGGTGGTCGGCAGTAAGGTACGGCTCGCATTCCACGCCGTTGATTAAGAGCGTGTCGACGCTCTTGCCCTCGGGAATCGAGAACTTCACCGCCGTGGGAAAGGTGGCTCCTCCGGCTCCCACGATTCCCCCCTCCGCGATGCGCTGCACGATCGTGGCGGCATCGTAGTCGATGGTAGAAATCAGCTTCGGACCGGCGTCGATCTCCTCTTCCCACTCATCACCGTCAACGGTGATGAGTACCGCTTGCCGGCGATACCCCTGGGCATCCACCACCGTGTCGATCTTTTTCACCTTACCGGAGACGCTGGAGTGAACCGGAGCGGAGATGAATCCCGCGGCCTTGGCCAGCAGCGTTCCCACCTTTACCTCGGTTCCTCGCTCCACCACGATCTCCGCGGGCTTTCCGATGTGCTGAGAGACGGGGATCGCCACCTGCTTCGGTGGCGCCACGTCTACAATCGCCTTGTCGGCGGTGAGCTTGTTTTCCGGCGGATGAATACCGCCGATGGCAAACGTCTTTTTCTGTTGCATATGCTGCGCTCCCGCACCGCTCAGCCGGCGGCGGGTTCCGTCTCCTTCTTCTTGGGTTTGGGCTTGGGCGGCGGCTCGAAGGTGGCGGCGATGGCGTTGGTAGGACACACGGAGACGCATTTGCCGCAGGAAATACACTTGTCGTGGTCGATGTATGCCAGGTTGTTCTCGATCGTAATCGCCTGGACGATGTCGTCACAGGTCTTCTTGCACAGACCGCAGCCGATGCACGCCACGGAACAGTTCTTCTTGGCTGCCACCGCCGGTTCGGTGTTGCGGCAGTTGACCCACACCCGCCGACTGCGACGCCCCACCGGTCGAATCTCGAAGAGATTCCGCGGACATGCCGTAACGCACGCGCCGCAACTGGTGCATTTTTCCTGGTCGACTTCGGGAAGGCCGGTTTCCGGATTCATGGAAATGGCATCAAAGGGGCAGGCGACTTCGCAGTCGCCGTGCAGGAGACAACCAAAGGCGCACCCACTCTCACCGGCATACGTACTGTGCGCGATGGCGCAGCTCTTCGGACCGTCGTACGCGGATTTTGCGGGGGCCTTTTCGCACGTTCCGCCGCAACGAAGCACCGCCACCGTCTCCTTAGCACCACCGACTTCAAGACCGAAGAACTCACCGATGCGGGTCATCGTCTCCTGCCCTCCAGGGGGACAATGGAGGTGGGAGATTTCGCCCCCGTCGGCGGCCTCAACCAGCGCTTCCGCCATTTGGGCACATCCGGGAAACCCGCACGCCCCGCAGTTAATGCCGGGGAGTATATCCACCACCTCGCTCACGCGGGGATCTTCTTCCACCGCGAACCGTTGCGCCACGATATACAGAATTGTGGCAAAGGCCGCCGCCACGGCGCCCAGGACGAGCACCGAGAATAATATAGTCTGGGTCACTGTACACCTTCCTTGTGAAAAGCTGCCGGATGTACATCGAACCGAATGATGCCGGCGAAAATATGACGTGTGAGGTAGAGCAGTCCGTAGTACGGCAATAATGATGCCAGCCCGGCGAGGCCGGCCATCTCTTCACTACCCAACGGCCCGGAGAGAGAAAAGAGAACGCCCACTACCAGCACCAGCGGCACGACAAAGGCAAAGAGCACCCCCATCCAGCCGTAGCGCTCCTGCATGTCAATATCGACGCGGGTGCCCGGCGCGAGGCCGCCATGGTTGGGTACGCGGATCGTCTTGGTACTGCTCTCGCTGGGCGCGCAAACTCCGCGAATCTTGCAAGAGGAGCATGCACTGTGCTGAACGATCTCAATATCGGCTTCTGTCCCATGCAAAGCGGTTACAATGCCCGGTTGGGTGACAACTTTGCACTGACTTGGTATGTGATTCATGGTATAGCCCTGTGTGGGATTTGTTGGGGGTAGTATACATGGGCTTCCTTCTTTTTGCAACGCGGGTCACGTTAAAACAGGAATGGTTAATCAATAAAAACTACGTGTAATTTATTACTATTTCAATCAGGTTTTGTGTGCAGTGTAGCCGGGTATACGGTGATCGTGTAAGCTCTGGACCATGCACACCTCTTCGCAATGGGCTCAGGCGATGAGTCATCTCGCCAAGGGAACGGCAATCGGAGCCGCGAACACCGTTCCCGGCGTCAGTGGCGGTACGATCGCCGTGGTTACCGGGATTTATGACCGCCTGGTGGAGGCGATCGGCGACTTTTTTTCGCCCCGCTGGCGGCGGCACTTACTGATTGTGGCCCCGGTGCTGGTGGGAGCGCTCATCGGAATCGCCGCCTTCGCCTGGGTCATTGAACTGGGCCTCGAGCGCGCCCCGGAACAAACCTTCTTCGTGTTTGTCGGGCTCATCGCCGGCAGCATTCCCTTTGTCGCGGCGCAGGTCCGGGAGCATCCCCTCCGCCCGCACCATATCGCCCTGTTCCTTGCTGCCTTGGCGATCCTTGTGGTGCAGGCGGTCGTGGGTAATCCCCCGATGAGTACCGCGATTACGGAGGTGGATGTTACCACCGTGGTTCCCCTCTTCTTTGCCGGAGCCGTAGCCACGGCTACCATGATTATTCCCGGCGTGAGTGGATCCTTTGTACTGCTGGTAATCGGCATGTACGCCACCTTTTTGCAGGCGGTGCGCAGCGGCAACGTGCCGGTGCTGGCGGTGCTGATCGTGGGTGCCGCCGTGGGCCTTGTGGCGGCAAGCAAGGTGATGAGTCTGTTGCTTCGCCGCTTTCACGCCGCCACGTACTGGGTGATTCTCGGCCTCGTCACCGGCTCGATCGTGGGAATCTGGCCAGCGATCTCCTCCTGGCAGAGCGCACTGGCGGATGCGGTGGCCGTGGCCGCAGGCGCCGGGCTCGCCGTAACTTTGGGGAAACGTCCCTCGGCGGAAGAGGATGCACGATGAAACGCAGCAACCATCCCCGTCTCAACGACACCGTCGTGCGCCACGCGGCACTCATCGGCGGCACACATGGCAACGAACGGACCGGCGTCACCGCAATAGTCAGGCGGCGCCTGGGCTCGATCGTCGAGGAAGCGGGACTTCCCATCCCGTACCTGCCCCGTTCGTTTCAACTGGAGACGCTGTTGGGCAATCCCCGGGCGGTAGAGCACAATCGTCGCTATGTCGACTTCGATCTCAACCGGTGTTTTGCAACGGAAGACCTGTCGGATCCGCACCGGTCCGGCTACGAGCGACAACGCGCCCAGGTACTCAACACGCTCCTCGGTCCCAAGGGAAGTGCTGATCCCGCGTGCCAGTTCCTCATCGATCTCCACACTACTACCGCCAACCTCGGTCCGACGGTGATCATTCGGGAGGATGAACTGCTGGCTCGCATCGTGGCGGCCCTCGTCCAGCGGGAACTGCCGGAAGTACGAATCATGGCTTATGGCGGCGCGCCGCAGACGGAGTCCGACGCCGCAAATGACCGGGCATCGGGCCCACACCCTGCCTCCGGTTCGCACCCGGTCGCCGGTGGCGGCCCCGGGAGCGCTCACCGCGGCGGCGACCACCCGTACGTGGCGGAGATTTTGCCCCACGGCATCGAGATCGAGGTGGGTCCCGTGCCGCAGGGCGTCGTCCGGGCGGATATTCTCATTTCTACCGAACGGATCATTAACAGCGTGCTCCGCGGCCTCGATCGATGGAACCACGACGAAGAGCTGGAGATCCCCGACGAGATTACGGTCTACCGCTACATTGGGGACTCCGACTTTCCCCGGGCCCCGGACGGTTCGATCGCCGGTATGATCCATCCCCTGCGGCAGGACCGGGATTTCGAACCGTTGCAGCCGGGAGACCCGCTGTATCTCGGCTTCGACGGCTCCGTTACCACCTACGACGGCCCGGCGGGGGCGGTCCCGGTCTTCGTGAATGAAGCCGCCTACTACGAGAAACGCGCCGCCCTCACGTTGGCACAGCCGCACCGGCTCGCTACGCGGGGTTAGTAACGGGGCCGGCTGTTACGAGGCGCCTGGCGGCCTTACTCGCTCGGTCAGCATAGGGAGCATAGGGCGTCTGCTCAGAACGCCGAAACCGTAAGGGAAATTACGTCCCGATACGTACCTGCCCGCAGGTCGGCGAAGTCGCCAATAACAACCTCAATCGTACGCCGCTCATAAGGAAACGAAGGATCCGTGACTTTATTCACTTTTTCCAGGTTATTACGCGGAATAGCCGATGATTTTCCGTCGTAAATGAATTCGTAAGGAATGGGGGCGGCCTCGAGGTCGGGAGTTGAATCCGGTGCATCATTGGGATACAGAAACATCTCTCCATCATGCCGGCTTGACACGGCCACCTCATAGGAGGTATTCGCACGAAAGATCAGATCGGCGGATCTGGAATCTCCTGGCGTCAGTTCCCCAAAATCCATTTCATACGACTCAGTTCGTGAGCCGGGCGTACCACCAGGTGGCACGACTCCAGCCTCAACCACAATAAACGTGTCGGGCAGAATCGTGACTACCCGCTGCTCCTCCTGCACGGCATTGGCCGGATCAGCTACAGATCCCCGATACAACGTTACGTCTACGTCGTCTTCGTAGGTTTCTGCCAGAACATACTGTCCAGCTGGAATACGAACGGTGAACGAGGAGGTCTGTGTCTGTCCTTCGGCAGATGCCGAGAAGCTACCGGACAAAACCTCATTGGAACTGATTGGGCCGGTGAGATCTCTGGCGATCTCGTTGTCGGGAGTAAAAACATTGTAGTCTGTGGTGAACCATGTACCCTTCACCCGGACTCGTGCTTGCCGAGGGTCAAAAGTCGAGCTTCCTCCCCGGGAGACAGTTACAAACCAATCGGTGGCATCACCGTTGTGGGCAATCGTAACCGGCAATTCCACGCTGTTTTCCGTAGAGATCTCATTCTGCACCGAAACACTTCCCTGAAGCGAATCGATGGAGAGAGTTACTTGCGCCCGCAAAGCAGGCGTACTGAGAACAGCAACAATCACTGCAATACCATAGACCTTCATAATGTGAAACTTGGTTTTCATTATTGCTCTTCCTCTAAGAATAGCACGTCATCTAGTTCATACAGTCCCGCCGCGTCTTCGGGAATACCGAAAACTACCTTTCCGTCGGTGTCAGCATACAATCCCAACTCGTATTCCTCACCTGCCACAAGATTCGTCACCTCGAAGTGACCGTCCTGATTGGTAAAGAACATGGTAGATGTACCGTCCGTAGCCACCAGTTCCCCCGCCTGAAGGGCGATCGGCTCACCTCTATCTGAGATTAGCCGGCCCCTTACGTATACTGCCGCCATACTTCCTATCTCCACGGCGTAGCCGCGCCGGTACGTTGGCTGGAAAGAGTACTCTTCTTCACCCAACGAGTATCCGTCCGGAAGATTTTCGGCGCTGAGGGTAATTGTGGTACTCAAATATGAAGGTACTCCAGGTACTACCGCTGGACGTCCATTAATCACTGCAACTGCCCCTGAAGATCCCCCCTGAATCGGGATTCTGTGAGACGCGACCGATGAGCGGGGCGAGAACACAACAAAGGAATCCCGGATCGGTCGGGAAACAGCCACCGTCCGGTCGGCAAACGCCAGCGCCGAGGAAAAACTCCCCCCCAGCCTTGCACTACCAGTATCTATACCCGCCGAGCGCTGGATCTGTGGATTTACCTGCGCCCCGAAACGGTATCCCTGGTAGCCCACCGTCCCGGCGGCAACCTGAGGCGTACCTTCAGTACGGTCGATACCACGCAAGGCGGCATTCCATTGGATTCCGCCAAGCGCTTGCTCTGGGCGTCCCGCTACTGAAAGGGTTGCGGGGCCCCCCGTGGCGTTGTATCCCGCAGTGGTCGTGATCCGCTCACCCCCGGAGATACGCACCAGGACGCTCCCTTGCCAGGATACGTCTCCGTCGGTGATCGTCGGCCCGATGCGCGCAGATAGCGAGTAACCCTGCTGCGAGCGGTGGGACACCGACAATCTCACTTCGGTCTGTGACCGTCCGGTACCATCCAGCGCCTGGCGATTTGCCACTGCTAACCCGGTGTTTACCGCTCCTGGTAGCTGTTGCGTGTAGTTCAACCCCACTTCTACCGTGGTCCCAGTCGACAGTCCTGAAGCCACATCGATGAATTTCGCATTCTGCGCCGTCACACTCAGCTCGAATCCAGGCGTCCACTGGGCGTTCAGAAGCGAAACTGTGTGGCTCGCCCCGCCGGCAACTCCGAGGCCGGGACCAACGGTTATGGCAGAATCAACCTCGAAGACACCCCACAGACCGGTGCCCACGACCCCGACTCCAAATCCTCCTCGATCAACAGTGCCCTGGGCGGCCCCAGTGAGCGTCAGGTTCTGAAAAAGACCATACTGGTGGTGGGCGCCGGCAAACGGACGTTCCAGGTTGTCGCGGAGTACACCGGCGGCGTAGGAATACGTGTGACGCCCGGGCCTGAGCAGTTGAGAAGAAAACAACAGATCCCGCTCCAGAAGCACTTGATTTTCCTCGTCGGAGTCGGTCTCGTGGACAACCTGAAAACTGTTGGTGCCGCTCGCAAATGGTACGTTAGCCACTGTGTGAGGACCTTCATTGAGAGTGAAGGAGCGGAAAGATCTTCCATTAACGAGTACATTCACCCGACCCTCGCGGGGCACAACGAAACTGATTTCACCGCTCTGCGTCAATCCCCGGTCAGGGCGCATCCGCTCCACCCGATGTACACCGAGACCCAGGATCTCCGGTTTGCCGAAGAGCCGCCCCGTGGAATACCCGAGAATACCCGCCTGGGTGCGGAGTTGACGATCTACAATATCGTAGACGAGGCGTGCCGTATTGAGCTGGAACGGATCCTCGCCTGTGGAGACTGTGGTGGAACCTTCCAAGACCCAACCTCGAACGTTGACGACCGGATCAAACTGCCCGGTGAGCGTGTTCTGATCGGTATCGGTGGAAACAGCCCCGGTACTTCGCAAATTCAGATACCCCGAGACCGTCGCCGGCTCCTGAATGTTGGGGGTATAACGCGCACGATCGGTGTTCAGAAACTGTTCACGAAGACGTTCAGGAGCGATGGTGACCTGCAGCTCCACCCGCTCGGACAGGTATCCGGTGAAGATCCCGACCTGGCCCAGCGCGTCCATGTCCACATAGGTGTCTTCGCCCTCGGTGAGGAGTCCCCGGAGGTCCTCAATTGTTTGCTCGTCAACCACCTGCTCAACCGCAGCGATAAAATCGACGAGGCGAAACGTCATATCGGACCCCTGCCGGCGCCCGGCAACTTCTCCCAGGTAGGTGCCGTCCCGCGTCACGGGAATGACGACCTCCTGTTCTGTGGCGTCGCCAAAAACCTCTTCAAAAAGATCTTGAGCGCCTAGAGGGGGCACGGATAGTACTGCGACTCCCAGCACAGCGAGGACGCCGGTCACCCACCGTACCGTCGCGGCGCCCAGATTACTCACGGAAAACGAACGAGATTTCATCAGGAGCGGCGGGAAAAACCTCCCGCGGGATGGAAATCCAGCGCTCATTGCCGGGAAGCAGATTTACCGTAGCCACCGCATCGATCTCCCGGGCATCGAGTCGCCGTTGTTGCTCTCCGGATTGGACCAGAAGCGAGCCTTCCGCTAACAGCTGGTGCGCCGTCCCCCGGTTTTCGACACGCACCCGAACGACCTCCTCCTGCACATCAAGCTCCGTGACCGTCACGTCGGCGGTGGCTTCGGGAGGCCGCACATACAGGGCCGCGCGATATCGGAGCATCATCGATATGCCGGTACTCTCCTGATTGTCCCCGTCCAGGTTAACCGGCAACTGCTCCGCCACCACCCGGAAGGCCCGCTCTTCAGAAGTGACCGGCGCCCCCGTCCAGCGCACCCGCACCGTCTGAATCTGGCCTGGGCGTAGAATCAACTGCGACGGGAAGATTTGAAGCTCCTCGGAGGCGTCGTCGTTGTATTCCGTACCGGATGAGTCAATCCGCCGGGATGTCACGCGCATCTGCACCGCGATCGGTGCATCCGTAGTGTTTCGAACCTGGAACGTGGTCCGCGGTGGCTCACCGGCTGCGTCCATCGTTTGGGTCATCGGCCGTAGCTGGAACCCGTGAGCCATCGGAACCATTAAAATGGCCAGCAAGGCAACCACACCGAAGAAGGGGCGGGAACGACCGCACCAGCCTAACCGGCGCGGCAGGGAGGCAACACAGCTATTATCTCGGTTACATGCCATAATTCGAGTATACTCCATCCCCCGGGGACACGTTAACGCGAAAAAGCCCGACGAAGTTTCGCCGGGCTACCGTCATGACCGTAAGCGGGACTAATCTGCGGAGATTGTAAAGGTGATGGTGTCGCTATAGGTACCTGATGGGTCACTGGTGCTTACCGCACCGTGAGTCATGGTAATCGATTTGGTCGTAGCACTGCCGAACGTTCCAGTTGAGACCGCCCCCACATTACTTTCAACATTAACACCACCATAGAACAGTGTATACGTCACCGCATAGCCGGTCTCGGTTTCATGTTGCAGAGTGAACCCAGTCGGAGAATTCGCAGAAACAGTGTAAGGGGTATTGCCACTCTCCGTGACCGTTGCAACCTCAAAAGCAGTAGTCTCTTCCTGGGTGAGATCCAGACCTGTGCCGGCTCCGTTGGCGTTAATGGTGATCTCGACATACTGGGGAACAGTACCACTCAGACCCAGTGTAGCGGTATCGCTCAACTGCTCGGTGAACTGCCCAAAAACGATCCCCGTCACTCCGAGAGCCATGATAAGAAATAAGATAGACAATTTTTTCATAACTAACCTCAAACAAAACTTTTTTTCGGCGCCTCAGGCGCCTATACCCGACAATATACAACGATTATCGGCAACTATCCAGTAACCCGCACCAATTGTAGATCAATTTGGTCGGGTATGACTTGCGGCGGCGCGTACTACCCCCTCCGGGATCTCGTGGCGCCCCTCGAATTGGTGCCAGTCCACGGAAAACCCCGCAGCGGTGAGTGTATCCCGCAGCGCTTCGCCCTCAGAAATCGGCAAGACCGGATCCTGTGCTCCGTGACTTTGGAAGATCACCGGCACATCTCCGTCGGGCCGCTGCGAGCCCCCCGCGCCGACATTGAGCCCGTCCCACCACGACTGGGCAGTGAGCGCCCCGGAAAAAAGCAACACCACCGCCGGCAGCGGCAATCGGGGATTCTCCAGCCCCTGCCGCAAGACCTCGGCCACAACCATCGCTCCCTGACTGAATCCGCCGAGAATCAGCGTCTCCCATGCCAGATTGCGGCCGTCCACCAACCGCCGCACCTCACCCGCCGCCACGGCCAGCCCCGCGGGCTCCAGCCTCCGAAGCGAGAGAAAATATCCGCCGAACAGCGCCTGCTGCAGCTCCTCCGTCTCCCGGGGAAACCACGCCCGACCGTAGGCCATGCCGCCCACCGAGATCGGAACCGGGGCGTGGGGGAACACCCACCGCTGCGCCCCGCCCAGGGACGGCGCCAGAGAGACCAAATCCTGCGCGGAGGCACCAAACCCGTGAAGCAGGCATCCGGTACGGCTCTCATCCCAGGGAGCTGCCCCCTCCACGGTGGAGAGGTCCAGCTCTACGGCGTCCAGCTCCTGCGGGGACGCGTCTCCGCCCCGCGTTTCTTGGCTCATCACAGATCACTCTCTTCCCGAATCAGCCATCCCCGCTCCTGCACATACGCCCGGAGTTCCTGCGCTACCGTCGCCACGCGATCCCGGTCGGCCCCCTTCACGACCAGCCGGGAGTGGTAGTCGTACGCTCCCACCACGGGGTAGCTGCCGATCGCCACGTCACGATGCCCATTCTGGACGGACTCCAGCCAATCGGCGAAGTCACTCTCATCTGCGGACAGATACAGGATCGACGTCCATGTGTGATCGAGGTGTGGAAGCATCTCGGCGATGCGCCGCATCTTGTCCTGCAACGCCCGCGGAAGGCCGGGAAGAATAAACACGTTGTCCCACTGGATCACCGGCCAGTGCCCCTGAGAGCAGCCGTGGACCCGGGTTGCCGCCGGGAGGTCTGCCATCCGAGCCACCATGGGAGACAACGGTTCGCCGTAGCGAGTCTTGAGGAACGTAAGCATCTGCTCATTCTGCTCCACGGGGGTATCGAAAGCCACCGCGGCTCCCCGCAGTGTCATATCGTCGTGGGTGGGTCCGATCCCCCCGGCGCTGAAGAGATAGTCGTAGCGCACACGTAGTTCACAAAAGGCGGCGGCGATCTCCGCCACATCGTCCCGGATAATACGAACCTCGCCCACCTGGTATCCGATCTCCGTGAGACTCGTGAGCATGAAGTGTAGGTTTTCCTCGCGAACGCCGCCGGAGAGGATTTCGTCACCGATGAGCAGGATTGCTACCATGCCCTTTATGATACGGCGGCGGTCGGAGGAGAGACAAGGTGAGAGCAGGCGTCCTTCCCCGAGGTAACAGGCGCCGGAGTAACGTGAGCCCGGGCACGCCCGCGCACGGGAGGACCGGAAGCGGACCCGCCGGATGAGGACGACCCGGAGTAGCCCCGCGCGCACCCGCGCACGGGAGAAATTGTTGACCGCTCAGTTAAGCAATGGGTATGTTCTGGGCATGGAAGTACGAGAACAGATTGCGCAATCGGAAGAACTGATTCGACTGGGCCTATTTGACGATGCGATCGAGCTCCTTACCGAGGTGTTGGCGGATGATCCCGACAATCTCTCGGCGCTGCTCAATATCGGTATCGCGTATACCGAGAGCGGACACAACGATTCCGCGATCCAGGCGCTCTCGTACTACGTCCAACACGACGAGGAGAACGACGAGGCGTGGGAGGCGTTGGGATGCGCGTATCTCCGCCGGAAGGAATACGCCACCGCGGAGGACCATCTCCAGCGGGCGCGAGGCCTAAACTCCACCAACGCCAGCGTTTTGCGAAATCTCAGCGTCCTCTTTAGTGAGACGGGACGCGGTCGGGAGAGCTACGATACCCTCACCAAGGCGTACGAGCTGAACCCCAACGACTACCTCACCACCTACGCCCTGGCCACGGCGTACCGCTATTTGGAACGCCCTCAGGAGGCACGGACGCTCCTGGAGCGTTTGCAGACGTTTGACTACCTCCCTACATCGATTCGCCACGAGGCGGAAAAGCACCTGCTGGAACTGACGGTGGGCTGGACGTAATCGTTTACAAGCTTTCCACATGCCAATTTGCAGATACAGACGCCGTGAACTACGATAGGGGTGGAGTTTGCTGTGCTAAAAAAATCAACGGTTACGACCGGTGTCTACTGGGTGGAAATACCCGAGGCCAACGTGCGAATCGTCTGCGGCGCCCCCGCGGACACGGTAAAACACCTCATGCGGCGCGGGTTCATCACTAACGTTGAACGCGACGGTCGCCGGTGGGAGACAGGCCCCAACGCGGTTCTGCTTTCCGATGTGAGCATTCAAAACGGTGATTTTGCCAATCTTACCGAATTCCTCGTGCTCCAGATGTTCTATCGGCAGGGCATGATTATTCCCCGCCACCCGAACAACACCGGGGCAAAGCCACAGATCATCGGCGCCGAGGACCAGATCGCGGCACAGCGGGAGTACATCTTCCGGGGAAACTACGGCCTCACCAGCGTGGAAGAGTTATTGGAGGCGGGAGTCGATCGGGAACTCGCTGAAGAGTACTTCCGCATCAAGAAACAGTTCGCCTTCGGTGCGATTCGCACCCCGGAGGAACTGATCGATTTCGTTCCGGTCCGCGATCAACCGGTGGCGATCGCACCGGGAGTCGATATTGAACGAGTTGCGGCAAACACGTACCGCATTTCCTACGGCGGTGATTACGAAGAGGTCTCGCTCAATCTCTCGCCCGCCGAGCAGTACCGGCCCCCCTACGTCCTGGGGCAGCACAAGATCAAACGGGAGTACTTCTCCATCGTTCACACCGGTGAAGGAGACGGATGGGATATTAACCGTCCGTGCATGGCGGCAATCCTCGTTTTTCAGGGTCGGATCTATCTTATCGATGCCGGGCCCAGCGTGATGCACACACTCAATTCCCTGGGGCTCAGCGTGAATGAGATCGACGGGATCTTTCACACCCACGCCCATGATGACCACTTCGCCGGGCTCACGTCCCTGGTCCGCGCCGACCATCGCCTGCCGTACTACGCCACTCCCATGGTCCGCGCCTCGGTGCGAAAGAAGCTCTCGGCGCTGATGTCTTTTCCGGAGGAGCAGTTCGATCGCTACTTCGTACCGCATGATCTCACGATCGATGAATGGAACATGATCGACGGCTTGGAGGTGATGCCGGTGTACTCACCCCATCCGGTGGAAACCACCATCATGTTTTTTCGCGCGCTCTGGCGCCATGGCTATCGAACGTACGGCCACTTCGCCGACATCTGCACCTTCGATCAGTTGCAGGCCTTGGAGGATCCGGAGAATCCAGTCAGTACCGCCCTGGCGGCGCGGATTCGCAAAAACTATCTCACACCCACCGACGTGAAGAAGCTGGATATCGGCGGCGGTATGATCCACGGGGTCGCCGAGGACTTCCGCGATGACGCGTCGGATCGCATCGTTCTCAGCCACAAGTCTGATCCGCTGACGATGTCCGAGAAGGAAATCGGCGCCGACACCGCCTTTGGAATCACCGACGTCCTGATCAACTCATCCTACGTAGCGCTGGAGTCCACCATCCTGGACCTGCTCCGGCGCAACTTCCCCGGCGCCCCGGATCACGCCATCGCGATGCTGGCCAACAGCCCCGCCAGAACGGTGAGCGTCGGTTCCATACTCATCAAGAAAGCGACGCGGCCGGAGTCGATCTACCTCCTGGTAAACGGCCTCGTCGAAGTACTCGACTCCGATACCGCGGCCAGCAACATTCTCACCATCGGTACGATCATCGGAGAGCGGAGCTGTCTCTACGGGGAGCCCTCCCGCCGTACGTACCGGGCGGGAAGTTTCATTCGCGTACTGGAGATCCCCGAAGATATCTATCGTTCCTTCATTGAGCGGAGCGGACTCGGGGAGATGATGGACGAGTTTCTGACGCGGAAATACTTCCTCGAGGGCACGCACCTCCTGGGCGACCGCATCGCGGGAGACATTCGAAACATGATCGCTCATGAAATGGCGGAGCGCACCTTCGAGAAGGGAGCGCAGATCGCCCCCCAACACACAATACTGATGATCGCCGCGGGATCGGTGGAAATTCGCTGCCATGGAAAGCTCATCGACGTGGCAGGTGTCAACGAGCCGGTGGGTGCACCGCAGCTACTCAACGACACGCCGCACACCCTCACCTACTACGCTCGGGAGGCCACGCGGCTCTACGAGATTCCCTGCGGTGTGCTACAGGAAATCCCCATCGTCCGGTGGAAGCTGTTGGAACAGTACAACCGGAAGGCGCGGCGCTGTGCAGCGATCTTTCAGCCGTAACGGGGCATCCGTAACGGGCGGCGCCTATCCTCACGATGTGGAGTCCAAAGCGTAACGGGCGGCGCCACCCTGGCGCGGCCCACCGTACCCGGCCCGCGCGATTGTTCGCGCATGGCCGCGCGGCGGCTACCGTCGCCGAGCCACCACGATCTGCGTGCCGCTCTCCGGCCCAAAAGGAGTTCGATCGTACCAGCCGTAGCGCGCCTCGATCTCAAACCCCGTGGAACGTAACAGCAGCAGCAACTCTTCGGGAAAGATCATCCGCAACTCATAGGCGAAAAGCTTCGTTTCCGCCGCCGTCTCCACATACCACTTCAAATGCAGGAGCTGCGTGTCGCTGCGGTAGTCAGCCACCTCGTACACCGCCACTGCCGCCACATCCCGGTGGATCCGCTCCAGCCCTTCCCCGCGCTGGGACAGATAGGCGGGATCGGGGTTATGCACCGCCAGCGCCAACGTTCCCCCCGGTTTCAGACTGTGGTGCATGGCGGATAACGCCTGCAGCAGATCTTCAATGGTAAGAAGGTGTGACAGACTGTGAAGCGGCACGATCACCGAGGAGAACGCTTCCTGACCCTGGGGCTCGCGCATGTCGCCACGCCGAAACTGCACGGTACCGGCGAGCGCCCCCGCCGCTCGGGCGCGCTCTTCGGCGGCTTCCACCATCTCCGGCTGGGAATCAACGGCGGTTACGGATAGTCCCGCCGCCGCCAGGGGAACGGACACGCGACCACTGCCGCAGGCCAGCTCACACACCGGTCCCGGGCGGCAGAGATCTAGATAGAATGGAATATCTTCCGTGAAACGGTCATACAGGGCATCGTACAGTTGGGGTTGCTCATATAGCATGTTGACCAATACTATATCGCGAAGTGACAGCTCCTACAAAACCCACCAACATCGTAATTGTCGGCGCCTCCGGTGATCTTACCCGAAAGAAGCTCCTTCCGGCGCTATTTAACCTCTTCTGCAACGGAATGCTGCCGGAGCGCTTTCACGTGGTAGGCTTCGCCCGCTCCCATATGTCGGATAAAGATTTCCGGGATATCGTTGCGGAGACGCTCACCTGCCGGTATGAGCCGGAACCGAGCCAGTGCGACATTAAAGTCGGCCAGTTTCTCAAGCGGTGCCACTACCACACCGGCCAGTACACCAGCGCCGATGATTTTCGCGCACTGGGGCGACGGCTGGAATCTTTGAACGGTCCCTACGCTTCGATGCTCATGTACATGGCGATTCCTCCCAGCGTATTCCTGGAGACGGCGCGGTCGATCCGGGAGGCGGGGCTCGCCGACGAGCAAACGCGGGAGTGGTCGCGGGTGGTGATCGAAAAACCCTTTGGCCGCGACACCGCCAGTTCTGCCGAGCTCACCCACGCGCTGGGCGAGATCTTCACCGAGCAGCAAACCTACCGCATCGATCATTACCTCGGAAAAGAGGTGATCCAGAACCTGCTCATCCTGCGTTTCGGCAACCGCATCTTCGAACCGATCTGGAACCGCGATCACATCGAGTCGATTTCGATCGCTTTCTCCGAGAAGTTTGGTGTCGAGGGCCGGGCGGGTTACTTCGATCACTTCGGCATTATCCGCGACGTGGTGCAGAACCATCTATTGCAGACGATGGCCCTCACCGCCATGGAGCAGCCGATCAAACTGAACGCGCAGGAGATCGCGGAAGAGAAGAACAAGCTCCTTCGCGCCACCGCGCCCATGGATCCGGCGGAGACCGTCACCGGCCAGTATGAAGGCTACCTCGAGGACGAGGGCGTACCTGAGGACTCGGTCACCGAGACGTATGTGGCCACCCGACTCCATGTGAACACGCCCCGCTGGTACGGAGTTCCCTTTTACCTGAGTGCGGGTAAGGCGCTGGATACGCAGAAGACGGAGCTCATTATCCGCTTTAAGGAACTGCCCTATTCGCTGTTTCCCGGCGTCGTGGGCAACTGCCTGCGGATTCGCGTTCAGCCGAACGAGGCGATCGAAATGATGGTGAATAACAAGGTCCCCGGGATGACGCTGGAATCCTCCACCGTGCGCCTCAACATGCTCTACCACGAGCAGTTTGAGGCGGAACTGCCGGAAGCGTACGAGCGGTTGCTGCTGGACGTCCTGCGGGGCGATCGCTCCCTGTTTATTCAAAAAGAAGAGCTCGCCGCGGCGTGGAACGTGGTCACCCCGGCGCTGCAGCGCATCGAAGCGGAACACATCGCACCAAAGACGTATCCCTACGGGAGCTCCGGCCCCGACTTTCCCGGGATTCAGGAGGCACTTAGCTGTGGCAGTTGAGTTTCGGACGTTTCCCACCGAACAGCAGGCGGGAGATGCCCTCTACAACGAACTCCGCCGTTCCCTGGGAGAAAACCCCGAGTACCACGCCGAGGAAGACGGCGCCGATCTCGGTGAGCGCACCGCGATCTCCCCGCATGTGGTGATGCTCGCCGGCGGGTCCACCCCGCTCAAGATTTACCGGCGCATCGCCCAGGAGCCGCCCCGTCACGTGCACCCCGCCACGCATCTCATGCTCTCCGACGACCGCTACGTCGCCGCCGAGGACGACCGATCCAACTACGGCCACATTCGCCCCTTGGTGAAGGCGCTGGGCCTCCCGGAAGACCGCCTGGTGCACGTGAACCCCGACCTGCCGCTGTTGGAGGCGGTTCACGACTTCGGCACGCGCATCGCCGAGGTGGGGCGCCGGGACGGCATCTTCTCCCTGGCGATTCTCGGAATCGGCAGCGACGGCCACACGGCGAGTTTGTTTGCACCGGACCTGGTGGAGGATCTCGGCGGCACCTCGGCCGGCCCCGCACCCGCCGGCCCCAGCCCCGGCCCCGGCCCCCCCCCCCGCCCCCCCGC